>CALUQH010000025.1 GCA_944322885.1 Candidatus Gastranaerophilales bacterium | reverse complement strand
ATAAAAATTAAGAAAGGTAATAATTATTAAAAGATAAATTATAAAAACAAATAAATATTATGTTGAACGGCAAATAATATAATCAGTATAAACAAGATAAAAAATTTTTATGTTTCCTTTCCCTTTTAATCTAACGACCAACCGGTCGCTTTTTTTTATTTAAAATATATTGACAAAGATATAAAAATAAGAAATAATAAAAGAAAAGTCAGGAGGATTAAAAATGTTTAACAGAGAAGCTTTAAGAGTGCCCCCCCCCCGCAAAAGCCAGACATAGCTTATGGATTCACTCTTGCAGAAGTTTTAATTACATTGGGGGTTATAGGTGTTGTAGCGGCATTGACCATTCCTGCCTTAATTACAAATTATAAAAAAACACTGGTTGAGACAAAGCTAAAAGAGACATATAGCATTATTAATCAAATGATGTTGAATTCCGTTGCAGAAAACGGCGAGAGCATAAATTGGAATTATCCAGCTTACGGGGATGCTAATTATAATGATTCCGATTTTGTTGAAAAATATTTAGCAAAATTTGTTAAAATAATATATACCTGTCCTAAAACGGCTTTTTTTATTAACAATAACAATTATTTATGCAGAAACCATCATTCCAGCGAAAATTTTAAAACAGCATCGGGCGATAAAGTCAATTGGTCAAACATGGCAGAAAACTCAAAAAAATATATACTTGCAAACAGTACATCATTTTATATAGATACGATATGGGGTAATAACACCGAGCATAACGGTACAGGGCAATTTATAATATTTATAGTTGATCTGAATATAAACAAAAATGTTGCCCTATTCGGAAGGGATATATTTTTATTTCATTATATGGAAGAAAGTGAAAAATTACAAAGCAGCAGGTATATGAATTTTCCAAATCACAACCGTTCCTGCGAAAAAGTTAATGAAAACAGATCTGCAATAATTGAAGAATGCAGAACTGGAAATTTTGGGAATGCCGGAGGCGGCTACGACGGAGGCTGTACAACATTAATTATGTGCAATAACTGGCAAATTCCTGATGACTATCCTGTTAAATTTTAAATTTTCACACTAATTTTCAGCCTTATACAATCGTGCGAAAAAGCAGGCAACGTGTTGAATTGAATCAACTCTTACCCACTGGCGGGTTGCCTTAAATCTTATAGAATTAACGGAACGGGCTTGATTTTTATGGGAATAATTATTTTCTTCACAGTTAAACAAAGAGAATTGAGATTTAGCAGCCATTTTACACGCTTCTAAAAGTTTTTGTTCAAGCTTTTCTTTTCCCAAAAACTTTGCAAGATAATAAGCTGCTACAAGTCCTTCCGAGCGGGCTCCGTCAGGGAAATAATGATCACCGTAATTATAATAATAACCGCCTTCATAATCTATATAAGGCGAATCGTCGCGTTGATACATTTTTTCCATCATTGTATTCGCGTCAGTAAATACAAAATTTAAATAATTATCCTTTCTGAAATTTTTATCCTTTGCCCACTCCTCAATTGCCTGCATTAACCAGGCATCAGAAGGCAGTGCAGTGAATAAATCACCATAAATTTCCGGTCTTTCATCCACAATCCAATCAAGCGCCTTTTTTGCAATTTTTCTTGTTTCTTTTACAAGTTTTTCATCATCATAAAAATGATTTGCAAAAAGCGCAAGGCCAAGAAGTGCTTCCCCCGGATAGTAGAAAGAAAATGTTGCTTTTCTCTCCTCGTCAGTCATATTTATAAGCGGCTGGCCGTCTTGAAATGCAGGATGAATATAATAACCTAAAAGCTCTCCATTTTTATAAACACGGCTCAAAATATGTCTTACATATCCCTTTATGTACTCGTCATAAGATTTGTCTGCAGTAAAATTTCGATACTGCATTAAGGCTACAAGAAAAACTCCGGAACCGCCGAGTTTTGCCTTTCTGTTATAAAAAGCATAGTAGGCTTTACCCCACTTAGTTTCGTGCTCTTTTGTAATCGAAATACTCCAATCAATTGCTTTTTTAGCCGCATTTATATACTTTTCATCAGAAGTAAGCTGATAAGCTCTTATAAGTGATATAATCCCGCCGCAGTGTCTTAAATCATTGTAATATAGATTATCCTCTTTTCTGGTCGGATGTTCATGATCTTTCCTTGAATCATCAGTACAGTCATAATAATATAGAAACCTTCCGTCATCATACATATTAGCAAGAAGCCACTCCGACGATTTTATCACCTGCGAATACAAGGTTTTATAATCAAACTCATCATATAAAATATTTCCGCGATAGAGGGGCAGGCAGGTATTTTTGTAAGATATAAACGCTCTTGAGCGAAAAAGAAAATACTCATAGTTTTTTGACGAAGAAAGAATCTTCAATCTCTGAGATATGCTGTTTGTCATTTTACCTATCGGGGTTTTCTTGACAAGAGTGTTTAAAACAGCTCTAAAAGCAAGCTGATTTAACGTAACCGCATCAGTAGGCATATAATAGTAAGACACACCGTCATTTCGGAGTTCCAAGCCATTTATACCTATTTCAAATCTGCCGTTGTCAAAATGCTCTGTATTTAATTCGGAAGGCTTGATTTTTTTTCTGTCAATAACATACTCTAGCATAATCCTGCATACATTTTCATCTTCAACATTAAAATCTGGAAAAGTTTTATTTTTACGAAGCATTTCAATATCACGATTTAATGTAGCTTCAAAATTAGATTTTCTGCTTCCGTAACGTATAAATTTATTACCCGACTGAAAAAGAGTAATATAAGTAAGAGTTTCATCAGGATTAAAATCAATAATTCCTGAAAAATCTAAATCGCTAATTTGTAAAGGTTTTCCTGTTAAAAGCGAAGCTCGGATTCTTTTTAAAAGTTCATTAATAACAGAAAAATCCTGTTTATAAAATTCTCTTTCTTTATCATTAAATTCTTTAAAATCAAGCATAGGTTAATAATAGCATTAACAGCCATAAATGGCAAACGTAACAATTTCTTTAAGCTTTTGACATGTTTAAAAAGTTGTTGTTCAATAAGAATAAGACTTGGTAGGAATTTATGTACATAAAACAGTTAGAAATAGACAATTTTAAATCATTTGCCAACAAATCTGAAATCCCCCTGCTTAAAGGGTTTACAACTGTTTCAGGCCCTAACGGCTCAGGGAAAAGCAATATTATAGACAGCGTATTGTTTGCCCTTGGTCTTGCAAACGCAAGTGAACTACGCGCCGAAAATTTATCCCACTTTATTTCAACTTATACTAAAAGAAATGAAGCTTTTGTTAAAGTAACCTTCGGTGATACAGAAAACGGAGAAGATTTAAGTATAGGAAGAAAAATCCGTAAGACATCACAAGGTTATGCAAGCACATATTATATAAATGACAGCGTCACAACGCTTACCAATGTCCATGCAGTTCTGGAAAAATACAACGTAACCCCGAACAGCTATAACGTCATGATGCAGGGAGATGTAATGGGAATTACAAACTGCTCACCAAAAAATCGCCGCAAAATCATCGACGAAATTGCAGGAATTGCTGACTTTGACAGAAGAATAGAACAGGCTACAGGAGAACTTGAAACAGTTGAACAGCGTGTTGAACGCTCAACAGTAATTTTAAACGAAGTTGATAACAGACTTGAACAGTTGAAAGAAGAACGTGAAGTAGCCCTCAAATATCAAAAATTAAGGGAAGAAAAACAATCGCTTGAAAGTCAGGTTAACAAAGTAAGATTTTTTGATTTAAAAAGAAATCTTGAACAGGCGCATGAAAATATCTTAGAATTTACCAAAAGAAAAAAAGAAGAAGAAGTCAAAAATAAAGACCTTGATGAAAGATTAAATCTTATTAAACAAAAATATCAGGAAGTATCAGAACTTGTCAAAGAAAAGGGCGAAGCACAGCAGATTGAATTAAAAAAACAGGAAGAAGCCCTGAAAGGAGAAATCGACCGCAAAAATAACGCCTCAAATTACGCCGATAAACAAATTCATGACGGTCTTCGCTCAATCGAAAACGCTAAAAACGGAATTGAAGGCTTTAAAAAGAAAATTGAAGATTTCAAGTTAAAAATTCAACTTAAAGATGACGAAATTGCAGGGATTAAAACTAATATTTCAACGCGCGAAGCAGAATTGAAAAAAATTCTTGAAGATATGACCGGCCTTAACGCAACAGCTGATCAGCATATCGAAAAAAGAAACAATTTGAGAAAGCAGCTTGAAGATTTAAAAGATGAAGAAACAAAATTAATTCAGGAAAAACTCCCTCTTGAAAGCGACCTCAAAAATCTTCAGCGCGACCTTGAAGATGCAAAGGCAAAACTTGAAGAGTTAAACGAAATGAAATCAAATTTTGCCTCAAATCAGGATTTAAAGAAAACTCTTGTAGAACAGCTTCAAAAAGAAATGAGCGATTTCAAAATCATTCAGCAAAATGCCATGCATGATCTTGATATTACCAAAAATGAAATAAATGATTTAAACTACAATATTCAGATGGCATACAGAAAAATCTCCACAATGGAAGCAAAAAAGCAGGCTGCAGAAGATGCGAACTTCGGACGCGCTGTTGATACCGTTATGAATGCAAAACTCAGAGGAGTTCATGCCCCCCTTGTAAAACTGGGGACTGTAGATAAAGAATATTCAGTTGCCATGGAAGTGGCATTCGGCGGAAGAATGGCGCATATAGTAGTTGATGACGAACATGTCGCATCTGTTGCAATTGAACTTCTAAAATCTTCAAATGCAGGCAGAGCAACATTTATTCCGCTGAATAAAATAAAAAAAGCTCCGTCAAAATTACAGCTGCCGAAAGACAGAGGTGTTATTGATTTTGCAATTAATCTTGTGGACTTTGATGATGAATATATTGATGCATTTTATTATGCAATCGGGGACACAATTGTTGTAGAGGATCTTGAATCAGCGAAGAAACTTATCGGTAAATACAGAATGGTTACTTTACAGGGTGAGCTTCTTGAAAAATCAGGTTCAATGACAGGTGGTACAAGACTAAGAACGGGCCTAAGCTTCAGCCAGAATGATGATGAAGAATTAAACAGGTTTAGAGAACGTCTTAAAGAAATGGAACAAAAATTAGGTTCTCTTGAAAATAAAAAAACTTCACTGGAAGAAAAACTTGAAGACGTAAGAACAAAATACTCGGATGCAATGAGCGAATTTTCAAAATCTAAAGTTGAACTTGATAATATGAACCGGAATTTTGAAAACAGCGAAAATATTCTAAAAGAAAAATCCGAATTTATTTCAGCTGTCGAACCCAAAATTGATGAATTAAACAAAAAGCTCGACAAACTTGAAGAGAAAAATGTAAAAATATATGACGATATGACTCTATGTCAGGAGCAAATTGAAGAAGTAGAAAAACTTATCAATGATAAAGATTTAAAAGATTTGAAAGAAAAGACTGAAGGGGTTGAACATGAAATTAAACGCCTTCAAACCAATTTGCTGAATGCAAACAACGATAAAAATGAACTTGACCGTCAGATTGCTTTCCACAAAAATCTTATTGAAACAAAAGAAGAAGAAATATCAAGTATTGAACATAATAATGTTAAGCTTGAAGAGGATAAAACACGCTACAAAAATGATATCGTTGAGTTGAACAAAAAAATGGAAGAACTTCACGAGCAAATAGCTCAGATAGAAGAAAAATTAGGCAAACTTCTTAAGGAACGCGACGATATTAATAATGAGCTTATTGAACTTGAAAAACAAAAACATATCAGGGTTGCCGATATTGAAAGGATTGCCGAGCAGATAGAATCTTTTAAAGCCCGCAGACGAGAACTTGAACCGCAGCTTGAAACTGCAAAAAAAGATCTTGAAGATTCAGGTGAAGATATAAGCAAACTTGAACCTGTTGAAATTTCAATTGATGAAATAACTTCAAAAATCAAACGGCTTGAAAACCGTATGGCAGAACTCGGCGATGTTAATATGCGTGCTTTAGCTGCCTATGAAGAAGTTCTTGCCAGACAAAATGAACTTAAAGAACAGATTGAAACACTTTCCAAAGAACGTAAAGAAATTTTGGAGAGAATGCAGGGCTATGAACAATTGAAAAAAGAAACGTTTATGAAAACCTACAATCACATAAACGAAAACTTTAAAGAAGTTTTTCACCAGCTTTCTGAAGGAGAAGGGGAATTAAAGCTTGAATGTCCTGATGATCCGTTGTCAGGCGGGCTTACAATTGAGGCGCAGCCAAGAGATAAAAAACTCCAAAGACTTGAAAGTATGTCGGGCGGAGAAAAATCTCTTACAGCTCTTGCATTTGTCTTTGCAATTCAACGCTATATGCCGTCACCGTTCTATGCATTTGATGAAGTTGACGCAAGCTTAGACACAATGAATGTTGAGCGTATCGCCCAAATGGTGCAGAACCAATCAAAAGATACGCAATTTATAGTAGTTAGTCACAGAAAACCTATGATAGAATCAGCTAATAGAACTTTAGGCGTAACTCAAAAAGAAAAAGGTATAACTAAAGTTACCGGTATCAAGTTAAGGGACGAATAATCAGGATATATGAGTACAGAGGCAGTATTAAATTATAATATGGATTTACCTGATCTGGGGTTGTCAAAAGACGGCAAACCCAAAAGTGAAGGTATAGGCATTCTGGTTGATATGGCAAAAGCCGGAAAAATTGACCCGTGGAATATTGATATTGTTGATGTTACCGATAAATACCTTGCACACATGGTTCAAATGAAATCCCAGAACCTTAGAGTTACGGGCAGAACATTTCTTTTTGCGGCAATTCTTTTAAAATTAAAATCTAATGTACTTGAAGGCATTGATATAATGCAGTTTGAACAGCCGGAACAAGACAACATTGAATATGATGATGACGGTTTTATTGTTGATTACGGGGAAGATGATTACGTTCCGACAAATAATGTAATTTCAATCGATGAAGTTCTTCAAAGACGTACAAGTGTAAGATTAAACCATAATCGTGTAGTTACGTTAAAAGACTTAATCAGACAGTTAGAATTTTATGAAAAACTTGAACAGAAACAATCATTAAAAAGTGCGCACGAACGTGCAAAAAGACGGGTACAATCATATTCAAGACTTACGCCGGATGATATTGTAAATCTTGCGCATGAAGAATATATTGAGTCCTGCGTGCTTACATTAAAGGAAAATCTCGGACAAATTTTTGAAAAAAATGATAAAATTGAACTTAATGAGCTTACACTTTTAGGGATGGACAGAGTAAGCGCATATATAGCACTGTTGTTTTTAACGGCAGAAACAGATTATGATTTAAAACAGGACGAATTTTATTCAGACTTGTATGTAGTAAAAGGCGGAGAAGATAATGAACATGGAACAGTTAAAATCGCGAATTGAGGCTGTTTTGTTTATTACAGCCAGAGCGGTTTCTTTAGACGAAATTGCAACAATTCTTGGAGAAGATACAGAAACAATAGAAGAAGCAATTCTTGAACTTATCATGGATTATTCAACAAGAGAAGGGGCATTGGAAATTGACGACGAAAACGGTTATATATTGCAGGTAAAAGAAGATTATATGGATCTTGTTGAGCTTCTCTGCCCTGTAGATTTAAAGCCGGCTGTATTAAGGACGCTTTCTGTTATAGCCCTAAAAGAACCAATCAGGCAGACGGATTTAAAAGAGTTGCGCGGATCTAATGCTTATGAACATGTTCAGGAGCTTGTTGAAAAAGGACTTGTGGCAAAAACAAGGGATAAAAACGGCAGAAGCTTTAACCTTAAAACTACACCAAAGTTTGCGGAATATTTTAAATTAAAAGGGGATACACGTTCTCTTGCAAAAATTCTTGAAATAGATAAAGGCATAAAAGATAATGACGGAGAAAAATCATAATCACAGATTAATAACTGTTTCAATCTGTACATTTGCAATATTATTTGGTCTTGTTTTTAAACTGCTTCCGGTATTTTTCTTTCATCAGGGAAAAAATTATATTAAAAACAAAGATTACGTTAAGGCATACCACAGCCTTAAAACTGCATACAATTTTGATAGCAAAAATAAAGACTACAGATATTATTACGTTCTTGCATTGACAAATCTCTCTCCGACAGTAAAAGTACAAAAATCCGTTTTTGAAATCTCAGAAAGCAGAGAAGATGACAGCGCAAGGCAGCTTGCAGAAATGGAGATTTCAAAATGGCAGGATAACATTCTCGTAAATATTGGTGATAACTATATAGAACAAGCCCCGCTTGATAACAGAGTCATAAGGTGGGACGAAAAATCATTTCCGCTGAAAGTAGCAATTACGGACAAAAGCAATATAGAACTTCCGCCCTATTACAGAACTGAAATCTTACGAGCATTTGCGCAGTGGCAGACATCATCAGATTTTCTGTCGTTTGAAGAAATTACGGGTGAAAAAGATGCGGATATTGTTGTAGAAATAACTCCTTTACCGTCAAACGTCTGCGAAGGTGAGGTTTGTAGATATGTTGTTGGCTATACAACTCCGAAATTTAAAGGTTCAACCTTGAAAAAAATGACAATTACTCTATATGATAAAGACCCTTACGGCAATTACTTCTCTGACAAAGAGCTGTATAATACTATACTTCATGAAATAGGTCACGCTCTGGGAATTATGGGGCACAGCTACAGCTCGGAAGACTTGATGTATATGACGACCGAAACGAGTAACAGCTTTTACGCCCCTTATAGAAGTTCTTTTCAATATTTGTCATCGCAGGATATTAATACAATAAGACTTTTATATAAACTTATTCCTGATATAACAAATACTCCGATAAAAAACCTTGATACAAAGGGGCTGATATATGCACCTATTGTTCTCGGCAACTCTCGTGAAATGTCATCAAGAAAACTTGAAGAAGCAAAAAATTACATAAAAAATGCTCCTGATATATCAGGCGGATACATTGATTTAGGGGTAGCTTATGCAGAATTAAACAAGACAAATGAAGCACTTAAAGCAATGAATAAGGCCCTTGAACTTTCTAAATCAGATAATGAAAAATATATGGCATACTACAACATTGCAGCGCTTTATATGAATAACGGTAAACTTGATAAGGCATTGACTTACGCTAAAGAGGCCCAAAGCATATATGATTCGGAAGAAGTTAAAGAGTTAATAACCAACATAAACCATGCTAAATCATCAAAGAAAAAACCGTTCAAAGACAAAAAACTTCAAAATGACTAGCAAAAAAAATTTTTACATGGTTTAATACACAAAAAGGGTCTTTTTATGCTTTCTGCTATTAATTCTGCACAATCCAATAGTATTTCATTTACAAGCGTTGTACCGCTGCGTGTATTTATTGACGGAATGGAAACTTTTAATCCGCAGCATTTGAAAAATGCGACCCATAAATTAACAGGTGTTCTTGCAGGACCTGCAAAAAATGACAGTAAGAAATTAAAAATCATAAGAGAATTTGCAAAATACGACCCTGATTACAATATTGAATACGGGTTTAACGGCTATCCAAAAAGAAAAAATAAAAAGAATATTCAGCCCTCGGATTATTTCAGATGTATTTTTGATAAAGCTGGCAGTTTTTTATTTACCGGAGCTCAGGCCGAAAAATTGAGAGAACTCGGCAAATCAATCGGTTCGGAAAAAGTATTCTGCAAATCACGAAATATCACAAACAGCTTTGACCTGCAGGCCGCTAAACACTATTACGGATTTGTTATAGGAAATTTCATGCGTTCTGTAAAATTGCGTATAAAAGAAGGATTTGATCCAACAACAAGAATTAAAGTTGGTAAACCTGTTGAAATGCACATTAATATGACAAGCAATAAAAAATACGGGCAAAGCAACTTTAAAATGAATCTTGAAAGTATTGAGTTTAAAACATCAGGCACTTAACAAAATCTTCACAAACACTTTAAAAATATTCTTGTTTAATATATATTTAACTGGTTTGGTATAATTAAGATATGGAGATATGTAGATGTATAATGTAGCTATTATCGGTGCAGGCCCCGCAGGGATTTTTGCGGCTCTGGAAATAACTAAACTTAAGCCCGATTGGAAAGTTGTCCTAATAGAAAAAGGACAAAAAATTGAAAACAGAAAGTGTCTGCTTCGCGAAGGCTACGAAAAATGCCCGTCTTGTAAAAAATGCGGTCTTCTTTGCGGCTGGGGCGGGGCAGGAGCATTTTCTGACGGCAAATTAACTCTGACACCTGATGTCGGCGGTCATCTTGTCGATTACATGGACAGAAAAAAAGTTGAAGATTTAATTGCCTATGCGGATCAATTATACCTCGATTTCGGCGCAACTGAAGAAGTTTTCGGAACTGATATGAAAACCTTCAGAGAACTTGAAAGACAAGCTGTTCTTGCCGAATTAAAACTTGTACACTCTCCTGTCAGACACCTCGGGACAGAAAGAAGCCTTGATGTTCTAAAAAGCATGCAGGATTATCTTGATGAACGAATTACAATTTTGAATAACGTTACAGCGCAGTCATTTATTGTAGAGTGCGAGCAGGTAAAAGGTATTGTTCTTGATAACGGTGAAACAATCTGCGCTGAATATACAATTATTGCTCCGGGCAGAGAGGGCGCAGACTGGCTTACACAGGAATTTGCAAAACACAAAATCGGAATGGTTAACAATGCAGTTGATATCGGTGTAAGAGTTGAACTTCCGGCACCTGTTTTTGAACCGCTGACAGATAAACTATACGAATCAAAATTAATCTATAATTCACCGACATTCGGTGATGAGGTAAGAACTTTCTGTATGAACCCGAACGGAGAAGTTGTTCAGGAAAATTACAATGGAATTTCGACAGTAAACGGCCATAGCTATGCTGAAAAAACAACAAATAATACAAACTTCGCGCTTTTGGTAAGTGAAAAATTCACGGAACCGTTTAAAGAACCTATCCAGTACGGACAGCACATTGCAAGATTGGCAAATATGTTAGGCGGCGGAATTTTAGTTCAGCGCTTCGGAGATTTGCTTGACGGACGACGTTCAACTCCGGAAAGAATTAAATCAAGCATAATTAAGCCGACACTTACCTGCGCAACTCCGGGAGATTTGAGTCTTGTAATTCCTTACAGACAAATGACAAGTATCATAGAAATGCTTCAGGCGCTTGATAAGGTTTGTCCGGGAACAGCTTCAAGATATACTCTTCTTTATGGTATAGAGGTTAAATTCTATTCTGCGAGAGTAAAACTTACCAACGAACTTGAAACCGAAGGAGTTAAAAATCTTTTTGCAATCGGTGACGGTGCTGGTGTAACAAGAGGTTTAATACAGGCTTCCGCCTCAGGAGTTCACGTTGCAAGAACAATTTGTAACCGCGGATAGTTATGGAACATAAAACAAATGTAATGCGCGAGCTTGATAAGCTCAAAATTTCTTACAAACATTACTGCTACGTAGATACGGATGCAATAAGCGGTATTGATGTTGCACATGTTTTAAACCAAAATCCGGAACAGGTTTTTAAGACACTTGTTACTGTCGGGAAATCAAAAAAATATTATGTTTTTATGCTCCCCGTTGACAAAGAGCTTGACTTAAAAAAGGCAGCTAAAAGCGTCGGTGAAAAGTCTGTTGAAATGGTAAAATCAAAAGAGCTTCTCAGTCTAACCGGTTACATCCACGGCGGATGCTCACCTATAGGGATGAAAAAATTTTTTACGACAACAATAGATAAAAGTGCAGAAAACTTTGATACAATAATATTTAGCGCAGGTAAAATCGGCTATCAGGTTGAATTAACACTTGAAGATCTTAATAAAATAATTACATTTAGCGTTAATGACATTACAGTATAAGTCCAAAAGAATATTATTTATAAAATTGCAATATAGACAGATTTCCTGTATAATACAGGAATGGGAAGCATACAAAAATATTACAAACAATCTGCTACTTATAAAATATTTTCGGGAATGTTGACGGAATTCGGCGAATTCCTCGACACACTCGGAAAAATTACATTAAATGGAATTGAAGTCATAAAATTCATTTTAAAAGGTCAGATTGAAAAGAATGAAGTAATTGCACAATGCTACAGATTTGGGATAACATCACTTCCTATTACTTTATCAATTGTTGGTATGACATCAATTATTGTTGCATCTCAGGTAGCTCTTGAAATGGTCAAACAGGGCGGCGGAAACTTTGTCGGGCTTTTAATGACTATTCTTATTGTAAGGGAACTCGGGGTAATAATGTCCGGTTTTGCTATAATTTCCATGATAGGTTCGTCAATTGCTTCTGAAATTGCGACAATGCGGGTTACGGAGCAAATAGACGCCATTGAAGTTTTAAAAGTAAATCCCATAAGATATCTTTTTGTTCCAAGGGTAATTGCAGGAACAATTATGATGCCGCCTGTTGTTATAATAGCATCTACCGTAGGTATAATTACAGGAGCCGTCACATCAAATCTCACATCCGGCTTGGGTTACAAAGCATTTTTTGATTCGGCATGGCTCGGAATTTATATGAAAGACCTTTGTGTATGTCTTTTAAAAGCACTGTGCTTCGGAGGAACAATTGCACTTATTAGTTGTTCATCTGGATACTATGCAAAAGGCGGAGCAAAAGGAGTAGGCGAAGCAACTAACAAAGCCGTTGTATGGTCTTTTGTCGCAATTGTAATTTGGGATATGTTCTTTGCTATAGCATTTTTCTTTTAAAGAGGTACAATAAATTATATGAGTATCGAAGTTAAAAATTTAATAAAAACATTTGGCGAAAAAAGAGTAATAGATGATGTTTCGTTTAAAGTTGAGAATGGAGAAACGCTTGCAATAGTAGGTTTCTCAGGTTCAGGGAAAAGCACTATTCTAAAACTAATCTGCGGATTAATCACTCCGGACAGCGGAGAAATTATAACTTCAAAAGGCGATATCGCCATGGTATTTCAATATTCAGCACTGTTTGATTCACTGAACGTAGCTGATAATATTGCCTTTGCACTCAGGGAAAGAAAAGATTTGCGAAATAAATACTCGGAAAAAGAAATTAAAAATATTGTTGCAGAAAAGCTTGAACTTGTAGGATTGAAAGGAATTGAAAGGAAATTCCCTTCGGAACTTTCTGGCGGTATGCAAAAGCGTGTAAGTTTTGCACGTGCAATTGTGACAGAACCGAACTCAATACTTTATGATGAGCCAACATCGGGCCTTGATCCTATATCTTCAACACTGATTGAAGATTATATTGTAAGACTCAAGGAAGAAACAAATGCAGCCTCAATTGTTGTTACCCACCAGATGTCAACAATTACAAGGACTGCAAACCGTGTAATCATGCTGTATGACGGAAAAATTGTTTATGAAGGCACTCCAGAGGATATGCTTAAACAGAATACAGCTTACACCAAACAGTTTGTAACAGCGTCTTTAGAAGGCCCTATGCAGATGATGTCAGAAAATTAAAAGGGGGAAATATGAATATAGAAAAACTATTTAATAAAGAAGTAATGTCGCTTGATACTTATATAATGTTCAAGTTAAAAGAAATTACAACAAAATTAACACCTGAATTAAAGGCTAAAAACAGATCGCCGATTTCTCTTTCAATGGGGGCTCCGACTGCAAATCCGCCAAAAGTTCTAATCGATAGGCTGAAAGAAATTTTAGACGAGGACGGTATTCATACATATTCAACCCCGAAAGGTGAAGCTTATTTCAGGGAAGCAATAGCAAAACGCATGGAAAAACGTTTCGGTGTTGAACTTGATGCCGAAACAGAAATATTTTCACTTATCGGCTCGAAAGAAGGCATTGCAAACCTTGTAAGATTTATTACAACCCCGAAAGAAAATGAGCTTGACAAAGATGTAATAATGGTACCTGATCCTTGCTATGCATCTTATCTTCAATTCATAAAATGTTCGGGTGCCAAAGCTTATTCAATGCCATTAACAGCAGAAAATGATTATAAACCGGATGTTGAAGCAGTATATAAACAAATTCTGAAAGATGGTTATAAAGCGGAAAATATTAAGGCCGTGTTTATAAATTATCCAAATAATCCCATGGGAGTAAGCACAACAAAAGAATACATAAAAACAATCGTTGATTTTTGCAAAAAATATGATATCTTGCTTGTATCTGATGCGGCTTACTGCGATTTATATTTTGCAGAGGATGAAAAACCTTTCAGCATATTTGAAATAGATGGTGCAAAAGATGTGGGTATAGAATTCTACAGTTTTTCAAAACCTTATGCAGTAACAGGATGGCGTTTAGGCTGGGTTTGCGGGAACAAAGATGTTGTTCAGCGCTTTGGCAAAGGCAAATCCACAATTGATAATGGTATCTTCAAAGCACTGCAAAAAGCATGTGCAGAAATTTTGAATTCGGAAGAGGGAGATAAATACATTGAGGAAGGCAACAAAGGTTATAAGCGCAAACAGGAAATAATGGTTAAAGGTTTTAAAGAACTAGGCTGGCCTATTGATGAAAAATCGGTTCCGCACACAACTTTCTACCTGTGGCTTCCTATTCCCGAAAGATATACATCTGCATTTGACTTTTGCGAAGATGTATTGAAAAAATCAGGTGTTGTACTTGTTCCCGGGAATGCTTTCGGAGAATGCGGAGAAGGTTTCTTCAGACTTTCTTTTGTATGTTCCGATGAACAATTGCAGGAAGTAATAGACAGATTTAAGGCTGACGGGTTTACGTTTAGCTAAATTTACATGCTATAATAACCACTATGGACAGAAAAATAGTTACAACAAACAGAAAAGCATTCCACGACTATAATATTATTGAAAAATATATAGCCGGAATTGTGCTGACAGGAACTGAAATTAAATCTATACGCAAAAATGCAATAAATCTAAAAGACAGTTTCTGTAAAATTGAAGATAATGAAATATTTCTGTATAAATGCCACATTTCACCGTATGAACAGGGAAACAGGTTCAATCACGATGCAGAACGTGTAAGAAAACTCCTTTTGAACAAAAAAGAAATATTGAAAATGCAAACTAAAGTAAAACAGGATAATTATACTATTATTCCTCTGGAAGTTTTTTTGTCACATGGCTTTGCCAAGGTAGAAATAGGGCTTGCCAAAGGTAAAAAATTACACGACAAACGTGATGATATCGCAAAAAAAGATCTTAAACGAGAAATGGACAGAGCATCCAAAGTAAGATATAATTAAATATATTCTGTCAATAATCGTCATTCTGAACCTGTTTCAGAATCCTGATGAGATGCTGAAATAAATTCAGCATGACAAAACAAATTATTAAATGGAGTAAAATTAAAACATGAAGGTTGTAATTTTAGGCAAAGGAGAAATGTTATCCAATCTTATTGAAGGAACACTTGATGCAAAATGCCAGATTGCAGGTGTTCTGAGATATGAAAGAACTGTTATGCCAAAATTTTTACTAGCTTTAAGAGATTTTTTTAAAAGTTCACCTGACGTTACAATAATAAAACAGCATAAACTGCACGAAATAAAATGTGATAGTGCTAATTCTGAAGAATTCAAAAAAGAAATTTTAAAACTGAATGCTGATGTTATTCTTGTAGGCACCTGGCATGAAAAACTAAAAAAAGATATAATTAATCTTCCTGTAATTGCCTGCGTAAATGTTCATCCGTCTTACCTGCCAAAATACAGAGGACCAAACCCTTATCTGCAAACTATTTTACACAGAGAGAATTATTCTGGGCTTACCTTCCACCTGATGAACGAAGATTTTGACAAAGGGGCAATCCTTGCCCAAAAACAGATTAAAATTTTCCCCGGCGATACCGGCAAAGAACTAAAAGAAAGAACGGCGTTTCAGGCAAGGATTTTATGCGCGGAATTAATGCAAAAACTCGGATCTGGACTTGTAATACCGGTTGAACA
The DNA here is from genome assembly GCA_944322885.1 of Candidatus Gastranaerophilales bacterium. Taxonomy (GTDB): domain Bacteria; phylum Cyanobacteriota; class Vampirovibrionia; order Gastranaerophilales; family Gastranaerophilaceae; genus Stercorousia. The sequence goes on along the minus strand of CALUQH010000025.1, from coordinate 15,262 downwards.
GAATGAAAAAGAAGCTTCATATTATCCAAATATAAAGCCTGACGATATGATGTTAGATTTTGAAAAAGAATCCGCAGAACAAATTCATGCAAGAATACGCGCATTTCACCCGTGGCTTCCGTGTTACGTAACCTACGGAAAAAAATTCTTTATTCCAAACCCTTACAAGCTGAAAATTATTGATGAAGTTCATACAAAATCGTATATTAATAAGCACAGCTTAAACAATCCAAAACCCGGTGATATTATACATACTAATTATAAATCAAGGGCAATAACCGTAATGTGTAAAGACGGAAAATCCCTAAAAATGGTCGGAACATACCTTTACGGATTTTTTAATAAACTTCTTACCCGAATGTTTATTAAAAATATTTTATAATTTACGCAAACTAAAACTTGAAGTTTCTTTCTCCGTTTTCAATTTTTTTAAGATTTTCTCTTACTTTATCTTTAACTTCTGTTGAGTCAATCTTTTCAATCTCTTTTGCAATTAATGCATCTCCGACTTTTTTAGTTTCATCAGAAGCGTAATCTTCCAAGTACTCTTTTAGAGTCATAATAGCATTAGGGTGACAAAAATTATGTATCTGCTGACTTTTACAGATTTCCATAAATCTGTCTCCGGTTCTTCCGCTGCCGTAGCAAGCCGTACAAAAACTAGGCAGATATCCGAGCTCCATTAACCACTTTAGAACTTCATCAAGCGGGCGCCTGTCAGAAACATCAAATTGAGCCGAGTCATCTTTTTCAGGCATTGGCTGGAAATATCCGCCGACACTTGTTTTCGAACCGCCGGAAATCTGTGAAATTCCAAGATGAAGCAGACGTGCTCTGCATTCTTCACTTTCGCGGGTAGAAATAATCATGCCGGTATACGGGACAGAAATTCTTATACACGCAACGATTTTAGCAAATATATCATCGTCAATTCCGTTATCAAATGTGTCAGGGTCAATATCATCGGCTTTTTTAATTCTCGGGACGCTGATAGTATGCGGGCCTACTCCAAAAACAGCTTCAAGATGCTCCGCATGCATTAAAAGAGCTGCAAACTCATATCGATATGATTCCAGACCGAATAAAACACCCAGCCCCACATCGTCAATACCGCCCTGCATGGCTCTGTCCATAGCTTCCGTATGGTATTTGTAATTATGTTTAGGTCCTGTCGGATGAAGTTTTTCGTAACTTTCTTTATTATATGTTTCCTGAAACAGAATATAAGTTCCGATGCCCGCTTCGTGTAATTTTCTATAGTTTTCGACTGTTGTTGCAGCGATGTTCACATTTACACGTCTTATTGCCCCGTTTTTATGCTTAATTCCGTAGATTGTTTTAATAGATTCCAGAATATATTCAATAGGGTTGTTAACCGGATCTTCACCTGACTCAATTGCCAGACGTTTATGTCCCATATCCTGAAGCGCTATAACCTCTTTTTCTATTTCTTCCTGAGAAAGTTTTTTACGCGGAATATGTTTGTTTTTAGCATGATAAGGACAATATACGCAGCCGTTTACACAGTAATTCGACAAATAGAGAGGGGCAAAAAGAACTATTCTGTTTCCGTAATAATCTTTTTTAATTTTTTCCGCAAGAGAAAATATTTCCTTATTTTTATCTTCAATATCACATGCAAGAAGAACAGATGCTTCGCGATGGGTTAAGCCTTTCCCTAGCTTAGCTTTTTCTAATATTTTATCAATAAGCTCAATATTATTTTTATTCTCATCAGCGTATTTTAAAGTATCAAGAATTTCTTCATGCGAAATAAATTCATCGGCATCGTGTGATTTTGGATTATACATAAAAACTTCCTCCCCTAAACTGCTTTCATGATAAACCTGTAAAAATAAATTGTAAAGTTATAAGCTGACTATTCCGCCGCCGATTAAATGCAGGTCATTTAAATCGTAAAACACGCAGGATTGACCTGCAGTAACAGAATTTACCGGTTCATCAAAAATCACATCGGCACAATTATTTATAATACGGATGTGAGCCCTTTTACACTGCATATTATAACGAATTTTTACAAAAGCATCAAACTCATCTGTTTTTATCGGGTAAGAAAAATTTAAATCACATGCCCTGAGACTTCTTTTATAATTATCCTCCTCACGCCCGACATAAACAATATTTTTTTCAGCATCAATATCAATAACATACAAAGGATACGGGGCAGCAATGCCTATACCTTTTCTTTGCCCTATTGTATATTGATAACATCCCTGATGCTCACCCCATTTTTTACCAGTCAAAATATCAATAAAATCACCTTTTTTAGAGCCGAATTTATCCATAAGATATTTTTTTGCTGTATAAGGTTTCTGAATAAAACAAATATCCTGGCTTTCTTTGGAGTCCTTCGGCGGTAAATCATATTCATAAGCAATTTTCTTGACTTCTTCCTTGTCATAGTGATATAGCGGGAAAATAGTTTTTGATAACTGTTTTTGAGATAACCTGTATAAAAAATAAAGCTGATCTTTATGTTCATCTTTTGCTGGATAAAGTTTATAAAAGCCATTATCATATCTTATATCAGCATAATGTCCCGTTGCAAAAACATCTGCCCCTAATTCATTAACAGCATAATTAAAAAGCTCACCCCACTTAATATACTGATTACACATTATACACGGGTTTGGAGTTTTTCCGTTCCTATATGAGTTTTCGAAATAACTTATAACCTTCTCTTTAAAAAGTTCAGTAACATCACATACATGATGTTCTATGCCCAATTTATCCGCAACACGTTTTGCATTAGATATAACAGACAGGGCAGACTCTGAATTAATCATTTTTCCTGTCAGCCCGATTACTCTGTAACCTTCTTTTTGTAACAAAAGCGCAGCAACAGAACTGTCAACCCCGCCGCTCATTGCAACAACTGCTGTTTTCTTTTTATCCATAAAATAATTATAGTATAAACAAATTTTTTAATTAGTCAGCCTTAAAATAAGATCGCGCAACAAGTGCGCGATGACAGGTTATTTAGTGTCATGCCAAACGTCAGATTGACCTCTGTGTTTCTGCATCTCTAACCAGTCAAGATCCCGAAACAAGTTCGGGATGACAAGATGCTTACTTTTATTGTATAATAATACCAAAGGAGAGAAGTATGAATAAAGAAATTAAATCAGTAATTCTTGCAGCAGGAAAAGGCACAAGAATGAAATCAAATACATCAAAAGTATTGCACAAAATATTTGGGAAATCAGTCCTCGGCTATGTTTTAGACAGTTCTAAAAATATAGTTAGTGAATCTTTTGTAATTGTAGGCCACCACGCAGAAGAAGTCACGGCATTTGTTGAAAAAAATTATCAGAACGCAAAAACAGTATTACAATCTCCTCAACTAGGGACAGGACATGCGGTTTCAATGGCTTGCCCGTATCTTGAAAACTTTGACGGACAGGTAATAATTCTTAACGGAGATTTACCGTTAATGACCGAAGATAGTATCAGAAAATTTATCGAGTATCACAATTCAAAAAATTCAGACCTGACAATTATGAGTACTATACTTGATGATCCAGCAAATTACGGAAGAATTATCAGAGAGAAAGACGATTCTTTAAAATGTATAGTTGAAGCAAAAGATGCTTCTCCAGAAGAAATATCTGTTAAAGAAATTAATGTTGGAGTTTATTTACTTAACTGGGGAAAAATCAAATCTGCATTTTCTCAATTAACAACAAACAACGCACAGGGAGAATACTACCTTACAGATATAATTTCATGGGGCAAGAAAAATAACCTCAATGTCCATGCATATATCTTAGAAAACAGCGATGAAAGCTACGGAATAAATTCACGTAAAGACCTTGCCTATGCAACAAAAATAATGAATGAACGAAAATTAAATTCGCTTATGGATAACGGAGTTACGATAGTTGATCCGTCATCTACATGGATTTCTGAAGATACAGAAATAGGTGCTGATACAATAATTTATCCCTCAACTTATATAGAAGGTAAAAATAAAATCGGCAAGAATTGTAAAATCGGTCCCTGTGCTCATTTACGCGGTGATGTAGAAATAGATGACGGCTGTAAAATCGGGAACTTTGTGGAAGTAAAAAAAGCAAAAATAGGTCATAACACAAATGCAGGGCATTTAAGTTATATAGGCGACAGCGAACTCGGTTCACACATAAATATCGGGGCGGGCACAATTACCGCAAACTATGACCCTATTAGCAAAACCAAAAGTAAAACTATTTTAAAAGATAATGTAAAAATCGGTTCAAATACCGTCCTTGTAGCACCGGTTGAAATCGGAGAGGGTACAAATATCGGCGCCGGCAGCGTAATCACAAAAAACATCGGCGAATGGGCACTCGGGCTTACACGCGCACCTCTTAGAATTATTGAAAACTGGGTAAAAAACAGGTAATAATGTAAAATAAATTCGCAATTATCCCTTGCTGTATAAAGTTATTATTCAGAAAAGAGGAAGCTGGAAAGAATACTTTTTTATCTGAGCCCTTTTGTTTTTCACTGTCATTCTGAACTCGTTTCAGAATCTCGCTGAGATCCTGAAATAAATTCAGGAGGACAAAATGCAAAATACTCCAGCTTTTAAACATTTTTAGAAAGAAGGAATGAAAGTAAAATTATTTTGGTGCAGGAAATTAACCTGCCCTTATTTATGCTAAAATTTACTTATGACTACCAAAGAGATTAAGTGGACAATGTTCGTAATCACGGCAGTCGGTAATTTTATTGCCATGCTGGATTCCACGACAGTAAACCTTGCATTATACCCTATGTCTGTTGATTTGCATGTTTCAATGGGACAGATTCAGTGGGTTATGATTGCATATATGCTTGTTCTAACAGTGTTTTTACCGTTTTTCGGAAAACTCGGCGACATTTTTCCTAAAAACAAGCTTTATACTGTCGGATTTTCACTTTTTGCTCTCGGAGCTTTTTTAAACACAACAGCAGACAGTTTTGCTTTTTTAATTGCATACAGATGTCTTGAAGCACTCGGGGCTTCTATTATGCTTTCAAATGCGCAGGCTATTATTGCGACAATTTTTAAAAATGAACGAAGGGGAAAAGCCCTTGGGCTAAACGGGTGTCTTGTTGCAATCGGCGGGATGAGCGGGCCTGCGCTAGGCGGGATTTTATTGAACTACTTTGGCTGGCATTCGGTATTTATTCCATGTATTCCGGTTGCTCTTGCAGGGGCTTATTATGCTTATAAAGTGCTACCGCATCACGCAAATACGGACAGAAAAAATTTCAAATTCGATTACAGAGGATTTTTCTATTTTACCGTAAGTTTATTTGCTCTTTTGCTTGCAATATCAGAAGGACACAGCTGGGGGTGGAATTCTCTCAGAATTATTGTTCTCGAAATAATCACATTAGTTTTCGGAGTACTTTTCTATATCAGAGATCACCACATAAATTATCCGCTTATAGATTTTTCACTGTTTAAAATAAGGACTTTTACCTTCGGAAACTTCGGTGTAATGACTTCATATATGGCAATGTACACAAACAGTATACTTCTGCCTTTCTTTTTGCAGGAAATATTAAAGTATAACCCGCTTGTAACTGGGCTTTTAATTCTTCCGTATTCGCTAACACTTTCATTTATTGCCCCTGTTGCAGGAAGATTATCCGGAAAATACGGGAGCAGATATTTAACCCTTGCAGGCCCTGTTGTGTACTGCATAGCTCTTTTAATGTTTACGTTGTATGACAAAAATGCCGCAATGTGGCAGATTGTTCTGGCTTCAGGTATTATGGGAATAGGCAACGGTCTTTTTCAATCACCTTCGAATAATGCTATTATGACAAGTGTTGACCACGGACATGTAGGACTAGCATCAGGGATACTTGCACTTTCAAGAAATATGGGGAATATTCTTGGCGTAGCAGTTACAATAACCTTATTTGAAACATTCAGAAATATTTTTCTTGAAGCAGGAAAAATCTATGACATTGCATTTTTAAGCGCATACAGAACAACAATGTGCTTCGGGATATTTTTCGGACTTTGCTGTTTGACATTTGCATTTATTGCTTACCAGCCCCCGAAAAAGGGAATAAAATCTTAAACAAATAATTCTCACCATTATTATACTCAACTTCAACAACAGGGAACGGATTATTTAGCTCATAAACTCCATAAAAAGTCTTTTTTTGCAAAGCTCCAATCGAAGTGCTCGTAATTTGTTTGGATTCCAAATTCTTTATATTTTCATATTCTCTGGCAAGTAATTTGGCATCCTTTTTTGTTAGCGTATCACATACAGATTTCATTGCCGCAAATGGTAAACTACCAATATAATAAATTGTTGCCAATTCCGAAAGAGGTACAGAGCCAATCAATGGTCCATATTCTTTTATTCCATCAACGGTATCTCCTATTGGACCAGTATTTTTTCTTGGTTCATATTTTTCTTTTTTTACATATAAATCAATTATTTCATCAGAGCTAATACCTACATTGCGAACAATAATTTTAATATTTTGGTTTGAATTATTAATAATTGTATACACCAAAATATAAAAATATTTCCTAAATGGTCCGGAAAAAGTTTTTGGAGAAACTGAAATTTTAATATCATCAGGCGGATGTTCTAAAATTTTAGCATTCGTAGTATACATTAGTGGATTAATATAATCATTTGCATACACAAATACAGGGAGAGAAAACAATAAAAGCAGAAAAATATATTTTTTCATAAAGATATTATAACAAATTTTAAACGTAAGTCAATTTGTATTGAAAATAAATTATCACTGATATAATATAAAAGTGTAACATTTACACTAAACAACTTATAAATGGCAGGGAATTATGACAAATCAAAATGATAAAATACGAAATATAGCAATTATTGCTCACGTTGACCACGGCAAAACAACACTTGTTGACTGCCTTTTGAGACAAGCAGGTGCATTCAGAGCAAATCAACACGTACAGGAAAGAGTTCTGGACAGCAACGATTTAGAAAGAGAACGTGGTATTACAATTCTTTCCAAAAATATTTCAATCAATTACAAAGATACTAAAATTAACGTTGTTGATACTCCGGGGCACGCAGATTTCGGCGGAGAAGTAGAACGTGTTTTAGGCATGGTTGACGGTGCTTTATTAATCGTTGATGCTGCAGAAGGCCCTATGCCTCAGACCAGATTTGTTTTATCAAAAGCCCTTGAATTAGGTTTAAAAATCATTGTTGTCATAAATAAAATCGACAAACCTGCCGCAGAACCGTTGACTGCACTTGATAAAGTATTTGATTTATTTACTGAATTGACAGACAGAGAAGATTTAATAGACTTTCCTTTCATATTTGCAAGCAGCTTGAACGGATTTGCAATCAAAGATTTGGATGATGAAAGAAAAGATATGATACCGCTTCTTGACTGCATATTAGAAAATATTAAACCGCCGAAAGGGGACTCATCAAAACCATTCCAGTTCAGAGCTACAACACTGGATTACAATGATTATGTAGGTAGAATTGTAATTGGAAGAATTGAAAATGGAAAAGTTAAATCTCAGGAACAGGTTTGTGTAATTCATGCTGACGGCAGTCAGGAAAAAGGGAAAATTACAAAGCTATTCGGGTTCCATGATTTAGGCCGTATAGAAATTGAAGAAGCATTTGCAGGCGACATCGTTGGGATTGCAGGTTTTGCAGATATTCAAATCGGTGAAAGTATCTGCTCGCTTTCAAATCCACAGCCTCTGCCATTAATTAAAGTTGATGAACCTACTTTACAGATGAACTTTTCAGTAAATGACAGCCCGTTTGCCGGTACTGAAGGGAAATTTGTTACATCAAGACAGCTAAGAAAAAGACTTTACGATGAACTTGAAAAAAATGTAAGTCTGCGGGTTGAAGATACAGACTCTACTGATGTTTTCAGAGTATCAGGGAGAGGCGAGCTTCATCTTGGAATTTTGATTGAGACAATGCGCCGTGAGGGGTATGAATTTCAGGTTTCCAAACCGGAAGTTATTTATAAAACAATTGACGGAGTTCAGTGTGAGCCTTATGAAAATCTTGTGGTTGATGTCCCTGAAGGTTATGCCGGAAGCTGTATAGACAGACTTTCGGGCAGAAAAGCAGAAATGAAAGAAATGAATAACAACAAAGGCAGAACAACAATGGTATTCCATATACCTGCAAGAGGACTTATCGGTTTCAGAAGCGAATTTATCAGAATGACACGCGGTGAAGGCATTATGTACCATACATATTTGGAATACAGACCCTACGCCGGCGATATTCCTCGTCAGAGAAACGGTTCAATAATTGCACACGAACAGGGTGAAGCAATTCCATACGCTCTGGCTCAATATGAGGACAGAGGAGTATTTTTTGTAACACCAAAAACAAAAGTTTATCGCGGAATGATTATCGGCGAATGCAACAAACCGCAAGACATTGTAGTAAATATCTGTAAAACTAAAAAATTGACAAATATGAGAAGTGCAACTGCTGACGTTATGGTAACTCTGCAGGCTCATAAAGAAATGTCTTTAGAAGAATGCATGGAATACATCGGAGATGATGAACTTGTTGAAATTACTCCTGAAAATGTCAGAATAAGAAAAGCAGATTTGACAAAAAAAATATATAACTAATCTTTTATTTCAACGGAACAAAACATTTCGACTTGCCCGATACAAAGTAAAGTGATATAATTTAAGGTATGAATAAACAGCAGGTAAGCTTAACAACCCAAAACAGATTAATTATATCTGGCTTGATATTAAGTACGGTTTTAATCATTGCAATTGCAGTATTTGCAATATTTAATATTCAAAAAAAACTTAATTTCGGATATCAAAATTTCGGACAGATAGTTTCAAAAGTTCTTGCAATAGAAAGTAGTGAACTCGCATCTGACTTACCTGCACAAAAACTTTATGACACACTAAAAAATCACGCTGACAAAATAGTTCAGACGCACAATGATATTGTATTTATTGAATTTCGCAATACCGAAGGGGAATTAATATACAAAACAGCAGATAAATATGACAACTCGGAAAAAACTCCAAATATTATTGTCAGCTCTCCCATGATTACGCAGGACAATGTAAATTCAGGTTCTGTAACTGTTGGTTTGTCAGGAAACATAATAAACCAAATTTCTTCCACAACAAGAGCTTCTTTACTGTTTGTTTTTAGTGTTGCATGGGTTGTATTTGCATTTGTGATTCTTATTAATACTTATCTTATAACTAGAGAACTCCGTATTCTTCAAAAGGGGGTTCAAAAAATTTCCTCGGGAGAGTTCGGATATAAAATTCAGGAAAATGAAGTCAGTTCAGAAGTAAAAGAACTCTTTAACGCATTCAATAATATGTCAAACAGACTTCATTTATATGAGGAACAAAACATTGAACAGCTCACTCTTGAAAAAAATAAATTAGAAGCAATATTAATGAGCATAGCAAATGGAGTAGTTGTATGTGATAACAATGATAATATTGTACTCATAAATAATCACGCACAAAAACTGCTTGAACTCGAAGAAAACCAAATGCTGAACAACAAAATTCAGCAGTACATTGATACGGAGGGTAATTACTGCTTTAGAGATAAAATTGAAGAGTTTAAAGATACCCCTATAGAGGTTATGGAAAATAAACCGCTTGAATTTAATATTCAGGTTGATAAAAAAGTTATTAAATCCATAATATCTCCGATGTTCACTACAAGAAATAAGGACTACGTAGGCTATATAATTGTCCTTATTGACATGACCAAAGAAGCAGAAATGGATGCAATGCGCTCTACATTTATCTCAAATGTTTCACATGAATTAAGAACCCCTGTCACGGTATTAAGAAGCTACATTGATACTTTATACAATTACGGTAATGAATTTGATTACGAAACCCAAAAAGAATTTATCGGAACAATTAATCAGGAAATAATAAGATTAAACAGAATGGTTAATGATATTCTTGATTTTTCAAGAATGGAAGCCAATGCTCAAATGGAAAAGTCTTTAAACAACATATATGAAGTTGTTGATGCCTGCGTAAATCAGGTACAGCCTCTGACAAAAGAACATAATTTGCATATTACAGTCGATAAACAAGACGGAATACAAGACTTTTTCTTTAATTTTGACGGTATTGAAAGAGCACTCACAAACCTGCTGTCAAATGCGATAAAATACTCTCCCGACAACGGAGAAATTCATGTCACCTTGAGAAGTATCAATGATGAAGTTGAATTGACAGTTTCTGATCAGGGATGCGGGATTGCACCGGAGCATCAAAAAAAGATTTTTGACAGATTTTACAGGGTTGAAAATAATATTCATACAATAAAAGGAACGGGTCTTGGCCTTCATCTGGTAAAACAAACTATCGAAAAATATCATAACGGAAAAGTGTTTGTACATTCCGAACCGGGTAAAGGGTCAACTTTTGGTTTTATACTTCCGACTAAAGTAATTGAGGATGAAAAAACTCTTGTATAAAATTAATTAAGGATATTTTAATGGATTTTGATAAAGTTTGGAATTGGTTTTGCAGGTTATGCTTTATAGCATTAGTTCTGCTTGTAATTAACTCATTACTGGGTGATATTGCATTCAGAATAAGATATTCATTTCCTAAAATATCAGGTACAACCGACAAAGCAATAAATACGGACAATGAACCGGTACAAACAAATCTAAAACAAGAGAAATTTGTCAGAGCTTATGGAGAAAAAAATATTTATGCACTGAAACTTCAGGCTGAATATTCTATATCCGGTCTTGTTGTGGCTAAAAATACGAATTTTTGGTTTAGAGATGTAATGAGAAGTAAATTTGATGACATTTGCCTTATGGATATAGGCATTGTTTGGGGAGATCTCGCTAAAGATAACAAAAAACTACACAGGCATTGGAAATTTAAATCTACAAAAACATTAGGTTCAAGCAGAAGACTCTCATGGCGTTCAAAACCACCCTATGATAAAATGCCCTGGAGCTTGGACTATGTAAGCTCACACATCTCGCACACACATCTTATCCCTGCTAACCCGAACGTTATGGGCGGTCTTTTAAGTATAAAAAAGAATGATATCGTAAAATTAGACGGCTATCTAGTAGACATTTATACAGATAAAAGTGAAACAGTGGCACTTACAAGTATGAGCCGTCATGATATTGATTCAACAAGCCGCGGCTACGGTGCATGTGAAGACATGTATGTTAAACAGGTACAAGTTGGGAACAAAATTTATAAATAAACTTGGCGTGGCATTGATAAATAAGTTAAAGCTCTAACATTTATTTTTCACAAACTTTATATATTGATTATAAAAACTATAAATATTATCTAATTTTTTATCAAGCAAAGTATCCGTCCAAATTTCCATATAATTTGAACACGGAGCTAAAATTTCTTTATAATAAATATTACCATCAGTTATTACGTAATTATTTTTTACCTCATTGGTTATATTGGCAATAAGATAAACAATGTTACCCTTAGAATATCCTTGAAGAGATGAATAAATATCCAAATACAACTCTGGATTATATTTTTCGTTAAAAACAGCAGATATAAAAACGGGATTTTCTATTAAAGAAGTTTTAACCCTAAAATTTTCAATTCTTTGTTTATAACGTTTCATAAATTTTTCAATATCTATATCTTTGTCATGGTAATATTTTATAGAATATTTTTTATTAATCCATATATTCAGACCAGTATCAAAATACAAATCATCAAAATAATCACTAAAATCATTTTTTAAAATTTGAGCAACTGATTCTAATGGAATTGCACATAAATCAAACGGGTAACTCAGCTCCCCATCAGCCTTTTTTGCCTTAATTCCGAATTTTGTAAGCTTTGTCCGCGGGAAACAATTTACTCCAAGAGTAATATATTTATCCTTTATTCCTTTCAAGCAATATGAAATATTTATATTGCCAAATGATAGAGAATATCTGCGACCAACTTTTGTAAACGACATAAAACTAACCTATTTTATTTTCTTTAATTGAACAAATCATTAATTTTATCTAGAATATCCTGAGGATCAATTTCGTTTGTTATTTTATTTATATCCTGAGCTATCTGGTACAGCTTTGCAGCCTCAATTTTGTCACCCGTAATTGCTATTGCACGGGCAAGATTAAAATGAGCCAGAGCATAATTAGGATTACACTCCACAGACTTTTTAAATAAATCAATAGCATGCTTTACACGTCCCAAATCGTCAAGATAAATTACACCTAAATTGTTATATGCAATATCGTAACTTTTATCAAATTCTATAGCAAGTTCATATTCTTTTATTGCTTCATCGATATCGCCTTTCCCCCAGTATAGAAATCCTAAATTACAATGAATTTTAGCATTCTGGGGATCTAAATCCAGTGCATTTCTATACACTTGCAAGGCGTTTTCAATATCCTCTTTATCATAAAAAGCACTGCCTAAATTTACATAAATATCAATATCTTTAGGTGTCAACAAATATGCACTCTGATAAGAACTGATAGCCGCATTTAAATCCTGTTTTGATTCCTGAAAAACAAATCCAAGAGTCTGATTTATAATGCTTGTCCATTGTTTTTTCGGATTTAACGTTACAGCCGTCTGAAAATGAGAAATTGCATTGTCAATATCACCTTTAACATACAAAATATTAGCTAAATTTGAATGTACATCTGGCATGTTAGGCATTATTTGAATTAATTTTTCATAAATATCAACGGCACTGTCATAATCCCCCTGTTCTTCATAAGCCTGACAAAGGTGTTTATAAGCCGGTATATTTAAACTGTCAAGCCATATTGCCATTTTATATTCAGTAATAGCATCATCAAATTGCCCCAGAGCCCTGTATATATCTCCGGTTAAACAATATAACGGAGTAAATCCGGGAGCTTTTTCAATAGCCTCAGTATATACTTCCAAAGCCTCATTCATTTTATTAAATTGAACAAGGTAAGCACCCTTTACCAGAATCGGAAAAAATTTCAGATATGATAAGGTCTTTGCAACATTTCCGAGCGCTATTTTATCAAATGGAAGAGTAAACAAAGAAAGTAAAAATTCAAACTTTGAAAGTAAATAATTTTTTAAACTTCTAGCAGAGGAAACATTATAAAGATTTGAAAGCAAAAAATGCGCACATGAGTTTGAGAACGGCATAGCCTTAATTGCTTTTTTAGCATTTAAGGAAGCTTCCAAAAATCTTGCTTTTTTAGTGTAAGTTTCCGCTAACAGATAATAAGCTTTTCCGAGTTTTGAATCCTTCTCAATAGCCATATCAAGATAGTTTACAGCCTTATCCAGATCGCCTTTAAAATAATGAGCCTGTCCTATTTTAAAATAAATTTCCGCTGAATCAATATAAGTTTCTAAAGCACGCTGGTATTCAGTAATAGCCTCGTCAATATACTGACAGGAATTATAAATATCTAAATGCCATGCCAAATATAAATCTCCCAAACGCACATGCAAATCAGCATTCGTCGGGTCATCCTGCAGACCAATTTGACAAAGCTCTATTGCATTTTTAACATTTCCTGTTTTATATTCTTTATTTATTTTCTTTTCAAGTTGTTTAGTGTTATTCATAATAAAATAATATTTATAAAAATCTTGACAGAACTAAAAAAAGGTTCCATACTAAACATTGTAAATAATATAGCTTAAAAATGCAAGTTATTTATGATAATAAACATATAGGTGTAGTAGATTTTAGAGGGTTTTAATGAGTAAAAATAAAATTTATTTTGTGGATGTCACAAATAGGGACGGGGTTCAAACTTCAAGATTAGGGCTTGCAAAACTTGAGAAAACGATTATTAATATAATGCTTGATGATATGGGGATTACTCAATCGGAATTCGGATTTCCGACAACAAAGCATGAAATAAACTATCTTAACGGGAATCTGGAACTTGTTGAAAGAGGGGTTATCGCAACAACAAAGTTGTCAGGCTGGATGAGAGGAATTGCCGAAGATGTTGAACTCTCTTTTAAAAATGTTCCTATGCTGAAAAATCTTAATCTTTCTCAATCAACATCGGAACAAATGATTAACGGAAAATACATGGGCAAAAAAACTCCGCAGGATATTATACACATGACCTGTGAAGCCGTTGAATGCGCTGTTTCACACGGAGCAGAAATCATAGGTGTTAATGCTGAGGACGCGTCAAGAAGTGATTTAGAATTTTTAATAAAATATGGAAATGAAACAAAAAGATGCGGTGCAAAACGATTTAGATACTGTGATACACTCGGCTACGAAGACCCGCAGACTACTTATGACAGAATATACAAAATTGCAAAAGCAATACAAATGCCGGTAGAGCTTCATTTTCACAATGATCTCGGGATGGCTGCGGCCTGTTCGGTTATGGGGGCAAAAGCTGCAATTGACGCCGGAGTTGATGCCTATATTAATACAGCCATAAACGGAATGGGTGAACGTGCGGGAAATGCAGATCTGGCTTCCTGTCTTCTTGCTGTTTTAAAATCTGCTGGTTTTAAAAACAAATACGAAATAGACCCAAACATAGATTTAAGCAAAATATGGCATCTTGCGAAATATACGTCATACGCATTCGGTGTTCCAATACCAATAAATCAGCCTGCTGTAGGAAACAATGCTTTTGCACATGAATCCGGCATACATGCAGACGGCGCTCTAAAAGATAGAAGAAACTATGAACTATACGATTATGAAGAACTCGGAAGAGGCGAACCTGAAATTATTGAAACAGGAAGAATGATTACAACAGGTGAATATGGCGGTATTAAAGGTTTTAGAAATGTTTATAACAACCTTGAAATAGAATTTAAAGATGAACATGAAGCCAGAAACATCCTTGAACTTGCAAGATATGCAAATGTTCATACGCAAAAACCTTTAACTTCAAGTGAATTGAAATTCATTTATTATTATCCGGATATAGCGGCTAAAATTATGACAGTTTCACCCTACTACGAACCTATAGGAGCTATTAAGGAAAGAGTTGAAGCACAATTGTTAACAAAATCACACAAGATTCTTTAAATATATATTTGTGTTTTAACCAATATGTTACAAAATATTAACAAAAAGAATTAAAAAATTAAAGATTTTATAAAAAACTGCCGACATGCATGTCAAGGAAACAAAACGAAAGGGAACATGTCATGGGTATGGCAGCTTCGCAGGCCAGATTCTTAGGTCTGACTGCTAGAAAGACAAATACCGAATATGAAGGTCAGCAGATTAACCAACAAAGAACGACT
>CALUQH010000024.1 GCA_944322885.1 Candidatus Gastranaerophilales bacterium | reverse complement strand
CTCAAACAGCATCCGCTTTGACGATGTTTCATTAAGTGCAGATTATTATATTTTACGTGCGCTTTAGCGCACCGTTATGACTTTACGTCTTATCGTCTTAACGACTTATTAACTTCTAATAATATTTATTATGTAAAGTTTTGTTAAAATATATCAAATATAACGCAATTATATACTCTAGAAATACTTTATTAATATATAAGAGATAAATAAATTGCAAAAGCAATAATTAATAAATTTTCACACTACCTACTACACTTTCTACCTACTAACCTTTTACACGAGAAATCACTAAAATTTTAAAAGCTTCTGATTTATTAGAAGCTCTTTTTATTTTTATATACATTAAAAAAGCTCCCGAAATGGGAGCTTTTTTAAAATGTCTTGTTTACGTAAAATTAATTACTATTTAAGTCTTACACTTACTGAAGTTCCTTTTTTAGAAATTTCAACTTTGTCTTCTCTAGCCAACCAGCCAAGACCTAAATCTGCGAAGTTTCCTTTAAGGTCTAATTCTTTTTTCATTTTAGAGAATGAAGATTCTCCGTTATTGTTCAAATAGTTGTAGATTTGACCTGCTGATTGTCCGATTTGTTCTTGTAATTCTTGCATACTAACCTCCATGCATTTACTTGTATATCTTACATCTCCGTTTATGCTTATATAATAGTAGAATGTAAAAAAAAATGCAATAGTTCGTTAGGATGAGGACAAAATAATTTTTTTATTGTTCATGATACAATTATTTTTGTAAGGAGTATGAATGTTAATTTCGGGTGATTTATCCACTAATAAGACTGATTTTCTGATAAAAAGCTATGCAAATCTTTTAAATACCGGCATAAGTTCTTCTGAAATTTTGGTTCTTGTTCAAAATTCAAACCTTAAACAAAACTTCATAAACAAAACTTTAGAATTATTAAAAATTGATTCTATAGAGAAATTAAACGTACATTCATTCTTTTCTCTTGTTTATAACACAATTAACGATAACTGGGCTTTTGTTGAGAATATTAATCCTTTTAACAAGCCGTCAATCCTTCCTAATATGACAGGTTTAGAAGTATCGCAATTTCTTTTAAAAGATATTTTGAAAGAAATTCCTTTTAAAGGCTACAATTCAAAAAAATCACTTTTACATCAGCTGTTTAGAAGATATTCTCTAATTGTACAAAACAATTTATCCGATGAAGAAGTTGAATGGCGCTCACGCGTTTTAGGTGAAAGTTTTGCGGATGATGCAAAAAAAACATTAAAAAAACTGCTTGCTGACACTCTCGCTCTTAGAGATTTCGATTACCTCAGACAAACTCTTGTTTTTAATTATATTTATAAAAACACAAACTACTTCAAAAAAATAAAATATCTTATATTGGATGACGGTGATGAAATCACTCCTGTATGTTTTGATTTTATTTCACACTTAGCTCCGCAGTTAAAAAATGTGTTTATCGGATTTGACGAAAAAGGAGCAAGCAGGGCAGGGTATTTAAGTGCAGACAAAACTGCAGTGTGGAAATTTGAGGAATTATTTAAACAAAAAGCAGAAAAAATTCAATCAACAAATAAACTTTCCATTGACGCAGAAACTTTATTTTCTAATATTACCGGAGTGGAAACCGGCACTTTACAAAATTTTTCTATTCAGTCGCCATCAAAGAGAGCATCCATGATAGAAACTGCCGTCTGCAAAATCAATGAACTCCTGGAAAAGAATATAAAGCCGTCTGACATTTCTATAATTACACCTGTTGTAGATGACATGCTCAAATTCTCTTTGAATGAAAACCTGCGTCCGAATTTACTTTTTCTCTCCGGCAGTGAAAAGCTTATACAAAACAGGCTTGTAAAATCTGTTTTAACAATATTAAAAATTAACAGCGGGTTTAAAGTTACAGAGTTTGAACTCAGAGTTGTCCTTTCAGAATTTTTGGGAATTCCGGTTAAATACTGTAAAGACATTTTGGAAAACTTTGAGCAGAATAACGAATTAATCCCGTTTGAATTTAATTTAGAGGAATACACAGGCAGATACAAAAAATTTAAAGATCTGATTGAAGTATTAAAATCAAGCAAATCTAAGTTATCAGAAAAAGTATATGATATTTACAATGAGCTTGCCAGATTTTATTATGTAAATTCTGTTGAAATGAATAAGTTTAACTTTTTTATAAAACAGCTTCAGGATTTTGAAAATGTACTCGGGAAAGAATTTGAAAACAGACAGGAAGATATTATAACCCAGATTGAAAATTCAATTATTGCGGAAAATCCGTATTCAACCCTTGAAATTTCGGACAATGATATTGTAATTTCAACTCCGCAAAAAATCATTGATAATCAAATTAAAACCAAATATCAATTCTGGTTGGATATCTCAAGCGACGAATGGATTAAAAGCGACACCGGACCTTTATATAATGCATGGGTGTTTCAGCGCGGATGGGCAAAAGATGAATACACAATTGATGATAATATCCAGCTTTCCAAAGATAAAACAGCAAGGATTTTAAGAAAACTTACCCTTTGCGCATCAGAACATGTTTACACTTATTCAAGCCTGTTTGACGGAAACGGAATTGAAAACTTCGGAGGAATTGAAGAATATATAAAAGTCGAAGAGATTAAGGAACAAGTCCGCAATGACGCAGGAGCTTTCAAAATTATTCCGCGTGATGATCAAAAGCCAGTACTTGAATATGAACACGGGCAGATGGCAATTTCAGCTGTTCCGGGTGCCGGAAAAACAACAATATTACTTGCTCTTATTCTAAAACTTCTTGATAAAGGGATAAATCCTGAAAATATATTTGTTATGACTTATATGGAATCCGCCGCAAGAAATTTCCGCGACAGAATTAAAAATATCAGGCAAAACTCATCACAAATTCCTAATATCAGCACAATACACGGGCTTGCTTTGAGAATTTTAAAAGAAAACGGCAATTATGAAAGATTAGGGCTGTCATCAGATTTTGAAATATGCGATGACACGCAAAGAACAAGAATAATAAGAGAAATTTCAACCAAACTCAAATTAAAAAAATCTGAAACGGATGAATTTGACAGAGGAATTTCCGTATTTAAAATCGGGAACGGACAATTTAACAATCCGACAGACAATAAAATTCAAAAATTTCAAACATTTTTCGATGAATACCAAAGAGTTTTAAGAGAATCAAATTTGATAGATTACGATGATATGCTTACATCATCAGTTAAACTGCTGGAAGAAAATGCCGATATCCGAGAATATTATCAGGATATCTGTCATTATATTATTGAGGATGAAGCTCAGGATTCCTCATCTATTCAACAACGGTTAATCAATCTCTTAAGCGGAAAACACAAAAATTTAATTCGCTGCGGGGATATAAATCAGGCGATTACAACAACTTTTTCAAACGCCGATGTGGAAGGGTTCAGAAAATTTATACAAGAAAGCACCGACGTAAGTATGGATTGCTCCCAACGCTGTACAAAAGATGTTTGGACTCTTGCTAATAATCTTGTAAAATGGGCAGAACAACGGCAGGAAACTAAAAATGCATTTTACAAAATATTTATGCATCCTGTTGAGGGAAAAAATCCTTTATCCGAAAATGCTCTGCATTCTATAATCTTTGAAAAGCCGCTCGAAGAAAGAAACTACATATTAAAAGAGATTAAATCAGCTCTTTCCAAAGATGAAAAATGTACAATCGGAATACTTTTAAGAAATAATTATCAGGTTGCCCAGTGGATGAACTTTATTAATAACAGCGGATTAAAAACTATTACAAGAAGCGAATCCCTTGAACAGAAATCAATCTTTAAAACAATCTTTGCAATTATGCAAATGATTATTCATCCTTTTGATAACAATATTATTGCAGATAACTATGAAATCCTTGCAGAAATGGGTTTTTATAAGCAGCGGCTCGGACTTGAAATAAGGGAGTTTGAAAACCCGTTTATACAAACAAACTGCGATGATATCGAAAATCCTTATCTTACACAGTTCTATTGGGATTTAACCTACTGGCTGTCATTCCCGCATCTCACGCCGGATGAACTTGCAATAAAAATAGGACTGCACTATTTTTCATCAGAAATAGAAAAATCTAATGTATACCTTATTTCAACTCTTATAAAAAGATTGAGCATAAACTATAAAGAATTCCCGATACTTGTCGAGCGTTTGGGAGAATTGGCGAAAAAGCCTTCTCTCAGCGGATTTAAATTTTTCTCCGAAGAAGAAGAAAGCAGCAAAGAATATATTGCCGGAAAAGTTCAGGTTATGACAATGCATAAATCTAAAGGAGATGAGTTTGATTATGTATTTATTCCCGAAATGTCCGAAAAAAATTTAACTATTGATTTTGAACAAATTAAACTCAAATCTTCTGATTTTATGGAAAATCTTAAGCGGCTAAATACAGATTACAAACCTAAAACAGAATTTGACATGAAACAGGAGCTTGTGTCAGAGAATTTAAGGCTGCTTTATGTCGCAATCACAAGAGCCAAAAAACATCTTTATTTTACAACAAGCCGCAAGGTTAAATCATTTGAAAAGATTATTGAACAAGAACCGAACTTGATTTTTTCGGAAATTCTGGATTGTACGGAGGTATATGATGAATAGCTTTTCTCCCAATATGCTCAAAACCTTTAAAACCTGTCCTAAAAAATACTATTTTAAATATATACAAAAGATTTCAATGCCGCAAAAAATCAGTCTTTTTGAAAAAGGGAAAAAGGTTCACGCACTCGCAAACTATTATCTTCGCGGAGATGATATAACCAAAATGGAAAAAGCTTTGAATTGTGAAGAAAAACTGACCTGGGAGCATCTTAAACAAAACGAATTTTTTCAAAAAAATTACATAAACTCAGAATATAACCTTTCCTGCAAAATCGGAGATTACTGGATTGGCGGAAGATTAGACGCCCTGATGAAAGATGAAAAAAATTATTATATTCTTGATTACAAAACCGGCTCAACTCCTAAAAATCCCGAATACGATTATCAAACTATGGTTTATCTGCTGTGCACATCAAAATTACTAAAAAATCAGCCCCTGAAACAAGTGCAGGGTGACGCATACAATATTAAATTTGTATACATTGATTTAAAAAATAACCAAAATGTCTTAATAGATTTTTCTTTGGAAAAAGAACAGGAATATGAAAAAATGTTGATTGAAATTTGTGATAAAATCACAAATGCTCAATTTCCGGAAGAAGCCGAATATACAGCTCAATGTGATTTTTGCGAATACAAAAAGATTTGTATAAAATAAAAAACCTCTCAGGCAGAGAGGTTTTTTATTTTTAGGAATTAACCTGTTACTACTTGATTTCAACAGTAGCGCCAGCTGCTTCAAGCTGTTTTTTAATAGCTTCAGCATCTTCTTTTTTAACACCTTCTTTAATAGGTTTCGGTGCACCGTCTACTAAATCTTTAGCTTCTTTCAAGCCAAGACCGGTGATAGTTCTAACTTCTTTCAATACAGCGATTTTGTTAGCACCAGCTGATGCCAAGATTACAGATACTTCAGAAGCTTCATCAGCTGCTGCTTCACCTGCTGCTGCAGGAGCTGCTGCTGCAACTGCTACAGGAGCTGCTGCAGATACGCCGAATTTTTCTTCCATAGCTTTTACTAATTCAGCTGCTTCCAATAAAGTCAATTTTTCGATTGATTCTAAAATAGTTTCTACGTTACTCATTATTTTTCTCCTTTTAAATTGTTTTAGTTTAATACATTAAAAAACTTATGCGGTTTTCTGATCTCTAACAGCAGCCATAGTTCTTGTAAGCTGTGACATAACTGCATTGATAGATCCAACGATGCCAGAAGCAGGTGAGTTGATAGAACCGAGAATTTTTGCAATAAGTTCTTCTTTTGAAGGCATTTTTGATAATGCTTCTGCTTCTTTAGCCGTTAACAATTTACCGTCTAAAGCACCGCCTAAAATAGCACCTTTTTTGGTGTCTTTAATAAATTTTGCAACTGCTTTTGCAGGACTTACTTGATCTTCAAAACCAAACGCAATAGCGACAGGTCCTGTTAAAGAATCAGTAAGAACTTCAAAATCAGTACCCTTTAAAGCAATTTTAGCAAGAGTATTTTTAGTTACCATATAATCGCCGCCGTCTTTTTGGAGGCTTCTTCTCAAATTGGTAATTTCTTCTACAGTATAACCTTTATACTCTGTTAAAATAGCTACCTGGGCTTTTTCTGCTTTTGCTTTTATAGCATCTATTTTTTCAGATTTAAAAGCTTTTGTTGCCATGTTTAGCTCCTTTGCCAGTATTCATTCGTCTTAAAAAAGACATTTATCGACCTTTTTTTGTTACCCGAATACTAAAAAAGATTTTGCTTCTTTAATATTCAGACCGCAAAATCTAACAGGTTAACAAATCAATTTATTATATTTCGACTGTTTCACCTCGGTTAGCTGGTTTATTAAGGGGGATAAAAAACTTTTTAAAGTCCCGAGGCTTGTTTATTCCGCCCCACCCCCGCTAACTGTCTGCGGTTATAAATTTATATTATATGAAAACAAATTAAAAATCAAGAGCAGGTTAATTTTTCTTAACTAAAACCCATACTTCGTATTCCTGTCCTAAATTATACCGTCCCTTCATAAACAGGTTAAATGCAGGATTAGGCTGGAGTTTATAGCGTATTGAAAAATTTCCGAGACAAAGCGGCTCATTTTTATGTTTTATTGATAGCAAACGTTCCAAAACAGGATAAACATCTTTTTTAAAATTGGCGGTATTGTCATAGACATCTACTGCAATATTCCCGTATACAAGCCATTTTTTCTTTCTCATATCAGCAGTAATACGATTAATAGATATTTCTATATAAGAAAGTAAATTATCAACTTTGTTAAAATCATTTAAAATAATAAGCATCTTATCATCTGTTTTTGCAAACTTGCATCCCGGCAAATTCTTTAGAGACGCATAAAATAGTTTGAATGCTTCATCCTCAGTTTCCTGCACCCCGTCATCAGGATTCCCGCCCCAGGCTGCATCTACCATAAGATTTTTTGCTGTAAAACGAACAAGAACCGCAACATTATTAGCTTTTTTTATATTCATTTCAACTTCTTTTTGCAATTCTTTATTAAATTGTTCTTCCATTTTTGATTTAACTTGTTTTATTTGGATATTTACTGAGTCGATAGCTCTATATATGTAATACTTTACTTTAGAAACCAAATACACAAAAACGAGTGAAATTAAATCAAATAAAAGAAGCGTTCCGTCAATATATACTCCGCCTACCTGAACTTCTCTGTCATAAAAAATTCTTACAAAATCGGTTATGGAATCAGCAATTGGCTGTGCAAAACTAAAAATATCGGAATTTATCAAATCAAAAAACCAGTATGATGCGGTCAAAAATACAAGAATCATCAGAACAATCTGCAAAACAAATAATACATTTATTAAAAATTGCAGAAATTTTGAAATTGATTCATAAAATTTTATCATACAAACCTCATCTTAAAGCGATATTATCAATTAACCTTACATTTCCGATTTTCAAAGCTATAAATACAATGGTATTGTCATCAGCCGTCTTTTTTTCTTCCAAATCATCAGCATCCCTGAATTCAAGATATTCAAGAGAATGATGATTATTTAAATATGAATATGCGGTTTCGCTAAGTTCCGAAACATCTTTAATACCATTATTATAACAAGCCTTTATATTAAATAAAATTTTACTTAATGCAAGAGCATGCTGTTTATCCTCATCCGACAGATACTTATTTCTTGAAGATAATGCAAGTCCGTTTTCTTCTCTGACTATGGGACATGGGATAATCCGTACAGGAATATTTAAATCCTTAACCATTTTCTTCAAAATGATTAATTGCTGCCTGTCTTTTTCTCCAAAAAAAGCAAAATCAGGTTGAACAATATTGAACAGTTTATTTACAACCGTACACACCCCATCAAAGTGCCCGACTCTTGATTTCCCGCACAGTTTATTAACATAAAAAAACGGAGGAATAACGTAAGTCAAAAAATCATTGGATAAAATATGCCCATCACCGTACATTTCTTTTGGAGAAGGAGCAAAAATAATGTCAACACCCGCATCATTGCAAAGCTTTTCATCCGCATCAAGAGTTCTCGGATATTTTTCCAAATCTTCTCCCGGACAAAACTGAATAGGATTTACAAAAACGGAAACTACAGTTTTATCACATTTTTCAACGCTTTTTTTTATTAGACTTAAATGCCCGTTATGCAATGCGCCCATTGTAGGCACCAGACCTACCGTAAATCCTTGTTTTTTCCATTCCTTTACTTTTTCTCGAACTTCATCAATTGTATGTATTAACATAATTCCAAGCCTCACTTCTTAAACTATATTTTAACATAAAAATTAAATAGCAAAAAAAAATTTGTTGAAATTTTAAAACCTTATATATTAAAAAGGAGAAACAATGCAGATTAACAGAATTGACAGCAAAACAAATTTTAACGGTATAAAACTCAAAACCGTGACTCTTCCGGATAAAAAAATTGATATCTACAGCCTTGACGGCAGAGATAAAAGATTCATAACAAGAATGGTTGACTTGATTGAAAATAACGGAATTCCCAGAAGCACAATGAAAATAGGGGAGGAAACCACTGAACAGGTAGTGTTGAACGCATTGAAAAAAGCCGCACACATAAAAAAAGGAGATTACACACCTAAAGTTTTAATAAGCGTTGAAAATAATAAATATATAACAGGAATTCTTAAAGCCGAAGACAATGGCGATATTAAAATTAACGGAATGGCAGTATGGAACAAAGACAAAATTACAAGAAAAAGTCTTCTGCATACAATGCTGGACGAAGTACATAAATTGAAAGACTTTTCATTGATAATACCGCTCAAAGAAATGAAAAAGTCAATGAGAACATTCTGCAGAGAATTAGGTTTTACAAAAGCTAAAGATTACCCCTCAAGTTATCTTGTTGACGCTGTAGATATGGAACGTACAATAAAAAATATTGAATCCTCACCTGATTACAATGCAACAAGTCCAAAACTCCACGGGAAAAAATTTGTTGATTTAGAAAAAATAATAATAGATGGGAATTCCTAAAAAACTTCCTCTTCAGATGGGAATCTACCAGATTTTACATCGTCATTAAACTGTTTTGCACAAGTATAAATTAATGACTTCATATCTCCATATTTTCTTGCAAATTTCGGTTTAAAATCGGAATATTTCCCAAATACATCATCAGAAACAAGCACCTGAGCATCACAATACTTACCTGCCCCGCAAGAAATTGTAGGAACATTTAAATTTTCGGTAATATATCTTGCACTTTCCTGTGGAACCATTTCTAAAACAATAGAGAATACACCGGCCTGCTCAAGAGATTTTGCCTGCCTTAAAATTTCATCTGCAGCTTCTTGGGTTTTTCCCTGAATTTTATATCCCCCAAGAGTATGCAAAAACTGGGGAGTAAAACCTAAATGTCCCATTACAGGAATTCCTGTATCAACAAGACGTCTTATTACACCCATAATATAATCGCTGAAACCTTCTATTTTAACAGCATCAGCACCCGATTTTATCATTTGTCCGCAATTTTTTACAGCAGATGCGATATCTGTATGATAGCTCAAAAAAGGCATGTCCGTAACGACCATTGCTCTTTCAACCCCTTTAGCAACAGCTTTTGTAAATATTGACATTTCTTCAACCCCGACGGAATGTGTTGTTTCATACCCCAGAGCAACCATTGCAAGACTGTCTCCAATTAAGACAATATCAATCCCCGCTTCATCCAGATACTTTGCCGTTGAATAATCGTACGCCGTTAAAACAGAAAATTTTTCACTATTATCTTTATATTTTTGAATTGTTTTAACCGTTACTTTTTTAATCATTATACATTGCAACCTTGCTTTTCAGCATCTTTATGGGAAGTAAAGAAATTAGATTTTTCCTGCTTATGCTCTTTTTTAAACCAGTAATAAATAGCCCTTGCTACACGATTAGAACTGTGCCTTACGTATCCTTCTTTATTATCCTCAATAAGTTTTCTTGAAAATACTTTTATACCGAGTTTTTTCAAATTATCAAAATCCATTTTGACAGGATAAGAACCCGAAAGTTGATATTTTTTAGCTAAATTTGACGGCATATAATCATTAACGAGAACAGTATCAACAATTTTTTTGCTGCCAGCATGTCTGATTAATGCATTTAAGTGATCACTGACACTAAAACCATCTGTTTCACCGGGTTGTGTCATAATATTACATACATAGATTTTTTTAGCTTTGGATCTTGCTATTTCATGAGAAATTTCAGGAATCAGGAGATTCGGAATAACACTTGTAAACAAGCTGCCTGGCCCCAAAATAATAAGTTCTGCCTCTCTTATTGCAGTAATGACATCATCAAGAGCCTTACAATTTTGCGGATCAGTGAACAATCTCTTTATTTTTCCATGAGCCTCAGGAATATTAGATTCCCCATGGATAATTCTGCCGTCTTCCATTTCCGCAACAAGCTTCATATCATCAAGAGTTGATGGAAGAACCCTTCCACGAATTGAAAGAACATTAGATGATTCTTTCACCGCACGCACCATGTCACCGGTAATTGAACATAGTGCTGTCAGAAATAAATTACCGAAACTGTGACCTTCCAAACCTTCGCCGGATTTAAAACGATACTGAAATAATTTCGTTACCAAATCCTCATCATTAGCCAGCGCAGCAATACAATTGCGGATATCACCGGGGGGTAGAACCCCCATTTCTTCTCTTAATCTGCCGGAACTCCCGCCGTCATCACCAACGGTAACAACTGCAGTTATATTATTTGTTATATTTTTAATTCCTTTTAACAGCATTGACAAGCCCGTACCACCGCCAACAGCAACAATTTTCGGTCCTCTGTTAAGTTTTCTTCTTCTGTACAAATTTTCAAGAAGAGTTTCATTATCACTGCCGTCAAGCATAGACAAATTCGTTTTCTGCCAGCCTTTAAAAAATATGCCGGCGCCAAACATAACAATTGCAAACGCAATCCATTCAGTTGAAACTTTCATCGCAATACTGCGGATAAACTCCATTGTATAAAATACAGGCTTAATATCAAATAAAATCAAGACCCCCAGAGTCATTAAAACAGCCCCCAGAAATATCAGGGCAAACCATCTTTTCACCTGCAGCCCGGGTATAAGCCACCTTGCTTCGACGGGCATTTTCACACTTTTTCTAAAATTAGTCATCACCTTATTACTCATTATCTACTCCACCCAACCGGACAAACACGCATTTTTATAATTTACAGGAACCGGAGTAATCACATCATGCGCCTGCTTTATAAGTTCCAATGAATTTGAAAGTCTGTTGGAAAAATGAATTGTATCTGCCGTTACAATAGTTTTTCCGCCCTCAATATTAGAAACCTGCGATGTTGCAAGCAAATGTTTTAATCTCTGGATTTCTACTTCCGTATTTTCATTATCTTTTGCAACAGAATTAACAGTTCCGTCAACATTATACATTTTTTCCAGACAAACTTCCTGTGCTACAGGAATATTTATTAACTCGCCGGTTTTTTCCGTAATTTCACCTGTTGCTCCGTAATATACAAGCCATTTAGAACATTTTTGAACAGCCCTTGCTACAGCACAGGCAAATGCAAAGTCACTTGCACAACGTTTATACATTGCACCGTGCGGTCTTACGTGTTCAATTTCCATTTTAAAAGTTTTGGCAAATGACATTAAAGCACCTACTTGATACACTACTAAGGCTTCAATTTCATCATCCGTCAAATCCATATCACGGTAACCAAAACCCTGAATATCATCAAAACCGATGTGTGCGCCTACCACTACATTTTTTTCTTTGGCTCTCAATAAAGCATGTTTTATGGCCATAGGATCGCCCGCGTGAAAACCGCATGAAATATTTACGGAGCTTGCGTAATCTAATAAATCAAATTCAGAATTATTTTTATAAATTCCGAAACTCTGCGCCAAGTCTATATTAAAATCAATATTTTTAATAGATTTTTTTTCTAAAGTACCCTGCATAATTATCTTTCTTACCTTAATAATCCTGTAATAAGATAATTATACTCAATAAATAATTAATTGCCACTATCTTTACATAATATTAATCCAAAGCCATTTTCATAAAATAAACAAAACAAACTAGCCCGTGTGACAATATCCGGATTTTAAGAATTTTCAAACATGTTATTACATTTCAGCACATTAAAAAATCATACACGATAAACATCTGAAATATCAAGAAACATATATTGTTTGGTATAATATGCAAGTTTTTCTATATCAGATTTAGTAAAGTTTTTCAGGTTAAAACAGAATTTAAATTTATGACTGCCGATTTTGTAATGTTTATCAAAAAATAAATATAAATATCCGTTTGTCAGAATATAGCATTCGCCCCAGAAATAGAGTTTATTCATTAATTCATCAATATTTACACCCTGAATTTTGTTATCATCATATTTTTTGTTTTTTAAATCAACGGACTCTTCCGAAAAATTATCGTACTTTATATACAAAGATCTCTTACAAAGTCTGCTGCTATCCCATTTTTTTGTAATGTAATCGGGCAAAAACGGAGCACGTTTTTGAAATATCGGAAATTCCCTTCTGTCATAAGTATTATAGCCTAATACCTGAAAAAACGGAATAATGATTTTTTCTCTTATGTCATCTTCCGATAAATTATCAAACTCAGACATATATTTGCCATTTTTAATAATGGCAATATTACGTGCAAGTACACGTTTGTTAAGCTTATATATCAAATGTTTGCAGGAAACAAAAATAATATAAGAAATTAACAATACAATAATAAATAATAAAAGAGCTGCAGAAACCATATATTTATTTTACCACTTTTTTACAAATACTGCAACTGGTTTTAAAATATTATATGAATATTTATTAATATTAAAAGAAAAAGGTGCACCATTCTAAAAAAGATGCACCTTTTTCTAAAAATTCAAAAAATTAACTATTTTACCTGTAATTTATTTACAGCCTTAGTCAATCTTGATTTTTTTCTGGCAGCTGTATTTTTGTGTAAAATACCCTTAGATACAGCTTTGTCGCATAACTGATATGCTCGTGACATAGCTGAATTTAAAGCATCCTTATCGTCAGCTTTAGCCAGTTCTAATACTTTCTTAACAGCAGTTTTAATAGATGTTTTGAAAGCAACATTTCTTAATCTGTTTCTTTCAGCTGTTAATACTCTTTTTTTAGCAGATTTAATATTTGCCATTTTATTTTTGCCTTTCTTTACTCTTAGTCCGGTTAATGACTTCGGACAGTTTGAGGATGTGAGCAAATATATAATAAATAAAAAATTATTAATTTGCAATATAAACGGAAATCTTTGTTAAAAATTCGCAATCTGTCTTCTCTATATCAGCTGTTACATTTATAGTATTAAGTGTATTTTTTACTGTTAAAAAATGTAACAGTATACACAAGAATTAGTTCTTAAGGATTATATTTTTTACCCATTTGTGGTATAAATAATATATAAGTAAGAATTATAGTTATATAATAATTCGTTTAAAATAAGATATGGAGGCACAAATGTCAGTAGGACAATTCGTATTTATGTTACACAGCCACCTTCCTTACTATAGAAAAGCCGGTATGTGGCCTTTCGGGGAAGAAAATCTTTATGAATGCATGGCGGAAACTTATGTTCCTTTATTGAATGCGATTTCAGAATTGTATGAAGAAGGAATCAAAGCTAAGCTTACTGTAGGTATTACACCGATCCTTGCAGAACAGCTTAATGACAGATATTTACAGGAAGGATTTGTAAAATATCTTGATTCAAGAATTGCTCAGGTTTCTAAAGATCTGGAAAGATATCCTGATCCTAAAGTCGCGCATTCTCAACATTTGAAATACCTTGCAAAGTATTATTTTGACTGGTTTACCCATATCAAAGATTCTTTTGTTAATAAATACGGAATGGATTTAATTGCTCAATTTAAAAAATATCAGGATTTAGGCTGTATTGAAATTACGACTTCCGGAGCAACCCATGGTTTCTCTCCGCTACTTGCTACAGACAGCAATCTCAATGCCCAATTTAAAGTTGGTTCAGATACTACCAAAAGGTTATTTGGTAAAAAAGCTTGCGGCTGCTGGCTTCCTGAATGTGCTTACAGACAGGGTTACGAATATGTCGGCAAAGATGGTAAAAAGCACTGGAGACCGGCTATTGAAGTTACTCTTCAAAATAACGGCATTGAATATTTCTTTACGGAATCACACGTAATTGAAGGCGGCAATTCTATAGGTAACAGACGTGTAATTGGTGTTTACGGAAACATCGAATACATACCTTTGCCGGAACGTCCTGCGACAGGATATGATACATATTCAGCATACTGGCTTCCTGATGCACAGGTTGCAGTAATGGGTAGAAACGACAGAGCAGGCTATCAGGTTTGGTCTGCAGCGGACGGCTACCCCGGAGACGGATGCTTCAGAGAATTCCATAAAAAAGATGACAAATCAGGAATGCATTATTGGAGAATAACTTCTCCGACAACTGATCTTGGCGACAAAATGCTTTATGATCCGGTGTTGGCACTAAATAAAGTTAACGAAAACTCTGATCACTATACAACTCTAATTTACCACATGCTTAACGATTACAAAAAAGCTACAGGTAAAGAAGGCCTTGTAATGGTATCATTTGACACAGAACTTTTCGGACACTGGTGGTTTGAAGGTGTTGAATTTATTAAACAGGTTATAAAAAAATTCGCGACATACCTTCCGGAAGTTGAAAGAATGACAGCAGGTGAATATATTCATAAATATCCGCCCAAAGAAGCTATACAAATTCCCGAAAGTTCATGGGGACAAGGCGGACACTTCTATGTATGGAATAACCACTTAACAGAATGGATGTGGCCTATTATCCATGCCTGCGAAAAAAGAATTAATGCAATTGCAGACAAATATCCGCAAATTCCGGAAGATAAACTTCTCCACAGAGCTTTAAACCAGCTTGCAAGAGAGAATTTGTTGTTGCAAAGTTCAGACTGGCCGTTCTTAATTACGACATGGCAGGCAAAAGATTATGCAACGGACAGATTCAGAGAACATGTTGACAGATTTGAAAAAATTGCGGACATGATTGAAAGCGGAAATATTGATGATAACGCTTTAAAACAGATTGAAAGCATTGACAACTGCTTCCCTGTAATTGACTACAGAGTTTATCAATCAATTGAAGAAGGTGTTATCCCGCAGCAATCCGCAAAATTGGCTCCTTTATATAACTAACACACACAACATAATAGAAAAACAGCCCTAAATTTAGGGCTGTTTTTTGTTACAAGAAATATTTATATAAAAAATTAAATAAAACTCTTGCAAAAAAAAATTCAGCATTATATAATAAACCTTGTCGAAAGACATTGACAAAAGAATATGGGAGCGTAGCTCAGTTTGGTTAGAGCGCATGCCTGTCACGCATGATGTCGCGAGTTCGAGCCTCGTCGTTCCCGAATTAAATAACCACCGGTGTTAACGGTGGTTATTTAATTTTGCGGATTATATTTTAAAGTCCGATTTGGTAGGAAGTATTTTTTAGATAGGATAGGTATATTTGCCCAACGACACTAAATATTAGCGGTCGGAAGTTGTTTGATTATACCAAAATCAAACTGGACGAAAACGGACTTTATCAGGATATAAGATTACAAAGAATATTTTAAATTTGGCTAAAAACTTCCAAAATCAAAGGAAATTCCGAATCCAATTAATATCCAATTTATCGTTTGACAGGTATGCCCACTTGCACCTTTTATTTATTTTTTTTGCATTAAATATTCTCTATATAAAACATATGCAACATTGTCAGGATGTTCAGGATATATTTTTTCAGGGATTTTTTCAATTGGGACCCATTCTGCAGAGTCTACTTCTTCCGATAATTTTAAAAATTTTTTGTTCGTTTTCGCAATAAAGCCAATCATAAGCATTTGTTTTAAATTGAACCAATGTGATGTAACATATCTTAGGTCATAAATCTCCAAACCAATTTCTTCTTTAATTTCTCTTATTGTTGCATCTTCTGCACTTTCTCCAGGTTGCATATATCCGGCAACAAAAGTTGAATATTTATCAGAAAGATATGACTGACGCAAAAGAACAACTTCATCATATTGATTTGCAATCAAGACAATTACGCAGACAGGAAATGAAACTATTCGGTAATGGTGCCTTTCCTGGGCAGGACTTTCAATTCTACTTTCTTAACCTGAGAAAAAATGCAAAAACAAGAATTGATAAATTAAAGTTGAATTTGTTGTAAATATATATTTTTTAATTTATATTTTTTGTTTACTTAATCTGTCAATTTTTATCGAACGAATCATTTCTTGCAATTCATCAATACGTAACGTAAGTTTATGTACCCTTGATGCATAAAAGTCCAAAGTTTCTGTTCTTAATCGTTTATTACCGTAAATACTGTTTAAACGATTAAGTTCAAATTCCATTTGAGCAATATTTTCCTTCAATGCTGATATTTTTATTTTGTCCGCTTCTGTAAGATTTAAAAGCGGCCCCTTATAGTCTTTTAAAGAAATTAATCCTTGAAACTGTATTGTTGATGTATAATTGTATATTTTCATAAATTTTAATCCCGCATATATAAAAAACTAAAAAAAAATATTTTGCTGTTTATTTTTATATTTAATAAAATTCTTAACTAAATTGACAGGTAGTTATTAATAATTTATTATAAAATTAAAGGATTTATTTTAAGTAGAGTGGAGCTGGGATATGCATATAAAAGTCACACGTAAAAAAGTAGCAGTACTAATCTTACTGGTTATTATAATTCCTATTATTTATAACAAAATAAGCGGAAAAATTGCCGGAATAATACAAAGCAGATTAAACGCAATACCAAAAGAAGTTGTAGTTGATCATCCCCAAAAAGAAAATTCTTTTATTACAGCAGAAGAAACAGGACGTGTTGAAGCGAAATATTCTGTTGATGTTATTGCAAGAGTTCCGGGATTTCTTATAAAAAAATATTTTAAAGAAGGAGATTTTGTAAAAAAAGGCCAGCTCATTTTTAAAATAGACCCAAGAGAATACCAGATAGAAGTAAATAATTCTCTCGCAAACGTTAATCAATACAGTGCGTTATTAAAAAATGCACAACAAGAATTGAATAGAGCGAATGCTCTTATAAAAGAAGATTTGATAAGCCGTTCAGATGTTGATCAAAGTCTTGCAACCCGCAACCAAAACAAAGCTCTTTTGGATGCAGCAAGACAGCAATATGAACTTGCAAAAGTGAATCTGAGTTATACAGATATAAGATCTCCAATAGACGGGCGTATCGGAAAAGTTAATATAACAGAAGGAAACTACGTAACCGCCACATCAGGTTCCTTGGTTAATATATCCAGTACAAACCCTGTTTATGTAGCATTTAGTTTGAAAAGCGACGACTACGTAAATATTTTAAAAGCTAGCGATAAATTTAAAGATGTACAGGTTCAGGTTCAATTTGAAGGCGGACAATGGTACGATAAAACCGGAACCATTGATTTTGTAGACAACAAAATTGATAAAGATTCTGGCTCAATAAGTATGCGAGCTGTATTTGACAACTCCAAAGGCTGGCTTGTTCCCGGCAATTACATGAAAGTAAAATTAATTGCACCTAAAATGGTTGAATATATGACAGTACCGCAGTCTTGTACAAAAGGGGATCCTATGAGCGGATATTATGTATGGACTGTTAAAGACAATAAAGCAGTGCGTAAGGATATTGAAGTTTCTGATAGCATAAACAACAACTGGATAGTGGAAAGCGGACTGGATTACAATGATACAGTTGTAGTATCAGGTATACAAAACATAGCCGCAGAAGGGCAGAAGTTAAAAACGATTAACAATGAAGAATATACTAAAAATTTAAATGCGGGTAAATAATGAAGAAAATTTTTGATAAAGACAAGCTGTACTTTTTTATAAGAAAACCCAGATTTGCACTTGTAATCTCAATATGTATAGTGATTATGGGTGTAATATCAATGGCAACATTAAAGCAAGAGAACTACCCTGACGTAACCCCACCCCAGGTCAGAGTATCCGCTTCATATACCGGTGCAAATGCAGAGGTTATAGAATCTTCCATTGCAACCGTTCTTGAAAACAAGTTAAATGGGGTTGAAGATCTTTCATATATGTCATCAACTTCTTATGACGGTTCATATTCGCTAAATATGTATTTTAAAGTCGGTTCTGACAGAAACATCAACCTTATGAATGTTCAAAACAGAATCCAGCAGGTGCTTTCACAGCTCCCGGAAGAAGTTCAAAGAACAGGGGTTACAGCATTAAGCAGAACTTCAGGTTCTGGGGCACTCATTTTAAATATTTTTCCCAAATCAGGCAACTGGACACAATTAGATATGACAAACTACGGTTCAATTTATATTAAAGATGAATTGAAACGTGTTGAAGGTGTTGCGGATATTGATGTATTCGGTTCAGGTGATTATTCTATGAGGATTTGGCTTGATCCACAGAAAATGGCAGGATTAAATATCTCTACAACAGATGTTAAAAATGCTGTTGTGTCACAGAATACTCAGGTTACTGCAGGTTCTTTGGGTGCACTCCCTACAGATGATGAACAGGCATTGCAATTGACATTAAAGTCAAAAGGTAGACTTTCAGAAGTAAAAGAATTTGAAGATATTATAATCCGTTCTAATATGGATGGAAGTAAAGTCAGACTCAAAGATATCGCACGGGTCGAACTAGGTTCGTCATCATATACAAGCCTTGGTACAGTAAATGGGAAACCCGCTGCATTAATTATGGTGTCACAGTTATCGGATGCTAATATTTTAAACCTGTCAAAAGCTGTTAAATCAAAGATTCAAGATATTAACGCCAGACTTGATAACGGATTGGAAATTCAAATTATTAAAGATGATTCGGATTATATTCACGAATCAATGAAAGAGGTTGAGTTTACAATTATTTTAACAGGTATCATCGTTGTAATAATTATCTTCCTATTTTTAGGCGATGCAATGGCGACTCTCGTACCATGTGTAACAATTCCGGTATCATTAGTCGGCACATTTATAGCATTAAAAGCCTTAAATATGAGTATCAACCTGTTATCACTTTTTGCACTTGTACTTGCAGTAGGAGTTGTTGTAGATGATGCCATTGTTGTAATCGAAAACGTTAAACGACACCTTGAAGAGGGTAAATCTGCAGTAATTGCAACTCAGCTGACAATGCAGGAAGTAGGCTCAGCGCTTGTTGCGATGGCACTTGTCTTGATGGCAGTATTTGTACCTATTATATTTATGGGCGGAATGACAGGAGTTATGTATAAACAGTTTGCTGTTTGTATTGCTGTATCTATTGCAATTTCTGCAATTTGTGCGCTTACATTATCACCTGCAATGTGTTCTCACTTCCTCGGCAAAAAAGAACACAAATTCGACAATCAAAACAAACCTGAATGTTTAATCCATATTGAACATGTCATAGAAAGAATTAAACGAAAAACAGCTATCGTAATTGAAGACTTCAACAAATTTTTTGCTAAAGCTGAAGATTTTTACATTGAATATGTAAATTTATTTGTGCATGACAAAAAGAAAACAATTATTTTATATTTATGCCTTGTTGCTTTAACTCTTGTTTGCTTCAAACTTGTACCGACAGGCTTTATCCCTGATGAAGATCAGGGCGTATTACTTGCAAGCATCACATTACCTGATGGAGCATCATTATCCAGAACAGAAGATGTAGGTATGCGTCTTGTAAACCAAATAAGAGATTTGGACGGGGTTGATGAAAACAGACTTATGCTGTTTGGTGGTAACGGAGCAACAAACACAGCAACTGCCATCATATCACTTGACGACTACGCAGACAGAAAAATCTCGCCGGCTGAATGGATTAAAAGAAAAATAAGCGGACGCCCGACTGATTTGTCACATACTGCTATATTAAGCAGAATAAGGGCAATTGCCTCAAATACCAAAGAAGCCTCAATTGTTGTATTTTCACCTCCTGCAATCAGCGGTATGAGTATGCTCGGCGGTTTTGAATTTCAGATGCTTTCTCAAGGCGAATACACTCCTCAAGAACTTGAAAGCTGGGCAAATAAGCTTATTCAAGCAGCTAATCAAGACCAGTCACTTTCAAGTGTATATACAAATTTCCAGGCAAATGTACCTCAGTATACATTGGAAATTGATTATGAAAAAGCAATGGCTCAAAGCGTTGATTTGCAGGAACTTTATTCAACACTGGCCTCTATGCTTGGTACATACTACATAAATGACTTTAACAAATATGACAGAGTATTTAAAGTACAAATGCAGGCTGAAAGTGATTTCAGGAACACTGCTACTGATTTGTCAGGTATTTATGTAAAAAATACAAATGGGGTAATGGTTCCAATACTTTCTATTGTTAAATTAAAACAAACAATCGGTACGGCATCTATTACAAGATACAACCTGTATAAATCTGTTCAAATACAGGGGCAGGAGGCTGCCGGAAAGAGTTCCGGCGATGCAATGAAAGCAATGGAAAATGTTGCAAAAAGAGTCCTTCCAGCTGATATAACATTTGATTGGTCAGGGACATCCGCACAAGAAAGAGAAGCTTCTGGTCAAACAATAGTTATAGTTACAATGGCTCTCGTATTTGTTTACCTGTTCCTTGTCGCACTGTACGAAAGCTTTACAATTCCGATTGCAGTACTTTTGATTTCACCGATTGCCGCTCTGGGAGCTCTTATATTCCAGATGATGATTAACCAATCATTTGATATCTATTCTCAGGTTGGCATGATAACCCTAATAGGCCTTGCAGCAAAACAATCGATTTTGATTGTTGAATTTGCAAAAGAAGAACACGAAAAATACGGACTGCCGGTAAAAGAAGCTGCAGTAAAAGCTGCTAAACTTCGTTTCAGAGCAATTATGATGACAGAATTAGCATTTGTAATAGGTGTTCTTCCAATGCTTTTTGCATCAGGAGCAGGAGCTAATTCCCGAATATCGGTAGGTTCTACGGTATTCGGCGGAATGGTAGCAGCGGCAACAATAGGTGCTGTTTTAACACCGGCATTTTACGTAATCATTCAGGAATTTGTAGATAAGTTCCCTAAACAGGACATAACCGAAAAAGATTTGGAGTATGTAGAAGATGAAAAAGTTCATTAATCTGTTTTTAATATATGCAATTATACTTACTTTTGGGAATTACGTATTTGCCGACGAAGTTCCTTTAAATAAAGTCGCCAAAAAAGATAAAAATGAAAAAATTCATATTGTCAAACCTGAAAAAACAAAAAAAATTAATTTAAAACGCCAGAAAAAACAAAATATAGAGAACGCTAAAACGAAACAGGAATCTTCCAAAGAAGCGGAAGGAATGTATGAAACAAAATTTC
The DNA here is from genome assembly GCA_944322885.1 of Candidatus Gastranaerophilales bacterium. GTDB lineage: Bacteria > Cyanobacteriota > Vampirovibrionia > Gastranaerophilales > Gastranaerophilaceae > Stercorousia. The sequence goes on along the minus strand of CALUQH010000024.1, from coordinate 80,176 downwards.
CCGTTATAAACAGTAAGATTGAATACACTGATATGAACGGAGAAGTGACCTTAAGCGACTGTATCAAACTTGCAATCACACACAATCCGACAATTATGTCCGCAATAAGCAACGCAGAAATTTATAAGTCAAGAATAGGTCAGGCCTGGTCTAATTACTTTCCTACCCTGAGTGCGGGAGTAAATTACTCAAGAAATGATATGTTTATGACAATGTCAGGTTCATTTATGAGAAATATGAACCAAAAATATAATATGTATTATATGCCCCAAATCTCTGCAGATATGCTTCTTTTCGACTTCGGGAAAACAAAAGCGACTGCAGATTATGCCAAAAGATCTTTTGAAGCATCAAGATACGATGCGGAAACAAGTATTGAACTTGTAATTTATAATGTTAAAGTTGCATACTACAATCTTGTGTTTGCAGAAATTCAAAAAACAGTGTATGAAGATACGGTAAAAGACTTTGAACTTCAATTAAAACAGGCAAAAGCACAATATGAAATCGGAAGAAAAGCAAAAATTGATGTAACAACAGCAGAATATAACCTTGGAAATGCTAAAGTAAACCTTATTAAAGCAAAAAATACTCTTGAACTTGCCGCTGCACAACTTGCAAATTCTGTAGGTATTCCGGAACTTGAAAATGTTATATTAAAAGATAAGCTTAATACAAAAAAATATGACGTAAATTTTAATGACCTTTTAAAAACTGCAGAGGCCTCAAGACCTGCTCTCCTTTCCGCTAAAAAACAGGTAAATGCGGCAGAAATGAATGTAAGAAGTGCCAAAAGGGCGTTTACACCTAATATCAGCGCGTTTGGTTCTTACAATCAGGGCGGAAGACAAATTGATGCCGACTACGGTTATCAGTTCGGGGTTCAGCTAAATTACAGCGCATTGAATTTAATGCTATTGAAAAAACAGGTTGATGAAGCAACAGCAACTTATAAAAAGGCTGTTGCAGACTACGAACAGCAGCGTCAAAATGTCTATCTTGAAGTAAAAAGCGCATACATAAATCTTTTAAATTCCCACGACAGCTTAGGTGTTTCAAAACTCGCGCTGCAGCAGGCCAAAGAACGCCAATACCAGGCATTTAGACGATATCAGGTAGGTCTTGGAGATGCAATAGAATTTAAGGATGCAGAAAATTCATATTTGAATGCACAGCTTGATTATTACTCAAACCTTTTAAATTACAATGTTAACGCAGCAGAACTTGAACGTGTTATAGGTGCGCCTATTAAAGAATCGGAAATTGATTTATAAAAATACTTGACTGATAGTTACTCTCAAGTTCTATAATTTTAATGTAACTTTAAATTAATCAGGGTAAAATTTATGAAAAAAGTATTATTTATCATAATCGGACTAATAGTATTATGTGCTGTTGGATTTTTTACATTCAACAATATTAGTATGGGAAAGGAGATTACAAATATGAACGATAAAAAAGTTTTGGTAGCCTACTATTCTTATTCAGGCAATACAGAAAAAGTTGCAAAAAAAATTCAAAATCTTACAAACGGAGATTTATTTGAAATAGTTCCTAAACAACCATATTCTAATAATTATAACGAAGTCGTAGCACTTGCGCAGCAGGAAAAACAAAAAGATGTACGACCTGAACTGATTGATAACGGAGATGTAAGCGGATACGATATAATTTTCATTGGAACCCCTGTATGGTGGTATACAATGGCAACTCCGGTTAAAACATTTATCGCTAATAACGATTTTTCAGGAAAAATTATTGTGCCTTTCTGTACTCACGGAGGAGGCGGAGCATCCTCAACTTACATTGATATGCAAAAACTTGCACCAAATGCAAAAGTACTGACAGGTTACACATCTTATGAAGATACTGCTAAAGACAATGAAATAACCTCATGGATTAATAATCTGAAATTTTAAGGAGAAATAAAAATAATGAGACGAAGAGAATTTATAATAAATTCTGCACTTGCACTTGGCGGAGCTGCAATGCTTTCCGGATGCGGGAAAAAAGAAATAAAAAAAGCAGAGAATGAAGTTGTAAAAAGAAAATTTGACAACCTTGAAATTCCTTTAATAGCCTTGGGGTGTATGCGTCTTCCTATGCGCGACGGTAAAATTGACATGGTGGAACTTGATAAAATGGTAGAATATGCCATGGCACACGGGGCTAATTATTTTGACACTGCCTACATGTATGTTGACGGTAAATCAGAAAATGCTATCGGAGAAGTTCTCAAACAATATCCTCGTGAAAGCTTCTTTTTAACAGACAAAAACCCTGCATATCTTGTAAATTCACCGAGTGATGTTCACAAAATATTTAAAGAACAATTAAAAAAATGTCAGGTTGAATACTTTGATAACTACATGGTTCACAATATTAATAAAAATACTATAAACAATTACCGTGATAATGACATGTACGGGGAACTTTTAAAATTGAAAAAGGACGGACTTATCAAACATCTCGGATTTTCTTTCCACGGAGATCCCAATATGCTGAGAGAAGTTATTAAAGAACACAAATGGGATTTCTGTCAGCTTCAGTTGAACTACCTTGACTGGGAAGTTATAAACGGCAAAGAATTATACGAAATAGCCGATGAAGCCAAAGTTCCTGTTATAGTTATGGAACCTTTGAGAGGCGGCGGGCTTTGTAACCTGCCGGAAAAAGCCGCTGAAAAATTAAAATCCGAATGTCCCGATGATACACAGGCATCATTCGGATTACGCTGGGTAACAAGCAAACCGCGTGTATTTACAATTCTTAGCGGAATGAGTAATTTGCAGCAATTAAAAGAAAATATAGATACATTTACGAATTTCAGAGAATTTACACCGGAAGAAGAACAAATCGCTCATGAAGTTGCAAAAATTATCCAGTCGCAAGGGGCAATAAATTGTACAGCCTGCAGATATTGTATGGAAGTCTGCCCCAGAGGGATTAATATTCCTGCAATTTTCGGATTATACAATGTTTATAAATCAAACGGACAGGGATTTATGTTTGAAATAAATTATAATGCACTTAAAGAAGATGAAAGAGCTGACAAATGTATTAATTGCCACCTGTGTTCAAAAAATTGCCCTCAGGGGCTTGATATTCCCGCATTACTGAAAAAAGTTGATACTGAAGTTAAACAGGCCGGGGGTAAACGATGAACAACAAAATGCTGTACAGAATAAGATTAGCAGCCGCCTTAATAATATTTGTTATTGCAGCGGCAGGTATTTTGGGAATATTTTATCCTGTACGAATTTTTGATATCCAGTTTATGCCTTTGCTGCAGCGAGTAATTACCGATTTTTCGCTGATTGCATTAGTTTTATTGTTGATTATAGCCGGAATAACTTTCCTATGCGGAAGAATTTACTGCTCGCTTATTTGTCCGTTCGGCATTTTGCAGGAAATTGCAGGCTGGGTAAAAAATAAATTTGTAAAGAATAAAAATACAAAACAGATTAATTTTCCTTTGAAATATTTTATCTCGGCAATTCTCTGGGGAATATTTTTGGGAGGTTCAGCTGTTGCCGTGAGGTATTTAGATCCTTATACGGTTTTCGGCTCCGCTTTTTCAATATCAGCAGCAGGACTTATAGTTCTTGCAGTTGTTATTGCCACGGTTATTGTTAAAAACAGAATATTCTGTACAAACCTTTGCCCTGTCGGCACTGTGTTGGGCTTAATTTCAAAAATATCACTGGCAAAAATTTATATCACAAAAGATTCCTGCGTTTCCTGCGGGCAATGCGAAAGGAATTGCCCTTCAGGCTGCATAAATTCCAAAGAAAAAACAGTTGATAACGAAACATGCATAAAATGTTTGAAATGCCTTGATGTCTGCCCTAAAGGCGGAATAAAATACGGATTTGCGCCGAAAAAAGAAGTCAAATTCAATATAGAAAGACGCAGATTACTTATTGCGGGCACAGCTTTTGCACTATTCGGCGCAATGATAAAAGCAGGTATAGAACTTAAAGACAAAGTAACCGAAAAATTAAAAGACGTTATTCTTCCCGCAGGGGCAGAGAACAAAGAAAGATTTTTCAACAAATGCTTGAACTGTAATCTTTGTGTTGAAAACTGTCCGGCAAAAATTATTCAAAAAGCCGACAGAGAATACGGAGCAGTACATATTGATTATACAAAAGGCGCCTGCAAATTTGATTGCAGAAAATGTTCAGAAGTTTGCCCGTCAGGAGCCATAAAAAAGCTTTCTCTTGAAGAGAAACAGAAAACAAGAATCGGTATGGCAATGATAAATGAGGATAAATGCTCACAGTGCGGCCTCTGTGTTCAAGCCTGCCCCGTGCATGCTATAATTAAAGAAAATGGCAAACCGCCTGTTTTGAACGCATTAAAATGCATAGGCTGCGGGGCTTGTAAACAGGCTTGCAGAACGGGAGCAATAGAAATTTTTCCGATTAAGGAACAAAAATTATTATAGAAAATAAGGAGATAAAAAATGTCACTTGGTTTTACTGAAATATTACTGATACTGGTAGCGATTTTGCTGTTATTCGGAGGAAAAAGAATTCCAGAGATAGCAAGAGCATTGGGACGTGCCTCTTACGAATATAAAAAAGCAAAAAATATATTGAAGGACGAGGCACAGGGTTTAAAGGATGCAATAGAAGATTCTGCTGAAAAACCGGAAGAATACAAACCTAAAGACGTATAAAATGAGCGATAATAAAGAAGAAAGCTTAATATCTCATCTGGAAGCCTTAAGGGAAACCCTGCTGAAATGCATTATTTCTCTTTGTGTTGGTATTCCGTTTACTCTTTATTTGGCTCCATACGCCCTTAACCTGCTTGTAAAAACAATTGCAGGGGAAGGGAATATAACATTTAATTATTTTTCGCCGATGGAAGTTTTTCTCATTCAGCTTAAAACGGCGCTTGTGCTGGATGTAATTGTATGCTTTCCGTATATGGCAAAAAAAATATGGGATTTTATCCTGCCGGCACTTTATGATAACGAAAAAAAATTCATCAAAAATATTGTGCTTTCGTCCACCTTGCTTTTCATTCTCGGAGCATCATTTTGTATATTTGTAATAATGCCGATGGTGGTAAAATTCGGTTTAAGTTTTGCCGGAGACAATATCAATCCGATGTTCGGGATTTCAAATATAATAAATCTGACGCTGATGATGGCAATAGCATTCGGTGTAATGTTTCAAACCCCTCTGGTTACCGTAGGCGTAATAAAATCAGGCGTAATATCTTATGAATCAATAAGCAATATGCGTCCTTATATAATTGTAATCATACTTATTCTTGCAGCAATTTTTACACCGCCTGATGTTATAAGCCAGCTTATGCTCGGAATTCCGACATACTTACTTTTTGAAGCAGGACTGTTGTTTGCAAAACTAAATCTTAAAAAGGAAAAAGTAAATGAGTGATAAATATATAGATATTGACTTTGCAAAACTTGATATAGAACGAGAAAAACGCCGCGGTGCCTCAGAGGCAGTATTTTGCGAATGCAAGACCTGTGAACAGCTAGTTAAAATTTTCACCGAATTTAAAAATCACGGACAAAATGTAATAGGCACAAGAATTTTAAAAGAACAGGCCGAAGTTTTAAAAAAAGCTTTTCCGCAAATAACCTATAATGAACAAGGGCGTGTTGTAACTTTAATACAAAACCAGCCGGAAAAATTAGGCGAAATTGCAATATGTACCGGCGGAACAGGAGATATTCCCGTTGCTGAAGAGGCCGCTGAAACTGCGGAGTTTTACGGAAGCAATGTAAAAAAATATTATGATATCGGAGTTGCAGGAATACACAGGCTTTTTAACAAAATAGACGATATAAAAAAAGCAAATGTAATTATAGCTGTCGCCGGTATGGAAGGGGCATTAGGCGGAATTATAACGGGACTTGTTGATATTCCCGTTATTGCAGTTCCGACATCTGTTGGCTACGGAAGTTCTATGAAAGGACTTTCTGCTCTTTTGACCATGCTGAATTCCTGCGCCGAAGGGATGACTGTCGTAAATATTGATAACGGCTTTAATGCAGGCTACAGCGCCTCACAAATAAACAAATTAATAGTGAAAGGGAAATAAATGAACTTATATTTTGAATGTAAATCAGGAATTTCAGGTGATATGTCGGTCGGTGCGCTTTTGGATTTAGGTGCAAGCCGTGAAAAGCTTGATGAAGTACTTTCTTCAATGAACTTAGAAAATGAGTTTAAATACAATATTACAAAAAAATCAATAAACGGAATTATGGCAACAGATTTTGACGTAATTCTGCCTGAACATCACCATCACGGGCATAATCACGAATGCGGACATCATCACCATCACGAACACAGAAATCTTGAGGATGTTAATGCAATTATTGATAAATCTTCTGCAACAGATAATGCAAAAAATCTTGCAAAAAAGATTTTCAAAATTGTTGCCGAGGCCGAGGCAAAAGTTCACGGAAAAGATATAAAAGATGTTCATTTCCACGAAGTAGGCGCAATAGATTCAATTGCAGATATTGTAAGTTTTGCAGTTTTACTGGACGATTTGAAGCCTGAAAAAGTTTATATTTCGACATTGACGGACGGTCAAGGATTTGTAATGTGCCAGCATGGAAAAATTCCGGTGCCGGTACCTGCCGTGTGTGAGATAACTTCAAAATATAAACTGCCTTTAAAAATAACAGATAATGACGGAGAGATGATTACACCCACCGGAGCGGCAATTGCAGCGGCTATTTTTACGGGAGAAAAACTGCCTGACGAATTTGTTATTGAAAAAACTGGTTACGGAGCAGGAAAACGACCTTATGAAAATCCGATTTTAAGAGTCATGAGTATAAAATAACAGAGTACAATATACAGAAAGTCGAACGAATATCGGCGGAAAGGATAAAATATGCATTTAGGAAACGGTATTATTTGTCCCGTCACAGGGATTCCAATGTTAGCAGTTGCAGGCGTTACAGCATTTTATGCTTACAAAAAAGCTAAAAAAGATTTTTCAAAAGACAAAATTCTTCCTGTTATATCTATAACAGGTCTTGTATTCGCACTACAGATGATAAATTTTGCAATCCCGTCAACTGGCTCAAGCGGGCATATAGTGGGCGGCGTTTTACTCGCTGCATTGTTAGGCCCTTATGCAGCGTTTTTAGCAATGTGTGCAATTTTGCTTGTACAAGCAGTATTTTTTGCTGACGGAGGCCTGCTCGCACTCGGATGTAACATTTTCAATATGGGATTTTTAGCATGTTTTGTTGCTTACCCGTTGGTATTTAAACCTTTAGAAAACCGTAATAAACCGGTTTTAGGTTCAATTTTAGCCTCAGTAGCGGCGCTTCAGCTCGGAGCTTTTGCAGTTGTAGTTGAAGGTGCATTATCAGGAGCAATCGCAATGTCCGGGATTGCCGGATTTACAGGATTAATGCAGGCAATACATCTTCCGATAGGAATTGTTGAAGGTGTTGTAACCGGTATTATTGCTGTTCTTGCAAAATATGCTGATATTAAAAAGCTCTCTTATGCATTTGGCGGAATTTCTCTTTTACTTGCAGGTATAATTTCACAATATGCCTCTCAAAAACCTGACGGACTTGAATGGTCATTATTAAACATTTCAGATTCTGTTGTTGCACAGACTCAATGGCAGCTTTTCAATATCACAGAAGCGTTGCAGACAAAAACGGCAGTACTTAGCCAAATTAACCCAATTGCAGCAAATATAACAGGTTTATTCATTGTAGGCGCTGCAATGTACTTTGTATGTTTAATCATAAGTCGTAATACGGTTAAAGAAAATGCAAAATAAATTCGATAATTTAATTAAATATTTAAATGAACTGAAAAAGCAGGGCTTATGCCTTGCTTTTTCAGGCGGAATTGACAGTACGCTTCTGCTTTATCTCTGTAGAAATATGAATATCCTTGCAATAACTTTCAAATCTGACTTTCAGACTGATGATGAAATTAAATCAACTAAAATCCTCTGTGAAAAATACAATGTGAAACAATTGATAATTCAAACAGATATTCTAAAAAATCAGCGGATTTGTAATAATCCTAAAGACAGATGTTACCACTGCAAAAAAATGCTTTTTGAAACTGCTTTAAAGAAAATGCAGAAAATGGAGATTAAATATTTGATTGACGGAACAAACTTTGATGATTTAAAAGTTTATCGTCCCGGCAGGAAAGCTCTTGAAGAACTCAAGGTAATTTCTCCTTTTGCAAAATTTGAAATTACAAAACAGGAAATAAGGAATTATTCAAAAGAATGCGACATTGAAATTTTTGATAAGCCGTCAACCCCCTGCCTTGCGACACGTTTTCCGTATAATACAAAACTTACAAAAGAAAAACTGAAAATGGTCGAAAACGGTGAGCAGATTTTAAAAAATCAAGGTTTTAACAACTGCCGTCTTAGGCTTCATAACGATATCGCAAGAATTGAGATTCCTACAGAACAATTCAACAAATTCATTGAGAAAAAAGCAGAACTAATTCCGGAACTTAAATATTTAGGCCTGAAATATCTAACCCTGGACATTGAAGGGTTAAGAAGCGGAAGTATGGACATATAAAAATCAATCATTAATTTGATGCTATTTTTCATAATTAAATATAAAATTAGAAAGATGAATTAAAACATGAGGATGAACTTATGAAATGGATTGTTATTTTGCTTGTAATAGCAGCAGGCGCATGGATTTATTTTAATGTCGACTTAAACAAAGTAAACAATACTGTCAATGAAGAAGCAACAAATGCTCTAAAGCAGGAAAAAACAATCAAAGTATTCTTTGACGCCGATCAACAGAATAAAGATGAAACACAACAAACAATAAATGAACATTTTTAAAACTAAAAGACTGGTTTGTTAACCGGTCTTTTTTATTAATTTCCAACCTATCCTAAATATTTCCTATCTGTTTCTTCCTATGATTTTCCTGCGACTATGCAATAAAATTAGTTCCAAACCTGCTTGCACCATGAAAGAACGACTGCCTCATCATATCAACCAGAGTTTTTTTGATTATAAGTCTTTTATTTAAATCTACAGAATTAACTGCATCTGATGTCTGTTTATAAGTATCACAAACTGTACTGGAAAATAACAATGTATTTGCCATTTTAAAACCTCTCTTTTTCTTTATTTTGCTCTCGTACTTATATAAAAAATTTCTATAAAAAAATATTGACTTTTTATATTCAATTTATATAAAATCTGTTACAAAACTTCACAATGCCCAAAGATTTTTATATATTATACCGTTAAACAAAAAGTATATAAGAAAGGAGAAAATTAATGGCTGAGCAGATTAATTTGAATACCTCAACAAGGAATGTTGATTTAGAAAGATGGAAAAAACTTACAGCAAAGGAAATTATAAGAGAAGACAGCAGAGGTCAAGAAATCCCTGAGGAAATTTTAACCTGGGCACAACAGATGGCAGCATTTGCAAAAATTCCAGATGACATAACCTATGAACAGGTGGACGGAGACGTAGGACTTGATGCTTTAGATAAATTAAACTTGAGTCCGGAAGAGATGGCGCAATTCCGTCCCGAAGCGGCTAACGCTCAGGCTCCGACTGCTACAGAGCAGCCTGATGCGGTAAAAGATCCCGCACTTACCGAACAGGCTAATCCGGAAACAGCAGATGAAAATATATTTATGAATGCAACTCCGGGAATGGCTGCTGACACGCCCGCACAAAGCACTCAAGATCCAACTGATGCAGCTGCACAAACCGATGCTGCCGAAACATTAGCAGATCCTGCCTTAAATACAGATCCCGAAGAAATCAGAAAACGTAAACTAAAACTCGGGCTAGAATAAAGATTTAACAGCTAATGTAATATCATCTGATTTGTAAATATAATTACCTGCAACCAGGGAATTTGCGCCGAATGAGGTGCAAATTCCTGCTGTTTCAGCATTTATTCCACCGTCAACCTGAATTATCAAACCTTCGGGTGCATTTTCTTTTATAACAGGAATTTTTTCTGCACAATCCTTCATAAATTTCTGCCCGCCAAATCCCGGCTCAACAGTCATAACAAGAACAAGATCCAAATCATTTAAATAAGGGATTACAACATCCGCAGGAGTTTTAGGCTTGATAGACATTCCTGCTTTAACATTGTAAGACTTAATTAATTTGATAAGCCCTGTTATATCTTTTGCAGCTTCATAGTGAAAAGTTAAAATATCAGCACCTGCTTTCGCAAATGGTTCTATATATTTTTCGGGGTTTTCAATCATCAAATGGACATCAAGACAAAGATTTGTAATCTTTCTTATTGAGGCCACAACGGGCACTCCTATTGTGATATTAGGGACAAAATGCCCATCCATAACATCTATATGAAGCCATTGCGCACCCGCTTTTTCAACAAGTTTTATGTCACGTTCAAGGTTCGCAAAATCAGCAGATAAAATTGAAGGGGAAACAATATTTGTCATTATACAACTCCGAATATTTTACAGGCCTCATAAGCCGCATGTTGTTCCGCTTCTTTCTTTGTTTTACCGCTGCCCGAAGCTATAACTTTTCCGTTATAAGAAACCTCTATTTCAAATGTTTTGTTATGAGCGGGCCCAGTTTCTTTTACAATAGTATAAACAGGAATTTCCTTATTCACTGACTGCGTATATTCCTGAAGCATTGCTTTTGCATTATATTTTTCGAAATTTTTATCAACTTCTTCAATATATGGCATTAAAACCTCCTGTAAAAACGGAATTAACTGTGTTAATTTCCCGTCCAGATAATATGCACCTAACACCGCTTCAAACGCACACGCACAGACAGATTCTATATGTGTAATTCCCTGTTTTGCCTCATGAGGAGCAGCTATTATCAAATCGCATAAATTTATACCGTGAGCAATTTTAGATAATGTACTGTCAGACACAACTATAGAACGAATTTTGGATAAATCCCCCTCCGCGTAATCAGGGAAACGGTTAAACAAAACCGTTGATGCCGCAAGTTTTAGAACTGCATCACCGAGAAATTCAAGACGTTCATAATTTTCAGTATACGGAAGTTCTTTTTCCTTTGTATAAGAAGGATGTGTTAAAGCTCTTTTAAAGAAATCCGGATTGTCAATTTTTATTTTAAAAATTTCTTCCAATTCTTTCATCTAAAACAAACCTTTAATATAATTTACAATATCATGCGAAAACACAAAATATTTACAGAAATAATACATTACAGGAATTGTAAAAATAAAACTGTCAGATCTGTCTAAAAATCCGCCATGCCCCGGCAGAGAATTCCCCGAATCTTTGACTCCAGCATCACGCTTAATCAAGGATTCACACAAATCACCTATTTGTGCAAATATCGTACATATTAAGCCAGTTAATACCGGTATGTACCAAGAAATTTCCACAAAGAAAAAGTTAATAAACAGCCCTATAATACAAGCTCCTATAACAGCGGATATTGCACCACCAATAGAGCCTTCAATTGTTTTATTCGGACTTATTACAGGAGCAAGTTTATGTTTCCCAAATCTTGTACCGGCATAATAGCAGCCAATATCAGTCATCATTATAGCTACAAACATCATTACAACAAATCCTAATCCATCACTATATTGCGGAGATTGAATATCTCTCAACAACTGCAAATGAAGAGGGAAATATCCGCAATATACAAAGCCGAGAATTGTTGTTGCAACATTTGCAATATAAGGCTGACGACCTCTGAACAGCACCCACATAAAAGCCGCAAAAGTACATAAAGTAAGCGCAAGGGCAACATACTGAGTTCTGTCAAAATAAGTTATTATTGCGAGCAAAGCTTCAGATGCAAGAATAATTTTCAAGCTCGGATAAAACCCTTTATGCTCAAGAATTTTTACATATTCTTTTGAGGCAAAATAAATTACAAAAGCAAGCAAAATTAACAGAGCAACCCCACCGAGCATAATACAGCCCATGGCAATTGTTCCCATAATAAAGCCTGTAAGCATTCTTGTAGCGTTTTTATTCAAGCCCTTTGTTTCTTCCATTATACGGTCATGACCTCTTTTTCTTTGTCTGATACTGCTTTATCAATAATACCTGTATATTTGTCAGTTAATTTCTGGATTTTATCCTGATTATCTTTTACAGTGTCTTCAGGGAGGTTTTCGCTTTTTTCAATTTTTTTCAAATCATCTGCCATATCACGGCGGACATTTCTTATTGCAACTTTACTTTCTTCACCAAGCTTTTTAACTTCTTTTGCGGTTTCACGTCTTCTTTCTTCTGTTAAAGGCGGAAAAGCAAGTCTTATACAAATACCGTCGCTGTTTGGTGTAATCCCGATTTCAGCTTTGATAATTGCTTTTTCAATTTCTTTTAAAATTGATTTGTCATAAGGAGTAATGACAAGAGTCGTTCCGTCCTGAACAGTAACCTGCGACATCTGTCTTAATGGTGTCGGAGCTCCGTAATAATCAACCAGAACCTTATCCAAAATCATAGGATTAGCTCTTCCAGAACGAATTGAACCGAATTCTCTGTGAAGCTGTGTTATAGCTTTTTCCATTTTTTCTTCACCTAATAAAAATAATTCATCTAATGACTCAGACATTTTTTTCTCCTTATAATTACTTTATTAATTAATATACGTTCCTATCTCTTTACCTTTTAAGATATCCGTAATAGCATCTTCAGCATCAAAATCAAACACAACAATAGGAATATTATTCTGTTTACACAAAGCGCAGGCAGATGTATCCATAACTTTTAAACCTTTAACAATTATGTCATCATAAGTTATTTTATCTAATTTTTTAGCTTCGGGATTAGTTTTCGGGTCATCCGTATAAACTCCGTCAACACCGTTTTTAGCCATCAACATAGCTTCTGCATTGATTTCAGAAGCTCTTAAAGCCGCTGCTGTATCGGTTGTAAAGAACGGATTTCCGGTTCCGGCAGCAAAAATAACAACTCTGCCCTTTTCAAGATGTCTGATTGCACGATATCTTATATATGGTTCGGCAACCTGATTAATTGTTATGGCACTTTGAACTCTGCAAGGTATATTCATCTGATTTAAGGCACTTTGCAATGCAATTGCGTTCATAACAGTTGCAAGCATACCCACATAATCCCCTGAAGCCTGATCCATTCCGAGTTTTGCACTATTTCTCATTCCCCTGAAAATATTTCCGCCGCCGACAACAACAGCAATTTCAGCACCCAATTCACGCGCCTTTTGTATTTCTCCGGCTATCATTTTAACAGGTTTTTGATCAATACCAAATTGTTGATCCCCGAGTAATGCCTCTCCGCTTATTTTTAATAATATTCGTTTATATTTCATGTCCATCGGATACCTCTTTTCATTATCCTAACGTAAAATCAAAACATTGTAAAGAGTAAGTTATCATGATATTATATTTTCAAGGAGAATAAAAATGATTAAACATAAAATTGCCGGGAATACAGATACAGAGCTAAAAATTGCCCCCTCCCCGATTAGTGTAATTGTTGCAAGTTTCAATTATGAAAAATATATAAAAAGAAATTTAGACTCTTTGTTAAGCCAAACTTATGATAATTATGAAATTATTGTAGTAGATGACGGATCTACAGATGGTTCTGCACAAATAATAAAAGAATATGCATCAAAATATGATAAAATTAAATATTATGAACATGAAAATCATGCAAATAAAGGACTAACGGCCACTATATTATTAGCACTAAAATACGCAAGAGGGAAATACATTGCATTTTGTGAAAGCGATGATTACTGGCATCCGAACCATCTTGAAGAAAAAGTAAAATGTATATGCAAATTTCCTGATGCTGATATTATTGTAAATCCCCCGCATATCTTTGGAGATAAGAGTACAGTAGAAGATTATAAATTAGGCTTTTATACATTATTTTACAAGTTAAGACGTCTGAAAAAGCCTGAAAATATGTTTATAAAAATGCATAACACATATACATTTCCAACATTTTCATGTGTTATGGTAAAAAAAGACAAACTTGAAGCAGCTAAATTTAATCCGCCAATAAAAAACGGATTAGATGTATGGTTATGGTTTCAACTTATCGTAAATTGCAAAGTAATGTATGTAAACAAAGAACTAACATACTGGTACAGACATGAAAGTAACGCAACAAAAGCGATAAAAGAAGAAGAAAAAACGATAAAAGTTAATTATTTGTATGAACTCGAGAAGGTAAGAAATTATTCTAAATTTCAAAAAATATTAAAAAAGTATATTTTTAAATATTTTGATAAATATATTTGGCGCATAGAGGTACAAGACAGCTATTTTATAAAACAGCTTCTCAATATGAAAATAGAAAAGAGAAAAATATATTTAAGTCAAGAAGACTTTTTTGTTAACGATTATTAAGCATTAAAATACTTGATATACTTGCGTCTTGCCAAATGATATATATTTTTTAAATAAAAAATAGCACTTTTTTAAATCAAATTGTTTTTATTTAAGTATAAGCGAACTATTTAAAAAAAAGGAGAATATATGGCGCGAGTATTAATTTCTATGCCCGAAGAATTTCTACACAGGATTGATCAGGTAGCAGACGGAGAAAACCGATCACGTAGTGAACTAATTCGAGAGGCATTGCGAACCTACATCTACAAACAAAAAGTTCGCCAGTCAACAACTTCGGCAAAAAACGCCGAACTTTTGGAATCACTTTTAGAATAAAAAACCGCTTAAGCGGTTTTTTTTATGTAAATATGTCTTCACAAACTAGCAAAAAAATTATTGATGTTTTTTTATAAATAGTGTATTATTATCAACAGGTGTGTGTATGAAAGAAAATAAATATATCCTTCCGCAAAAATCTAATTTGTATAAAATTAAAGTCAGCGATATAACAGCAGAATTACCTGACCTGAAGAATATAACAGAATCAAAAGCTGTTGTAATTGCAAAATGGCTGATGAACTGGATTGATAATGACAGTAATATCAAACCTAACTGTCTGCTTCCGTCAAAACCTGAGATGGCATACCTTTTAGGAGTAAGCATAGGAACTATCCAGAATGCTTTAAGATATATTGAAGATGTAGGTTATGTAGAATCAAAACAGTGCATAGGAACAATCATACGCGACAAAAATAAAAAAGAAGGTTCAATTCGCAAACTTACTTCAAAGCGAGAAATTGCAATTTCTTCAATAAAAAAATATATTTTGGATAAAGGCTTTAAACCCGGACAGCTGCTGCCTTCCTCCAGAAATATTTCAGCCTGCATAGGTTGTTCTGCAAATACAACAAGACTTGCTCTTGAATATCTTTCGACTATAAATATTCTTGAACATAAATTTAAAAATTCAAAAGAAAACGGATGGATTATAAAATCTGTAGATTATACTCTTGATAATGAGGTTGAAGAAAATATTTCTCTCGTAAAAAAGGTTGAAACAGATTTAAAAGACTACATAACAGATAATTTAAAAGTCGGAGATAAAATCCCGCCTCACGAAACTCTTTCAAAAAATTTGTCCGTAAGCATTAAAACAATACACGATGCGCTAAAGACTCTTATTGATGAAGGTATTTTACTCCCAAGAAGGGGACGTTACGGTACAACTGTTGTAAAAATGCCTTATGACAAAAATATTTCAATAAAAAAAGAAACGTCAATATTCGCGCCTGCTGTAGATACAGCATTTTATTATTATGAAAAGACCCAAAACCACATTAAAAAGCTTATTGCCGAGAATTATGAAATCGGAGCCAAACTGCCTTCTATTATAGAATTGTCAAAACAGCTTGATTTAAGTCCGAATACAATAAGGAAAGCTTTTCATAATCTTGCCAAAGAAGGTTATCTGGCCTTTTCTCGCGGACGCTACGGCGGTACTTTTGTAATAGACATTCCGGAAACTGACGAACAAACATTCAAATGGCTTGCTGTTAACCCGAAATATGCAGAAGTTTATAATAATAAATAATTATCAGGGGCATAAACTTTCCCAATCTTGAGCATCGTCATCTTCCCCCGGTTCAGTGATATGAACACCTTTTTCAAGCATAACCTGAAGAGTCCACTTAAGCTGTGTTTTATAGCCTGCAACAGCTTTTTCGGCAGTTTTGGCACAAAATAAAAAACTCGGAATTTCTTTTATTTCAATAAAATGATAGGGGTTGCCGTCAAAATCCAGATCCTCGCCTTCTATAAGCGTCCAATTCAAATTGAGGTAGTAGTCTAAATCTTTTGTGCTCATTTATCCGTCCAGAGAATTTTCGTTCAAAGGCTGTGTTATCATTATACCCTCACCGCCTATTACATCTGCTTTATTACCTTCTATATAAAGGTACACAGGTTTTGTAGTGTTTTGTTTAGCGGTTTTTATTATTTGATAAAGTCTCTTATAAAGACTGTCAGTTCCTCCGCCATTTTCAAAATCTCCGCTGAGATTAATAATTACTTTATCAGACGATTCATTTATTGAAATAAGCCTTGTTCCGGCAGGTATTTCTGAATAAACACCCTTTGCTTTTTCATCAGTTTTAGGTCCTGCAATCAAGGATTGAATTGCAAATTTTATTTTAGAACCGTCGACATCTTTGTCATATTCTCTGTTAACAGCTTTATATACTTCTTCTTTGTTAGCATTCTGCCCGATAAAGAAAACGTTAACATAGACTTTTTCAACCGGTTTTTGCACAGGTTCTTTTTCTTCCGGCGGAATTTGTGTTTCAGGGACAGGAGTTAAAGGGCCTGAAATACTTTCATCATTGTGATAAAACATTCGCAAACCCAATATACAGCATACTGCAACCATTATTACGCCTGTTATTAATAAAAAGACTCTTTCGTTCTTACGCATGTTTTTTATTCCTTATCTTTTAAAACGGTAATTTGTCCGTCAATAAAAATTTCACCGTTTGAAACTTTTACATTTTGGATGTTAAATCTAGCATTTTTATTTTCCAGTATTTTTGCAGAAAAATCAAGTGGGTTAATATAATTCAATATTTTAGAAAAATTATGGACATCTAAAGACAAATTATCATTCACAAGTTCGGTATTTGCAAGAATTATCTCTCCGTTATGAATGCACAAATCAGCACTTATAACTATTTCCTGAGGTTTTCTTACAAACGGAAGCGCATATTTCATTATATAAAACATTTTTCCGTTTTTGAGTTTTACCGAAGTAGAGACAATTTGAAATAAATTTAAAGTTCCGCCGAGCGTATTTATGTCATTCACCATACGCTTATAATCAGCAGAGTTCATTGTTTTATTCAAATTGTCTTCCGTTATAATTGTTTTGGCATAAACAGGAATATCTTCTTTTACAATAAAATCACCGTTTTTATCCTGAACAACATAATTGAAATCACAGAGAGTCTTAGTATCAAAATACGAAATATAAATACCGTCTACAATAACATCTTTGCCGGTAATTTCAAGCGACTTGAACCTGCCGGCCTTCAAATCTCTTGTACTGAAAGATTTTAAATTAACATCAATTTTACCGCTTGTAATTTCCTTTTTTATCGCTTTCTTTGCAATACTTTCACCAACTTTTTCAGCGATAAAATTTTGTCCCGTAACCTTACTGAAAAATCGTGAAAAGCCCGATGTCAAGTCATAAGGAGCAACACAATTTTGCCCCTCACATGATGCAAATCCTATTTGTCCTGCAAGCAACAGCATTATTGTCAATAAAATCTTTTTCATTATATGAACACTTTCTTTAGTTTTATCTTATCCTTATCTGCTTCTCCAACAGCGCAGATTTCATCATTATTATAAATCAAAATAACAATACTTCCATACTCAATATTTTTATTTTTTATCGGCATTCCATGTTTAATTTTATCAAGTTCATCATCTTCAACGGCATATTGGGGATAATTCAGCTTACAAACAGGGTTGATAAGATTATCAGAAATATTCATATCGTCTTTTAATTCAATTGAATCTTCAATCCCGAAACTCCCCGCCTGAGTTCGAACAAGTTTTACAAGGAACGCACCGCACCCGAGTTTTTGTCCGAGATCATGCGCAATAGAGCGAATATATGTTCCCTTGGAACATTTAATACTAATTTCAGCCTGCTGCAAATCATAATCAAAACTTTTTAATTCTATACTGTATACAGTAACTTTACGCGGGGCAACCTCAATTTTTTCGCCCTTACGTGCATATTCATAGAGCTTTTTACCGTTAACTTTTATTGCCGAGTAAATCGGAGGGAGCTGAGAAATTTCACCTTCAAAATCTTTCAAAAAACACTCAATATCATCTTGGTTTACCCTTTTATCCGAAACAGAAGTCTTTTCGCCTTCTAAATCATAAGTCGTTGTTGAAGCCCCGAATTGAACCGTTGCAAGATATTCCTTGTCATCGCTTAAAAATTCAATGAGCCGCGTTGCCTTTCCTATACAAACAGGTAAAACACCCTCGGCAAAAGGATCCAAAGTTCCGGTATGTCCTATTTGTTTTATTTTTGTAATCCGTCTTAATTTTGCCACGACATCATGGGATGTCATACCTTTGGGTTTGTAAATATTCAAAAATCCAAACATAAGGATTACAGTTCTCCGCGGGAAATTTTATCAATAATTTCGCTTACTCTTGAACCCTTTTCCAGAGAATCGGTATAAACAAATTTTAATTCCGGAGTTAATCTGAGTCTTATACGTTTACCAACTTCATAGCGGATTTTCGGGGTACTTTTTTCAATAATTTCTTTTGTTTTTTCTACCTGCTCATCAGAGCCCAGAACACTATATATAACTTTTGCAAATGAATTGTCATGAGAAACTTCAACATCAACAACCGATACAACACCGGCAAGTCCTCTGACTTCTTTTCTCAAAATATCAGAAATATCTCTCATTAATTCTTTTCTAACACGTTCATTTCTTAAAGTCATAATTTTCTCCTTAGTAAAAAAATTATAACATGAAATCTTAAAAATAAAATAGAATAAAAGGACAAAAGAATTGACAAATAAAGAAAAATAATAAATAATAAAAATAACAGAAAAGGAGTTTGATTATGGTTAAGAATAAGAAGCTGAGAATCGCCCCCCCCCCCGAAAAGATAATATACAAAAGTGATTTTATCGGATTTAAAGATTTTTGTGACAGATTATCATTTGGGAATAAAGCAGCTTTTACTCTTGCCGAAGTTTTAATTACTCTCGGAATTATCGGAGTAGTTGCATCAATTACAATGCCTGCAATCATAAGTCATCATAAAAAACTTGAAACTTCCGCAAGATTAAAAAAATTTTATTCCTCAATGGAGCAAGCAATACGACTAAGTGAAGCGGATAACGGAGATTCAAAAGAGTGGATAAAAGCTCCTACCCGAAAGGATGATGAGGGCAATATAGATTATGAAGCCAACGGTAAAGTTTCAAAAGACTTTTTTATGACATATTTAGCTCCATATTTTAAATATTTAAAAATTACTGACGGACGAAATTTTACGGATGAAAATGGTGAAATAACAGGAGGGAGTCAAAGTACCGTTTATCTCGCTGACGGTTCAAAGTTTGATTTTAACAACGGCAGTTGTATGGATATTATTTTTGACACAAACGGCGATAAAAAGCCTAACATATCCGGACGGGACAAATTCGTATTTTATATGTGTTTCACGGATTCAGCCCGAAGATCTGTTTGTGGAAGCAGCAATAAAGCATTATGTACTAAAAGACAAATCCATAATAGCCGAACAGAACTTATAAATGCTTGCAAAACAAACGGATATTATTGTTCAGGCCTTTTAGAATATGACAACTGGGAATTCAAAGAAGATTACCCGCGCAAATTATAAACTTGATCTTTCAACTTCTTCTTTCGTAGATACTTCTATAATGTCGCCGACTTCAATATCATTCCATTTGCTAAATGAAATACCGCATTCAAAGCCTTGAGCAACCTCTTTTACATCATCTTTGAAACGTTTAAGCTGATCAATTGCACCGCGGAATATTTCTTTACCGTCACGGTAAAGAACGGCATCTTTACTTCTGACAATCTTACCTTCGGTTACATAACAGCCCGCAATTCTTGTTGTTTTACCGATTGTAAATACCTGGCGAACTTCCGCCTTACCGAGTTCAACTTCTTTAATTTCAGGTTCAAGAAGCGAAAGCATTGTCTTTTCAATATCTTCAAGAATTTGATAAATAATATCGTATTTCTTGATAGTAACGCCTTCACGTTCCGCAGCCGCAAGTGCATTAGAATCCTCTTTAACCGTAAAGCCCAAAATCAAAGCATTCGAAGCAGAAGCAAGCATTACATCAGCTTCAGAAATATCACCGACTCCGACATGAATAATCTTTGTCTTAATTTCTTTGGAATCCAGCTGGGCAATTGCCTGAGAAACAGCTTCGGCAGAACCGTTTGTATTTGCCTTAATAATAAGATTCAATTGAGGAATATCATCTTCACCGGCTGCCGCTTCACGTCTTACATGTGCCGGAAGCAATGTTTCAAGACGTTTATTACGTTCTTTTTCCTTACGTTCTTCGACAATTGCTTTCATTTCTTTTTCATTTTGAACAACTTCAAAATAATCTCCGGCCTGAGGGACTTCGGTTAATCCCAAAATTTCAACAGGAGTAGAAGGTTCAGCCTTTTGAATTCTTTCTCCGCTGTCAGAAAGCAATGCCCTGACACGCCCGCAAGCAGTACCGACAACAATACAGTTGCCGACACGCAAAGTCCCGTTTTGAACCAATAATGTGGCAACAGGACCTTTACCTTTATCAAGGTTAGCTTCAATTACAACACCGGAAGCTTCAGCTTTCGGATTAGCTTTAAGGTCTTGAATTTCTGCAACCAGAAGAATATATTCAAGCAGTTCATCAATACCTGTTCCCTGTAAAGCAGACACTTTTACAACAATGGTATCACCGCCCCAAGCTTCCGGAACAAGTCCGTGTTCTGTCAACTGCTGCAATACTTTATCAGGATTAGCATCCGGTTTATCAATTTTGTTTACGGCAACAATAATAGGAACCTCTGCGGCTTTCGCATGGTTAATAGCTTCAATTGTCTGAGGCATTATACCGTCATCAGCAGCAACAACAAGAATTGCAATATCCGTAGCTTTTGCTCCGCGGGCTCTCATTTCTGTAAAAGCTTCGTGTCCCGGAGTATCTACAAATACAATTTTCTTTTCTTTATTGTTATCAAGATATACAGTGTAGGCACCGATAGATTGTGTTATACCGCCAACCTCAGTTGCCACAATTTTATGTTTTGAAGCTCTGATGCTGTCCAACAGTGTTGTTTTACCGTGATCAACGTGTCCCATAATACTTACAACAGGAGCACGTCTTTTTAATAATTTTGAATCAACTTCTTTTAATTTTTTAACCTTTTCTTCTTTTTCCAGTTCTTCTTCCATATAAGCATCAAGATCTTCATCCAGAACTTCTAAGTTATATTCTGCACAAACCTTCTTAATAACATCCACATCAATAAGCTGGTTGACAGTCGCCATAATTCCCTGAAACATCAAGAATTTAACAATTTCAGCAGGAGTTTTCTGAATTTTTTCCGCAAGCTCGCTGATAGTCATTGCTCTGTTGACAACAATCTGTTTGACTTCTTTAACTTCTTCTTCCTTATGAACTTTTTTCTTGTGTTTTTGAGCAGCAGCTTTTTCTAAAGATATTCTTTCCTGCTCTTCTTTTTTAGAATTAAAATCTTTTCCTTTTTTCTTGGCGTCAGCTGAACGTTTTCTCCCCGGTCCTTTATTTTCATAAATATCCTGAGAAATAATCGTTCTTTGGATAGGTTTTCTTTCACCTGCCGGTCGTTCAAAAGGCTTTTTAACAGGAGCGTTGCCATCTTTTTTCGCAGGGAAAGGTTTGCCTTTTTCGCCTCTTAAAGGTCTTTCCGGACGTGTTGCCTGACGTTTTGGCTCGGTTTCCGGTTTATCCACAGCAGTTTTTTGGGGTGCACGGCGAACAATTTCCAGCCTGCTCTGAGGCTTTGTCTTTACTACTTCAACTTTTGGAATATTTACTTTTGGCTGAACTTTTTTTTCTTCTTTTACTTCTTCTTTAACTTCTGGTTCCGCCTCGGAAGTTTTTGCTTTTTTCACAACAAAAGCTTTAGGTTTTTTAGCTTCTTTTACACCGCCTGATGCAATAAACTCTTTTAATCTCTTTACCTGATCCAGGGTAACTGTGCTTGAATGAGTTTTGCCGGTTACAGAAATCTGCGCAAATTTTTCTATAACTTCTTTACTCGTAAGCCCGAGCTCTTTTGCTAATTCATTTATTCTGATTGTTTCAAAACTCATTTATTAATTTTCCTTTCAAATCTTCCGGTACAGGAGCTTTCAGAGCTTTTGCAAGTTTATTTTTTTTTAAAGCGGCTTCTATACAAGAATTATTATAGCAAAGATAAACAGATCTGCCAAATATTTTGTTACTGTGGTTTATAATAATGCTGCCGTCAGGGTTTTGCTTTGTAATTTTTATTAAATCATCTTTATTTTTAAGTTTTCCGCAACCGACGCATTTTCTATCTGCCACTAATTTACCTCTGCTAATTTTTCTAATTTTAACTTCTGGTCGTGTTCCATAAGCAGATTTATCAACTCATCAAGATCACCGTCAATAACAGTATTTACGTTTAGGTTATGATTAATTCTGTGATCGGTCAGACGTCCCTGAGGGAAATTATAAGTCCTTATACGTTCGCTTCTGTCGCCTGTTCCTACCTGCGAACGGCGAAGATCCGTAATTTCCTGCATTTGCTTTTGAACTTCCATATCATAAAGTTTTGCTTTAAGAATTTGAAGTGCGCGTTCCTTGTTTTGAAGCTGTGAACGCTCTTCCGTACAGAAAATCATTATCCCTGTAGGCTTGTGAAAAACCCGCGCAGCGGTTTCAACCTTATTAACATTTTGACCGCCTGCGCCGCCTGAACGTGCAGTGGTTATTTCAACATCATTCATATTCAATTCAACTTCGACATCATCGACTTCCGGCATAACGGCAACCGTAGCGGTTGAAGTATGAACTCGTCCCTGAGATTCTGTTGCCGGCACCCTTTGAACTCTGTGAACACCGGACTCATATTTCAACTGCGAATATACAGCATCACCCTTTATTGAAATAATGATTTCGGAAACACCGCCGGCTTCACATTCTGTTTTACTCAAAACCTGCGTCTGCCAGCCTTTTTTATCGGCATATCTCATATACATTCTTGCAAGATCGCCTGCAAAAATGTTAGCTTCATCACCGCCTGCGCCGCCACGGATTTCAAGCATAATATCTTTGTCATCCATAGGGTCGCGCGGAAGCAGAAGAACCTTCATTTTTTGTTCATATTCGGGAAGTTTTGCCTCATTGCTTTCAATCTCGGCCTTGAGAAAACTTTTCATTTCCTCGTCTTTTTCTTCGTGCATCATCTGTTTTGCTTCATCAATTGCATCCACAGCTTTTTTCCACTCATAATAGAGGTTTACCGTTTCTTCCATTGATTTGCGTTGTTTTGAAAGATCGCGGAATTTTTTATAATCATGAATAACTTCCGGATCTGACAGGGTTGTTCCTAATTCATTATATTTCTTCTCAATCTGGAGAATTTTGTCTAACATATCTTTCATACCCTGATTATAACAGGAACAAAAATTTTTTCAAATAAAAACAAGCTACCAGGGATAG
The DNA here is from genome assembly GCA_944322885.1 of Candidatus Gastranaerophilales bacterium. Taxonomy (GTDB): domain Bacteria; phylum Cyanobacteriota; class Vampirovibrionia; order Gastranaerophilales; family Gastranaerophilaceae; genus Stercorousia. The sequence continues at coordinate 56,518 of CALUQH010000024.1, read as the reverse complement.
TCATTTTCTATTTTCCAGCCATCCATCATTATAACAGCCGCACACGCATCAAATGGTTCTCTAGCGGAGATTAGTTTTGCATTTCTATTACAGCCCCTGTGGAAGGAAGTTCCAAGTAATTCATCACGGCTATATTTTGTAGAAGGTTCATAACAATTACCATATCCGCCGGGATACAGCCCCGATTCTAGATTCTTCATCATAGGAGCACATGCTTCATTATAACCCATAGTTGACGCATTGACTAGATAAAAATAAAAAATATCCCGTCCGGAATAATTAGGCCCTTTGTTACCGTTTATATCAAAAAGAAAGACTTTTCCCGATAGCGGGGATTGCAATACTCCTAAATAAGAGCCATCAGATAATATTGACAAATAATCTATATCCGTAATTTTAGTAGACCTGTCAATTGCTAAAGGAAAAGTTGTATAACAATCTGAAATAGAATCACACTCAGCTATTATACGCATATAGGGAGTAATATATTTATTCATAAACTCTTTTGCCGGTAAAGATGTATCAAATTCATTAATTGTTATTCCATTGTCAGCCTGATACATACTTGCTGCCTGACTCAAACTTGAATAAACTTTTTTTAATGAATTTACAGTTACGTTTTTCTGGTAATTAGATACTACTGCAGGCATTGTTATCGCGGCTACCACCCCGATTATACCTAAAGTAATTAACGCTTCAGCAAGGGTAAAGCCTAGAGTGCCCCCCCCCCGAAGTTTTTGTTATACCAAAATTTTATCATGTCAGCTTCCCTTTCTTTGGTTATTACTAAAATAATTATAATAAATTAATATTTATAATTCAAGCTAGAATAAAAATTTTACAGGTTTTATATGCTTTATTCTGCAAAGGTTCCTACCATCTCCAGAAACACAACTGTTTTCCTCTACTATACCTGAACAATACGGAGTCTCCGGAGCAATAAACCCGCTGGAACAAGCTCCTTCTTTAAATGAAACACTTTTCTTTAGCCATTGAATTTGACGACGACCAAGTGTATAGCTGTCTTTTTCCACACTTATAATAAGGTGGTTTCTGCTGTCACCTCCCGATACTTCAGGATTTTCACTGTCGTAGGCAGGAATTACCATTCCTGACATTGTAATATAAAAAGGATAAACATCTTCCCACAACGTAGAACTTCCGCTTTCTCCGTCAATATCCACATACACTGTGTAGCCGAAAGTATTAACATTCGGAACTCCTTCATAACTTCCGCCTTCTTTATTATTAGCCAAGTCAGGTATTTCCTGCGGATTTTGGCTGACGTTATATAAACGCATCCCGTTGCGGAAAGTAATATCGGCCGTCTTGGAACTTAAATCAGTTATGTTATCTGATATAGCATCTCCGGAACATTCCGGACTGTTGGTTTTAGTATTTACATAACTTACAAACAATTTACAAAAATTCTCTCCGTTGCGCGGTAAAGTACGTGTTTCCGGAATACATCTACAATCTGTTTCAAGATTATTCCAACGGTAGCCGTCTTCACATACTGGAGGCCAGGATGACGGTTTTATAGTGTAATCGCAAACATCCGGACTTGAATTAAATCCCTGATAACCATGCAAACAATATGCATGTTCTTGTTCAATTAAACTGGGTGTATTACAATCAGGAAGCTCCGGTACAGGATCAGGTTCTTCATATTCATAATAACAAATAGGCCAGCTGTTCAATGAATCTTCCACAGACTTTACAAACTGATGGTTTGTTTCTCCACTTCCAGCTAAACAAAAAAAACGCTCTGGATAAGATCTAACGGCTAAATTACCGCAATTATTTGTTCCGTCCCCACAAGGGAAAGTACATTCATAGCGCGTGTGGTTCCAAGGATCTATATTTGTACGAATTATATATGTATCTCTCAGCCTATCCGCGTCCCAGTACTCATTTGTTCTGTTTCCTTCCGGAAAAACATATTTCCCCGGGCATTTTTCAAATCTGAAATAATTGCGTGAGACTTCATAAGCATTTGCTTCAAACCATCTTTCAGTTGTGGAACAATCTAAAGAATTTATATCATAAGACTTTGCCACAGAATAAGTAACGTTAAGCTGTGGGGCCGCTGCTGTTCCAGGAATTACATCGTATGCTTCCCGTGCACAATGATACCATCTTTTCATTTCAGCATACACAGGTAATTCAAATAAATTTGCAGATAAAATATATTTATCATCTTTTGCGTTAAAATTCCCGAGCATCTTACGCGATACCTGACGCAGTGTTGAATAAGCAGAATAATATGTATAAGATGTTATTTTATCAAGCTTAGCCTTTGTTACGCGGATACTTACAGCAACTATAACTGCAATCACAAGCATTACTATAACAATTTCTGCTAAGGTATAACCGCCGGAAACCCTTTCAGGAGCTAAAGAAGTGCCCCCCCCCCGACTTTTCTGATACTAAATTTTTCAAATTTTTCATATTCCGAAATTCTGTGTAATGACAAATCTAAAGTTTCTATCTTTCTCATAAACTGCCCCTGTTAACTTGTGTTAATATATTAACATATTAACATATATCATTATTTTTTTCAAGTCTACAAAATTTGAATGATTTAATAAAAGAGATTTTCAAATATAATTTACATTAAAAGGAGAATATCAATGTTAGAATACTTTTTAGGTTCATATATAGTAACAATAGCGGGTCTTATAGGAGCATACCTATGGGGAGAGCATGTACATAACGGAACAGGATTGACCTGTGTGTTCATTGCAATCGTGCTTGGTATACTGGAAGTCAGTCTGTCTTTTGATAATGCGGTTGTTAATGCAATGAAACTTGAAAAAATGAGCCATAAGTGGCGTCACCGTTTCTTAACATGGGGGATTATAATAGCTGTTTTTGGGATGAGATTTTTATTCCCGATATTAGTAGTTTCAATATTCTCAAAATTGAGCATGCTTGATGTTGCAAATATTGCACTCACCAATGCAGATAAATACGCTTATTATTTACATCAAACACATGCTCCGATTGTTACTTTCGGCGGAATGTTTTTGATTATGCTGTTCTTAAACTACTTTTTCAACCACGAAAAAGAAGTTCACTGGATTAAACCGGTTGAAAAATGGCTTTCACACTTTGATCATATAAAAGGTATTGAAGTTATTATTTCTCTATTAATGCTTCTAGCAACACAGAATGTTGTTTCTGAAGAACAAAAACTCCATGTAATGATTGCAGGAATTTCAGGTATTATAACTTATCTTGCAATTGACGGATTTACCCATTATCTTGAAAAACATGAAGAAATGAGGCTTGCAAGCTGCGCAGCAAAAGGGGCAGGATGTACAGGGCTTATCAGCTTTATTTATCTTGAATTAATTGACGCATCATTCTCTTTGGACGGTGTTCTGGGAGCTTTTGCCCTGAGTAAAGATATAATTATTATTTCAATAGGTCTTGCAATCGGTGCAATGTTTGTAAGGTCTTTAACAATAATGCTTGTTGAAAAGAAAACTCTTAAACAATTTTTATACCTTGAACACGGTGCACACTGGGCAATAGGAGCCTTAGCCTGCTTAATGCTTGTTTCAACGGTAAAAGAAATTCCGGAAGTTGTTACAGGCGGTATCGGATTAGGTTTTATCGTTGCAGCATTTATATCATCTATTATGCACAATAAAAAAATGGAAAGACTTCTTGCACAAGAACAAAACGGCGGTGAAAATGCTTAAACTCCCGCTTGTTTCATTTGTCGTAACATCATATAATTACGAAAAATATATAGCGGAAACGCTTGCAAGTATTAAGTTGCAAACCTATAAAAATTTTGAAATTATAATTGTTGATGACTGCTCAAGCGATAATTCATGTAATATCATAGAAGATTTTATATCGTATAATCAGGATTTAAAAATCACTTTAATTAAACATAAAGAAAATTCCGGCCAGCTTGCATCAATGATAACAGGACTTAAAGCTGCAAAAGGACAGTTTGTAAGTTTTATAGACAGCGATGATATATTAATGCCTGAATATGCACAAAACCACATAAGAGTCCATCTTGAGAGTTCCGTTGCTTTTACCTCCTGTCAGATTGCTGAAATAGGGGAAGATAATGAAATTCACACAATGTATTCAAAAGCATCACCGCATTGCGATAATCTTGAAACTTTGCTTACAGGAGAAAAAGTCAATTTTAAAATATTAAAAAATAAACGTTTCGGAGGCTGGTACTGGTCTCCTAACAGTTCTGCAATGTTCAGAAAAGCGTCAATTGAATTAATACCAGATTACAAAAATGCTGATAAGTGGAAAATTTGTCCCGATAAATTTTTGTTTAATTTTGCAAATTTAATAGGTGGTTCGGCAATAATTTTCACACCTCTTATTGGTTACAGACGCCATAAAAATAATGCCGGCAACTGTTCTCTTGTAACAGGGGATAAAAGACTGCACAGCGATTATATAACAAAAATAAACATTCAAAATAACATTAAAATCCGTCCCGAAACAATCAGATTTTTATGGCAGGAAAGAGAAAAATTAGGAAAAAGAAATACCGTTAAATTGATTTCAACGGTACTTCTTTCATATTTATTTTAATGTTTTAATTAATCAATCTTCCAGCTGTGAAGATATTCTTGCTGTTCAGGAGTTAATGTGTCAATTTCAATTCCCATTGATTTAAGCTTTAATTCCGCAATTTTAACATCAACTTCATGAGGAAGGGTATATAATTTATTTTCCAATTTACCTTTATTTTTAACGAGAAATTCAATACCTAAAGCCTGATTTGCAAAACTCATATCCATTACACTTGCGGGATGACCTTCCGCAGCAACAAGGTTCACAAGTCTTCCTTCAGCAAATACATAAACTGATTTTCCGTTATCAAGTTTATATTCTTGCAGATTTGGTCTTATTTCATTAATTTCTACAGCATGTTCTTTCAAACCAGCAACATTTATTTCCCAGTCAAAATGGCCCGAGTTAGCTAAAAACGCGCCGTCTTTCATTGTCAAAATATGCTGAACATCAACTACATGTTTATCGCCGGTAACTGTCAGGAATATATCGCCTTCTTTTGCGGCCTCGGCAATCGGCATAACCCTGTAACCTTCCATAGCAGCCTCAAGAGCTTTTAGAGGGTCAACTTCGCAGACAATTACGTTTGCACCTAATGCTTTTGCACGAAGAGCACAACCTCTTCCGCACCATCCGTATCCCGATACCACAACAGTTTTACCTGCTATAAGAATATTTGCACCTCTTAAAATACCGTCGATTGAACTCTGCCCCGTACCGTAACGATTATCATAAAGGTGTTTTGTCAAACTTGTATTAACTCCCACTGCAGGAAATTTTAACGCTCCTTGTGCTTCAAGAGCCTGAAGTCTTATAATTCCCGTAGTGGTTTCTTCTGTCGAACCTATAATTTTTGAAGCCGTTTCAGGATAATCTGCATGAATTGTAGAAACTAAATCACATCCATCATCAATAATAATATCTGGATTATGTCTCAAAGCCTCCTTGATATGAGCTTTGTATTGCTCAACAGATTCACCCGCAACAGCAAATGTCGGAATATCATAATGTTTCACTAAGGCTGCAGCAACATCATCCTGAGTTGAAAGAGGATTTGACGCAACAAGAACAGCATCAGCACCACCGGATTTCATTACAACGCATAATGCGGCCGTTTCTTTTGTTACATGCACGCAAGCCGAAAGTTTTAATCCTTTAAACGGTTGTTCCTTAATAAATCTTTCCTGAATTTGTTTTAAAACAGGCATATCTTTGAAAGCCCATTCTATCTGTTTTTTACCCTGATCCGCAAGGCTTATATCTTTAATATCACATTTCATTTCCATAACTTGCATTTATTTTTCTCCTTTTCAAGCTGCATTATACCAAGAAAGATTTTTTATATCTTTTTTTGTAAAATTTTCTTAATAAAATAATACATCATGACAAAAAAAAATCTTCAGTTGAGTTATAAATTTAGTAGTAAGGAGTGTTTTATAGTGAAAGTCAATCTTAGTTTAAACGTACCCAAAACCAATAATAATATTAAATTTGAAGGATATAAACCCGTAAAATCCGATTATGGCGACAAAGAGTATGAATTTAACTATGTTTATGATGACAGCAAATACGATTGCTATTTGGAAATTTTTAAAGTTGATAAAGATCCGAACGGCAACTATTTTGTAACGGGTATACGCCCTTGGGAGCCAGAAAATCCTGAAGATGCCGATCCGAAAGAAAAAGGACTTAAGTTAAAAAGCGGCAAGGCAACTAAAGTTGATTTGACCGGAGAGTTTGGCATAGCCCCTGATGAAGCTTTTGCTTATCATTATAAATTATATCCGAAAGGGACACGTAAAGATGCAAAATGGGAAATAGAAGCAGGAAATATTATAAATGAAGCCTATAAAAAACCCTGGGAAATATATAATATTGTAACAGACAGAGCTTCCACCGTTTCAAAAGGCGGAGCAATGAAACTAATTATCCCTGATATTAATAATGTAATGTGGATTTATGATGATAAAAACAAAATTGTTAAAAATCCCCACATTAATAATTTAAGACATGTTTCAAAAACATTTGCAAATAAAATCGGCGGTTCGCTTGCCGGTATTGAAAAAGACCTTGAAGATGGGAAACTTGATAATTTTACAAGAATAATAACTCTGCCTTTATTTACAGATGACAGCCTTACGGCCCATGCCTACTGGAATAAAAACTGTATGCAGATGGCTCACAGCCTTGGCAATATTAATAATTACACATCCTTACAGAAAAAACTTTTTGCTAAAGGTATGAACCTTGTTGCTGACGGGGCTTATGTAAACGAGGGTCTTGAGGGGATTCACTTCAAACACATTTTACAATGGGGTACACAATCTCCATATATGAACTGGTTCAAAATTTCCGATCTTCAATCAGGTCCGCTGAGCCTTGGTGTATTTGGTAAACAGACAAAACATATTACACACAGACTTGTTAATGCTAAATATACATTTGAGCAAAACCCAGACGGTTCAGTTAAAATCAGACGCAATCATTTATATGATGCGAAAAAACCAACATACATACAAATTTACGATAACAGAATAAAAAATGCGGAAAAAATGTCTAGTGAAGACTTAATCCGTGCCTATAACAAGATTAACTCCGACCACATAGACATTAATACACATAATGATACTGTTGTTCCGTACAGCTTTAGAATAGATTCCGACACTTACAAAAAAAATGTTGAAAATCTGAACGAATATAATAAAAAAGTTCAGCCGGAAAAAAGAATTAAACTTTACAGCGGATTAGGTACAAGAATTGTATCCCACTTTGAATATTTCGGTCTTGACGGCAAACATGAAAGCGGCTTTGAAACATGGGATGCAAACCCGGATATTGCAAAATTAAACTATGTTTATTCACATACCGATACCCAAAAACTTAAAAACATATTAAATCCTAACAAACGTGCAGAGGCTGCTGAAATATTAAAACAAAATAATATGCAGGTTCAGGATTATGCAATTTCTTCCGCAAAATTCTGGACAAAAAAAACAAATGATATACTAAATCTTTATGTAGCTCAAAATTTAAAAAATATAAAAGGCAAAAATCCTCATGAAATAATGGAAAAAATTACATCTTTGTCAAACGGACAAATACTCCCGAAAGATATGGATGTAAATGAAGATATTGTTACAAATGTGCTGAACGGTTCATATTTCCTCCACGGTACAGATTCAAATGATTCGTATGACGATTTGGTTATACGTGGTCTTATGGATTTACCTCTGGATTCTGTTGAGGTTGGAGATGACATCGCGGCAGTATTGGCTTCACCGTTTATGACAAAACGTGCAATTACTGATAAGCAGCTCGGCGTAAGTCGTTTTGATATGTACAAAAACGGCAACAAACATGTACTTCCGCAATTTAAACACGCTTATGAATTGACTGACAGAATGTACACAAACGAGATGAAAACTTTCGCCGAAGAAATTCTCAAATCTCTTGAAACCAGAATTGAAAAAGACAGTGGAAATAAACTTCGCGACAAAAACGGCAATCCTACGGATTACGGCAAATACGTAATACCTATTTTAACTTCGGAAATTGCCAGATTTGCAATAATCAAATCTGTTTCTCCAGATGCTAAATTTACTTATGATAAAGAAACAGGAGAAATCACATATAATTACAAAAATTTAAAAAATACTTCATTGCTAGGTATGGGAATAATCCCGGTAAGTCCTGAAGATGAAGCTATATCCTTAGTATCGAAAATCAGAACCAGAATTAAAAAAATTAATGAAAACGATAAAAATGATTTTACAAATGCCCTGTGGAAATCTATTCAAGGAACTGATGCTAATAGCTTTAAACTTGCAGAAATGATTGTAAACAGAACAGAGGCCGGTTTGGATTGGAGAATAGACGCGACAAAAGATATAGGCGATATAGGTTCTTTAAAAAACCAAAAAACAGATTTTGAATATACATGGAATAATATTATTAAATTCTGGTCAAAATTCTCAGATGCAGTAAAAGAATATCATCCTGATGCTTATATCGCGGCAGAAGTTACTAACGAAGACCAGATTTATGGAGCCGGCAAAGGAGAAAAATCAGGCACAAGATTTTCAAATACGAAGGAAGCCGTAAAAAAATTAATAAACGAAGCCGGTTTCACGACACTGGCAAATTACGGCTACTTTGCATCAGATTTGACAAGAATTTTTGGCAAAGAATTTGAGTTTGACGGAGAACATTCTCCGGATAAAGGGCTTGAACATGGCGAATCGGTTTATAAACAACTTGTAAACTTTATAACATCAGGCCCGCTGGAATCCCTTTTATATTCGTACACTTTTGCAGGAAACCATGATAAAGCCCGTGCTTTAGACGGCTTTGCAATGGATATGGATATGGTTTACACAGATTTGACAGAACAAAGTAATTATGATTACCGTGAAAGAGCATACAAAATCTTAAATGCAAAAGGATACGGCGATAAAATTAACAGCGATGAGGTTAATGCTTACGACTTTAACCGCGTAAGCACTCTTGCAATAGCAAAATGTGAATCTATTGCCAGCGGAATGGGGAAAGCCACAAACGAAATAAATGCCGGCGGAGAAAGAAGCAAATACCTTTATGAGATGATGCTCAAAGCTTTATCAAATATTGCCGGAGGACGCTTCAAAGATAAAGTTTTTGAGGCTGAAGGGTTTGGTGCAAAAGACTACAATACCGCACTGGATTTAGTTCTTACCGAAATGGATTATCTGGAGCCTGATAAATCAAAAAGTTTAACAAATAGTGAAAAAACAAAACTTAAAGACAGAGCTCTTGAAAATATCATTGATCCTGCAATGTCAAAACTGTTAGGGCAGACAAAATTTTTAGTAGCACTGCTTGGAAACCCGACATTGTTTGCAGGCGATGAGTATGGTTCAACGGGTTTTGAAACTACTACTAAAAATATGTATCTTCAAAACAGAAATATAATCCATGAGGAATGGGCTGACAAAAAAGAATTTGTAAAACGCTTTAAAGAGTATCTCGAACTAGCTTATAATTTACGCACAAGAAAAGAATTACAGCCATTGAATGATGGGACACCATTTGTTTTAAAACCGCAAGATGCTAAAGAAGGCAACAAAAATATTAAAGTATCCGCGTTACTAAGACAAAGTCCTGACGGACGAATGACTGTTTCCGTATTTAATACTACCGGCCTAACGCATAAATATGATGACTATTATGATTCACAATATATAGTATTAGACAATATTGATCTTAATGAAGCCGATGAAAATGTAGGTTTACCCGGCGGACTTAAACCAGGATTAATGTTCAGAAATGCCGACGAGAAGGATACAAAAATCTATTATGTTAACGGAAATAACCAGATAACAGGTCCTGATCATCAACCTATCAAATTTAAAGACTCTACATTGATTCTTTATTATGATCCTAATTTCAAGAAAGAAACCCCGAGTTTTACCGGAAGAAGAATTTTATATAACCCGCAATATAACTTCACACCTCAAAATTCATACAAACAAAAAGCAGAAGTTACAACCGGTTCAAAACTTGCATTAATAAGTAAATAAAAACTACATAAAATAAAACATCCGGTTAATAACCGGATGTTGTTTTATATCTAAACCGCAAATCTGAAATGAACCAAATCTCCATCCTGAACAATATAATCTTTTCCTTCAAGACGGGTAACACCTTTTTCTTTGCAGGCAGCGTAAGAACCGTATTTTACAAAATCGTCATAAGGTGTAATTTCAGCTCTGATAAATCCTTTTTCAAAATCAGTATGAATAACGCCTGCCGCCTGAGGAGCTTTTGCACCCGCCGGAACTGTCCAAGCATGAACTTCTTTTTCTCCGGCAGTTATAAACGTAAGTAAATTTAACAGTTTATAAACAGATTTTATCATCCTGTCTATACCGCTGTCTTCAACACCTAATTCTTTTAAATACTCTTTGGCTTCGTCAGCACCAAGTTCTGCAAGTTCTTCTTCAATCTTGGCAGAAATCAGGACTACTTCTGCATTATGTTTTGAAGCATATTCTTTAACTTGCTGAGTATAAGCATTTCCGTCTTTTAAATCGTATTCTGAAACATTCGCTGCATAAATTACAGGTTTTGTTGACATCAGGTTAAGTTGTTTTACAACAGGGATTTCATCTTCATTAAAATGATCTTTAACATTAATAAATGTACCTTCGGAAAGCAAATCGGTTAACTTAGTTAAAACACCGTCTTCTAATACGGCAGCTTTGTCGCCGCCTTTTGCCTGTTTGGAAATTCTTGCCTGACGTTTTTCGACAGAGGCAAGATCTGCCAGAGCAAGTTCTGTATTAATTACTTCAATATCATCAAGCGGATTTACTTTACCTGCAACATGGATAGTATTCGGATCATCAAAACATCTTACAACCTGAATAATCGCATCGACTTCTCTTATATTGTGCAAAAATTGGTTGCCAAGACCTTCACCTTTGCTTGCGCCTTTCACCAAACCCGCGATATCCACAAATTCGATTGCTGTCGGAATAATCACATCCGTTTTGCAAAGTTTTGCAAGTACGGCAAGCCTTTCATCAGGGACATTAACAACCCCGACATTCGGTTCAATAGTACAAAACGGGTAATTAGCACTCTGCGCATTTTTTGCACTTGTTAAAGCATTAAATAAAGTTGATTTCCCAACATTAGGCAGTCCTACAATTCCAGTTCTAAGCATATTTATATTTCCTTTTACTTCCTATTTATGCGACATCTTCGTTATCAGGTCCGATAACCTGTATACCAAATTTGGTTCTAAACAGGTGTTTTACGGTATCGCCCTGAATTTCATACATCATTTTGTTAAACAAATCATAAGCTTCGCGTTTATACTCAATCAACGGATCTTTCTGCCCGTAAGCACGAAGCCCGATACCATCCCTCAGCATATCAATATTATGAAGGTGATCAATCCATTTGTTGTCAACAACACGAAGCAGGATATCTTTTTCAAGGTTTCTTACAACATTGTTATCACTGAATGGTTCCTGCAATTCAGCATTTGGATCATACTGCGAAATAACCTGATTATAGAAATTTATAATTTCTTCTTCATGTTGTCTGTATGCACTTATTGCAAGAGATTTCAACTTATCGTAAATAGGTTCAAATCTCAAATTCTGAACATCAGAAACCTGAATTCCTGACAATTGCGGAATAATTGAATGAAGTTCTTTTATCATTGTCTGCAAATCTTCGTAAACATATTCTTCGGGATGAAGGTCTGGAGCAATGTAGCTTCTTAAAAGTCTGTCTATTTCTTTTTCTATCATATAGTAAATATCTTCTGACAGATCTTTTCCGGCAAGAACTTTACGGCGCTGTGCGTAGAATTTTTCCCTCTGAATATTCATAACATCATCATATTCAAGAACTGATTTTCTTATATCAAAATGATAAGTTTCGACTTTTTTCTGTGCTGATTGAATTTGTTTTGTAATAAGCGTATTTTCAATAGCCATATTTTCTTCAACGTTGAGCATATCCATCAACGCCATCATTTTTTCGCCACCGAAAATTCTCATCAAATTGTCTTCCATTGAAAGGAAAAATCTTGTAGAACCAGGATCCCCCTGACGTGCCGCACGGCCCCTCAACTGATTATCAATACGTCTGGATTCGTGGCGCTCTGTTCCTATAACGTGTAACCCGCCCGCTTCAACAACTTTTGCATGTTCAGATTCTGTTATTGCACGTGCTTCTGCAAGCGCTTTATTTTTTTCTTCTTCGTAGTTAGGGCTGTCAGGAGTTATCCCCTTGCTGTCAAGCATATCTTTTGCAAGAAATTCTGCATTACCGCCTAACAGAATATCTGTTCCTCGGCCTGCCATATTCGTTGCGATTGTAACAGCTCCGACACGACCTGCCTGCGCTATAATATAAGCCTCTTTCTCATGGTGTTTTGCATTCAAAACATGATGAGGAATTTTTCGCTGCTTTAACAGTGCCGACACATATTCAGATTTTTCAATACTTATTGTACCGACAAGAACAGGTCTTCCAACTTTATGCATTTGTATAATATCTTCTATAACCGCATTGAATTTTGCACGTTCAGTTTTATAAATAACATCAGGGTAATTAATTCTGATATCAGGCTTATTAGTCGGAATTGTCGTAACTTCAAGGTTATAAATTTTTCCGAATTCAGCTTCTTCAGTCATCGCAGTACCTGTCATACCGGATAACTTCGGATATAATCTGAACAAATTCTGGAATGTAATACTTGCAAGTGTTTGGGTTTCGTCCTGAATTTTAACCCCTTCTTTTGCTTCGATTGCCTGATGAAGTCCGTCTGACCAGCGTCTGCCTTCCATAAGACGTCCCGTAAATTCATCAACAATCATTACTTCACCGTTTTTAACAACATAGTCAGTATCTTTGACAAACAATTCTTTGGCTTTCAACGCCTGTAAAAGATGGTGTGCATATTGTGTGTTAATATCAAAAAGATCTTTAACGCCTATAAGTTCCTGAGCTCTGTCAATACCGTCTTCTGTCAAGATGATGTTCTTATTTTTTTCATCAACTTCGTAATCCTTAACCTTTTCAAGCTGTGGAGCAATTTTTGCCATAAGCTTATAAGTTTCGGCGGATTTTTCAAGACGTCCGCTGATAATTAACGGAGTTCTGGCCTCATCAATTAAAATACTGTCAACTTCATCGATAATAGCATAGTTATAAGGCCTTTGAACAAGCATATCCAGACTTGCGGCCATATTATCACGAAGATAGTCAAAACCGAATTCATTATTTGTTCCGTAAGTAATATCACAGTCATAAGCTGCTTTTTTAGCTGCAAAATCATCTGCAGTTCGGCCGCCGGAGAGAATTACACCAACAGTAAGCCCCAAAAATTTATATATCTTACCCATCCATTCGCTGTCACGTTTAGCCAGATAGTCATTTACGGTAATAACATGCACGCCTTTTCCGGTTAGGGCGTTCAAATATGCCGGTAAAGTCGCAACAAGGGTTTTACCTTCACCTGTTCTCATCTCTGCGATATGACCGTTATGTAAAAAATATCCGCCTATAAGCTGAACATCAAAATGACGCATATTTAAAACGCGTTTACCTGCTTCTCTGACAGTTGCAAAAGCTTCAGGTAAAATTTTATCAAGGGCTTCTTTTTCAAGTTTTCTATCCGTTTTAAAATCGTTTGATGTGGGACGTTTTGCAAGAATAGCTTTAAACTCATCTGTTTTAGCGCGTAATTCTTCATCCGTCATCTTTTCAAACTGAGGTTCAAGCGCATTAATATGATCAATTATCCCCATTATACTTTTAATTTTTTTCTCGTTAGGGTCGCCTAATAACTTTAATAAGAAACTTATCATTATAAAATTTTCCTCTCCGTCTGGTATTATATTTATAATACTAACATGGACAAGGAAAAATTGATATCCCTTAAGGAAATATTTATATTTTACATAATAGATTTACTAAGTACTAAACATTGTAAATACTTTTTCGACGTTTTTACTGATAAGGTTTTTAACCGTATCATATTCGGTTGTTAACGCCGATAATTCAGTATCTATATTTTTCATTTTCAAATCAAGTGTTTCTTCTTTATAATTCAACTTGGTTTTTGTAATTTCGTACTCCATTTCAGCCTGTGCAATTGCTGCTTCATCAGTAACCTCGGCAACGTAGCCGTTTAATGTATAATGTCCCTGATAGAAATATCCGTCTGTATTTAAGCTGGAAATAAATAACTGACCGTTTTTCAAGGCCTGCATCAAATACTCCGGATCTTGCACCATATCTCTTTTGATTGCATCTGTGGTGGCACCGTTCGTACATATCTGGTTATACAACTGGTTATAAAAATCTGTAGTTAATAAGTCCGTTTCAGTAACAGCTTCACTGTCGCTTATAAGGAAATAGTAATTATAATCATCTGTAACATATTGACTTTCTGATGTTTTATCTTCAATACTAAATAAAGTACTTTCAGCTCCGTCAAGAGCTATCGCAAAATAAGTCAAATATGTTTTCAACAGGTTCGTTAAACTTACAGATTCCCCGACATCTGAATGAATAACACCGTTATAATCAGGTGATTTGTTAATTAGATTTGCAATTTTCTGGGCTGTACTACCGCCGCTGACAGTTTCCGCATTATCAAGATAATGCTGGTTTGTAAAACTTAGTGCAGAACTAAGAGCACTAGCCGATTGGTCATCAACATTTATCCCTATACCGGTAATTTTATCGCCTCCATCATACCCAAGAGCAGTAGCAAGTTTTTCTAATATCTCAGCTTTTACATCGAAATCATCTGCGCCTACTTTTGTTATAGAATATTTACCGGACAGCAAATCACCGATAGACAGATTTTTTATTTCGTCTCTGGTTAATGCGGTTCCATTATTTGAAATTATATAATCCCCATCCTCATTCTGTTCTGAAGTATTAGGAGAAGTAGTATAACAGAACATATCATCCATTTTTTTATCCGCAGTACTAGAATCACTTAAATCTATCCCTAATGCCTCTGCAAAGCTGTATTTTAATTCACCTTCTTTATGACCACTCTCATCATCTTCTTCATATGTTCCAGATAATTCCTGTATTAAAGCTGTTATTGTCAAGGCGTTTGCAATTGTTTTGTCAAGAATTTCTCCACCGATTCCTGATTTGGTATAATCATGAGACTTAACAGAATCTGCAGTTGTTGCTGCAAGTTCACCATTGCTGACAAGTGCATCTATAAATGCATCACGGGAACCTGCAGTGACTTTTTCCCCGCCGATTTCAATACCGGATTGTGTGTACATTGCCTTACCGGTCGGGTCACCTTTTTCATTAATAATACCGGCCTCCAGAGCTGCCGCAAACATAGTATCACTAAGAACAATTTTGCCCTGTGCATCCGTAATCAAATACGGGTTATAATCATTCAAGGCTGAAGGGGTCATTAATAAATCATAAGACAAATCATAAACTTCATCAGTATCAGTATCCCAGACAAGTTTTGTTGCATTCATTGAATTCTGGTATTTGGTAGCAGCAGATTGCAGGTCACGGGTAACTGAAAGTTTGTCCTGTGCAATTTGCATGGACTGAAATTCACAGTTCATCTTCCGTGAAGTTATGGCCAAAAATCTTGCTTGTGAAGCTGCCAATCCCATTTTTTTTAATCCTTTCTGATGATTTTGCCTGAATTTTTATGATATCTTAGTAACAACATGTCTGTTATTCGTTATAACGGCATTTCACAGTCAAAACTTTAAACAACAAAAACAAAAATGTTACATTTATTAACATTATTTTAAATCAATCAGCAAATCATATATTTTATCAATTTTGTCTTTGACTTCGGAAAATTGATCTTTTAAGTCTATAAAACTGTGTATTGTAACAAATTTTTCTTCAATTTCCTCGATAATTTCTCTATGTTTTTTCTCAAGCTGTTCGGGAGTTACAAAGAGCCTTTGTTGAACAAAAAACATCAACACAACTATTATTATTGGAGAATATTCTATAATTTTTTCCATTTTTATTTCCTTTTTATTGTAATATATCCCTCCCTGGCTAGGGAGGGCAGGGGTGGGTGATTGTCGGAAAACAGAAGCCCACGGAGGTCAGGAAGACAGGCTACTTTCATTTATAGACGGGGTGATAAAATTGTTCAAAGACTTATTAATGATACTAGCTTGACATCCTGACCTCGTGCCCTCTGTCTACTTTAATAGGTTACCTTCTTATCTTCCTATCTTCTTTAATAAATTTTTGCATCAAATTAATACCCATCCAAACCTTCCCTAATCAGGGAAGGCTTATTATTTTTCCTGAGTTTTTAAAATAAGTAAACTCTTACAAACTTATCGGCCAGTAAAAATCCACAAGATATGAAGCGGCATCTATCGGGTGAGATAAGAATTTAAGTTCTTTGGACTGTTTTATCTGCTGATAGGTCGGAATGTCTATTTTAGAAGAACCTTCCTTATATTTCAGGTTGTAGATGTTATAAAGGAGTTTTTCACATTTTTTATCAACAAAAAGACAGACTTCACCCTCTGCTGAACGAACTTTCGCATTAAATGCCATAATCCTGTTTTTTATAGGCGGGTTAAATGCTTTTATCTGAATTTCTACATCATACCCGTATTGCAGAAGTTTTTTCTTAATTATTACGTAATTTGTATATTCACTTGTGCAGCTTCTGTTATCGCCTGATGCGTCGCCGTTTACTATAACTTTTCCTTTATGATTGGGGTACCGTCTGTAAAATTCATCACAGGCTTTTGCGGTTGTGGTATTTTCCATAGCTATTTCGTCAAAATAAAAAACCTTATCATCAGTTTTATGTGCAAAAACCCAGCACATAGGGTCAACATTAAAATCGCACGAAATATGCAAATCCATATCTGGCTGATAAGTTATATCCCTTATATTTTCAGAGGTAAAATCCTTTATAACAAGCCCGTTATTATATTCGCCGTTTTGTGCAAGTACAAAAATATTGTAATACTGCTCATCATAAAGTTTTTTCAATTCATCACAAAAGCCTTCGGGCAGATAAATATTCTGGGTTGTCGGAGCCGTAATAAGCCTGTAATTCGGAGCCGGACTTTCAACAAAAGTTTTATAAATCCAGCCTCTTTGCATCTCTGGATTAGTATGTCCGAAAATTCGATAAGTAAAATTTTTCCATACTTTCTTAACCCTCTGTCTCATACGTCCGATAAGCATTTTAAAAGTATCGTAAGGAATATCAGACATTTCCTCAATCTCTACAAATCCCAGATTTAAAGACTTTAATTTATTCGGCTCGTCAAAATGCCTGAAAAGGATTTCCGATCCGTTTTTAAAAGTAAGTTTTTGTAAAGTTGACGACCATTCATAGTCTATTCCGTCAACAAAACCAAAATTTTCCAGATGTTCAAAGTATGTTTGTAATGTCGTATCTCTTACAAGAGTATAAGTCTGTGCACCGACAAGTCCGCGCACTCCCGGAAATTTTAATGCAAGCAAAATTCCTAGAAGAGAACCTGCAAAAGTTTTGCCTGAGCCGTAACCTCCCTGATAAACAGCAACATCCAGTGTGTAATCATGGGGAATTTCCAAAAATTCCCTCTGGGCTTTTAATAATTTGTATTCCATAACATTCTCTGTCATTTTGCCATCTAAATAAAAGTGCCGCTTTTGCGGCACTATGTTTTGTCGTCACCAAGTAAAAAATTGTTTGCGTTTTCTATTCCGTACTGTTCAAGTGCAAATTTAAAACACTCAAGCCAATCTATTTTTTCTTCTACCTCAGGAACCTGCGCAAATGAACTTACAACCTCAAAAAGTTCTTTTAATCTTGCCTTTCTCTCAAATGTAGCTTTCCTGTCGCCGTATCTGTATATGTAAGTCGCATTTCTGATTTCATCAGTTATTTCAAGAAAACTTGTTTTTCCTCTGTCGTTTACTCCGATTACTTCACTTCCGAGTTTAAAGTAAGATATAATTTCTGCGGTTTTTTCAACCATCGGGACAATAATTTTTCTGTTTATAGCGTCAAGTATCATATTCAATCGGGCTTCCTGACCGCTAACAGAATAATTAAGTTCCGTAGCTGTTCTTTGTGCCGATTGAATATTTCCCGCCATATTTTTGAAAATTCCCGTCGCACTTTCAATTGTTGATTTGAAATAATTTAAGAAATCCCAGCCGACCATAGCTTTGTCAAATGACAACGGAGTCGGTGCTGTAGGCATTAATGCCGCATCGTATTCTATAATTTTTCCGGGTTTTACATCCTGCTGGCCCTTAAAACACCCTTTAGGCGCAAGATAAGGAGGATTTATCATTAGTGCAAGCGCATCAATCTGTTTATTCATAATGGTTGATGCGAGATTATTTAATATCAAAGCAACTCTTAAAGGAGAAATACCCCTTCTTGTGTAAGGAGATTCTATAATATTTGCGTGGATAAACGGATTTATCACAAAAGGATTACTTTCAAATCTTATAATCTCGCGCCTTGCAGCAACAACAATTAACCAGTTTTTCAAAAGCCGGCCGTCTGAAAGTTCAATATCTCCCCAGTATTCAAGAATTTCTACTTTTTTGCCCTCAACTGCGCCGTCATTATCGTCATTATTAGGATATTTTTTACCTGCCACCACTCCTTTCAATACTTCCAGTTTTCTATCATCAAGCATGTTATTTGCCTTATCCGAAAACAATTCATCTATAGTCGAATAAGTTCTGTAAATTTTTGCACACTTATCCCAGTTATCGACATTATATTTGTCAAAAACAAAATCTTCGGCGTTTATATGTTTTACTTTTGCATTATCATAGATAACTTTTTCATCAATAACAAAACCGTTTTTCTCCGGGTTCAAAAGCTGTTCTTCAATCGTCTGAGGGCGCCTTATTGATTTAATCTTCGTTTCCCAGCCGACAAACAGAGTGCTCTCACCTGTTTCAACTATACTGTCTATAACCTTTTCAATCTCATCCTCAAGTTTCATGTTCTCAAAAGTATTTACAAGCATAGCTTTCTGCTTGTTCGCAAAACCTTGTGTCTGCGGAGTTGTTCCCCCGACATCAAACATAGCATCGGGATGTGAATACAAATTTTCGCTTATATGTGATTTCAAAGTCTGTGCAAGCTCGTAAATATCGGGCAGTTCAATATTACTGTCCCAACTGTTTCCAACCGGAATACCGGTGTTATAAACAGCATCCCTGACAAGTTTAATATCACTGAGCTGTGAACTTCTCTGTTCGTTAAAACGATCATATTTTTCGGTTATATTCCCTAATAAAAAACTTTCTTCAACAGGAGAAAGTTTCTGTGTTAAATCTTCTGTTTCTATCTTCATTCTTTTTATCCTTTCCGTCAATATTCATCAGACTTTTAATATTCATGCCAGAGGTTACACCTCCTCTTTTATCCTTTCCGTCGATATTCATCAGACCTATGATATTTTCAGCAATAATTATTAAAAACCGAATATACCTCTATATCCTGTAATTTTCCTTTTCTTAATGTTTCATTTTTCAGCAGCGCTTCCCTCTCAAAACCTGCAGCCTTTAAAAGAGTTTTTACACGAAAATTCTCAGGATAAACAAGTGCTTTTATTTTTACGAAATTGTATTTTTTAAAACAGTATTCAAAAAATAACTTTGCACAATATTTTGTGTAATCACCCCAAAAGCGTTTATCAAAACAGGTTGTAACCTCTGCACTGTGAAGTCTCTCGCTGTCACCCGTTATATTGTCCAGATATACCAACCCGCTGACAATGTCGTCTTCTGCAATGACAAAGAAAAACGGCTGAGTTCTTAAAATAAGATTATAAAAATATTCAAAAAGCGACCTGCCGTTCAAAGCATAGTCATCATCCATAAAACCGCAATATTTCGAGTACAAAAATAAAGCCTGCTCAAAATACGCAGGTTTTGCAAAAGGTGATATAAATTTAGTCATTAAAATACAGCCTTCTCAAACTTTATATAAGAATCATCAGTTGTAAATGCACTTAATTTCCCCTCAAGCATATTTTTTCTCACCGTATCCTGAATACCGATAAGTGCATCTGCCTGAATTCCGTTTATGAAAGTTTCACATTTTGTATTTCTGTTGAAACAGCGAAATACTGAATATTTTGAAAAAATCTTATCTTTCGGTAAATCTTTTATATTTGTGTATTCTTTCTTTTCAGGCTTTTCTTTCGATTTTTTCAAATCATCCATAAATTCTTTTTCTATCCGCATTTTAATGAGTTCATCCAAAGATGTATTGTTTAAAAGCATTTCTTCCGCATTATTATTCTTCATAAAAAAATCTCCTTTTAACTAAATTTTGCTGTCATCAAGATTAGAAATTGTAATAATTTTTGCCTGCTTATATTCTTCCTCACCCTGATTTGACGTAAATCCCAGATATTTGCAAAGACTTTCCAGCGCTTTTAAGCCTGCGGATGTATCTCTAAGTTTCTTTTTTCCGGTAATGCATCCCTCTTTATCAAGAATATCTTCTTCCTCAAGAGAAAATTCAGCTATCTGGAGAAGTTTTTGAATAACATAACCTTTATTCACTCTCAAAGAAGCTATCTGCTTCTTCAACTGAGATTTAATTTCGTGTATGATAGAATCTTTTGATAAAAGTTCAGATGCAATTGTTTTTAAGTCTTTTGATTTATATCCTGCCTTTTGGGCTGAAAGTTCGCCGTTAAGGGATTTTATATATTCCAAAACAAATTTTTTCTGCTGGTTTGTTAATTTTTTCATTGGTTTATAAATTTGTTTAATTATGTACTTTCGTTACAAATCTTAGTATAATTTGTATTTTTTGAAAAAAAATTGTATAATAAACATGCTATTTATATTTCGGCTAGTGTAAATCTTAACAGGAGGGGAAAATGAATTTTAAACTTCCTGTTTTTTTTATGCTACGCATGTAGCCACATTAAGTCTTACATAAACCCGTTATACATGGCTGAAAATGAGCAGAGGTATGAGCATAGCGAAAGACGAACAACAATCAACGGAAACGTTGAGTTTTCGGTGTTGTTGTGAGCGGTACCGTTTATCGCGAACGGCAATGCTACACGCAGCCGCTTTGCTACCTTCTGAATAATCTTACAGACGGAGTGTCATCAATGCTTGGGGAAACTCTTGAGCGCAAATTTGCAAGAGCCTCTTTGTACATGCTGTACCAGTAACTAAAACGAACATGTTCCGGATTGCCTTTCAGCTTCATACAAGCTCCGTAAACAAGTATAGGTTCAACATAAGGCTCCGGAATTAAAGAGGAGTCTTCCTCTTCTTCCATCTGTAATTTTTCCAAACCCTGTGAATTTACTGCACAATTTTTTGTATAATATAAAATTTCTATAGTTTTGTCCCTATTAAAAACAGGAAACAAAATCTTATCATTAAATAAACTATACGTATTTTGAGGCTGAGTATTAACAAAGAATGTTTCAAAGTCCTGATAATAGTCAAATTTCACTCCGTCTGCAATTACTGCTTCTATTCGTCCCTCTACCGTATTATCAATTTCTCCGGTTTGGGCCGGTAAAGTTATTGTTTTCTTTCTCATTAAAAAATTCCATCTGTCAAAACCGCACACATCAGTGTTGACAATATTTAAAATATTTTTTAACTTTTTATGGTCATTTTTTGTTAATTCCGAAAAAGCATTAACCTGTTTATAATTTAATTCCACAAGACATTTATTAATAAGTTCCAAATAGTTCATAAATTTCCTTTCATTGCTTTTAAGAAAAAACAGCCTTAAAAAAGACTGTTTTCCCTTAAAAGTTTTTTGAATTTTGCTATTTTATAAGACCTTTCCTTAACTGATCCATAATCATACGTTCGTATTTAGCAAATTCTGCACCACTCATTTTGCCGATTTGTTCACGGGTAAAAACCAGATTCTTATTACCGTCATAAGCAGAATTTTGTGCATAAGCACGAAGTTTTTGCTTAGCGGCCTCGTTTTCGCTGTTTAATGTTTTTTCGTGATTTTTTTCTCTCAAGTATCTTTCAATAGCGGTATTTTCAATTTTTTCCACCAGAGCTGATATCTTAGAGAGTTCATCCTGATCAAATGCAGCATTTGAATTTTTCAGGTAATCAAAAACGTCAAGCCTTCCATCTCTGTTAAAAAATTCCGGAACGACATCAGCTGCCGGAACATTTTGAGCTACAGAAGGAGCTTGTTGCATCATATTAACAGGGTTCTGACTGTTCTGTTGACTTAATGTATACTTTTCAAACGCCTTTTTAGTAACATAATTCATTAAATTTTGTCCTTGTTCTTGCGTCATGGCTCCTGTTTGTACAAGATTTTCAATAACCTGAATGTCTTTTAAAACCGTTTGTTTTATTGATTGTAAATCATTATTCAACGGCTGATTTCCGCCCGCCGCAGTTTGATTACCGGCGTAGGATGAAAGATTTTCTATATTTGTCGGATTCATAGTACCTCACTTTTCATATATTCCACTGCAAATTCAACCGCATCATCAATAAAAGATGATAAAAGCATTGAAATCAGCGGTTTTAAAGGAGCGAACACAGGAATATGACTAACTATATAATTTATTGCCATATCTTTTTTCTCCTGTCCTTTTTGGCTTCCGAGAGTTTCTTCAGCCTTTACGACAGCAGTTTTTGCAAGCTCCTTAATAGTTTCCTTTAATTTACTAAACATAATTTACCTCATTTTTTTAATAATGCATCTCCGAAAAAATTATCGAAGATGCATTCGGGGTATAAGAAGCAATCAGTTGTTATTAATCACCTGTTGGAGCAGTAACTATCATTTTAGCTAATGCATTCGGCTGGACAACTTTTGCTCCGTATAAATATAAGCCTCTTACCAGATCAGAGAAGCTGCTTTGATCTCTTAAGCTTTCAATTTTAGCGAGCTGAGATGCAAAAGTGATAGCTTCGTTTGTACCTGCAAGAACGTAGTATTTCCCTGAAACATCAGTTAAATTTGTACTTACAAGAACATCCATGCCGGCAATTCTTCCTATTGCACCTTCTCTCAAAGTTTCATCAGCAACATTGTGTGCACCGATAAATTCAGAACTTTGAAGGAGATAAGATTCAATAGTCGGGTTAATAACAACCCATGGTCTTGTACCTGCAGTTACGGCATCTGAATTTTTCAAACACAAGGCGAGTTCTACAAATTTTGAGTAAATTGTAGTCTTGTCAAGAGAAACTGCTGAAGATTCAGAGCCTACAGTATTTGCGGTCGTAACATTTGAATGCAATGAAAGCAGATAAGCATCCTGCACTTCTTCAATAGCTTTTTTAGCATTTCTAAGATGAGCTTCCATAATATCAGTGTTTGCCTGAACCTGAGCAACATCATTAATTTTAAATGCAAAGAATTTTTTCTGATCAATTACCAAATCTAAAGAAGTAGGTGCTAATTCCTTATATTCAAGCGTATCAGTTCCAAGAGTCGAAATAGTTACGTCAGCAGGCTGAATAATTTTTACTTTATCGCCCTGATTTTTAATCTCGCCTTCCCAGTTTCTGTTAACACATTGGAGCATAACACACTCTTTTGTAAGCATGTTGTTTAATTTTTGGCTCCAAATTTCCGGAATAAATGCGGAATAAGCATTTGTTGAAGATTCTTGTGCCATTTTTTGTTTCCTTTCTTTTGTTAAACTAGTATAAATATGAGTAGTGCAAATATTCAAAAATAATTAGTCATCATTATAAATTTCTCTGAATTGAAGACCTATAATAGCGCATGACTGACCGGAATTTTCCCCTGATACACAAAGCTGTATTGAGTAGTTTGACTCAGATATCTCGGCTTTTTCCATAGTATCTTTGTTTACCGGCCAAACCGGATAACTTTCATCATCTTTAGCCCAGTGGCATGGAAGACTTTCTGATGTTGTTTCATCCGCCCATATCAAATGTTCCGGATGTACAGAATAAATTCTTTCCGGATCATCGGCTATTTCACTATCATAATCTTTATATACAGAAAAATTAAAATCATTATCATTTTCTGTATCAAGCAGAAAATAAAACTCATCTATCATTTTTCTGTGGTGAGCATTTGTAATTGCAAGAAACGGCGATTTCCACATAAATTTAATAACCTGACCGTTAAAAGTTGTCCCAAAATCTTCTCTGTAAATATTTCCTGAACTGTCTGCCGTATAAACATTTCCGTCATAAATACAGGCAGTTACAATATTTTGCGGCACAACACGCTTGTACCAGGCCTTATTAACATAGTCATTTATCCATATCGTATGAAAATAATCATCATCAGCATAAGGGAAGAAATACCACATCTGACTTTTCGCTTCATAATGAAGACAAATTGTATTTTCAAGTTTTCCGAAAGACGAAAATTCTTCTTTGATTTTCAAAGATATTTCGTTCCCCAGCTGAATTTGGTTTAGTTCTCCAACCTGTTCAAGAGCAAAAATTCCGTTGCTCAAAAAGTATTGTTTATTTTCAACATTTGCTATAGCTTTAGGGGCCACAGCTCCTTTATTTGCAAACAGAGTAATTGCAAAATCATCAGGGCTGGTTCCTGTCAATAGATAAACACTGTCTTTTTTATAAATCGCAAGATAATCTTTATACATTTTCAAGGCCGTAATAGAACCGGTGTCTGTATGAAATTCGTTTATATACCCTGCATCATTTTCAGTTGTAAAATCATTGTATGTACCGAGAGCCGAGTAATAAATTGTTGCATCCTTTGCGACCCAGACTCTTCCTTTATAAACTGCAAGGACCCCGCCGGTTAAAACATTATCTGACAGATCTTTTAAATTACAGTCTACAACTTCATAAGAGCTGTTATTCTTAATGTAAAATAACCCGTCACTCTCGCTCATTATAAGTATGCCGTTTAAAAAGTTTAAAAATACAGGCTTTACTCCGGTAAGAGTTTTATCAACAAGAATTTTTTCAGCTGTAACTTCATTATAAATATAAATTTTCCCTGAAATCGTTGTTATAACAAGCTTACTCTTATCATAAGCAGACATTTCGGCAATTCCCGTAATTTCTTCTTCAACCGTTGTAAATATAGAATTACCATTCTGTCTGATAATACCCCTGTTTTGAAATATTTCGACATTCTCAGAATCTGTCCAATAAATCTTTTTTGTATCAAGCCCGAGTTCTGTCTTTGTCAACGACTGATTTATTCCGCCGGCCAAATTATAGTAAGAAACTTCCATAGGTTTATACCCCCTTTACCATATACCATTTAATTTTTGAACGAATAAAACTGCCTATTTCCTCCTGCGCAACCCATGGATAAGACGGGAGATATATAATATCAATTTTTCCGGCAGATGTTGTCTTTGGATTTTTTACTCCAAACTCGTAATGTGTCATTACAGTCTGCGGTGTAACATCTATTTTGTACTTCCTGCAAAGCTTTGCACAAAATTCCATTGCACTTTCAAACTGCTTTTTTAAAATCGGATAATTACCAACAGAATTTTTATTTTTAAATCCTGCCATTGCACACAATGCAACTCCTATACTTCCGGTATTTCCGCCGCCTGTGTGTGCAGCATATTTTCCGACTTTGCAAAATTCATTATCCTCAGGCTTAAATTTGCCATTATGAACATTGCCGTCTTTGTCAACCAAAAAATGATAATGTTCTTTTTCAAATTCAGTCGGATAATATACTCCCGCGCTCCAATGTATTATTATTCGCTTCATAAAATTCCTCTAACCAGTCTTTTTTCATAAACTTATAAATCATCACCGCATGTGTCCGGTTCTGGGCATTCAATTTCAAAACCGCCTTATCTACATGATTTCTTACTGTTCCGTATGATATGCCTAATTTTACTGCTATTTGTTTATCGGAATACCCTAGTGCGACCAAAGACAATACTTTTTCTTCTCTTGGAGATAGTATCATTGTTCTTAATCCCTTTATGTTTAAATTTTTACATTCAGCGTACTAAAAAATATTAAAAATTCATTCATAATAATTCCGTTCAAAAAAAAGAGGGCGGGTAATCCGCCCAGAGAGTAAGATAATTTTAAGGATTTATTTTCAGGTCTTTATTTTCTGCCAATCCAATTTTTAATGTTCTCAAATTTGAATAGCATCTTTTTTTTACACCGAATTCATTATAATTAAGGTAAAATTTTCCTGTATTTATCTTGTTATAATTAATTGAACGAATTTCATATAAAATAAAATTTTTTAACTTTTCAAAAAATATTTTTGCTTTCTTGTTAACTTTCCTGACAATAGAAATATTATCACTATCATCAATTCTTGTAAGCTGAACAACGGTATGCCCGCACACAGGACATTTTGCCAGATAATCAAGTTCACACACAACAAAATTATCCTGCGGAACAAGACGAAAAGTTCTTGTCTTATGCAGAGCACCGCAGCAGTGTATATAACCCATACTACTATCCCCTAACCCGCGTGGTAAACAATTTTGCCGTCTTTGGGCGTGAACCTTAACCACATTTTCAGTATAACGTATTTTAAAAATTTGAAAAGTCCACACTTATGTATGCATGAATTCATATCCATGTTTTCATGCATATATTATGATTGACCAAACACAAAATAATAACTCCATGCATTTATTATGAAAATGACAGATAAAAATATCTCCTGACGTACCTTGTGAAGCTATTTTACAATCAGTTCACAGCACATCTGACAGGCGCCAAATACCTTTGAAGCCTTTAAATTTTTTCTGAAACACCTGTAATGCGGAAGGTTAAACACATCCTTCAAAGGCATATCCTTAACGTTCCCGATTTTTTGAGAAAGACAAGGATAAACATCTCCCTGCGGATTTATCATCATATTGGAATACGGATACATACACGGCTTATAAATCTCTGATACAGGTTTGTCCGCAGGAGTATTGAAAAATTCCTCAATCTTAGCAAGCGGATTATTTGAATACTCAAATTTCGGAGAAAATCTGATTTTAACTTTTGATTTTTTGCTTAAACTTTCAAGTTCCCTGTATACTTCTTTAAAATGCTCCATATCAAAATATTTTTCTATTGGATAATTCGCATTAAATTCAGGGACAAAACTATCGAATAAAACAGAATTTTGTTTCAAATTATTATTTCTCAAAAAAGAAATCGAAAGAAAATTAAATTTCTTTTCGTCACACATTTTATAAAGTTTCACTAAATCGTCAAGATTATTTTCAAGAACAATTGTTTTAATATCAACCATCGGGCGTTTTTTGCGGGAATTCATATTATCAAAATTGTTCATAATTTTATCCCAGATGCCGTCTTTTGCACGATTTATATCATGATTTTTGCCGTAACCGTCCAGAGACACAGACAAAAGCATCATTTTACTTTTTATAAATGCATCAATAATTTCATCATTAATTAAAATACCGTTTGAAACAACATTGAGTTTTCCAAAAGTTTTTTTGGAAGTTTTCATTAAAATATCAATAAAATCTTTTCTTATTAACGGTTCTCCGCCTACTAGCGTAACAAAAGAATACCAGGGAATTTGATCAATAATTTTAAACCACTCGTCAGTCGTCAGTTCATCTTTTTTTCTGTCATCCCCGACATAACAATAAGGACACTGAAGATTACACCTGTAAGTTAATTCAAAAAAATAACGTAAAGGTATAGGAGCAAGGCCGCTTCTACTGTTATAAGCAGGCAGCGCATAAAGATTTCTCCCGATATCAAACAAATTCGATAAATTTACCATACTAACCGCCGATTAAAATTAAACTTACCCATATAACAAGAATTCCCGAAATAATCCCGACAATTGACTGGTGCCAGTCGCCGTATTCTTTAGCCAACGGTAATAGCGTATCAAATGAAATATAAATCATAATACCTGCAACTGCTGCCATCAAAACACCTATTAAAGCCTGCGGAAGGAATAATCCAAAAATAAACATCCCAACAAGAGCCCCTATTGGTTCCGTTATACCTGACAATGCCGCATAAAGCATTGCGTAGCGTTTTTTGCCCGTAACATGATACATAGGCAAAGCAACCGAAATACCTTCCGGAATATTATGAATAGCAATAGCAATACCAACCGAAAGCCCGAGTGTAATATTTTGAGTAGTAGTGAAAAAAGTTGCCATACCCTCAGGGAAATTGTGAACACAAATTGCAATAGCCGTAAAAATCCCTGCCCGCTTAATTTTGTAATCTCTGTGTGAAGGTTCGTCAGGGTGCAAAACATCATCAGTATCAATATGGTCAGGGAGAAAATAGTCAATAAGAATTGCGACAATCAAACCTATTATAAACCCTGCATAAGCAAGCCACTGAGAGGTATTAGGGAAATTCACCGACAAGAGTTTCTCAGCCTCGGGAATCATATCCATAAAGGAAACAAAAATCATAACACCTGCAGAAAATCCCAATCCTACAGAAAGTGCCTTCAGATTATCTTTTTTGACGATAAAAGCAATAGCACCGCCTATTGCAGTAGACAAACCTGCAAACAGGGTAATTAATAAAGCGGGGACGACATTCTGCGGTAAATTCATAATTAAATATTTCCTTTCAGAGAAATTGTACCACAAAATAAATTAATATTAAATTTGAACATCTTTCATCATATCAACAAGTGTACTTATAGTAGTTTCCATACTTACTATATCCGATGTTCTCTGCTGAAGAAAAGCATTAATTTTTGGCATCATCTCAATTGCGGTATCAAGTCTGGGATTTGTTCCTGGCTGATACATACCTACATCAATCAAATCCTTATTTTCTCTGTACAATGCCATAATTGCACGCATCTTACCTGCCGCTTCCCTGTGTTCCGGAGTAACAATAGACGACATAAGCCTTGAGATACTGCCCAGAACATCAATTGCAGGATAATGGTTCATCTCAGCAACCTTTCTTGACAAGAAAATGTGCCCGTCTACAATACCTCTTACAATATCTACAATAGGATCAGATATATCATCCCCTTCCATCAATACAGTATATAAAGCGGTAATTGAACCTTTAGGGCTATTTCCGGCACGTTCAAGAACTTTTTGAAGCCATGAAAAAATAGAGGGGGGATAACCTTTCATTGTAGGCGGTTCCCCGAGTGACAAACCGACCTCGCGGCCCGCCATAGCACAACGTGTGACAGTATCTGTCATTAAGAAAACCTTTTTCCCTTGATCTCTGAAATATTCACACACAGCAGTTGCTGTAAGCAGAGCTTTTTGACGAATAAGAGGCGGCTGATCTCCTGTTGAACAAACCAGAACAGATTTGGCCATACCTTGCTCGCCAAGTGCATCTTCTACAAATTCTTTAACTTCACGACCGCGTTCTCCGATTAATGCAACAACGTTTACATCGGCATCTGAATTTCTCGCAATCATCCCCAGAAGCGTACTTTTACCGACACCTGAACCTGCAAACAAACCTAAACGCTGACCGCAGCCCATAGTCATACAGCTGTCAATTGCTCTTACGCCTGTTGAAAACACTTCCGTAATAATAGGTCTTTCAAAAGGCCCCGGCGGAGGTCCTTCAACAGCGCGCCACATTGCTCCAGTCGTATCAAGAGGTTTTCCGTCAATCGGTTCTCCCATAGGATTAATAAGCCTTCCCAAAAGGAAGTCGCCAACAGGAATAATAATAGGCTTTCCCGTAGATGTAACAAGACTGCCCTGTCCAATACCTTCTCCGTCATAAAGCAAAAGTAATTGAGCAGCTTCACCTTTAAAAGCTTGAACTTCCGCAGGTTTTTTACGTCCGTCTTTAGTTTCTATATAACATAAATCTCCAACTTTGAGTCCTGGCAATTTAACTTCTACAGTCAAACCCAAAAGTTTTGAAACACTGCCTTTATAGGTAAACAATTCTGTTTCATCAAGCTTATTTTTAACCCTGTTTTTAAGCTCATCAAGCCTGCTTGTATCCAAACCTTCCATACTTCTTATTATACAGATTTTTATACATTTTTCAATCAGTTTACAAATATGCTAATTAAATCTCGGCTCCATATCTGTTTTTAATTTATCTATAATCTCTCTATAATCAACCGTCACAGGCGTTGGCTTTGAGCTTGGGATAATATCCAGAAATATTTTTGCATTTTCAGGTTTTTGCCCGTCTAAGAAAACGGAAGAATTTGCGACATCTTCACGTGCAGGAACAATAAGCCCGCTTTTTGTAAAATCTTCGATACTTTTTTGAGATGACAGATATTGAACAAGTTTTAATGCTTCTTTCTTATGTTTGGAAGATTTTGCGATGGCCCATCCGGAAGCGTCAAGCTGAACTATACTGCCTTTAGTTCCTTTTGGAAACTCAACAATATCCCAGTCAAATTGAGCATCTTGACGTATTTTAGGAACCATCCAGCGTCCCGACAAATACATTCCCAAACGTTCCTGCAGAAACATCTGAGCCATTGTAGCACTGGCACTTTCACTTTTTTTAGGTGCAACATGGTATTTTTTTCTTAAATCCGCATAAAAATTCAACGCCTTCTGACTCTCTGCTTTGTTTATTTCTTCAGGCAGAATTCCACCGCCGTTGCTCATCAAATAAGGGAGGTAAAACAATGGATCTTCCTCAAAACTTATCCCGAAAGTATTTTTATCGGTAAGTTTTTCTGCCGTTTCAAGAAAATCTTCAAATGTCCACCCCTTTTTAGGATATGTGACATTTTTATTATCAAACATATCTTTGTTATAAAAAATCACAAGGTCAGAAACATCTCTAGGAACCGCATATAACTGTCCTTCAAAACTCAAAGCATCCAATGCCTGTTTATAAAATTTATTTTCAGAAATATTTATAGGCTCCAAAACTCCTGCATTTGCATAAACCGGAAGATATAGATTATTAATAAAAATAACATCCGGTGCAGTATTTGATGCAAAAAGCAAATGAATTTTCTGAAAATAATTCTGGGGAATATGCATAAATTCAACTTTAATTTCAGGATTTTCTTTTTCGAAATCAGATAAGAGCGGCTCTAAAATATCAATTTCCGACTTTGAGCCCCAGCTTGCAAACTCAATTGCGGTCCTGTTATCTTTTGTAGCACAACCGCACATGAAAAATAAACTCATTATTAAAACAATTACAAGCCTTAAATATTTTTGTATTTTCACTTATTATCCTTTTTTAAAGCTCTATTAAAACGCCCATTTTATCGTCATTTACTTCTACAAGCGACTTAAAGCCCTCAGCCTTGACCATATATACATTGGCATTATCATGTCTTACCTGAACCGGTTTGTCTATAACTTTATCATACTTTTTCAATACCGTAATTTCATCATTTACTTTTCCGATAAGAGCTGATTTCCCGTCAAGGTTAACCATATAGAAACCTTTTTTATCGTCAATATTATATCCCGATTTTATGATTAAGCTGTTTAGATATGAAGATTTAGTTTCATTATGAGATTTTGAAATCGGATTTGTCTGTTTTCCGATTCCCGTTTTACGCATTTGCGGAATTACTGTCTGCTGCTCTACTACAGGTGCTGCTTTTTGTTCCTTATCCAGAATTGAAAAATATTCATCAACAGAGGACATTATGTATTCCGTAGGTTTGTACTTAATTCTGTTTTTATCAACATCCGCAATATTCAAGTTTGCATCTTTCAAACTTCTCGGGTTTGTATGAAGCGGAGAAGTTCCGAGATCAACTGTTTTTTGCTCATGAAGAGGAATTTCAACCTCATATTTTTTAAATCTGCTTTTTACTTTGTTACGATCCGTAGCCTGCAATGACGGTCTGTGATGATCAAATGCTTTAAATTTGATTGTATTTTGGATTGCTGTGTCTTCACTGTGAACATCTTCAACAATTTCAGGTTGAATATTATTATTATAAACAGGCATTTCTTCCAGCAGTTTTTCAAGCTCAGAACGTTTTTGAGCAACTGCATCAGGCTGTGCCGGAGTTTTTATAAATGTATAATTTCCTTTATTTTTACCTCTGGAAACAGGCCGGGCAGAAGCATCCAAGTATTGTTGATATTTTTCCTGCCATGAAAGTTCTTTATTATTTGTTATATTACTGTATTTATCTTTATTCTGTGCCGCAGATGCCGAACGTATACCGCTTTGAAGTCCGGATGTCTGTTTTACAGAATTATTACCGGCCAGTGCCTTGATAAATCTGCTCAAAATCAAAAGAACAAACAATGAACCCGTTATCAATCCAAATTTTTTAGGGATACGATTAAAGACATTTTTAATCTTTGTTTTAACGGAAGAATTAGCAGACTTGCCGGCAATTTTTGGCATCTCGTTAATATTTTTAACCTCGGCAGGCTGATTTGAAGAGATATCCGTGACTGTAATAGGGACATCAGGTACCTGCTTTTCTAATTGTTCCTGCTTTACTTCTTTTATAAGCTGGGCAAGATGTTCTCTTCTTGCCTGTCTTTCTAAATTGTCATTAGAAATTTCTTTAAGTTCAATATTGGGCTTGGTTTCAGATTTTGGTTGTACTGATGTTTTTTTCTGTTGTTCTTTTGTTTGAACTACTTTAAGTTGCTCTTTAGGCTGTTCTTTTATTGAAGCATTTGTATTTTTATTTTGAACAGTTTTTTCCGGCTGAACAGAAGCCTTATTAACCGTAATTTCTGTTTTTGGCTGTATTTGTTTTACAGGCTGCTGTGGTTTGGCAATATTATTTTTTATTGCGTTTGCCTCGGCTATAAGAGTTTTATACTCTTTTTGTTCTTCTGTAACAGGGCCGCTCTGACGAGTACTTGTCTTTATATCAAGAGGTTTCGTTGTAATAAGAGTAACTTTTGTATATCCTCCGCTTGTATCATTAACGGTTTTGACATCAATATTGGAAACGAGATCTTTGACACCGTAAAGGCTGGGGTTACTGTAGCCCGAACTTTGAACCTTAGGGATTAAAATAACGTATTTATTATCGGATTTTTTCCTGACAAGAACATTGTCATTATAAGAATTTGAGGTAAATAATGTTACATTAACGGAGTCATTTGATGCACGTTTTAAATCAAGCTGAACAAGATTATTACCGCCTTGCGCAAATCCAGTTGATACAGGGGTGAGCACAAGAGTAAGCAATAATGCTATACCAATTAGGTTTGTCTTTTTTACTACCATTTTCTACCGTTAAATTTTTCCCTTATATTATATATAATACTTTGAGATAAAAAAAATTGCTACTTTGTTAAAAAAATATACTTTTTATGTTACAATTTTTTTATGAAAAGCGGATTTACAAGTATAATAGGACGCCCCAATGTCGGCAAGTCTACTTTGTTAAATAAAATTTTGGGACAAAAAATTGTTATTGCAACAGACAAAGCACAGACTACCCGAAAACGAATTAAAGGGATTTACACAACAGACGAAGGGCAGATTGTTTTTATTGATACACCGGGAGTGCATAAACCGTTAAATAAACTCGGAGAATTCCTTCTTGATGAATCCAAAATGGCAATCCCTGATGCTGATTTAATACTTTTTCTTGTAGACGGTTCGGAACCGGCAGGAAAAGGCGACAGATGGATTGCCCAAAATATACTGCAAACGGATACTCCTGTTATTATTGTTATGAATAAAGTTGATAAATTGAAAAATATGAATAAAGTTGAAGAAAATTTATTAACTTACAAACTCCTGTTTGAAAAAAATTATCCGGTAGTAAGAATTTCAGCCAAAACCGGACGTAATATAGATACTCTTTTAAAAAATATATATAAATACTTGCCTGAAGGCGGTCTTTTGTACCCCGAGGACATCGTAACAGAAGAATCTATGCGCGATATAACCGAAGAAATAATCAGAGAAAAAATCCTGTTGAATACTTCCGATGAAATCCCGCATTCTGTTGCGGTCAAAATTGAAAGCTATACAGAAAGTGATGATATCGATCGAATTTATGCAACAATTTACTGCGAAACAAAAAGCCAGAAGGGAATTCTTATTGGAAAAGGCGGAAATCTTTTAAAAAAAATAGGAACAGAAGCCCGTATTGAACTTGAAAAAATTGTTGAAAAGAAAGTATTTCTAGGCCTTGAAGTTAAAATTGAAAAAGATTGGCGGAAAAAGCAAAACTCTTTAAGAGCTTTCGGGTATGAACAAGAACAATAGCAAAATTATTTTTGTTCAGGATTTATATTCTTTGTAAATGTAGTTATAAGAAAGGAAAGTTATGAACGTAAAAAAAGTAATGAATATTGGAACCGATTTAAAAATAAACGCCAGAGCTCAAAACTTAACTCTCAATAAGTTAAAAGAAGAAGCATTGGTAAAAGTATTGGGACAATCAAACAAAGATTATGTTATTCTTCAAAATTCATTGAACCATAAACCTGAAACAGTAACAGAAAAAGACATTCTAGCTGCAAAAAATTTCTTTAAAAGCACTTATGCAGTATTAAAAGATTTTTTGAAAGCGTAAGTTAAACTTACGCTTTTTATAAATCCAATTTATCTAATAAATTAACGTCTTTTGAATCATTTACAGGAGCGGTAATTATAATATCATCAAGATTTTTCATTATATTTTTTACACGTTCCTGATTTGCTCGCATTGCAACTAAAAAATTCTCTCCACCGGTTTGTTTGAATCCCAAACGCATATATTTAGGCACAACCGAAAAAGGTCCGTTTAAAATTGCAACAAGTTCTATAAAATTGCTCTTCTGTGCTAAGAACTCGGAAAACATTTGCTTAAATAAAGTTTGTCCCGCAAGAACAACTTTTTTACCCGTTTCGACAGGCCAAGTGCATATACAAGCAAGGAAATAAGTTCTCTTATCCGGCTTAAATGTAATAATCCCGCAGGGTTTGTTATCCTTCACGGCAATAATAGATTTATTACCATTGTTAAAAGCTTGATCTACTGAAATAGACAACATGTCCTGCCAGCGTTGATATTCGTCCTTTGAAATCCGTTTGTCAGGGAATAAGTTTTCCATATTTACAGTTTCTTTAAGTTTTTTCAAAAAAGCTTTGTCTTTACTTGTAATTTCATACAAATCAATTTTTGTTTCAACATTTTTTATACAATTAGTCGAAGTTGCAATATGTATGCCTGTAAAATAAGGAGATTTAAAGTTATGTTGCCCGTTTAAAATTTGCATAAATAATCCTTTACAAAAAAGGAATACAGCTGAAGAAAAATTTTTGCTATATTTTAAACTTTTTTAACAGAAAAATAATTAAATATTTAACTTATAACCGCCGCCGTATATAGTTTCAATATATTTTTTCCCGTTTGCAATTTTGTCTATTTTACTTCGCAGATGTCTTATATGAACTCTTATTGTTTCAATATCATCATCAGGCGAATATCCCCAGATATCCTTTAACAGCTGCGCCGATGAAACCATATTTCCATGATTTTGAAAAAGCAGATTAAATATATCAAATTCTATAGGAGTTAATTTTGCCTGTTTTTCTCCGATTTTTACACTGTACAGTTCCGGTAAAAGGGTTATTTCCCCGAGTGTTAAAAGTTCTCTTGTAGAGGCACTCTCAGGAATCTGTCTGGTTCTTTTTAAAAGCGCTCTTACTCTGACCTGCAATTCTTCCATTTCAAAAGGTTTTACAAGATAGTCATCAACTCCGATATTAAACCCCTTCACCTTGTCATTAACCTGAGACAGGGCAGTAAGCATTAAAATCGGAATATCTTTTGTTTCATCATTTTTTCTTATTCTCTGCGCTACCGTAAACCCATCAGTATCAGGCATCATAACATCAAGAATTACAAGCGACGGCAATTCCTGCTTGCATAACGCAAAACCTTTTACTCCGTCAAAAGCCTGTACCACCTTGTAAGCATTTAATTCCAGATTTACTTTTATAAGCTCATTAATCGCAGTATCATCATCTATAACAAGAATTTTATTCATAACTAAATTCTATATATAAAAAATAAAAAATACAACCTCAATTTGTTAAAAAATATTAATAAAAATAACCCGTTCGAATGATACAATATTTTTGATTTTCAGGCATATTTAGATGATAAGATTTGTAAAAAAAAATTTTTAAAGTGTAAATTTTACAAATTTTTGGATTTTTATTGTAATATGTTAATTGCGTAAAGCAAATTGTAGTAGTTATAAGTATACATTTATAAATAGGAGGCACATGAATTGGCAGTAGTATCACCTTTCACAGCGTTTCAGGAAAACGGCAAAAAAGAAATCCACTTAGGACAACACGTTTTAGCAGAATTTTTTGAATGTGACCCAAACACATTAAACAGTATTGATAAAGTAGAAAAGTACATGGTGGATGCCGCCCTTGAATGTGGTGCTACTATCGTTCAAAAATGTTTCCATATGTTTAATCCGTACGGCGTTTCAGGAGTTGTTATTATCTCGGAAAGCCATCTTGCTATTCACACATGGCC
Source organism: Candidatus Gastranaerophilales bacterium (assembly GCA_944322885.1). Lineage (GTDB taxonomy): Bacteria > Cyanobacteriota > Vampirovibrionia > Gastranaerophilales > Gastranaerophilaceae > Stercorousia. The sequence continues at coordinate 20,076 of CALUQH010000024.1, read as the reverse complement.
GGAACTCGGTTATGCGGCAGTTGATTTATTCACCTGCGGAGACAAATGCGACCCTAAAATTTCGTATGAATTTTTAAAGAAAAAATTTAATTCTAAAAAAGCAACTTTTTCAGAATTAAAAAGAGGAATTATTGACGAAGAAACCCTTAGAGTTGCTGAAAAACCTTTTGAAATTATGCAGCAATTTGCTGACTAAACAAATTAAATAGATATAAAAAGAGCGCAGAAATTAATTTCTGCGCTCTTTTTATCTTAGAAACTTAAAAAATATTTAGAATCACTTAAGGCTTTAACTGTACAGCCTGCCCCGTTCATACCGCTTGTTCCCGTGTTAGAGCAATATTCATCACTATCGCTATAATAATTAGTTCCTTTGGCTCCCATTGGAAGTAATTTACCGTCTTTATCTATCTGAAACATAAATAAATCTTTCCCCAGCCTGTTTGGGCCTTTGATATACCCGTTAACATCCACAGATATATATATTCTGCTCGGGTCATTAATTTATGTAAAAAATTTGACTTTACATCATGACATTAACTTTCTCTTTTTGTATTATTTTTTTTAACAGGGGGTAGAAATGCCGGAAGATTTAATAGAAAAAAAATCAAATTTTGACTTAACTTCAAGAAGTGCTTTTTCAAGAAATGATGAAGTATTTACATCACGTTCTTACGCCGCACTTTTAGCAAAAAATATAATTCCTTATTCTCACAGAAAACTTGCGGATAATTACATTATTATCAAAAAAGTTTTTAAATTTCAGGCTGTTATGCCAAGAATTACAAATACGGAGAAAAGACTTCTGGCTAAATATGATTTTAACACTCTTGAATATACCACTGTAAAACAGATGTACGAAGAACTTGCTCTTTTACAAAAATGGTCAATGTCTGCTGACGAAACTTTAAAAAATGACTCTGATGCTATATTGGAAATTAGAACAAAAGAATTAAAATTTATTGTTGCTAACAGCTACGCAAACATTTCAAACGAAATTTATAAAGGTTATTTAGCTCTGGAAAGTTATTTTGCAGAAATCAGTAAATACAATGACTAATTTAAGATTTTTCAGATAAAAAAAGGCGGATTAAAAATCCGCCTTTTTTCTATTAATGAATAAAATCTATGCTTCAGCAGCAGTTTCTACTGAAGGAGCTGCCTCTCCTGCTTCTGCGGCAGCCTTAGCTTCTTCTTCCGCCTTCGCTTTTGCTTCAGCTTCAGCAGCAGCTTTAGCCTGAGCTTTTTTAGAAAGTTTTACTGTTTCTTTTTTAACGTAATTTAATGTACCGTCATCGTTGCAGTTTTTAATTAAATAAGCAACTGTTTCAGTCGGTTGAGCGCCTTTTTTAACCCATTCTAAAGCAGAAGTTTTATCCAGTTTCATAACTTTAGTTTTAGGATTATAATGACCTAATTCCTGAACCGGTCTGCCTTCACGTTTTGTTGTTGAATTAATTACAATAATTCTGTATGAAGGGTTCTTTTTTGCACCCATTCTTTTTAATCTGATTTTTAACATTTCAAAATTTCCCTTATTTTATATTTTTGTAACTGTCGGAAATGTCATCCAACGCAGCCGCCGCTTTGGCTGTCATCTCCTTGAACAAGGTTAAGAGGAATTACCCCGTTCCGACTTCAATATAACCACAAAAATTTTTGCTAATCAAGTACAGGTTAACAAAACATAATAAATGCTATGTTTAATATATAATAAAATTATGAAAGAATACGATTTTTATATAGTTCCAACTCCCATAGGCAATCTGCAGGATATAACCTTACGCGCTGTTGAAATTCTCAAATCGGTTGATATTATTGCCTGCGAAGATATGAGAGTAACTCAAAAGCTGCTAAATCATTTTGATATAAAAACAAAATGTATTTCGTATCACAAATTTAATGAAAAAGAACGCATTAATTTCTTTTTAGATTTTTTGAATGAAGGTAAAAAAATTGCACTTGTTTCAGATGCAGGGACTCCCTTATTTTGCGACCCTGGTGCAATTATTGTAAAAGAACTGAAAAAACATAATTATTCGGTTACATCACTTCCCGGAGCAAATGCGGTTGCAACATTCCTCTCACAGGTTCCAAGAGAAAATGAAGATTTTACTTTTATAGGTTTTATCCCGAGGAATAAAACACAAATTGAAGAAATTTTAACAAAATACAAAACAACAGATTTAGTATTTTATGAATCTCCAAACAGAATATTGAAAACGCTTGAAGTCATCAGCCAATGTCGTCCAAGCGCAACAACCGTAATAGGCAGAGAACTGACAAAAATTTTTGAAGAAGTTTTAATCGATAAAACAGAAAACATTATCAAGTATTTTCAAACAAATCCGCTCAAAGGTGAAATTGTTGCAGCTGTACTTAGGGAAAAAATTTCTGTTGATAATGCGGATATTGAAGAAAAAATATCGGCATTAAAAACTAAAGGCTATACAGCGAAAGATATTTCAATAATTCTTTCAACATTATACAAATTTAACAAAAATGACATATATCAAAAAAGCTTGAATTGAGAATTTACAGCATTCTTTAGCGCTCTCATACAAATAGCTTAATTATAATTTAAATGTTCCACTTTTTTTAATTTATGATATAATATTTTTAGGATAGTATAATGAAGTTTTTAAGGTAGAGATTTTTTGAATTTACTAAACAAAATATATATATCTTTAATAGCCCTGCTATTGGTTATACTGTGTCCTTTGCAGAGCGTAGCCGAAGGAAATTTTTGGGGAGATACAATGGATTCTGGAACGCCTGAACTCCAAACTCCTTCTGCTGTCCAAACTTCAGATACTCCCGAACTTGAATCTTCTGCCTCAAAAACTAAAAATCCTAAAGGGTCAAAAACCGTTAAAGATATTGAAATCCTAGGTAACAATGTTATTGAAACATCCTTAATACTTCAACAAATGCAGCTTCAAAAAGGTTCCGTATACAGCAGAGATGCTATTCAGCAAGATTTAAAGGCAATTTACCAGCTGGGGTATTTCACTGAAACAATGAAAGCTATCCCCGTCAATAACCATGACGGCACCGTTACCTTAAAAATTATCCTAGAAGAGAATGCCCCTATAACAGATTTTACAATTGAGGGTAATACTGTTATCTCTACCGATGAAATACTTACGTACCTTATGCCGATGAAAGGCAAACCCCAAAATATTGCCCAGCTTAATGAAGCTATAGCAAAAATTCAGGACTGCTACAGTTCTAAAGGTTACATCCTTGCAAGAATTGACTCCGTAACTGATGACCCAGACGGTACCGTAAATATAAGCATTAAAGAAGGCACCGTCAATAAAATCATGATATCCGGAAACGAAAAAACAAAAGATTATGTCATTGAAAGAAACATACTGACCGAACCCGGTATGATATACAATGAAAATCTTTTAAAAGAGGATCTTGTAAGATTATATGCAACTCAGGCATTCAAAGATGTCACAAGAGAAATTGAGCCGACAGAAGAACCCGATAAATATGACATAACTATTAATGTTGAAGAACAAAGAACCGCAAGCGTGTCTATCGGTGGTGGTATCGACTCCGTTACAGGTGTATTCGGATCTGTTGGAATTGCGGATAACAATTTCCTCGGCAGAAATGAAAGATTATCTTTAAACGGTATAGTTGGTACAGGTGTAATTTTAAATGATGCATCTATTAAAAGAAGAATGAATCTTCAGGCTGAATTGAGCTATTTCAAACCATACTTCTACAATGCAGATACTTCATTAATGAGCAAAATCTTCTACAGAGATTTCGGCAGCTATCAGGTACCGCTTGCAATTGAAAGAAGAATAGGTGCGGAAGCAACAGTTGCACACAGAATGAAAAGCAACAAGCATGTAACATCTACTTTTTCACTTGGCATAGAAAATATTGATGTATCAGAAGGTGACGGCAATAAAATCAGCAGTCTGTATTCACGATACAACATACCTATTTCAGAACGCGCCAAACAACTGGAAGGCGGTTTCTTCCTGTCATTAAGTCCCGCATTATTGTATGATACCCGTGATAATGCAACCGTTACCAGAAAAGGGACAATGGCAAGTATCAGATTTGATGAAGAAATCGGCATTATTGATTTTGACAAAACACACGGTAAACTGACAGGTATGGTAAAACAATACATTCCTGTCGGGAAAAAATCATCATTATCATTCACCGCAAAAGGCGGCGGAAAAATTCACGGCGACAATATGCCTGAAGTAATGGCATACAGACTGGGCGGTCCGTATACTATAAGAGGTTTCAAAATGAGCGGTGTCGGTACCGGTGATGCATTCATCATGGGTAGTGCCGAATTTGCAACTCCAATACCGTTTTTGGATAGAACCCGCATTAACTTCTTAAACAACCTGAGATTTACTGTATGGGCTGATGCCGGTAAAATCTTTAACCCGTCAGTTACAGATCAAATATATGACAGACCTTTGTATGCGGTATCTGCCGGTATTGGTTTAAAATTGTATATTCCGGGAATGGGCCCGCTATCTATAGATTATGGTATTCCGCTTACAAATCCGGGTGATAACGGGAACAGAGGCGGTTACTTTACTTTTGGTGTAGGCGATATAATGTACTAATATAATAATAAAAAATACTTAGGAGGTATTAAATGAAAAAATTTAAATTAGCAGCACTTTTAATGACGGCAGGATTATTCCTATCATTAGGCAGCCAGGCAAATGCAGCAGGTATAGGATATATTGATTACCAAAAAGTTCAGGATAACTTTCCTTTTGCGCAACAGGCAATAAAAGAAATTGACGCAAAAGCTCTTGAAATGCAGCAATACATGGTTGATAAAGAAAAGCAATACAAATCTTTAGATACACCTTTAAAGAAACAAAATTTTGAAGAACAAACAGCCCGAGAATTTAAACTAAAACAAGATAATTATATGAAGTTAAAAGCGCAAAAAGAAGAACAAGTTTATAATAAAATTCAAGCAGCAACTAAAGAAGTGCTAGTACAGCAAAAACTTGACGCAATAGTTGACTACAGAGTAATTTTTGTAGGCGGTGTAGATATATCTGATTTAGTAATACAAAAATTAAAAAGCGGTCAATTTTAATTTTTAAGGAGCTAAAATGCACTATTCAGAACACGGCGAACAGTATCACATCGGGCTAAATAAGGGCGATATAGGAGAATACGTCATTTTACCCGGTGATCCGAAAAGATGTGAAAAAATTGCAGCATATTTTGATGATGCAAAATTGGTTGCTGACAGGAGAGAATTTACAACCTATACCGGTTTTTTAAACGGCGTTAAGGTAAGCGTAACTTCAACCGGTATAGGCGGCCCCTCTGCTGCAATAGCATTGGAAGAGCTTGTAAATGTCGGAGCCAAAACATTTATACGGGTTGGAACCTGCGGAGGTATGGATATTAACGTTAAAGGGGGAGATATTGTCATTGCAACGGGTGCCATAAGAATGGAAGGCACTACAAAAGAATATGCACCTATAGAATTCCCCGCCGTTGCAAACCTCGATATAATCAATGCACTTGTACAGTCCGCAAAAAATCTCGGTTATGAGTACCATACAGGAATCGTTCAATGTAAAGATTCATTTTACGGGCAGCATAATCCCGAAAGAATGCCTGTGAGCTATGAACTTTTGAATAAATGGGAAGCCTGGAAAAGACTTGGCTGTCTTGCATCAGAAATGGAGTCAGCCGCCCTGTTTATAGTAGGAAGCCTTTTGAAAGTAAAAGTGGGCTCTGTATTTTTAACAGTTGCAAATCAGGAAAGAGAAAAACAAAATCTTGAAAATCCCGTTGTCCACGATACTGATAAAGCTATTAAAACAGCTGTAGAAGCCTTAAAAATACTTATTTCAACAAACTAAGGAGAAATTATGTTTAATAAAAAAATGCAGTATGTTATAAAAACCTGTTCAAGCGAAAATACCCAGGAGCTCCAAAATTTGTTAAACGAAATGTCCATGAACAACTGGGAGCTTTACAGCATGCAAGAAGTTGAAAATGAGGACGGTCAGGTTCTCTGCCACTGCATTTTTATGAAAGAAGCCGAATATGGGACAGTTGAAACAAATGCTGACGTAATAAATATCTCTACCTTTAAAAGCCAGATGGAAAAAATGCTCTCTCCTGCACAGTCCCCTTATGAGATTTGCCTTGAAATTCAAGAAAAAATTCGTGAACAAAAGACTAAAATATCAAAAATAAAAGATGAACTTGAACGGGAAGCTCCTGCATCTGTCAATAGAAAAAAGCTTAATGATAAAATATCAGCGGGACTTAAAGAATTAGACGAATTAAAGTTGAAACTTGCAAATGCAACTTCTCCAAATGCAATGTATTCAATGCTTAAAGAAGAAAAATTATCAATTCTTCTAAGTGAAGAAATTTTAGGCTATGCAGAACCTAACCGTGAAATACTTGAAGAAGAACTTATTTCGGAAACAGTAAAATCACGCCTTAAACTTACTGAAACTTTAGGTTTTGTTATCCCAAAAATTGTTTTTAAAGATGATGAAAACCTTAATCCATACGAGTTTAGCATTAAAATTCACGGTCTTGAAGTGTTTAAAGCCTGTGTTTATCCCGGTTTTTTAATGTTCAATGCTGATGAATTACATCTTGAGAAAAAATTTAAAGATTCTGTTAACGATATTGACAAAATAACAGGACGCAAAGTGATATGGATAGAAAAAAATAAAACAAAAGATTTCTGGCAAGAAGGAATATCAAGTGCAGAATACATAGCACGTGCTCTTGAATTCTGCGCTGTGAAATATGTAGATGACCTTCTTGATTATGAAGAACTCGATAAATATATTAATGTTGTAAATAACAATAATGAATATCTTGTAACAAATATAATACCCGATTTTTTATCATTATCTGATTTGAGATTTGTGTTAACAAGTTTGGTAAGAGAAAAAATATCTATAAAAGATATTACATCTATTTTTGAAAAAATAAATGACTTTGCTGCTGACAGTACAAAATCTGACTTGATTAAAAAGTTAAGGTTGTCGCTTTCACGCCAAATTTGCAAAAACAATCAAAATTCCGAAGGTGTAATAAGTGCGTTTGAAATATCTGATGCCACTCTGGAAAAATTCACACCGGATTTTGATGAAAGTGATGATGCAATAATCAGAATTGATGCGGATTTTGCAGAAAAGCTTGCAGATAAATTAAACAAAAAAATAAATAAATTAAATATAGAAAACCCCAAATTACTTGTACCGTTAGAATTTAGACACCTGATTTTTACTCTTTTAAGCAATTATATGAATAACATAACGGTTCTTTCACGGGAAGAAATCGGATGTAACGCCCAAGTAGAAATTATTTCCGAAATATAATAAATAATAGCAAAAAAATTCTTGTTCATGTTTTAAAACACTATGAAGGTATTAGGGATAAGCAGTAAAATTACGTTTGAAAGACGTCCTACTAAAGAAGAAGAACCGGGTTTACAAACGGCATGCCAAAAAGCCTATGAAGCTATGGGCACAACAGACAGAATTGTAATTACGCATGGTTCATGCTTCCCTGCAGTGGATAGAAATACACACATTGGCTCGCCGTACGGGAATGCAGCAAAAGAATACATAAACTTTTTACGGCTGTATGGATTTAACGGCAACCAGCTCGGCCCCGGTGGTGAACTTGAGATGCATAACGGCAATGTTAACCGCTCGCCTTATAATTCTTCTGCGTTTGCCAAAAATAGATTATTTATCGATCTGAAAGAACTTACAACAGACAAATACGGAAAAATATTATCTGAAGATACATATAATAATGTTACAACCCCTCTTGAAATTAACGATAAAGATTATGATTTGACAGATTTTAACGAAGCAGTTAAAACTTATGATACCGCTTTGACCAAGAGTTACAAAAACTTTAAAATAAATCTTGCTAAAGGCCAGCCGCAAGCAATAGCTTTGAACAACGAATTCAATACATTTTTAAATAAGCATAATGAACGTTTAACAGATGAAGGTATATTTAAAGTACTCGCAAACTATTACGGAACCGACAAATTTGGAACCTGGGAAAATAAACTCGATCAAAATCTTATGGCCGAAGTACATAAAAATAATCCCGACGCAATTAAGAGATACAATTCAATAAAAAACACAAATAAAAATTCGATAGAACAATATAAATTTGAACAGTTTATTGCAACCAAACAAATCAAAGAAAATAAAGAATGGAGAGATAAACAAGATTTTAAATATATAAATGACCTTCTCATAGGCTGTTCAAAAATGGATGAATGGCGTTACAAAGACGCATTTTTAAATAATTACAGCATCGGCGCGTTTGAATATTCCGGCAAACATCAGTTATGGGGAATTCCTGCACTTGATCCAAAGAAAATATTTATAGGTTCTGATATGGAGCTTAATACGGGCGGGAAATTTCTAAAAGAAAAGCTGGACTTCAATCTGGAATTTTGTGAAAATACAAGAATTGATCATGCTCTGGGACTTGTAGAACCGTATCTTATAAAAAAGGACAGCATTGTTCTCGATAATGAAGGTAATATAGATTACAGTAAATTACATGGCTCATTTATGTCAGAAACTTATGAAAACGGTCAAAAAATTGATGATTACTATAATTACCCGAGAATTATCGAAAAAATTATCCTTCCGACTTTAAAAGAACATAACTTAAAACCTCAAGATCCTATATGGGAAACAGTATGCAGCAATCCTAAAATGTTCAAGGAAATCTTCTATGAAAAACATAAACTTCCGGAGCTAATCCAGCTTGAATGGGCACGCTCGGAAAAACAGGGAAGAACACGCTGGGCGATTGTTGGTTCGCATGACAGCCTTCCTGCTCAACTGATGATTAAACAACAAGGCTGGATAAGACAAAGCCCTGCCTGGGAGCCTATGTATCTTGCAGGTTATTTAAATCAAGATCCTCAAAGACTTGATAAAAATAAAGCATTTTGTGAAGAAATTTCAGACATAAATCCGGACGGCACCAAAAAAGATGGGGAAATGCTTGATAAAGCGGATAAAGCACGTGTAAAAGCCAAATTCGCGGAACTATTAACATCAAGAAGATTTGAAATATCATTTGCGGATCTTTTTGGGATAACTGATATTATATATAATATCGGAGGGGTAAACAGCAAAGATAATTGGAAAGAACGTATTCCTGCAGATTTTCTTGACAAATATTATGAAAATCTTTCAAGTGAAAATCCGACCGCACTGAACATGCCGGAAATACTCAAAATGGCTCTGCAAGCCGAAATTGATATGACCGTTGCGACAAGCTCAGATAAAGATTCCGTAAGAAAAAATCTTTATGAAAAGTATCAACCCATTCTTGATGAATTGCAAAAATATGCTGATATTTTGAAAGAACCCGAGTCGGAAAAATTATAATTAGATTTATCTATCCCTGTGTGTACCGACTTCAATACCCAGAACACATAAGAATAACGGAACTATTCTTTGAATAAATGATGCACCTTTTGATTTATCAGCCATCAAAGAAACGGCCATACCCAAATCATCAACGTGAGGAGCAAAATCAGTCCCTTTTATATTTCTTTCCACTTTTTTGTGGAACATTTTTTCATTAATAAAGTTAGAAACTTTATTTCCGGCAAGAATTCCAATACCAAGAGAAACAATTGTTGCAACAGAACCGGGAATAACCTTTATAATTTTATTGAAATTTTTTGCAAATTTTCCCGTACCATTTAACTGTGGCATAACTGCGAGAATTTTTTCTTTATTAGCCTTATACAAGCGTGAAGCCCCGCCGACACAAGCGACAGGCACAAGTACATTTCCTAAAATCTGATTAACAGATTCTCTCAATTTAGATTTAAAATGTTTTTTATCATCAAATATTGCACCGCCGGTCAAACCTCCGGCAACAGAAGCTGCAGCCAGCGATATAATTTCTTTTTCTTCCAATTCAATTGTCTTTTTATCAGGATGTTTTTTATCATATAATCTAAATACGGCCCAGTCTTTAACCGGTGTTTTTTTAATTGCAGAAGGACTTAATGAAAATCCCTGTTTTTTAGCAATAACTGCAAGTGCTGTTCCAACACCTAATGCTGAAGTCAAAATAACACCCGGTTTTAAATATTTATCCCGATTTTGTTGTTGATTTGGGTAATATCCGTTAAATGATGTTATTTGATGTATTGCCATACTACTTACCTTCCTGTTCCATTTTAACAAAAACAATAAAGAATAAACATTGTTATTTTTTCATATATTTTTTACAATTCTTAATTAGTGTTTAATATACATTATATCTTGTAACAAAATCTTAAAAAAAGTTTAAGTTATGGCAAAAAAAAAACTTCAGGTATATTAATAAAAATATTTTAACGGAAATAAATTAAATTATGGAAGTAAGACCTCAAACAATTACACAATTCAGTTACCCCCGCAGATTTGTCCGCGGTCTTGCAAGTCGCAGTTTAGCTCCTTTAATTTTGTTAGAATGTTTTGTAACAGGCGGTAGGACCTTACAAGCATATAAAAGAGGCGGTTTTGAAGAAGCAAGAGAACGTTTTACGGAAGAATCCATAGGAGCAGCATTCTGGTTTGCCGGTGTAAAAATGTTCAACAAAATGAATGACCATATAGGCAAAAGAATTCTTAAACTGCATACATCGGATTTTGACGCACAGGAAGACGGCGTAAGAAAACCGCTTAAAAACTTTTTACACGACGACAAACAATTAAAAGCGAAAGCAAAACTTGCAGGAAAAACAGGAAAATTAATACAAAATCTTACCAAAAATCAAATTGCAGTATTTAAAGCATTAAAAATAGGTTCAAGTATAATACTTGCCAATGTGCTTGTAGGCTTAGTCGTTCCAAAAATTAACCAGCATATTACTGCTGTATACCACGAAAAACACTTCGGACAGGATAAAGATAATAAAGAAAACAGTTCAAACACCCAACAAATGAATTCCCCGCAGGTTTCAATGGATAAGTTCATTAAATCACAAGATAACAAAAATATCCCGTTCGGAATGAATTATAATTCATTACTTTCTATTGCCAATAAATTTGAAAATGATGCGACATATCAACTTCTTTCAACAGATGTAGGTATTGCCGGCGGGCGTGCTATCAGTTCCAGAAACGAACATGAAAGAACAGAAGTTTTATTCCGTGATTTAACATCAATATACTTCTATATGTTCAGTATGCCAAATATTAACAGATGGCTGAACCAGATAGAAGACGGAAGAAAAACAAGACTTGATCCAGTATCGGCAAAACAAGTTACCGATCATCTTGAAGCTGTACTGAAAGAAAATGGCGGCAAAATGTCTGTAGAAAACTTTGCAAAAGTTGCAACAGGCGACAACAGCAATGTCGGCTTTATAGACAGAGATTTAATCAGAAAATTTGATGAACACAAAGTCATAACTCTGAACGAGTTTAAAAATTATCTGAAAGAAACTAAACAGTTCTCAAATAATGATATAATTAAATATACTGATCTTGGCGAACGTATGTCAAAATTGCAGCCGCAAGTTGAAGGGGTATCAGTACTTACTAAAAATCAGGTTAAAGATATCTTTAGAGAAGGTGCAATCAACATGCCTGAATTTTTGCAGAACATATATAGTGTTGCAACTCAAAATGCTTCAACAGATAAATACAAATATGTAAACTATGAAGACCTTGCAGAGATGAAAGAAGATATCTACCAGTATGTTGCAAAAGTTATAGAAAAAGCGCGTAAAAATAAAACAGATATTACCTCACAGGTTCTTGAAAAAGCTTGCCGCGAAAACTTTATTAAAAACACCTGCAACTGGTCAATCGGTTTCGCAATATCAGCATTATTCCTATCCACATTAATTCCGAAAATGCAATACTGGATTACCAAAATGACAACAGGTCAAAACAGCTTCCCGGGAACTGCGGATTATTCAAAAGAGAAAAAATAAGAAATATTTAATTACCATGGATAATCATCACCCTTAATTTGCCAACTGTCATCTATAATACGCTTTAAACATCTTTGTCCTTCTGAGCCTTTTGAACAATCATGTGTGGATTCATTATATCCCCATGGTTTTATAAAATGATTTTCTAAATCAATTACAAAGTTAAACACATCACGTCCATATCTATTTTGCCCTTTTGCTCCATTTAAATCAACCCTTATTTGCTGAATTTTAGACATATAAGGATTACCAGCCGACTTCCAATTCATAGGCACAAACACTAATAGCATTCCATTATTTAATATAATACTAGTTCTCGTTGAAGGATCTACAATCATAGCCCCAGAGCTTTTTCCTAAAGCATTATAAAATTGTGTCTGTTTATACCCACAGTCTGCATTAGATTTACACGTCTTTAAAATTTTTAAATAAGGTCTCCAATACATATCAAAATATTCAGTTACAACTTGTTCATTTACGATTGTAGAGCCGTCAGTTACCCATTCATTTGAAAATCCGTTTTCAAATTCGGACATTTTAAATGCTTGTTCTAATGTAGAGTATACGTTTTTTAATTGTTCTACTGTCTGCTTTTTCTGATAATTTGTAATTAATGCTGGTAAAGTAATAGCGGCGACTACGCCAATAATCCCAAGAGTTATCAATACTTCTGCAAGCGTAAAACCTTTACCGGAGCTTAGATTTGCCCCCCCCCCGATTTAATAATTTGTAACATTTTACGCATACCTAGCTCCTTTCAAATTTATATTTAAATTATAATATATTTCCAAATATTTTTCAAGGCAAATTACTTGTAAAATATTTTTGCCCATGCGATAATTTAGTTATCGAAAGGCTTGTCATGTCAAACACTTTAGTATATTTACTCGACGGGAAAATCTATATTAATCTTACTAACAGATGTACAAATGACTGTATCTTTTGCCTGAGAAAAGATAAAAGTGATGTAAAGGGACAGGAACTCTGGCTTGATAATGAAAATTCAACTGCCACTGATGTAATAAAACAGTTTGAGACTTTTGAGCCGACACAAGAAGTTATATTCTGCGGCTACGGGGAACCTATGATGAAGCTTGATGTTTTAAAAGAAGTAGCTAAATATATCAAAGAAAAATACCCCGATGTAAAAATACGCGTAAACACAAACGGACATGCAAATTTTGTTTATAAAAGAAACGTTGTACCGGAATTAAAAGGACTTGTTGATGAATTCTCGGTAAGTTTAAACGGAGCTACCAAAGAGGAGTATGACGAACTTTCTCAACCAAAATTCCCTGAAGCTTATGATGAAATGAAAAAATTCATTAAAGCTTGCTCTGATGAAGGTATTTCTGTTGTTGCAAGTGTGGTAGAGGGCTACAAAGGCAGACACCTTGACCTTGAAAAATGCGAACAAATTGCAAAAGATTTAGGCGCAAAATTCAGAGTTAGAGAATGGATTCCGGCAGGATATTAAAATCGAAAGGGAAAAAATGAAAATTTCGGCAATAAGTTTCGGAAACAAACCACAAAAAACATTTGAAGAAATTCAAAATGAACAATTAGCTAAACTTTTTAAACAATACCAGAAAGAACCTTTTGAATATGCAAGAATAGACTACTTTAAAACTAAACAACCTAAGGTTACAACTTACCCGAGGAAAAATTTATTTAAAAATATTATTAATAAATTATCTAAATTAATAACTAAATAAGAAAGAAAGGACGAAACATGAACATTTTAGACAAAATCATGAAACCGAAATCAATAGCGGTTATCGGTGCGTCAACAAAAGAACACACCATTGGTTCAGATATCATGAAAAGATTACAGGAATATAAATTTAACGGAAAAATTTATCCTGTAAACCCGAAAGGCGGAATAATTGAAGGACTTCAAGCCTACACTTCTGTATTGGAAGTTCCGGGAGAAGTTGACCTTGCAATTATTGTTGTAAACGCCAAATTTGTATTATCAACAATTGACCAGTGCCACGAAAAAGGCATTAAAGGTTTATGTATAATCACTGCAGGCTTCAAAGAAACCGGCAAAGAAGGCGCAGAACTTGAAAAACAATTAGTTGAAAAAGTTAAAGAATACGGTATGAGATGCGTTGGTCCAAACTGCTTAGGCGTTGTAAATACTAACCCCGAAATCAGAATGGACGGCTGCTTTGCAGAATCTTTACCTGAACGCGGAAACATCGGTTTTGTTTCTCAATCAGGAGCTTTAGGCGGCGGTATTTTAAATATCTTAAAAGACTTAAATCTTGGTTTTGCACAATTCATTTCAATAGGTAATCAGGCTGATGTTAATGCTGAAACTGCTATTGAATACTGGGAGAATGATGACGATGTTCAGCAAATATTGCTTTACATGGAATCAATTCAAAACCCTGCTAATTTCAGAAAATTAGCATCAAGAATTACTAAAAAGAAACCAATTTTAGCATTAAAAGCAGGACGTTCAGCAGCAGGTGCTTCTGCCGCATCTTCTCACACAGGTTCCTTAGCAGGTGCTGATAAAGCTGCAGCAGCATTGCTTCATCAATCAGGGGTTATCAGAGAATTTTCTTTGCAAAACCTGTTTGAAACAGCTAAAGTTTTTGCTAACAGCCCGATACCAAAAGGCGACAGAGTAGCAATTATTACAAACTCAGGCGGTCCCGGAATCATGGCTACAGATGCTGTTTGTGAATACGGTATGCAAATGGCTAAAATATCAGATGCTACAAAAGAAAAATTGAGAAGCTTCTTACCTGCAGCAGCATCTGTTAAAAACCCGATAGACATGATTGCATCAGCACCTATCGAACACTACAAACAAACTCTTGAAACAGTAATTGCCGATGAAAACGTTGATATGATTATCACAATCTATCTTCCGTTCTTAGGCTTGAAAGATATTGATGTTGCAAAAGCATTGATGGAAATTAAAGCTCAACATCCTGAAAAACCTGTTGTAGGCGTATTTATGACAACAAACGAATTCTTCTCTAAATTGTCAGATATGAACGTTAATATGCCATTCTTTATGTACGCAGAACAAGCTGCTGACGGTTTGAACAGATTGAACCAGCAGAGATTATGGATGGAAAGACCGGAAGGTAAAATTCCATGCTACGATGTTGACAGAGCTAAGGTAGAAAAAATTATTAAAAACGCATTATCAGAAGATCGCGCACAATTAACTACTTTGGAATCAATAGATGTTCTTCAGGCTTACGGAATCAGAGCTTGCAAATACGGTCTTGCAACAAATGAAGAAGAAGTTGTAGAACTCGGAAACTCAATCGGCTACCCTGTTGTAATGAAAATGACTTCTAAAACTACATCACACAAAACTGATGTAGGCGGTGTTGTTGTTAACATTAAATCAGAAGAACAGTTGAGAAAAGAATACAAAGGACTGCTTGAAAGACTTGAAGCAAAAGGATTGCTTGAAGGTTTGGAAGGCGTAATTATTCAGGAAATGGTAAAAGGCAGCCGCGAAATGGTTTGCGGTATTGCAACAGATCCTCAATACGGCCCGATGATGATGTTCGGTTTAGGCGGTGTATTCGTTGAAGTTATGAAAGACGTAACTTTCAGAATTGCTCCTTTAACAGATGTTGATGCTATGGATATGATTAAATCAGTTAAGGCATACAAATTGTTAGAAGGTGCAAGAGGTACAAAACCTGCACAAATCGACCAAATTCAAGAAACTTTATTAAGATTGTCACAGTTAGTAAATGATTTCAAATTCATTGATGAATTAGATATCAACCCGTTGTTAATTTCTGAAACTACAGGTGAAGGAATTGCTGTTGACGGACGTATTAAAGTAAGAATGGAAGAAGCTAAAGAAGCATTAGGATGTCAATGTGCATCTTCTTGCTGCTGCGGCTAAATCTCTTCAAAAAAACTAGCAAAAAACAATATTTACCGGTCTTTTATATTTTATAAATTAAAAGACCGGTTTTTACCCCAAATAAGAAAGGCAAAAAATGAGAATACAAAGAACCATTAATGCAGCTATAGGAGCTACTAAGGACAGACGTGATATAACCTGCGGATCAAAACAAAAATTAGAAGGTATTGACCTGCAAATTTATAAAGGATTAACAGATACTTCAGGTCCATCAGTACACAACCCTATAAAAGTGATGAAAAGCTGGTACCGTGCGTATAACAGTAATATAAAAAAGTATAAAGAAATTGAAGAATTAAACAAACCTTTTAAAAAACCATCGATAATTAAACAAATTTTTCACAGAATTACAAAAAAATAAATGAATGATAACAATTTATACAAACCCAATTGTCATATCTGACAATTGGGTTACTTTTTCAAAAAAATCTAATTCATATTCATAATTTTATCAACTTCTAAATCAAGAGCATTTGTTAATTCTACAATTTTCCTGACAGTTAAATTTTGTTCTCCACGTTCGACTTTCCCGATATAATTGGTATGAACATTTGCAAGTTCGGCAAACTTTTCCTGCGACAGGCGTTTTTTGGTTCGTTCAACCCTAAAGTTTAATCCGATTTTTTTCAGAACATCTTTATAATCTGTCATAACAAAATTTTAAACTATTGACAATGTACATTCTACACTATTATAATAGTAGATATAGTATTATAATAGTTGATTTTAAAGGTAAATTAAAAAAATGCCAAATCGATATGGCATAGACTATTTTTTATTCACATTTACCGTTGACGGAAAAGTTATACCCATGGGACAGGAACATAAAAACAATCCGGGAGGCTGTAACAGCAGTAATGGTTCATGCTGGAATTTTAACAATATAGGTTCACAATATTGTTCAAATACAAGCTCGGATATTTCAAAAAATACATCTTGCGCCTATTATGCATTAACTAATACACATCCAACTAAACCGGGACGGGATTACTGGAAAGATTTCTTAGGAGAAGTTTATCATAAATAATTGTAAAATTTTCTTAAAAAATATTCAAAAAAACTATTTATAAACTATCATAATTATATGGTCTTTAATTAAGGAGTAATACTTATGAGAGTTTCAGCCATTCAAAATTACCAAAGAAATACATATTTTGCAGGGGAGAAAAAAAATAAACTGAAAAACGCCGCAGGAGCAATGACAATAGCACTTGCAGCAATGGCGCCGACAACCGATGTTCAGGCACAGTACCCGATTTATCCTTATAATACACAGATTCAGGTTTCGAGCAGGGTAAAAGTTCCTTCGAGTTTTAAATATGGTGATGCAAGAAACGTTCAAGTAAGCAAGACCAGAGAAGAAAGATTTTCAGAAATTGATAGAAACGAAAACGGCATACTTACCGAAAATGAAGTTGTTGCTACAGAAATAAACAACTGGAATGCTTTTAATCCGATTATGGCAACATCTACAATGGTTTATCAATGGCAGAACCAATTCAGAAAAGTGTCACAAAAATATAATCAGGATGACTCTAATCCTAATACCATAAATTATGATGAATATGAAGCAATTATGGATGATTACGATTCACAATTTGAAGATCCCGTTATTGTAACTCCATACGTACCGGTTTATCCCTATATATATCCGCCGGTGCTTCCTCCTCCGCACCACCATCATCACCATCACCATAGACATTAAGTAAAATAATTGACCCTTACTGCTTTTAATGCTTTAATTAAACTATGAATTACATATTTTATTTTTTAATAGTGGTATCAGTCATCTTGGGTGCAATTAACGGAAAACTTTCAGATGTCGTTAATGCAATATTATCAGGGGCAGAATTGTCTGTTAAAGTTGCTTTTTCGCTAATCGGTATTATGGCCTTCTGGCTCGGGATGATGAAAATTGCAGAAAAGTCAGGACTTATTGCAATAATCGCCAGAATAATTAAACCTGTAACAAAAAAATTGTTTAATGAAGTCCCGGAAGATTCACCTGCTGTCGGCGATATTGCAATGAATTTTTCGGCAAACGCTTTAGGACTCGCAAATGCAGCAACACCTATAGGCATAAAAGCTATGAAAGAATTGCAAAAAATAAATGTTGACAAAAAATCAGCTTCAAATGCTATGTGTATGCTTCTTGCAATGAATACGGCAGGATTTCAGCTAATCCCCGCAACAGTTATTGCTGTGTTAATCGGAATAGGCTATAAAAATCCGACTGAAATTATTGCACCAACACTTCTTGTAACATCAATTACGTTTTTAAGTGCAATAACTCTTGCAAAAATCTTTGAAAAATTCTGGAAACCGCAAAAGGGGGATGAATAATGTTTCAAACATTGATGAATATAATATCCCTCTGGGCACTTCCTGCTATAATTATTCTAATTCTGACAATAGGACTATTCAGAAAAGTTCCCCTCTATGAAGTTTTTACTGACGGAGCAAAAGAAGGATTTCATGTTGCAGTAAATATTATACCCTATCTTGTCGCTATAATTGTAGCTATCTCGATGTTAAGAGCCTCAGGCATTATAGAAATGACAGGTCAAGCACTTTCTCCTATACTTGGTCATTTTAATGTTCCTGCAGACACAATCCCGATTATGATAGTAAGATCTCTGTCAGGCTCTGCAGCACTCGGGGTATTTTCCGATATAGCTCACAATCTCGGACCGGATGCTTATGCAACAAAATTAGCTGCTGTAATGGTCGGCTCAAGTGAAACAACTTTTTATGTTCTTGCGGTATATTTTGGAGCCGTAGGAATTTCTAAGCTTAGATACGCACTTATAGTCGGACTTCTTGCTGATTTTATAGGGATTGTTGCAGCAATCGCGGTCTGTAATTTGATGTTCTGAAATCCGTTTCTACCCAGCTTTGCGTAGAACTTGTAAATTTATGATTGACAATCGCTTTTACAAGAACAGCATAACTTATATCAATAAAATTAATCTTGTTTATTCTTTCAATAATATACTCCCTTGCTCCGCAATTGTGGCAAAAATGTTTTTCGGGAATAATTTTGCCGTTTTTTAAAAAGCCTTTCAGTTTAACCCCGCAGCAGGCACATCTTATAAGATACCATTGATTTTCTATTAATTCTCCGCAATCCGGACAATACGCATAATCAACATCAGGACGCACCTTAGTATGCTCACAAACCTTATTAAATTTGAATAACTCCAATATAGTCATACTAATGATATAATCATTTTTTCAAAATAGTCAATTTTAAAATGCTTTAATCAAAAATATTTTTATACCGTTATTTAAACGCTCAATCCTTTTTACGTAAATCATATCAGACCACTTAGTCAAAATTATAGCAACAGCAGGCAGTCTATTCGTCATTTTTGCATAATATAATGATTGTCCTACACTCTCAGCCCATTTTTTTGCAAAGTCGAATTCAATTGCATAATCCTTAGTCAAACAGTCAACTCTTGTTAAATCCCATAAAACAGCTTCTCGTCTTCCAAATTCAGGAGAACACCATTTTTCAACATAATAAGCCTCATTTTGCCCCGGCTGCATTACCTGTGTTTCATAAAACTCTTTTGGCACATAGTTTAGTCCGAAATAATAAACACCTGTTACAATAAACAAAAATGTGACTAAAAAACTTACAATTCTTTTCTCAAACTTCCTCATAAAAAGATTATATCTCAAAAAAGCAAAATTAAAAAGCCTTCAACAAAATCAATGTCAAAGGCTTTTTATAAAAAATAGGCGCTGGCAACGAGCTATTTTCCCAGGCGGTGGCCCGCCAAGTATCTTCACCGATATGAGTCTTTACTACCGTGTTCGGGATGGGAACGGGTGTTTTCCTCACTCTTGGTCACCAGCAAGTCTTTTAATCAGTACTTACTGTACTCTGAAAGCTGCATAAGGATTATAAGCTAACGCAATCACATTAACTAGTATTGAAATTTAGAAATTTCACTAGGAAAAGCCCTCGTCCTATTAGTATCAGTCGACTGAAAATGTTGCCATTCTTACATCTCTGACCTATCAACCGTGTAATCTGCACGGGGACTTACTGACTTGTGTCATGAGAGATCTTATCTTACGGTGGGCTTCGTACTTATATGCTTTCAGCACTTATCCGCTTGGAACACAGCTACCGGGCGTTTACCGCTGGCGCGATAACCCGTACACTGGAGGT
>CALUQH010000023.1 GCA_944322885.1 Candidatus Gastranaerophilales bacterium | reverse complement strand
TCATGTTGAGTTTAGCAGTAATCAAACAATCGCGCGTTTTTCTTTCTTTGCTTAATTTCTTTCTTTTTGCGTTGCTTAAAAAGAAAGAAATTAAGTGCGGGGTGTGGGGACGCATAGTCCCCGACTTCCGATAACATATTTCATGCAGAAAGGAGAATATATGACAATTACAATTATTGGTGTTGCATTGGAAAACCGTCTTGAAACATCTATTGAATTCCAAAAAATTGTGACCGATTTCGGCTGTGAAATAAGAACTCGTATCGGTTTGCATGCTTCTAAAGAACAGGTTTGTCTTAACAGAGGAATTGTGCTTCTTGAAGTTTCCGGAGACGCAGAACTTTTAAAATTAGAACTTTCCAAACATTGGCAAATTCAAACAATGGAGTTTGAATAATAATTTTTGTAAACTATTTAAATTTTAAATAGCAAAAATTTTTTTCAGGGTGTTTCATGCTTAAGGGAACTAACCAGATGATAACGCCCGTCAATGCTTTACAGACTAATTTCCTTTCTCAGGCGCTTCTAAAAAAATCGCCCGACGGTAAAACAGAAGCTAATCAACCTTTAAGAACAAGCATTTTTTATATTAATGATTTTCATGGGAAGTCTATAAATATCGAAAGAACAATAACTGCCTCAAATGCGTTTGATAGTTTTGTTCCTTCTGTACAGACGGATAAGTTAAAACTTTCTTCAGGCGATATTCAGCTTGGTGAACCTGCTCCGGCTAATAAGGTTATGGTTGAGGCTCAGAATATTATGGGCATAATGGCTTCAGCAATGGGAAACCATGAATATGATACACCTTCGCATATTGCAGAACTTATACCTCTTATGGGGTATAAAATGCTTGCATGTAATGTAAATATAAAACCTGATAATCCGCTTTACGGAAAGGTTGAAAAATCCTATATTCAAGAGATTAACGGTAACAAATACGGTATAATCGGCGCCACTCCTGTAGATTTGTTTTCAAGGCTAAAATACAGCAGATTGTTTGAGGAACTTGAAATTGACGGGATAGATGGTACTATCAAAGATATTCAAAATGAAGTTAATAATTTGAAAAAACAAGGTGTAAATAAAATAATTCTTTTATCACATGTAGGTTTTGGTTATGACCAGCGTATTGCAAGAGAAACGGACGGAATTGATATTATTCTCGGCGGTCATTCCCATAATCTTATCACTGATGTAAAACCGAACATAAATTTATTTAGTTCAAAATCTGGAGAACCTGTTGTTATTACTCAGGCAGGACGAGATGGAAATTATTTCGGAGTGCTTAATGTTGAGTGGAATAAAAACGGCGTAATGACAAAGGTTCAAAATAATGTAACAAGTACACGCGGCTTTAAACGTAACCCTGTTGTAAGGCATATATTTGAACAAATTCTTGGCAAACCTAAAGTTGTAGGGGTTATAAATTCGGCTCCTCCGCCTTTAAATAATGCTTCAATAGAACCAAGCGGACATGCAAATTTTATGTGCGACTGTATGAGAGAAGAACTCGGAACAGATGTCGCTTTATTCGGTTCTGCTACTATCAGGGGATTTTTCGAGGCGGGTAAATTGGATACAAGGTGGCTTGAAGATATTTCTCCGTTTAAAAACAATTTAGTTGTGACTGATTATTCAGAAAAACAACTTGTTGATGCTTTAAAGGTTTCTGCAAAATCCCTTGTAAATACTAACAATAAACCTGGAATTGTCCATGTTTCAGGATTAAAATATACAATATCAAAGGACGGGCAGTTAAGAAGTGCGTCTTTTATTGATAAAAACGGAAAAGAAACTCCTATTGATATTAACAATCCCAGAACAGATAAGTTTTATAAAACAGCTTTGACAGATTACTATTGTCAGGGACATGACGGTTTTACAATGCTGAAAAATTATGATAGCGCTATAAAATACGATTTTGATATAACAAAATGTATTGAAAATTACTTTAAAAAACACTCTGAGCCTGTTGAAATAAATGACGATGGAAGAATAAAAATTGTTAATTAAAGAAGCGCCTTTTTAATAGGCGCTTCTTTCTAACATCATAGGTCTAAGTTTTTCTTTATAAACCTGTACAAGACAATAATACCATACTAACTGGGCAACACATCCTAAGTATCCGCCGAGTAATCCGCCTACATAAGCAGGAATATTAGTGTCAGCATAACCTGCAATACCTAAAATGAGTCCTACAAGAAAGCTCGGAACCATTGATAAAATCCCTACAGGGATAAACAACAACCCGAGTAATGCTAGAATTCCAATAGTAGGACCTATAAATTTAAACGGCAAAGTTATGTTAAATAACCCTTTTGCATCAAAGTTTTCACAATAAGCAACAAATATAAATGATAAGAATACAGCCATACATAAAAATAATATTCCGAGTACAATACCTATAAACATAGATATTGCCGTCCCAACTGCAACTATCCCGATCATGATACTCAAATATATAATCCATACAATAACTAAGGGCAGAGCCTTTAAAAATATTCCGATTGGCGCCATATCAAAGTCAGGGAGTAAATTTTCTTCTGTTTCAAAGAATGCTTTATGCATAAATTTATAGGTATATCCTCCAAGATAAATCCCTATTACAATAGCACCGGCTATCGCCCAGAAAAACATTGACATATCCGGCGGCATTGTTTTAGCCTGTTTAAAATTTTCAAAATAGATTGAAATTACAGACATTAACCCAGTTAAAGCAAACAAAGAAATATTTTTTAGCAGAGCATCTGGCCCTGAAAAAATTTTTCTGTAACCATCAGTAATAAGTTGTACAGCGTTCATTTTACCTCTCTTTCATACGTTTTTATTAATTCATAATCCCAGATTAAAGTCCCTATAGTTAGTGTATATACCGTTAAAACACCTGTCATATAAGTTGAAATTGCTTTAATTGCGTAATCTCTTGACGATATCATAAAACCTATTGCAGTAAGATCCCCTTTGTATGTAATTGCTGCTGCAAATCCTATAATGAAGAAAGTACAGAATATTACAGAAAATGTAATAATATATGCAAGAATTATTATCCAGATTCTTTTCAGAAAAAGCAGTGCATAATCGGTCAGTTTAAACTTTTGAAACAACATATTCCAATCGCTGTCATTAAAATTATAGCAAAATCCTGCCTGTATCATTGTTAACGGAACGGCCAAAATTGTTTCAATTAAAAATGCCTGATTTTTGCAGTGCGGGGCAAAAAGCGATACAAGGGTCAGAGGTATGCATATAAGAAATACCGCAAGAGGTATTTTGTATTGAAAAAGTTTTAAAGACCTCATATCAATATCAGGAACTTTCCGTTCTTTCATAAAGAGTATTTCATAACCTGTAAGAAACATTGTAAACAATATAGAAACAGCTGCAAATATGTATTTCCATAAGATATCTGCGGCTCCTAATGCAATGTATCCATGGAAAAGTCCGACTATACCACATATTGAAAATAATGTAATTTGTCTGGGAAGAGAATCTTTACCTGTAAAGAGTCTGGTAAACCCCTCATACATTTTCGTCATTAATGTCTTCCTTTCCTGTCAATAGTGGTCTGATTTTGCTGATATAAATTTCAGTTAATGAATAAGGATAAGCATAATACCAGGTTATAATAGTGAAGTATCCTGCTAATGTAATAACTATAAAGTCAACAGCATAATAATCACCAGCAATATGCCCAATTGTATCAATATTGGTAATTGCTGCCGCTGTGTATACTAATATACATATAAGTATTGCAAGGAGTGTAATTAAAACAAACAAACAAAATTTAATTAAAGTGTCTTTCAATGCGTGTTTAATGAATTTAAAAATTAAAGTTATATTAAAAAGTCCTTTAGTATTAAGCTTTTCTGCATAAGCAAGATAAACGTAATATGCAAATATTGCAAGAAATCCTGTTACGGCAACTGCTGTAATTGGTAAAATCAAAGTATTTACAGTAGTCATATAAATAATAACAGACGCAATTATAACTGCTACTGCATAAAATCCCCAGACAATATCCAGTTTAATCATCCCGAAGAAAATTTCGGGTTTAATTTCTCTGAATTTTGGAACAATTCCGGAATTTATGTTATTTATGGCATTATGCAAGAATTGGAGGCTGTGTACTCCGACAAAAAGCCCAAAAAGAATATCAAAAATATTTTGTTTATAATTGTCGCCTCTGCCTGAGGCTATATCAAGCAGAATTGATGTCGCTGTCCATAAAAATGTGATTATAAAAAGTCCTATATGTATTTTTTTATTTTCAAAAATTTTTTTATAACTTTCGACTATTCTGGTCATTTATCTCTCTCCGTATTATTTAGTTTATTATATCAGTTTTTGAAACAATTGCAAGAACATATTTTTTTATAGTAGAATAGATTTATGGAAACAGAAATTAAACAGCAGATTAATACATTAAAATTACGTTTTAATAAAATTAAGGAGTGTCTTTGACAGGGATAAACTGTTAGAAGAACTTCATAAACTTGAGGAAGAACTTCAAAAACCTGAAGTGTGGGCTAATCAAAAAAAAGCATCCGATTTAGGTTCTCAA
Source organism: Candidatus Gastranaerophilales bacterium (assembly GCA_944322885.1). Classification (GTDB taxonomy): domain Bacteria; phylum Cyanobacteriota; class Vampirovibrionia; order Gastranaerophilales; family Gastranaerophilaceae; genus Stercorousia. The sequence goes on along the minus strand of CALUQH010000023.1, from coordinate 28,508 downwards.
GTACGTTTGATAAAAGATAATCTGGAATTCCTTGATAAATGGCAAAATGTTCCTGATGATGCAGAAACAGCTCTGGATATTGGTGATTCAGAACTGATAAATGAAAGTGCTGAAAATCTAAAAGAAATGGAACGTGCGCTTGATTCATTTGAAGTTAAGCAGATGTTGAGCGGAGAATATGACGGTGCTGATGCAATTTTGACGATAAATGCCGGGGCCGGCGGAACGGATGCACAGGACTGGGCAAGCCTGCTTCTTAGGATGTATACAAGATGGGCTGAAAATAAAGGATGGAAGGTTGAACTTTTGGACAAGCTTGACGGAGAGGAAGCCGGTATAAAATCCGCGACCATAAAAATTACGGGTAAGTTCGCGTTTGGTTATGCTAAAGCTGAAAAAGGGGTGCACAGACTTGTCAGAATTTCCCCTTTTAACGCGAATGGAAAGCGTCAGACAAGTTTCGCATCTGTTGAAGTTACCCCGATTATTGAGGATTTTGAAAAAACTATAACAATTCCACCTGAAGAACTTGAAATTGACACGATGCGTTCTGGTGGTGCGGGCGGTCAAAATGTAAACAAGGTAGAAACAGCAGTCAGGATTTTGCATAAACCTACAGGCATTGTTGTAAAATGCCAGCAGGAAAGATCACAGCTTCAAAATAAAGAGAATGCAATGCAAATTCTTGCCTCAAAACTTCTTGCAATACGTCAGGCAGAGCATGAGAAAAAACTTGCCCAATTAAAAGGTGAAAGTGCGGATATAAATTTCGGTTCACAGATTAGATCTTATGTTTTTCATCCATATAAGATGGTCAAGGATCACAGAACAGGCTTTGAATCAAGTAACGTTGATGCTGTTATGGATGGAGAACTTGACGGGTTTATTGAAACTTATTTAAGAAATCTTAAATAAAAACGCAATTTTTTGATTAAAAAATACTTTATATATGAGTAGATTGTAGGTTTAAGGTATTTTTTTGTGTCGTTAAATCAAGTTTCATTCTCTGCTCAAAATCAATATATAAATAAACCCCGTGAAGATGACAATCATGCCGCTGTTGATACTATTTTGGAACCTGTAGAACAAACGGTTGTGAATAGTGTTGCCCCTGCAAGGCGTATTGCAGGGATTCCTGATATGCTGAAAAACGGGGATACATTTGCTGCAGCGGGACTTGCCGGATTAACCCTGTTAAGTTTACCTGAGGACTGCAGAGATTTGCGGGATGCTTACAAACATTCGGCTTGTGCATTAACAAGAAAAAATATTCCGAAGGCTTATGATTATAAAAAATATCAACATGATTTTTCTTTTTTTAGAGGAACACTCCTACATGAAGGAATGAAAAAAATAAAATCTAAAAATGGCAAGATAGTAGTAGACCGTTTATATAATGCGGATAAAACTTTGTATAACACTAAATTAGGAAAATGGTTTCAAAAAAAACTCGGGATAACAGACGGTGTCCCTGTTCAATCAAAGGTAAAGGATTTATGGGGCAATATGCTTCCTGTTCGTTCAATAAATGTGAAAAATGATTTTCTGGGATTAAAAGAGCTGACCGGCCGTGCCTTAAAACGTACAACCGTATTGGGACTTGCATTTATGGGGCTGCTGGAACTCCCGAAGGTTATAAAGTCATTGAAAAAAGGCGATAATGCAAAAGAAAAAACAAAATCTTTTACGGTTCAGTCGGCTAAATCTGCTATGAATGTTTTAAGCGTAAGTGCAGGCATGGGATATATCGGCGCTTTAGGCGCGAAACACTTCGGGGCATTAGGTTCTCTGGTCGGAATGGGGTTAGGGGTAATTGCAGGTGCTGCAGCTTCGTCCGGCATTCAAAAAACAATAAAAAAAAATGAATAATCAAAATTAATTCAGCTGTGTTTTATGTAAGTCAGTGCCGCCGGTTTTGATTATATTGTATTTGTCAGCAATTTTATTAACAGTTTCTGCTTTATGAAATTTTATTATTCCCCTGTGTCTTTCATACGGGTAATAAACCTCAATTCCGTCCAATCCGTAAGAAATGAGCTTTTTTACAAATCTTTCAAGGCTTATTGCCCAGCAGCAGGCCGGATGTGCAAGAACAGCTTTACCGCCTGCATTGTGAATTGCCTTAATAAGTTTTTTTATATCTCTTTTTGCAAAAATCCTTACAATATCAAGCTCGGTTTCTTTTTTTGTTTTGGCGCAGAAAGATAAAAGTTCTTTATTATCAATATCAATATCATATGCTAAAAGATGCATAAAAACATAACCGCACCAGACATCAAATTCAACAGCCGGCAGAAGTATTTTATCTTTTATAATTTTATGCGCTTCAATAGTATTATGATCGCATATAGCTATTTTTTTGTAGCCTTTTTCTTTGGCCTGTTTTACAAGGTCTGTTGGATCTGCTTCGCCATCCGAAAATTTTGTGTGAAGGTGTAAATTTACTTTTTTATTAAGATAATCTTCTTTTGTATACTTTTCCATATTTGTAATAAAATTATTATACAATAAATCAAAAATTACTATAGGAGAGATATGGCAAAAGAAGATAAAAGTGTTTGGCTTGTATTTTTTGAAGGTATAAAAATTTATGCATTGAATATTCATAAATTTTTGTTATATATGGCTTTTCCTGTATTGGGGCAGATTTTGGGATTATTTTTGATTTTTGGATTGACATACTGGTATACCCGGAATTATCAGAATCTTGCTGTAAAATATGCTCCGTTAAATGACTTTTCAACAATGCTTACGGTTGTTGTTTTAACGGTTATTCCCGGCTTACTGATATGGGCAAGGGCCTTTTGGGATTATCTTGTTTCCTACGGAGCCGTTAATTCAATGGCGGAAGGGTACCTAAATACCGGAAAAGTATACGATTTCAGGGCACATAATGAAGTTGTGACAAAAAGAACATTTTCTTATATTTTATTGTGGCTGTTATTCAGTATTTTTACTTTTCTTGCGATTATTCCCGTTTTCTGGGTAATAGGTGCGGTATTTTTTATATATTTTGTTCTTATTTTTCAGGTATTTACATTTGAGGATGGTGTTTCTCCTGTAGGCTGTTTTAAAAGAAGTTTAAGTCTTGTAAAGGGCAAATTTTCAAGAACATTTTTGCTTATGACTTTGTTGGTAATTTTTACATATTACTTGTTGCCGGCAGGACTTTCGGTGATATTTGACTCTTTAAATCTGACAGGTTCTTTATCTAAAGTTTTTGAAGGATGGGCTTATAGCCTGCCGTTACCTTTTGAAGCTGTTGAGCGTTTTAATATTACGCCTGCCGTTATAGCTGTGGAAATGGTTAAACAGCTCGTATTTTTTATAGTTGTCGGGTTTACTTTGCCTGTCAGAAGTATATGCTGGGCTTTATGGTATAAAAATCTTTATTTTGAAGATTCTGCAGAGATTATCGAAAAAAAGAGAAAATCTGCCAAAAAAGCTTCTGCAAAAACATTTAAGATTGAAAAAAGAGGTATAGATCCGGAAATTATCAGGCGTGCAAGACTTGAAGATGACGAGTATTAAATTATGTTTATTTGTAAGAACTGTAAATCTGTTGATAAATTTGAATTGATGTTTTCTCCTGAATATAGAGGGGACAAAAATTTTAAGCAGGAATACAATAAAGACGGCGATATAGAAATAACCGTTGACGGATACAAATTTGTACCTGATTTGCAGTTTATGAATGATCATGCAGTATGCAGATACTGCGGTCAAATTTATATGTGGGATTACGAGTAAAAGAGGTTTAGAATGAAAAGAGAAGGACGAAAAAATAACGAAACACGTGAAATAAGATTTATTAAAGATTTTACCAAACATGCATTAGGTTCGGTTCTTGTAGAATTTGGAGATACAAGAGTTTTAACAACCGCATCTGTTGAAGAGGGAAAACCTAAATGGATGGACAAAGAGGATAAACGCGGCTGGCTTACGGCAGAATATTCTCTTTTGCCTTCTGCACCTAATACGAGATGCCAGAGAGAAAGGACAAAAATTTCAGGGAGAACTCAGGAAATTCAACGTCTTATTGGCAGAAGCCTGCGCGCGTGCATTGATTTGGAAAAAATCCCTGATTTGACAATAACAATTGATGCCGATGTAATTCAAGCTGATGGAGGGACGAGAACAGCAAGTATTTGCGGCGGCTTTTTAGCTCTAAAACTTGCTGTTGAAAAACTTCTCAAAAATGGAACATTAAAAGAAGATCCGATAATTGAATCCGTTGCGGCTATATCAGCGGGTATTGTAGACGGAGATGTCCGATTGGATCTGGATTACGAAGAAGATTCTCATGCGCAGGTTGACAGCAATATAGTCCTTACAAAGAGCGGTAAAATTATAGAATTTCAAACTACTGCGGAAGGTGAACCATATGAAAAAGCGCAGATGCTTGAAATTTTTAATGTGGCAGAGCAAGGAATAAAAAAAATAGTTGATATGTACAATTTAATTTAGTATAATTATTTGTGTAGAAAAAAAGGAGAGTGTATTATGAAAAAGTTATTAATTGCATCTTTAGTTTTGGCTATGACAGGAGCAGCTGCAGTTTATGCAGCAGATTCATCTTCAACAACTTACACTGAACGTTTTATTCAAAAACATACCCAGAAAATAGTCGATAAAGAAAAAGAATTGCAGCAGCAGCAACAGGCAAGAGAAGAAGCCAGAGCAAAACAACAGCAGGAAAGACTTGAAAAGCAACAAGCATTTCAAAAAAAATTAGAAGCTGACAAAAAGGCTCGTCAGGAAGCCCGTCAGGAAAGACAACAAAAAATTGAAAAGAAAAAACAATTGTGGAATGAGCTAATCTCTGAGTAATATAATTTGAAAGCGAGGTTATTATGAAAAAAAAGTTAGTTGCCTTACTGGCTGTAGCTGTTTTAAGTATGTCTTCTGTTTATGCTGCAGAAGCTCAAGGTCCTGTATCAAGATGGCTTGATAATCTTACGGGTAAGGTCGCAAGAAAAGAACAATCAGCGTACCAAAAACAGCAGGCCAAACAGCAAAAACTTGCAGAAAAAAAGAAAAAAAGAGAACAAAAACTGGCGCAAAAACGAGCAAAACAAAGACAAAAACAATTAGAAAGACAAAGAAAAGCCCAGGAACATCAAAAGAAAGTTCAAAAGAAAAAATCTTTGTTAAAAGAATTGTTTTCTGAAGATTAATCCAAAAGAGTCCGTTTTATCGGACTCTTTTTTTCTAATTTGTATAAAAATTTCCTCTGTGTTAAAATTCATTTATTAAAATGGAGTTATTATGCAGACTTTAACTAAAACTCTTACAGGTGCACAAATTCTTGTTAAAACTTTAAAGGATCTCGGTGTAGATACTATTTTCGGTTATCCGGGCGGCATTGTTTTAAGTGTTTATGATGAACTGTTTAAACAGAATGATATCAAGCACTATCTTGTCCGCCATGAGCAGGCGGCAGTTCATGCGGCGGAAGGTTATGCAAGAGTGTCGGGCAAATGTGGAGTTGTTATTGTCACCTCCGGTCCGGGAGCAACTAATATTGTAACTGGAGTTGCAGATGCTTACCTTGACGGAACTCCTCTTATTGTTTTAACAGGGCAGGTTATGGCAAATCTTCTTCATCAGGATGCTTTTCAGGAAGTTGATATTGTTGATATTACAAAATCCTGTACAAAGAAAAATTTTCAGGTTACGGATGTCAAAAATCTTGAATCTGTTCTTGTTGAAGCATTTAATACTGCAATTTCTGGCAGACAGGGGCCTGTTGTTGTTGATTTAACAAAGAATATTTTTTCAGAAACAGCAGAATTTAATCCGGATATTGCTATTTTAAACTCGAATAATGATAATTGTAAGATGCCTGATTTGATGAAAGTTTTCAAGGCGTTGGAAAATGCAGAGAAACCGCTAATTATAGCAGGCGGCGGAGTTATTCAGGCAAACGCATCTTCTGAACTTATTGAATTTGCTCGTCTTTTAAATATCCCTGTTGTGTCGTCTATGATGGGGCTCGGTGCTTTTCCGGCGAATGATAAAAATTATATAGGGATGATTGGTATTTTCGGACACCCGTCGGCCAATATGGCTGTTCGGGAAAGTGACCTTGTTTTTGCAATCGGGACAAGGTTCAATGATCGTATAAGGTGCTGTTTTTCAGAAAACGAACTTTCTAAAAAATTGATTCATCTTGATATAAGCAAAAAAGAAATTTCAAGAGTAATTCCTTCTTCAATAGAAATTGTAGGAGATGCAAAAGAAATTCTTACCGGAATGATTGAGGAGTATAAAAAGGAAAACTATAATATATTCTTTAATCAGAGCTGGTGTAATTATCTAAATGAATTGAAACAACAAAATATTCTGCCGGAAAAAAAATCTGAAAAACTTCATTCTTTTGAGGTAATGCTGGAAATCCAAAATTGTTTAAAAGATAAAGCTCCTGTTATATCAACAGAAGTCGGACAGCATCAGGTTTGGGCGGCAAGATATTTGCAATTTAACGAACCGCGTAAATTTCTGACCTCAGGCGGGCTTGGAACAATGGGATTTGGATTTCCTGCGGCGATTGGTGCATCTGTTGCACTAAACGGGCAGCCTGTCGTTTGCATTGCAGGCGACGGTTCTTTTCAGATGAATTTACAGGAACTTGCAACATGTGTTGATTATAATATTCCCGTTAAGGTTTTTATAATAAATAACGGTTATCTTGGTATGGTAAGGCAATTTCAGGAAAAAATATGCGATGAAAGGTATTTTGCAACAAAAATTTCAAGTCCTGATTATATAAAGCTTGCTGAAAGCTACGGTATAAAAGGAATTAGAGTTGAAAAGTTTAAAGATATTAAACCTGCAGTTGAAGCTGCTTATAATTCAAAAAGTCCTTTTATTGTTGATTTTGTTGTTGAACCTATGGAAGTTTTATAAATATTGTTGTTATGAATAAGAAACAGAGAAAGTTAATATTATTTGGTATTTATTTAATAATTCTTTTATTTTTTGTAACTAAATATTCTGTTAATTTGGTGGAAAAGTCTGCTGTAACTTCTTTTAAAAAACTGTATTCCGCATATTCTCAAGCTTTGAATATGACGGTTTATGAGATGGATGGTGAAACCGGTTGTTTTTTTAGCTCGGATAATACTGTTAAGAGTAATTTTTCAGGATGCGACAGATTTTATAAAACTTTCGCTACAAATTTAAAGGTTAGAAAATATTGTAAAAATAACGCATTAAAGGAAGGGTGTGTTCCTGTTTATAAGAAATATGCTGTTACTCCTTCCTGTGCCGGATTTTCGGAAAGTATGTTCAACAAATACAATCAGGTTTTTGTTATGGATGATAATTCAAATATTGTAGTGTTTAATCAGCCGGCAAGAGTTCAAAAACCTATGTTTGCTGTTGACAGCAACGGAAAGCTTTTTCCGAATAAAAGCGGTCGGGATTTATTCAGTTTTGTCATTATGAGAGGAAAAACAGGAAACTACTATTTTCATACAAATGTAACGTATTGTCTGCCGGTTGAAAAAGACGGAATTCATATCCTTCAGGATGTTTATAAGTAATCTTGATAAAAATAGATATTTTATTAATCCATCTGCGAATATACTCTTTTGATTTCCTGAATATCCTGCCACATAAGCCATTTTGGGCTTCCTTTTTCTCTGGAATCGTTTCTCAAAAGATATGACGGGTGAAAAATAGGCATCATTTTAGACATATATGGACCTTCAAACCATCTTCCTCTAAGTTTTGTAATCCCCTGAGTTGTTTCAAGGAGGGAATGTACGGCAACACGTCCGCAAAGAAGTATGATACGCGGTTTCAAAATTTCAATCTGTGCATCAAGATATTCCCTGCAGGCAGCTTTTTCTTCGGGCAACGGATCACGATTGTCGGGCGGCCGGCATTTTAGGGTGTTGCAGATATAAACATCTTTTTGCCTTGATAAGCCGACTGATGCAAATATTTTATCCAGAAGCTGGCCTGCTTTTCCGACAAAAGGCTCTCCTTTTTGATCTTCATAGTACCCGGGAGCTTCGCCGATTAGCATAAGTTTGTGATTTGGCAGACCGCCTGAAAAAACAATATTTGTACGGGTTTTGCCAAGCGGACATTTCTGGCAGGAAAGGCATTTTTCTCTGACTTTTTCAAGTTGTTCAATTTCGCTTGTAGTTGCTTCCTGCATTGGGTTATCCCTTTGTTAATGTATCATTCTGAACTCGTTTCAGAATCTTAGTATGAGATGCTGAAATAAATTCAGCATGACAAAATAATTTTTAATTATTTGGCTCAAGAATTGAAATAACGGCATTGTTAATATCTAAATATTTTTTGATAGTATTTTCTAAATCATCTATTGTTATGGCTTCAACATCTTTCAGGTAATTTTCTATAAGTTTTAAATCTTCGCACACTGTCATATAGTAGCCGATTGTTTCGCCGATTTCTGAAACTGTTTCTGCAGCATAAGCAAATCGTGATTTTGTTTTTTTCTTTGCTTTCTCAAGTTCTTCTTCCGTTATTCTGTTTGTCAAAAGATTTTCAATCTCTTTTTTTACAAGGTTTATTGCAATGCCGCGTTTTTCCGGTTTAAAATTTGCCTGAACAAAGAAATTGTTTCCGTCTTTAAACTGGTAATGCTCGGCATTTGCCATATTAAATATTTGTTCCGGCTGTTTTTCGATTAAATTCTGGTATAATCTTGAACTGGTGCTTTCTCCTAAGATTATGCTTATAATATCAAGTTCGATATTTTCTTTCAGCTGATTAGCTTTCGGCCCCAAGAATCCTATCATAAGATATGATGTATTTGACTTTCCTTTATTTTCAACGACTATTGTGTGATCTGTCGGGGTATCAATTTCATTAACTTTTTTCGGGGCATTCGGGCGGCCTTTAAAATCAAATTCTTTTTCAACTTTTTCCAGTATTTTTTGTTTATCAAAGTCGCCTACAATAATTGTTGTCATATTTTCCGGAGAATAGAATGTTTTATAGTAGTTCATTATTTCATCTCGGGTTACTCCGGAAATTATTTCAGGCGTCCCTATAACATCGCGTTTGTAAGGGTGTTTTTTGTACATGTTGAAATTGCAGGCATTGTAAACTTTTGTCCAGTTCTGATCTTTACGCATTCTAATCTCTTCTATAACGACGTGTCGTTCGCGTTTGTCCGTAACTTTCGGGTTGTTAAGGTCAAACGGTGCGCCTATTTCTTCTTCAGGAAGTATGGGATCAAGCATCATATCCGCATGAAGTTCTATTGCAAGGTTTAAGTCGCAATCCTGCGGGCCTTTGGGGAGTGTTACATAATAGAATGTATAATCTTTCCAGGTTGCAGCGTTTACGATTGCCCCTTTAGCTTCAAGAGTTTTGTCAAAATATCCGGCTTTGTGTTTGTGAGTACCTTTGAACATCAAGTGCTCAAGAAAATGTGAAATTCCGTTATTTGTGTCATCCTCGTTAATTGAACCTGTTTTAACCCAGGTACTGACATTCACAAGTTCACCTTCTTTGTGCGCGAGTACAATTTTGTGCCCGTTTTCTCTCTCGTAAATTTCTACATCTTCTGTAAGGTACGGATATTTTACTAAGCTTTTTTTCATTTTTTCTCCATTGATTATAATTCTTTGTAACTATTATAACTCAAATAAAATTTTTTAATGTATAATACTTTTATGAATATAATTGATCGTTTAAAGCATAAGGTTGTAGTATCCTGTCAGGCAATGCCTTCGGAACCTTTGTATCTTGAAAAATGTATGGTTGCAATGATGAAATCCGTTGTAAAAGGCGGGGCAGGCGGTTTGCGTGTCGCAGGCGTAAGAGATGTAAAAAATGCAAAACATCTTTTTGATGTTCCGATTATCGGAATTACAAAACCTGATATAATACCCTCGAATTGGCAGGAAATTGTTTATATCACTCCGGTTTTAAAAGATGTAATAGATTTAGTTGAAGCGGGTGCTGATGTTATTGCGTTTGACGGAACAATGAGAGAAAGACCGAACGGCGAAAAACTTGAAGATTTGATTAAATATGTAAAAATAAATAAACGTGTTTCAATGGCTGATGTTTCGACTCTTGAAGAGGGTATGAATGCGGAAAAACTCGGAGCGAATATTCTTTCAACAACTTTATCAGGTTATACCCAATTCTCTCAAAACCGCGGTTCGGGGCCGGATTTTGAACTGCTGAAACAATTGGTTGATAATACAAATTTGCCTGTTGTTCTTGAGGGACGTATCTGGGAGCCTGAAGAAGTTGATAAAGCATTTGAACTTGGCGCTCACTGCGTCGTTATAGGTTCAGCTATAACAAGACCGCAATTAATTACTAAAAGATTTGTGCAGAGGGGGTAAAAGGTTATGGCTTTAAAAAAGGCTCTTGCTATTGATGTTGGCGGAACAAAAATTTATAACACAATTGTTAATGAAAAAGGCGAAATTATTTCAGAAGTTGAAAAACATCATACGCCGGCTACATTTAATGAGATAAAAGCGGTTTTTGAAGAAATTATTTCTAAATATGAGCATCAGGTTGATGTTATTGCATTTGCGACCTGCGGGGCCGTTAATAATTCAAATGACGGGATTTTAGGCTCGACAGGAAATATCGCAAAAGAATATCCGTCAATGGATTTTAAAAGTCTGAGTAAAAAGCCTGTTTTTGTCGAAAACGATGCTAATGCTGCTGCGTGGGCAGAACATATAATCGGTTCTTCAAAGGGGATGCCGTATTCAATTATGCTTACGCTCGGCACAGGAGTCGGCGGCGGAATTATTCTCGATAATAAGCTTTATAAAGGTAAAAATGGTGCTGCAGGAGAAATGCATTTTAAACTGCGCAATGACAAACATCGAAAATGTACCTGCGGAAGTTATGACTGTTTTGAAGCTTACGCATCCGGTACGGGATTAAAAAAGACTGCCGAAGAAATATCCGGAGATCCTGATATCACAACTTATGATGTGGTCGGAAGTAAAGACAGGCCTTTAATGAAAAAAATTCTTGAAAAGTGGCAGAATGATATTCTGGAAGGTGTGATAGGACTTGCAAACATTTTTGATCCGGATGTTATTGTTCTGTCGGGTTCAATGGCCGAGTTTGCCGATATTGAATATCTTGAAAAACAGGCTAATAAAGAAATAGTAACAACTCCCTTTAAAGTTGTAAAAGCTTCAGCCGGCAACTATTCAGGAATGATAGGTGCAGCCCTTTTAGCTCTGGGGGTAAAATAGCGTGGGCAAGTCCAAAAAACGTATTATTTATAAGGGAAAAAATCTCCAGTTTACAAATCTTACGCGGGAAGAAGCTGTTAAAACAACCGCAGAATTGTTAAAGTCTGATAAAAAGGAAGCATATTCACTAATTACTCTTTTTGGATTGACGGCGGAAGAAGTTCTTGAGGCCGGTGCAAGTTATGAGGATGTAAAAGGGATGGAAAGTCTTTTGGGATGATAAAAACAATTAAATTTTGGCTTGAAAATTCAAGAATATTTTCTCTGCCTATGACTATTCTTTCATGGCTTGTCATATTTGTTTATTCGTTAAAGGCGGACGGTGACATTCTTAATGGTATTATTGCTTTAATCGGGATATCTTTTGCCCACCTTGCAACAAATTTATTTGATGATTATATTGATTATAAAAAATTAACAGAAAACTCTCAAAAGTGTAAGTGTTCTTATATAAAAGAAGGAAAAGCGACACTAGATGATGTTTTAAAAGTCGTTTTTATTTACTGTTTCTTTGCCTGTTTGGCAGGCCTTTTTCTTCTTTTAAGATGCGGGTGGCCGGTTATTTACCTTGCTTTAATCGGAGGGATTATAACTTTAATTTATGCTAAACTTTCTCAGAACGGTTTGAGTGAAGTTGCTGTCGGATTAGCATTCGGCCCGTTGCTTTTTGAGGGCGTTTATTTCGTAATGACAGGGCATTTTTCTTTTCCCGTGTTTATTATGTCAGTTGCAGTTGTAATGTTTACAATCGGACTTCTTTATGTACATACTCTTTTGGATTTTGAGGGAGATATGTATGCGCATAAAAAAACTCTTGTTTGCAGAATCGGGAATAAAAATGCTGCGTTGAAAGGTGTGTTTGTGGTTTATGGTCTGGGGTATATTTTTACAATAATTCTTGCTTTTATGCTCAAAAATTATTTTATATTACTGACATTTTTGCTCGTCCCTCTTGTATTTAATATTTATAATTCTCTGAAAACATTCACCTGCGGTGAAGATACAGCAGAGTTTTATTCACGACTTTTGAAGGCAAGAAATCTAATGGTTTATTACTCTTTGTTGATTGCAATAATTCTTATTTGCAGCTAACTGCAGATGAATCGCTCTTTAGATAATCGGGACATTTTATGTAATCCATATTTTCGTATAAAAGAACCCAGTTTGCACAGTCATACCCGCTGGTAAGACAATTATTGAGAATCTCTTGTCTGGTTGTCGTAGAGCCTCCAAATTTTACTCTGTCATTAAATACTACTATTTGGAACAAATCTTTTCCGAATACATTAGGTTTTTTATCCCCATTGATGTCATAGTATATCACTATTGTTGAATTTTCGCTAAAATTTTTGTCTTGTGTATAAAAAGCTATGGCACTTCCATCATTAAGTCTGAACATATATCTGTTGCGGTGCGTTATAAAATTTACAATAGCAACTCCTGTAGAGTACGTATAATAATCTTGATTTTCAAAACAACCTTTTTCAAAACCACAGTCTTTATTAATATTTAAATACTTTTTAAAATATGATGCAGCAAGAGCCGTCGCATCTTGCTGGGAATTTGTCTGACCCCATACACCCATCGGCCCGTAATCATTTATTATGCTTATATAAGCTTGAGACATTGTTGAATAGAATTTTTTTAGTTTGGTTACGGTTTCTTTTGCCTTGTAATCATTAATTAAAGCCGGTATTGTTAAAGCCGCAATTACGCCTATAATACCGAGTGTGATTAAAACTTCCGCAAGGGTAAATCCATTAGAACCATCTATATTTTTCGGGGGGGGGGTGGCTCTTAAAGCTTCTCTGTTAAACATTTTTCAACTCCTCTTATGCTTTCAATATCTTTTATTATTTACGATTTTATATATTTTGTCAAGATTACAAAATTTTTATATGTTAAATTACTTTATTTTGACTATTTCAATTTAATAAAAGTTGTGCTATCCTTATAATATAAGAAGTAAGGGACATCAATGGATAGTACAAATCAGTTATTAAAGCCTGTAACAACTAAAATTAATGAATCGGGAAATATAGAAATAGGCGGATGCGATCTTGTAAAGCTTGCAGAAAAATACGGGACGCCTCTTTATGTTTTGGATGAAGAAACAATCAGAAGTGTTTGCAGAGATTATAAAAATGCTTTTAAAAACTATCCTAAAGTAAATATGATGTATGCTTCAAAAGCTTTATGCACTATGGCAACATCAAAATTGCTTTTTGACGAAGGCTTTGGTTTTGACGTTGTATCGGCAGGAGAAATTTATACTGTCTATAAAGCTGGAGTTGATATGTCGAGAGTTTTGTTTAACGGAAACAACAAATCTTTCGATGAGTTGACACTTGCTATAGAACTCGGTGTCGGCAGAATTTCTGTTGACAACTTTTTTGAACTTTCTTTGTTAAATGAAATTGCCAAAAGTCATAATAAAATCGTTGATATTCTTTTAAGAATTACTCCGGGGATTGAGTGCCATACTCATGAATATATTCAAACAGGCCATCTTGATTCAAAATTCGGATTTGATTTAACTCTGGTGGATGATGCTGTTGAGCTTATTTTGAATGAATATAAAAATTTGAAACTCCACGGATTGCACGCCCATATTGGTTCGCAAATTTTTGAAACTTCTGTTTACGGGGATGAAATAGAAATTTTAATTAAAGAAATTGCAAGATTGGATGAAAAGTTCTCTTTGAAATTGGACGAAATTAATATTGGCGGCGGATTGGGAGTAAAATATACGGGAAATGACTGCCCGCCTTCGACTTATACTATTGCCGATATTATTATAAAAAGGCTGGATGATTGTATAAAAAAATATAATATTGAACCGCCTGCTCTGTTTATAGAACCGGGACGAAGTGTAATTTCTACTGCCGGAGTTACTTTGTATACAGTAGGAAGTTCAAAACAGGTTCCCCAAGGTAAAAAATATGTTGCTGTTGACGGCGGAATGGCTGATAATCCGCGACCTTCCATGTATGGAGCTCAATATTATGCCGAAATCGCAAATAAGCCTGATTGTGAACTTACAGGTACTGTTACAATTGCGGGAAGGTTTTGTGAATCGGGGGATATTTTAATAAAAGACATAAAGCTCCCGGAAGTTGAAGAAGGCGATATATTGTGTGTTTACAATACAGGTGCTTATAATTATTCTATGGCATCAAATTATAACAGGGTGCAAAAACCTGCTATGGTACTTGTAAATAATTCTCAATCTGATATTATAATAAAAAGAGAGACGCTTAATGATTTGATATCTCATGATGAAGTTCCGCAAAGGTTAAGAAAATGATAAATGATATTTTTAGCTACTTATTAAAATATATCGGTACTCTGGAATTGACGTTTAATTGGTCGGATTTCATCCAGATATTATTCCTCGCGGGACTTTTATTATTTCTTTATAAAAAATTTATCAAAAATACTTCTTCCGAAAAATTCGTTAAAGGTATTTTAATTCTTGTTTGCGTATGGTTTTTCAGTGAAGTGCTGATGAGAATTGATTTAAAAATAATCGGTATGTTTTTAAAAGCGATTGTTACTCTGGTTTCTTTAAGCTTAATCGTTATTTTCCAGCCGGAATTAAGACGTTTTCTCGGATTTCTCGGACAGGTTGATTTTGTAACTAAGTTATTTAATTCAAATAATAATAAACCAAAAGTTCAAAAAATTGATGTTGTAAAAGAGCTTATTGAAAGTGTAAAATTTTTATCAAAATCTCATACCGGTGCATTAATAGTTTTTCAAAGTGATTTAAGCAATACCTATACTGATGTCGGAACAATTTTGAATGCTGATTTATCAACAGAGCTTGTGCTTACGATATTTCATCCAAATACTCCCTTGCATGACGGTGCTGTTGTTATTAACGGTGATAAAATCATATCGGCAGGTGTGCTTCTGCCATTAACAGAGGATCCTAAATTAAGCTGGAAATACGGAACCCGTCATAGAGCTGCTATAGGTATGTCGGAAGTCAGTGATGCCGCATGCCTTGTAGTATCTGAAGAAACAGGTGATGTATCAATCGCAATTGACGGCTCTTTGAAAAAATATGATGATCTTGTAACTTTAAAATCTGATTTGGAGAATATTCTAGGATATAAAGAGCAAGTTGATGACGATAAAAGAACAATCTTTAAAATAAATAACTTTATGACTATAAAGAAAACTCCTGATAAACATTAAAGAAAGTAAAATTATGCCTGAAAAAAAGTTAACAAAAAAAGAATTATTTTTTTCTCTGTTGAATAAATTATTTTTTCTGACAGTAGGTCCTTTTATTGCTGCGTTTGCTTTGGAAGTATTTCTAGTTCCCAATAATATTATTGACGGTGGAATAGTTGGTATATCGATAATCGTAAGTTATTTGACCAAAATTAATCTCGGGCTATTGATTTTTCTTATAAATATTCCTTTTTTTCTGCTCGCTTTCAATAAAATAGGTAAAAAGTTTGTATTACAGACATTTTATGCAATCGGTGTACTTTCTTTAGCATTGAATATTTTTACAACCCATCATCTTCCAACTACTGATGATTTACTCCTTTCTACAGTTTTTGGCGGAATAATTCTGGGTACAGGGGTAGGACTTGTGCTTAAAAATGAAGGCTCTCTTGACGGTACTGAGATTATGTCTCTTGTTCTGTCTAAAAAATTTGGTTTTTCTGTAGGAGAATGGATAATGCTTTTTAATGTGTTTATTTATGGAGCAGCGGGGTTGGTCTTTGGCTGGAATAGAGCTATGTATGCTGTATTAACCTACTTTATAGCATTTAAAGTTATTGATGTAGTTTTGGAAGGTCTAAATTCTGCAAAATCCATAGAAGTTATAAGTGATAAGGCTGCTGAAATTGGGCAGGAACTTATTGAAAAACTTGATATAAGCGTTACATATCTTCATGGGGTAGGCGGGTATTCAGGTGCTAAAAAGACACTTGTTTATTGTGTTGTTTCAAGGCTTGAGCTCGCAAAAATGAAAGAGATTATAAAAAATATCGACCCTAATGCTTTTATAACTATTGTTGACGTTCATGAAGCTTACGGAGGAAGAATAAGAGGCGGACACAGACAGTAAATTAAAAGAGAAGTTTACATAATGGACAATTCTTAGCTAATGTTGTATTATTAAAATGTTAATGAGGTTTAAAACAAATGGCAAAAAATATAGATACAGTACCAATAGAAGTTTGTATACTGACAGCTGACCATGATATTAAAGGTGTTGTCCATGTATCAAAATATACTAATACTAACAGAGAATTAACAGATTTGTTAAATGACAGAGAACGACGTTTTCTTGCCGTTACTAATGCGGAAATTTACCCTCGAAACTCTAATCAGTCTCCGAGAAAATATAATTTTCTTGAAATTCATATGGATTATGTTTTGATGGTACATCCGTCTTCTCAAGCAGTATTTCAGGAATCTGGAAGAACTCAGGAGGATATTTCAAGATTCAGAGAACTCAGGTTAAAGTTAAATCAAACAAAACCGTTTTAGAGCATTTTGAAAAAATAAAATAAATAATAAAAGAGCCGGATTTTATCTCCGGTTTTTTTATTGTTTATATGTTAAATGTTGTGGCATAATTCCATGTCTTACGTATTTTGCAAGCAAATTGGAATTGTGGTAAGCTTCAAGTTTTTTGTTTATATCTTCTTTGCAACTTTCTTCTTTGTCATCATCGTCTTTTTCTGCTTTATTGGAAGTTTTCGCCTTATCATCGGCAATCTTACTGCCCATTTTTGCTTCCACTTTTTGAGCAAGAGGTGTTGCAATAAAAGGCACAATAACTCGTTTTGCAAGAATTGTGGCAGCTGCCAGTTCTGTTACAAATTTAAACGTATCAAGACAATCTTTTCTGATTTTGTTATATTCTTTTTTTAGAGTAAGTTTTCTGGAAACAGTTTCTCCGACCTCTCTTTGCTGTTTTCTTATTTGCGTTGCTATTGACTTGAATATTTGTCCGCCTTTATCAAATGATTTTTGGAAAATTTTGTTAAATAACGGTTCATTGAGTTTTCTCATTCCGAAGAATAATCCGAGTTGAGCAACAATCATTAAT
Source organism: Candidatus Gastranaerophilales bacterium (assembly GCA_944322885.1). Lineage (GTDB taxonomy): Bacteria > Cyanobacteriota > Vampirovibrionia > Gastranaerophilales > Gastranaerophilaceae > Stercorousia. The sequence continues at coordinate 11,201 of CALUQH010000023.1, read as the reverse complement.
ATACCGTTTGTTAAGTCAAGTGCGGCAACAAATTTTCTTTTATCTTCGGGGATTTTGTCATTATTCAAACTTTGATTGACATACATATAACACCCGATACCGTCTTTCCCTACTACTGATGCAATAGTTGAATAAGCAATTGCCTTTTCAGGGTCTTTTTTAAAGAAATTACAGCATTTTTGCACCGGTTTAAAGTTTGTAATACTTCCTATTACTTTAGAACTTACAGATCCGACAGAAGCCATTAGTCGTCACCTCCATTCTTAACTTTTTGGGCATCATCTTTTTTCTTTCCTGAAAGTTTAGGGAAGCAGAGATCCATAAATCTCGGATATACCCAGTTTAGAGCAGTACAGGTTATTGGAAGCGTAATACAAAGACCGATTGCGATTTTAGAAATTTGGTTAAATCCCTTGTAACGTTTTTCTATAACTTTTTTGTAACCTGTAGTAACATCTTTATAGATTTTCTTCATTAAATCTTCTATATTAGTTTGGAATGTTTCGGTTTCCTGGAATTTTTTGCCAAGCCTGAAATTTGTGTTGTCATATTGACAATATCCTGCCGCTTTTCTAATTGCTGATTGAATTGTTTCTTCTGTTGCATTTTTGAGGTCTTTAATTTTTGCGAGTTCTAAGTTGTTAATTATATTATCTAATTCATTATTAGTTTCTTTCATTTTTGAAAGATATAATTCCGGAGTAAATTTATTATCGCAAATTTTCTTAATAGTATCAATACGTTCAAGAGTTCTCTGGCATCTGCTGGCTCTAAGATTTTCCGGAGCATTTATTATTTCTTCCAAAATTGTCTTAATATCCTGATTATCTGTTTGCAAACTCGCCTTTTTCAGATAATCGGCAATTTCATTTCCTGATTTTGGAAGATCTTTAAAAAGTTTTCTGAAGTCTTGTTCATTGTCAACAAGTATGCTTGCTCGTTTTTGATAAAATTTAAGGCCTTCATTGCTTGTTTTCAAGTTTTTAGCATCTTCTATATATGAATTAATTGTGTTATTTATAATTTCAGCGGTGGTTTGATTATCTACTGTGCGGTTGCCAATATGAATTTTGCCGGTTTGTCTTAATTTTTCTGCTGTTTGACCAATTTGCATTTTTAATTTTTCATTGACACGTTTATCAAGTTCTTTTGTGAATGCCTCTTTATTTTCAAATTTTAGTCCTTCTTTTTGCATTTCTTTTTTAGTTTGCTTTTCAATGTAGGATTTTTTGCTCAAAGTGCTCTGGTCTAAACTAATCCATAAGTTCTTTGCATAGTTGGGGTTATTAAAGAGGATTTCTAATCCTTTATCAATAGGTTTTAATATACTTGTTTGAATTAAAACAGCTAAAACGGCAGAAACAGGTTGTCTCATAGCCGTATATTTTTTAGTATTATCTACATCTTTTTTTTGCTCTTCTGTTGCTCCTTCGGGTGCTTTTACGAACGGGTTAAAAGCAATAAATATAGGTGCAACAGCCCCTGTTCCCAATGCCGTAATTAAAATTCCTCCGAGTTCCCCTTTCAGCCATTTAAATTTTTCCATTACTTTGATTGCTGTTTTGTTTGGCAATTGTTCCATAATTTCTTTATTAATATTTCTTCCTGTGAAATGTGGAACTGAGGGAGTCTGCCGGCTGTTTGCAGGCCGTATTGACGCAGAATAATTTTGATTGATTGTTTCGACTTTCATCTTTCTACCTACACATTAATATGAAATCTTCTTCTATATATATAGAGGTTTAAACATAATAAAAATTGCTAGTCATGTTCCTAATTATTAAGTTTTGTGAACTTAATTATTGTCCAGCTTCCTTTCTGCTCAACGCGTGTCAGAGTGAGGCTTTTTGCCAACTCTAAGAAGGTTTTGTTTTTAAGATATGAAAAAACGAGAAACAGCAGTGGCTGTTTTTCGTACATAGCTTCATTTTGTGTGATTTTAATCAGTGCTTCCGGATTTATAAATGAAACACTGTTTAATACTATAATAGCAACACTCTGATTGGGTTTCAGCTTGTTAACTATTTCTTGGTTTAACTTATATTCAAAATACGGGTTATCGTAACTTGAAAATATATTTTTATATAATTTTTTTCCATCCGTAAGAACGTCATTATAATCGTAATCTTTAGATAAATAATTTGGGAAATTTCCCTTATCTATTACTACCACTTTATAATCAGAAAAATCAAAATATTTTGAAAATCTGTTTTGTGCGTAATATTGCAAAAGTATTATATCGCCCTTTTGTATTTGCGCATTAGAGAGTAAATCAGCTACAATTTTGTGGCCTTCGGCGCGGCGCATTTTTGGAGCTGAGTATGGCGCTTTTATTATAAACCAGAGAGACAGAAGTGTATAAATTATAATTAGAGAAATTTTCCATCCTTTTCTACTTATAGATGTCAGCCCCGAACATGTCAGAAATATTAATATCGGATATATTTCAATAGAATATTTGGTAATAAATACAAGTTTTCCGCATATTGATGCGATGGCAAGAGTGAGTGTTGTTAAAAATGCAACGGCAAACAACTGTGAATTTATTTTATTCTTTATTAATGCTTTTATAATACAAAATACGGCAATTAAAGCGGGAACAAACATGTATATTGCATATTTCGGCATATAAAAGAGATTGTCGGGAGCGTTAGTAAGATTGGTTAGTACAGGAGAAAAATAATCGGTAAATAAGAATCCGATTTTTGATGCTGAAAAATGTCCCCACCACTGAGAGAATGATTGAGTTGTAAATACTTTTATTACAAGCGGGGATAGAATTAGACCGCTGCCGCAAATGCATAACCACATTAATTGTACAATTTTTCTAAAACGGCTGTATAAATTTATGCTTAAAAATATTAAATTAAAAAATACAAATACAAATCCTATTGTGTGTGTAAACAGGATTAAGAAATTAAATAATGCACATAGTATAAGATTTTTTTTATCAGGTTCTTTTATTATTTTTAATGTATATAACAGCGCAATTGCCGAGAATAAAAATAATATGGAATATAATCTTACTTCCTGTGAATAATAAATAAGGAATGAACTTATTGCGGTTAATCCCGCGCATAAGTATGCAGTAGCATCATCTTTTTCTTTTCCGATAAAATACATTACAGGAATAGAGAGTACTCCCGGCAGAACTGAGGTTAACCTTAACAAAATATCGCTCTGCCCGAAAATTGCCATAAAGAATTTTAGATAAATATAATAAAAAGGCATGTGGCACTGGTAAGTTACTTCATGCCAAAATCCTTTAAGCAGGGGCGTTGCGGAAATCATGTAACTTATATATTCATCATTCCATAGACCGTCGGTTTTATTAATGCAAATCAGCCTCAAAATAAGACCAATAAGTATAATTATCCCTAATATCCAAAAGTGTTTTTTCACGATTGTCAAAATCCCTCTTTAATTATATAATAAAAAGAAAAATTTAAAAGGGGATAGTTATGAAACTGATTATTCAAATTCCTTGTTATAATGAGGAACTTGCTTTGCCGGTAACTCTGGATGCTTTACCCAAGCAGATTGATGGAATAGATAATATAGAAGTGTTAATCGTTGATGACGGTTCAACAGACAGAACAGTTGAAGTTGCAAAGCATTACGGGGCGCATATTGTTGAAATGGAGCATAACTGCGGACTCGCAAAAGCTTTTATGGCAGGGATCAAGAAGTCTCTTGAACTTGGGGCTGATATAATTGTAAATACCGACGCTGATAATCAGTATAGTGCAGATAATATTAAGGATCTTGTTAAACCGATTTTGGACAAAGGGGCTGATATTGTCATAGGTTCCCGTCCGGTAGCTAAAATAAAGCATTTTTCTTTTTTGAAAAAATGTCTGCAAAAACTCGGTTCTTTTGTTATGCGCATGGTAAGCTCGACATCGGTAGAGGATGCTCCGAGCGGTTTTAGAGCATTTTCAAGAAATGCTGCACTTCAGTTAAATATATTTGATAATTATACTTATACTCTGGAAACTATTATTCAAGCTAAGGCTAAAGGGTTACAGATAGTTTGTGTTCCCGTTAATGTAAATCCTGATTTAAGGGAATCAAAACTTGTCAAAAATATGTTTGATTATATAAGACGTTCAATTTATACAATGCTAAGAATGTTTATTATTTACCGTCCGTTCAGATTTTTTACGATACTTGCCTGTTTATTTTTTTTGCCCGGAGCATTTGTCGGGCTGCGTTTTCTCTGGTTTTATTTTACGGGAAACGGAGGCGGTCATATCCAATCTTTGATTTTATCTGCAATTTTAATTTTAACGAGTGTTCAGGTCGGAGTAATTGCGATACTTTCGGAGCTTTTATCAATTAACAGAAAGTTGCTTGAGGACATTCAAAACAGGCTGAAACTGCAGGACTTGAAAAAATTTTAGGACGTTATAAAATGTAAAGAGATTAATTAAAAATAAGGTGTTTTAATATATGGCAAAATTGGAATTTATTTCAAAGTTTACAGACTCTTTAACATCTGCACTTACTGTTAAAATTCTATCTTTTTTTGCATTCACGATTGTTTTGACTGCAATAATATCATCACAGAATTTCTTTTTTCAAAATATTATTGAAAACGGTATAAGCAAACGTGATATTATTGCACAAAAAACTCTCATTGTAGAAGATGTTAAGCGTACGGAACAACATAAAAAGGAGGTTGCCCAAAAAATTGATCCGATTATGGCTCCTGCAGAGGACGATTTTATAAAAGGCAATTTACAGACTCTTCAATCTTCAATAATGCAAATCCGCAGAAAAGATGTTGATGTTTCCGTAAAAAAAGAAGAAATAGGTATTTTATTTGATCTTTCTGATAATTCAAAGAGAGATTTTGTTATTAATTATTTGTTAAAAGCTGATGATAACAGCCTTCATGAGGTTTTTGACAAATCATCTTTAATCCTTACAAATATCTTGAATGCTGGCATAACTGAAAAAGACTATGAGAAAGATAATATCGATACTCTTATCTTAAATAACCTTGTGTCTAACGTTTCAAGGCGTCAGGTATCTGTAATTACCGCATTACTGGAACAGGTAATAGTTCCAAATTTAGTTGTAGATGAATTTGCAACGGAAATAGCAAGAAAAAATGCCCAAAATTCGGTAAAACCTTATGAAGTTGTATTTCAAAAAGGCGACAAAATCCTTTTTGAGGGCGAACCTGTTACAAGATTAAAAAGGGATGCACTCCGTCAGGCAGGTTATAATGTTTATGAGCTTAACTGGCAGGGACTGGCTGCAATTTATATAATAGTATTTATTGCGACATCATTGTTTTTAGGATTTATGAAATTCTTTGAAAAAGAATATTTGGAACCCAGATATCTTTCATTATCTGCTGTTCTTGCCATACTGCTTGCGACCATAGGGGTAATGCTCCCTGTTGGTTTTTCCCCTTATGTATTGCCTGTTCCGGTATTTTTAATGTTAATGTCGATATTTACAAATCCGCGTATAGCACTGGTTGCTTCAATTATGCTGCTTTCTGTTATGGTTGTGGGATATCAATATAATATTCAATTTATTGTTACTTTTATTATGTTAACTATATTTTCCGTTATTTTGATGTCTCAGATAAAGTATGCAAGGCGTGCTGATTTAATTAAAATCGGGTTTAATATATCTGCTGCGGGTATTGTAATTGTTTTTAGTATATATTTGCTTGAAAAATGTCTGATTGATGTTGATAATGTTTTAATTTTAAAAGATATTTCTTTTATATTTTTGAACGGAATTGTAAGTTCAATTATAACACTGGGTTCCCTGCCATTGTTCGAAAGTACATTTAAGATTATTACATCTTATGGTCTTGCTGAATTTGGAGACCATAACCAAAAACTTTTGAAACGTCTGCAGATTGATGCTCCCGGAACTTATCACCATAGTTTAATGGTCTCAAATTTATGCGAGGCTGCTGCAGAAGCTATTGGTGCAGATCCTATTCTGGCCCGTGTTGGAGCTTTATACCATGATGTAGGTAAATTAAAACGGCCGTTATTCTTTGTCGAAAATCAATCTTATTTTTTGATTGAAAATCCGCATAATAAATTTACACCCAGAATCAGCAAAATGATTATAACGGCTCATCCGAAAGACGGTATAGAGTATGCAAAAAAATATCATTTACCGCAGGTTATACAAAACTTTATTCTTCAGCACCATGGTGAAGGACTTGCAAGTTATTTTTATAATCAGGCAGTCAAGGAAGAAGGGGCTGAAAATGTAAAAGAAGAACAGTTCAGATACGCAGGTCCTAAACCTAATACAAAAGAAACTGCTATATTAATGATTGCTGATGCTGTTGAATCTGCTGTAAGATCATTGAAAAATCCTACTCCTGAAGAGATTGAGGCCATGATAAATAAAATTATTATAGAAAGACTCAATGATGGACAATTGTCTGACAGCCCGTTGACGTTAAAAGACATAAAAACTATTGCTTCAACCTTTTCAAGGATACTAAGAGGTATGCAGCATAACCGAATTAAATATCAGGAAAATCTGGCAGAGGAATTGCAAAAGCAAAAAATAAATATGCCTGTAAAGCTTATTGATGAAGATTTGGAAAATAAAATTAAACAGCTGGAGGGCGAAAAAAAGTCCGAAGAAACTCCAAAAACTGATGAGGGTAAAAATGCCTGATTTCAATATTTTCAGTGAGAATATTTATAATTGTTGGGAAGTTGATGAAAAAGAATTTATAGATAAGGCGCGTGATATTTTGAAGTTTTATCTTTCCTTACCTGATGTTTATGAAAAAAGTTGTTTAAATAGTTTTGATTATGATACTGTATCGTTTGATTTTCTATACTGTGACAGTCAAAAAACGCATCAAATAAACAAAGAATACCGAAATAAAGATTATCCGGCTGACATAATTACATTTGCTATTTTTGCAGACGGTGATGAAAAATTCATTTTTGACGGAGAGATTAATCTCGGAGAAGTGATAATAGCTCTTGATAAGGTGATTGAAGAAGCGAAAAAGAAAAATGTTTCAAAAGAATATGAATTGGCTTTTTTAATCAGTCATGGTATATTGCATTTGTTGGGATTTGACCATCAAACCGAAGAAGATTATAATTTTGTTATAGATTTACAAAACAAAGCGCTGGAAAGTATAGGATATGACAAAGTTTAAACAGCAGGGATTTTCAAACACATTCAAAAATGCCAGAAAAGGTATGCGTCTTGTGTTGAAATCAGAAGTAAATATAAGAGTCCATTTTTGTATTGCAATGGCTGTTCTTGCACTTGCTATTGTTCTTGACTTCAGTATTGAGCGTATGTGTATATTGCTTTTAACAATTGCATTTGTGATTGTTACGGAGATGCTAAATTCTGCAGTTGAGTTTTCTCTTGATGCTGTTTTTCATAACAGGTATTCCAAACTTGTCGGTATGGCAAAAGATATTTCAGCGGGTGCCGTTATGTTTGCATCGGTTGTTGCAATAGTAATCGGGGTTTTGCTTTTTGGGTCGGCATTGTTGAATATTATTGCGCACTAAGTTTGATTTTATGTTATATTTATAATATGACGGAACTCTTGATTTTATATGTTTTATTAAGAAGAGATTTAACCATGTATGCTGTTCAAAAGCATATTGAGGATATTTTTTCTCCGTATACAAAACCGAGTTTCGGAGCTTTAAACCCGGCCTTAAAGCGTCTTGTGGAAAAAGGTTATCTTTCTGCAAGGAAAATGATGTCTGAGGGCGGGAAGTTGTCTGTTTATTATTCGATAACAAAGCAGGGGCAAAACGAGTTGAACAGACTGCTCCTTGAGGATATGAGCGATAATCCGCTTCAATTTTATTCAAATGCCAGAATAAAAATCGGCTGTGCGGATGTGCTGTCTGTTGAAGAAAAGAAGCGGCTGTTTTTCTCTGTTAAGGCGCGTGCAATGAAATTTAAAACAGAGGCGCAGAATATTTTAAATGATGAATATAAGCATACAAATTTTTATCAAAAAATTGTCCTTGATAATACTGTTTGTGACTTTTCAAATTTTATAACAATAGTTGAAGGATTGGAAAAAGATAATGCCGGCAATAGTTAGTGAAGTTTTAAAAGGCTCGATTGCCGAAGAACTTGAAATACAGCCTAAAGATGAAATTGTTTCTATCGACAATACCGCAATGTCTGATATGATTGATTATAATTTCCTTTGCAAGTCTGAGTTAATTACCCTTGAAATAAAAAAGGCTGACGGAGAAACTGAGATTATAGAAATCGAAAAAGATTTTGATGAAGATTTGGGAATTGTTTTTGAAAGTGCGGTATTTGACAGAGTGAAACCCTGTTTAAACCATTGCATATTTTGTTTTGTTGATCAGCAGCCAAAAGGATTGCGGGACACGCTTTACATAAAAGACGATGATTACAGGCTTTCTTATCTGCAAGGAACTTATATTACTTTGACAAATCTTACCGAACAGGACAAAGAGAGAATAAAAAGGATGCAGCTCGGGCCTTTTTATGTTTCTGTTCATACCACAAATCCTGATTTGCGAGTAAAGATGCTAAGAAATCCTAATGCGGGTAAAGCTCTTGAAAATTTAAACTGGTTCCGTAAAAATAAAATACCTTTTCACGCTCAAATAGTTCTTTGCCCCGGCTACAATGACGGAGAGGAACTTGAAAGAACCCTGTCGGATCTTGCCAAATTAAAAACAACAGTTCTTTCAACGGCAATTGTTCCTGTTGGGCTTACCCAGTTTAGGACTGAAGGTTTAAAGCGTGTAGATAAAAAATGCGCTGAGCAAACTATTGATATTGCTTCAAAATACAAACGTGTATGCTGTTCTGATGAGTTTTTTCTTCTTGCCGGGCGTAAAATTCCTGAGGCAAAGTATTACGGGAGTTTTTCGCAGCTTGATGACGGGGTAGGTTCTTTGCGAATACTCATAGATGATTTTAAATCAAGAAAACTCCCCAAAAAGATTAAATCGCCATTGAAAATTTCTTTTGCTACTGGGTATGCCGCTAAATATGCGATAGATAAAATATCAGAGGGCTTAAATAAAATAGAAAATCTTTCCGTAACTGTCAATCCGGTAAAATCCGAATACTGGGGAGATGATATAACTGTTTCGGGACTTATTACAACCGATGATTTAATTAGAACCGTAAAAGATTTGGATACTGACCTTGTTATTATACCGTCTGTAATGCTAAGACCTTATTCCGAGGACTTTTTAGATGGAAAAACATTGGACTATGTGAAAAAACAGACACAAAAAGAATTCTTTATTGTAAAGGATATATATTCAGCAAAAGAAATTGTGGAATATTTAAAAAGCCTCTCATAAGAGAGGCTTTTTGTTAATATCTTTCTAAATATCTGTCTATTTCCCACTGTGAAACATAAGTTCTAAATGAATCCCATTCTTTTTTCTTAGCGGATAAAAATTCATTAAAGATATGATCTCCGAGAGCAGCTCTTGATACAAGCGATTTATCAAATAAATCGAGTGCTTCTGCCAAACTTCCCGGAAGCGCGTCAATTCTTTGTTTTTTGCGTTCTTTGGTGGTTAATTTGTAAATATTGCTTTCGACAGGAGCCGGAGGGTCAATTTTATTTCTAACCCCGTCAAGGCAGGCCTCCAAAATAGCCGCAAATGCTAAATACGGGTTGCAGGCAGGATCAGGAGAACGAAGTTCAACTCTTGTTGAGCTTCCGCGTTTTGCAGGAACTCTTAGAAGGGCGCTTCTGTTAGCTAAAGACCAGGCAAGATAAACCGGTGCTTCGTAACCCGGAACAAGACGTTTGAAACTGTTTACTGTCGGATTTAATATTGCCGTAATGCTTTTTACGTGTTTAAGCAGCCCGCCTATAGAATATTTTGCAATATCCGAAAGCTGATATTCCGCTTTTTCATCATAAAAAGCGTTTTTGTTATCTTTAAACAGAGAAATATTGCAGTGCATACCTGAACCGTTAATTCCGTATATAGGTTTAGGCATAAATGTCGCATGCAGATTGTGTTTTGCGGCAATTGCCTTTACCGCAATTTTGAATGTCGCAACATTATCGGCAGCAGTCAAAACGTCAGCATATCTGAAATCAACTTCATGCTGACCGTCCGCAACTTCGTGGTGAGAAGCTTCAATATCAAATCCCATTTCCTGTAAAGTTAAAACAATGTCAGATCTTACATCTTCACCTAAATCCTCAGGCCCCACATCATAATAACCGGCGCTGTCCTGAGTCGTTGTTGTAACATTTCCGTCTTTATCTTTTGAAAATAAGAAAAATTCGGCTTCAGGCCCGATATTCATGGAAAAGCCCATTTTTTCCGCTTCTTTCATAATTCTTTTTAAATTACATCTCGGGCATCCTTCAAAAGGTGTGCCATCCGCATTATAAATGTCGCAGATAAGTCTTGCTGAATGCATTCCTTCATTTTCCCGCCAAGGAAGAAGCTGGAAAGAATTTTTGTCTGGATAAAAGAACATATCAGATGTTTCAATACTTCTGAATCCTTTAATAGAAGAACCATCGAGCATAATTTCGTTATTCAAAACTTTTTCAATATGCTGTGACGGAACAGTCATATTTTTAACCTGTCCGTTCAAATCTACAAACTGCAGTTTGATAAATTTGATGTTGTACTCTTTAATGTAACCCTTGATGTCATCTTCACTGAATTGTCTGTTATCCAGACGGGTGTGGGAAAATTCTTTCATGCAAACCTCTTTTCTTAAAGCTGTAACTAATTTTTATCTTATTATTAGAATACTTTTTTCAAAAAAGGTCAAGTATTTTACGTGTAAAGATTAGATAAAGAAGAAGTAAACACTATGTAAAAAATATGGATGTTTTTCTAAAAATAGTGTTAATTATATATATTTTTTGGGAAATATATAATCAGGAAAGAGGGGATTAAGAGTAAATATTTAAAAAGCTTTAATTTCTTAAATACTTTTAAACTCTGTTATTTCGGATATTTTATGAAGAAATGTAACAAAATAAATAGGATATAGCAATTATATACTTAAAAAATACTTTATTAATATGTAAGTAATAAACAATATCCATTATGAGGAATTAAATAAACACGAGACATAAACTACACACTAACTATTTACACTACCTACTACACACTAACCTTCTACACACACGAGGAATTACGTAAAAAGAATTCCGAACTCTATCTTTCAGATAGGGTTTT
>CALUQH010000022.1 GCA_944322885.1 Candidatus Gastranaerophilales bacterium | reverse complement strand
GGGATTTTTTATCTACGTGGGGTGAACGCAAAACGCAATATATACGTCTTTTTGTAGGTAAAGGAATAGGGCCTGCTACTTTAGCATCTGTTCTTTTTGCTGTTTCTACGATTTTGTCTGAAGATACGTCGATTAATTTGTGATCATAAGCTTTCAAACAAACTCTGATTCTTTGTCTTTGTGTAGTTGCCATTTGTATTCCTTTTTCTTTTTATTATTGTAATACACTGCTTGAAATGTGCTATTCAACAAATATTTCGGATTTTGTAAATATATTACTCCAAGCATACCAATGGTAAAACAAACAAAATCCACTGTCAACAGTGGATTTTAAATTTGTTTAGATTTGTTAACGCTGATTTTATTTCGGTAATTTTTTGAAAAAATCTTTTTCTGAAAGAGCTTTGTAGGTACAGGCGGCACCGTTCATTGTTCCTGATGCACTTTTTGAACAGTATTCATCAGTATTATAAGCAGTATTTTTTACTCCCATGGGCACCAATGCTCCGGTGTTATTAATCTGAAACATAAATAAGTCTTGCCCTAAACGGTTTGGTCTTTTGTTGAAACCATTAACATCCACGGAAATGGTAACTGCTTGGTTCTGTTCACTGCCGGGATTATTAAGTAAAACAGTCATCCCGTTATTTATAATAAATTGTCCGTCATCAAACCAGCCATAATCAATACCGGATTTCCCGCTAAATGTCATATAAGAATCCTGAACGTTATCAGGGTCTTGGACAAAGCCTTTGTTCGGGACACAGGCTTTGTCTGTGTCGGTTCCGAGACCGCAGTCTTTGACTGATTTTATATATTGCATCAGGATGGGTTTTAATTCGTCATTTCCTAGTGTACCGGGTGATATCGGCATTCCGTTATCATTTTCATACATTAAAAGAGCTTGGCTAAGTGTTGAATATCCGTTTTTTAGTCCTGTTTCAAGCTGTTTGTTTCGGGTATTGTTAATTAGAGCTGGAATAGTCATTGCGCTTACAACCCCTATAATACCCAGTGTAATTAAAACTTCAGCTAAGGTAAAACCCTTACTGCTGTTTAGTTTTGTCGGGGGGGGGGCACTCTAAAAGCTTTTAATTTAAACATGTTTCATCCTCCTTTTTTATTTATTATAAATATTTTTATTAAATATTGCAATAGAAAAATAATGCCAAGTTTTTACTTGGCATTATTTTTGATACATTAATCGTGAGTTATTAATTATTACCTGATTCTTTTGTTTCATCTGATTTTTCAATTTCTTCTTCAGAATCATCTTCGCCTTCTTCGTCTTTATCTGAATCTTCGTCAGAGTCAAGGTTTTCATCATCTTCAGGGTTATCTTTGGTTTCTTCGTCATTTTCTTCTTCGGATGATTCTTCTTCTTTTTCATCTTCTGCTTCAAGTGCTGCTTTAATTTCTTCTTCGTCTTTAGCTCTGATAACCGGTATTGAAAGCATTAGTGCAACCTGATCTCCGTCTTGTTCCAGATTAAGTTCAAGTGCTTCTTTGTCCATTTCAACATATTTGGAAAGAAGTTCGACAAGCTCACGTCTCATTCTTTCCATTAATTCGGGTGTAAGGTTTGTTCTGTCCTGCATTAAGACAACACGCAATCTATTGCGGGCCGTGTCTTTTGAAGATTCTTCAGCTTCTTTTTCCGTCTGGCGGAAAAAACCTAAAACTTTGTTATATAAATTTGCTAAAATCATCCTACTTCTCCTTTCCCTTTAAGCCGGAGAAGAACTTTTTAATTTTAGCGATTACGCCTTGAGGTTCTTCCAAATTCAAAAACGGAACATCTTCGCCGATAATTCTTCTTGCAACGTTATTGTAAGCTTTACCGGCAAGTGATTTTTCATCGTTAACAATAGGTTCACCTTTGTTGGTTGATGTAATAATACCTGTATCTTCCGGAATTATTCCGATTAAATCTGCTGAAAGTATTTCCACAACATCATCTACACTCATCATATCATTTGATTTGATAAGGTTTGGACGTACTCTGTTTATTAATAATTTGTAAGATTTGATTTCTTCTTTTGCTTCTAAAAGTCCGATGATTCTATCGGCATCGCGTACTGCTGACATTTCCGGAGTCGTAACAACAATAGCTTCGGAAGCACCTGCAACGGCATTTTGGAATCCTTGTTCAATCCCGGCAGGGCAGTCAACAAGAATAAAATCAAAATCTTTTTTCAATTTTTCGCATATATCTTTGAGCTGTTCTTCCGTAACAGCTGATTTGTCACGGGTTTGAGCCGCAGCTAAAAGGCACAGGTTAGGATTTTTTTTGTCTTTTACCAATGCTTGTTTTAATTTGCAGCGTTCTTCAACAACGTCTACTATTGTGTATACAATTCTGTTTTCTAATCCGAGCAAGAGATCTAAGTTTCTTAAACCTAAGTCAGTGTCAATCATTACTACCTTTTTACCGGCTTTTGCGAGGGCTGTTCCGATATTAGCATTAGTAGTAGTTTTTCCTACACCGCCCTTTCCGGACGTTATTACGATAACTCTACCGCTCATTATTTCTCCTTTTATGCTTCATGTATTTTATGTATAATTATTTGTTTTTTTCTAATGCAGGCTTCTTCCGGTACAAACGTATCTGTTTTTTGAATATAAGGAATATTAATATTATCCGGACGTCGTGCAAAAATATCTGCAATTCTTAATTGAATAGCATTCATTTTCAATGCCCGTATTCTTGCATACTGATTTCCTTCCGCACCTGCATGTGCGATTCCGCCTAAAATACCCCATACAGTAATATCGCCTTTCGCAATAATTTCCGAACCGGGATTTGCATCTCCGATAATAACAATATTACCGTCTGATGTTATGCTCTGGCCTGAACGTAATGTCCTTTGAATATAAAGGGTAGGAAGTTTTTCTGTTTCGCGTAAAGATTTGCGCAGGTCATCAAGGTCGAAATCTACTTCTTCCAGTTCATCACCTTCAATTTTGTTGGCATTTTCAAGCTGATTATTAAAATTTTCCAATTCACTTTCAATATTTTCTGATGATGACTTAATATCTTCAACAGGTTCAGGTGTAGGTGTTTCAATAGTTTCCATCTGATTTTCGGGATTGATTGCTTCAGGTTTAATGTTTGCAATTTTTTCCACATCTTCCGGCGGAATTTCTTCTTTTAATTTTTTGATATCTTCTTCCTGGGCAAAAGTTTTGATTTCAGCGGTTTCATCCCCGAATATTTTATCCAAAGCTTTTTCCAGTTCTTTATTTACTTTTTCCTGATCAGCGTTAAATTCCGGAGTCGGGACTTTATTTTCCAGAACTGAGACTTTAATATTAAGATCTTCTGCGGATTTTACAGTTTCAGTTGAGCTTGTGCTTATAAATTCTATTTCAGAATTCATAGATTCGACAAGAGCCTTAATACTTGTAAGTTCTGTTGAAGTCAGATTAACAGAACCTAATTTCAGGCATACTTTTTTGCTCTGGGCATCAGGCAGATCTAAAATTCTGCTCAATTCATATATTATTTCAGAAGTTTTGTTAGCATTTGAAACATCTACTATAAAGCCGTTTTCAATATATCCCTTATCCATTTTTGACCTTTCTGCAAATCTATAATATATTTCATGAACATACATGAAACATTTATCAACATCAATGGATTATTTCGAATTGTAATATTTTTCTCTTTATTAATCCGGAGTATATTGTAGCTGAAATTATTGATTTGTTGTTATTTATTAAACAAATTGTGATTCATCAACATACTTGCCGGCAAGATGTTTCGAAAGATCTGTTTTGGTAATTTTACCGTCTTTATTTTTATCTAAACCGATATTTTGGCTATAAAATGCTTCCCCTCTTGTACAAAGGATTTCTCTGTCTGCTCTGCGCGGTAAGAATATGACTGAGTAAAGGTCAACTGCTGACAGTTTGGCATTTGGTGAAAATCTTATTTTTTTCGCATCTCGTATAAGTTTTTCAACTAAATCAAGCTGTTCCATTGCTGACATTTTTGCAATTTTGGGTTTTGTTAAATTAAGTCCGTAATTTATATTCAGCTGGTCAATGGCAATCTGTGTAAATTGAATTAGCCCGACTGCCGTTGAACCATTCCATGCCGACGGATTTATTCCTGACTCACTGTTCATAACCGCTAGTAAGTCTCTATAATCGCAGTTTAGTCTTTTAGAGATTTCTTTAACCTTGTTTAAAAAGGCTTTATCCAGTTTTGATTTGTTTTTAAAGCCTCTGTCTACCGATTTTGTAACTGCAACATTATTTTCTTCTTCATTAGAAGATAAAGATGTTGTATTGAAGTTAAATAAGTTATTAGAATCAAAAGAGGGCAAAGTTAATTTTGGTTGAAATATAAAAGGATTAAATGTATTTTGATTCTGGTTTAAGTCTGAGAGTGACGGTAAAACCGGAGGCTGAGGCGGTGTAATTGTGAAATTATTATTATAATTATTGAAATTGACAGAAGGAAAAATCGGCTGAAAAACCGGTTGAAACTGAAATCTCGGCATAGAAAAATTAAACAGGGATGTTAACATCCCGAAACCGAAGCCGGTGTTAAACGCATTCCATCCTCCGCAAAAATGTCTGAAACCGCAAGGCATAAACGGTCTGCCGATAAATATATTGTTATGTATGTAATGATGAAATCCCATTTTTCCCCGTGTTTTTTAATCCCTTATATATATAAAGTATTTTTTATATATATTTTTGATAAACTTTACGTTCATGTTAAATTTTGTTAATAAAAATCGACCGTTAACTAATGTAAAATTATATTTTTATTATATTATTAAGCTAAGGGTAGAGATAATATGATTTTTAACGAAACCAAAACACACGAAATTACGGTGGACGTAGTTATTGTAACTATGAAGAATAATGCTCTTCATGTTTTGCTTGTTAAACGTACTAATGAGCCGTTTAAAGATAAATGGGCAATACCAGGCGGTTATGTAAGACTATCTGAAAATCTTGATCAAGCTGCTTTAAGAGTATTGAAAGAACGTACAAATGTTGATAATATCTATCTTGAACAGTTATACACATTTGGGGATCCTCTGAGGCATCCTAATGCAAGGGTTATAACATGTGCTTATTTTGCTCTTGTGCGTGCAGAAGATATCAAAGTCGTTACAACGCCTGAATTGGGTTGGCACAAAATTTCCGACCTTCCGCCGCTCGCATTCGACCACAAAGAAATTATTGAATATTCTCTGAAAAGAACCCGTGAAAGATTGGAACTTTGCCCTGTAGCTTATCAGCTTTTGAATGAAAAATTTACTTTAACCGAAATGCAGAAAGCTTATGAATTGATTATGGGCAAGAAGCTTGATAAGCGGAATTTCAGAAAAAAAGCTCTGGCAACTGAAGGCTTGATTGAATTGAACGAATATACAAAGTCGTCGTCCAAAAGACCGGCACGCCTATATACTTTCGAAAATATTAAGCTGAACTCAAAAAGAGCTCATTTCATTTCTAAGAAAAAGGAGAAAAAATAAATGTTAGTTAATATAGTTTGGGCCGTACAAATAATTTCAGCTTTGCTGCTAATTGTATTGATATTATTGCATTCACCGAAAGGCGACGGCATTGCGGGCATGGGCGGAGCCTCTCATGTTTTTGCTTCCCAAAAAAGTGCTGAAAAAGGTTTAAATAAGCTTACTGGAATAGTTTCGGCCATATTTTTGATTTGCACATTCCTTATCGGTTTTGGAATTATTAAGTAGTGAAGGAGTGAAGAAGTGAAGAGTGATGAATACTTTTCACGCAATGAACTTTTCTGGGGAGAAGAAAATCAAAAACTTCTTTCTTTTAAGCATGTTGCAGTTTTCGGCCTTGGCGGAGTCGGCGGTTTCTGTGCTGAAGCTCTTACAAGAGCAGGAATTGGTGAGTTAACAATAATTGATTTTGATACGGTTTCTAAAACAAATATAAACAGACAGCTTATTGCATTGAATTCTAGCATCGGACAGAATAAGACAAAACTTTTTGAGCAAAGATTAAAGGACATAAACCCTGATATAAAATTACATGTTGTTAATGATTTTTATAAGGGGAACTTGGATTTATCAAATGTTGACTATGTTGCCGATGCAATTGACACTATGCGCTCAAAGATAGAATTGCTTGAAACCTGTGTAAATTCAAATATTCCTGTTATAAGTTCAATGGGGGCGGGTAACAGAGTTGATCCGGCAAAATTGTATATCTCTGATATTTCTGAAATTGAGGATAAGAATGCTCCTTTTGTTTCAAATATAATTTATCAGTTGAAAAAACGGGGGATTGAAAAGGGAATTACCGTTGTTGCAAGCAGGGAAAAACCTTTTGTTCAGGAAAAAATTTCTTCAACTGAAAAAATCATTACAAACTCGGGTGAAAATATTGAATTTACAAAAATTACCCCGTCATCAACTCCGTTTGTGGCTAGCTGTGCGGGAATATTTATGGCATCATATATTACACGGAGCTTTTTAAAGGAGTACAGACAATGAATATACTTGTAACCGGAGCATCAAAAGGTATAGGAAACGTAATTGCCGCCGAACTTCAAAGTGTCGGAGAAGTTTTTGTAACCGGCAGAAATGAACAGGCACTTGCGGCATGTAATGCTAAAGGGTTTTGTGTTTGTGATTTGTCAAAGGATATAAATAATCTTGCAAAGTTTATTGAAGATAAACACATTGATGTACTTGTAAATAATGCGGGTGAATATATTTATGCAGGACTGGAAACTATGAATATTGCTGATATTCAAAGGCTTTATCAAACAAATTTGATAGCTCCCGCATACCTTATATCAAAAGCAATTCCTCATATGAAGGAACAGCGCTGGGGAAGAATTATAAATATCGGTTCAATATCAGGCGTTATGGGCGAAGCTTATGCAAGTATTTATTCTTCGTCTAAATCAGGGTTGATAGGTTTGACAAAAGCACTGGCGTTAGAGCTTGCCGAATATAATATTACCGTAAATACAATAAATCCCGGGTGGGTTGAAACTGAATTAGGACTGAATTCTATTGAGGACAGCGAGTTTTCCAAAGATGAAATTATTAATACAATCCCTCAAAAACGTTTCGTAAAACCTGAAGAAGTTGCAAAACTTTGTAAATATTTAATTTCAGTAGATGCAAAGGGAATAACAGGGCAGTCAATAAACCTTTGTGCGGGTTTGAGTGTCGGGATTTAATTTAATATTTTACTTACAATATCTTCAGCTGAAATCTTTAAACAGTCAAGTTTATCGCAGGTTGTCTGTCTGTGTTCCCAGAGACACGGTTTTATAGGACATTTGTCATTAGCTTTGATTGGTATAACGTTTTCTGATTGCGGTATTAATTTTTTGTCATCTGTCGGCCCGAAAATTACATAAGTTTTTGTTCCCATAGCAACGGCAACGTGTAAAGGAGCAGAGTCCGAGCATATAAATTTTTCAGCTTTACCGATTAATACAGCTAAATCTTTTAAACTTTTTGTTTTGCCGTAATAGTTTGTGAAGAGTGAAGAGTGAAGAGTGATGCGTGAAAGAATTGTTTCTATTACTTCCTTATCATCGGGCCCGCCGGCCAAGACAACATGTTTGCCTTTTTCAATAAGCAAATCAATGGTTTGCGCCCACACTTCCGCAGGAATTGTCTTGATCATACCTTTTTGTATACTCATTTTGCTCACCCCCGGGTGAATTAAAACAGAGTTCGGAATTTTTTCCTGAGCTTCTACATTAATCTCAGGCAGGTATGTTTTATTGTTTGTAATCGGTGTTACAAGGTCGTGATACATTGCACATGCATATTGATTTTTATTTAGTGGAACAGCTTTTGTAAGCAAAATTTGGCTTAATTTCCCCGTATCATAACCGTATCTCTTTTTAATTCCCGTTAGTGTCAAAAGGATACTGATTAATTTGTTGCCGCCTGATGAAACTACAAGGTCAAAATCCCCTTTGCGAGCGAGATATACAAGTTTTAAAAGTTCTGTGTATTTATTTTTCCCTTTAACATCAATAAGGAACAAATCATCAATAATATCTGTTAAATCCTTAACACTTTTGCTTCTCGGCTCAAGTGCAAGAGTTATTTTTGAGTTTGGAAATTCTTTTTTTAATGATATAAGTGCAGGCAGAAAAAATATTTCATCACCTATTCCGCCAAAGTTGATAGCTAAAATATTCATAAGATAATTATACAATAAAAAAATACTGTCATTCCGAACTTGTTTCGGAATCTGTTTTATATTAATATTAACTTATGGTAAACAAAGTTACAACCGCAACTGTAATAGGTCTTAATGCATATAAAGTTTCTGTAGAAACGGATGTTTTAAACGGACTTCCCGGGTTTTCAATTGTTGGGCTTCCGGATACCGCAATAAATGAAGCCCGTGACAGAGTTCGTTCCGCTATAAAAAATTCAGGATTTACTTTCCCTGCCAAAAAAGTTGTAATAAACCTTGCGCCTGCTGATTTAAAAAAAGAGGGTTCTAATTTTGACCTTCCGATAGCTGTCGGATTGTTAGTTGAAGAAGGTGTTATAGATGAGGAGAAAATCAAAGACTGTGCCTTTATCGGCGAACTTTCCCTTGACGGAGAATTGCGCGGGGTGACGGGTGTTTTACCGCTTGTTCTCGGCTTGAAAGATGCGGGAGTAAAAAATATTTTTGTTCCTTCCATAAATGCCTGTGAAGCGGCTCTTGCGGGAGATGATGTAAATATTTTCCCTGCAGGATATCTCGGAGATGTTGTAAATCATTTTACCGACAATCCTATAAAGCCTGTAACTGTAAATATATCAGAGTATTTAACCGAAAAATCGGCAGAAGATTATCTTTATGATTTTAAAGATGTAAAAGGTCAGCAAAAGGCCAAAAGAGCTTTGGAAATTGCGGCAGCAGGCGGACATAATATGTTAATGACAGGTTCTCCTGGGTCGGGTAAAACCCTTATGGCAAAATGTTTTGCTTCAATTTTACCGCCTCTGGAGCTTCAAGAAGCTCTGGAATTAACTAAAATCTACAGTATAGCCGGACTTTTACCTTCCGATGAACCTTTGATGACGAAAAGACCTTTCAGGGCAGTTCATCATACGGCGTCTGCAAACGGTATAATAGGCGGCGGCTCAAATCCAAAGCCCGGTGAAATTACTTTAGCTCACAGGGGGGTGTTATTTCTTGATGAAATGGTCGAGTTTCCGAGAAATGTATTAGAGGTTCTCCGTCAGCCTCTTGAAGACGGAGAAATTGTTATTGCCCGTGCAAAACATTCTATAAAATATCCTGCTAAATTTATGCTTCTCGGGGCAATGAATCCTTGTCCTTGCGGATATTTAGGGGATAAAGAAAAACAGTGTTCCTGTTCCGAATTTCAAATAAGCCGTTATCAGTCGCGTCTTTCCGGACCTCTGTTAGATAGAATTGATTTACAGGTGGAAGTTCCAAGACTGACGGCCGAAGAACTTTTGAATATAAACTCTTCCGCCGAATCTTCAAAAGATATACGTGCACGTGTTGTCAGAGCCAGAAAAATTCAGGCAGAGAGATATAAAGATGACGGTATTTTAACAAATTCTGAGCTTACATCCAAATTAATAAAAAAATATTGTAAACTTGATAAAACAAGTATGGAAATGTTAAAAACTGCAGCAGTAAAATATCAGCTTTCCGGCAGACGCTATGACAGGATTTTGAAACTTGCAAGAACTATTGCAGATTTGGAAGGTTCACAGGATATTACTCAAAATCATCTTATGCAGGCTCTGCAGTACAGGATGGTTAACCGGTCAAATTAAAAAATCCTGCAATTAATCCGACAAGAGCTGATACCCCGAGATAAAACAACGGGTCTCTTTTTTCGGTTAAACTTGCGAAGAATAAGCCCGCAAGAAGAATCATCCCCGGAATGTTTATATTGTTTATAAACATATCAACGCCAACAGCAGCTAAAAGCCCGCAGCCTGCAGGTTTTAATGTATAAATTACGGAACGCACATATTTGTTATGTTTAAATTGTTCCAAAACTTTTGAAATAATTACAACAATTATAAAAGACGGAAGGATTACTGATGTTGTTGCGATAAGAGAGCCTAAAATCCCCGCGGTTTTAAATCCTGCAAATGTAGCAACATTTACACCGATCGGTCCCGGAGTAATTGATGATATGGCAATCATATCAGCAAGTTCTTTGGTTGTATACCATTTTTGAACATCTGCTATATGATAAAGAAACGGTAGTGTCGCATAACCGCCGCCAAATGAAAACAAGCCTATATGGAAAAATTCTAAGAATAGTTTTAAATATGTCATTCTTGGTTTTCTCCATGTTCAATTTTTTTCTGATACTCAATCCATAGTCCTATAAATATAGAAAGAATGATAAGTATAGCCGGAGGCGCCTTAAAGCATGCCGATAATATAAATATTAAAAAGAAAATCCAGCATGTAAATTTGTCAACAATACTTTTTTTCCACATTTCTTTTATTGCAAGAAATACAAGAAGAACAACTCCGATTCCTACACCCCAGAAAATACTTTGAATAAATTTTAACCGGATTATTTCTTCTATTAGTTTCGCAATAATAATTATTGCAAGAAAAGCCGGCATGGTAATTCCTATTGTTGCTGCAAGGGCTCCGGCCGTTTTTCGTAATTTATATCCTACAAAAATGGCAGTATTTGCGGCAATAATACCCGGAACACTTTGTCCGAGTGCATAATATTCACAGAGTTCGTCATCATCTATCCAATTTTTTTTATCAACAAGTTCAGACTGTAAAAGCGGCAGGATTACATATCCTCCGCCCAACAGTAAAGTTCCCACTTTAAAAAAAGTTTTGAATATCTGATATAATGTCTTTTCCATACTTATGAATTCAAGGTGGCTTTTAATCTTGCCATAGCTCTTGCTAAAGCTGCCTCTGCACGTTTTGCATCAATTTGTGCATCTTTGTTGGCTAGTCTTTCTTTAGCTCTTTTTAGTGCTTCTTTCGCACGTGTAACATCAATTTCATCCCCGCATTCTGCTGTTGATGTTAAAATTAGTGCCTCGTCGTTTTTAAATTGAAAAACTCCGCCCATAGTTGTAAAAAATTTTGAATCATTATTTTTTACTGCTTTTGTAACTCCGATATCCAGAGCAGCCATAACCGGAACGTGGTTTTTTAAAATACCCATCTCACCGTCAGTAGTTTTTGTATAAATTTCATCTACATCTTCATCAAATACAACTTTTTCCTGTGTGATTATTTTTAAATGCATAAAAATTCCTTTCAGAGGGCAGGAAGTCCTAATGACAAGAGGGCAAGCGTTTTAGCCTGCCTTCTTGCTTTCTTGCCTTCTATTTTAATGTTTTTGCTTTTTCAATGGCTTCTTCGATTGTACCTACCATATAGAAAGCTTGTTCCGGCAGGTCATCGTGTTTACCTTCGATGATTTCTTTGAAACCTCTGATTGTATCTTCAAGTTTTACGTATTTACCGGGGATACCGGAGAATTGTTCAGCTACAAAGAACGGTTGTGACAAGAAACGTTGGATTTTTCTTGCTCTGTTAACAGTTTCTTTATCCTCTTCAGACAATTCATCCATACCCAAGATTGCGATAATATCCTGCAATTCTTTGTATTTTTGAAGAATTTCAAGAACTTTTCTTGTTGTATTGTAATGTTCATCTCCGATAATATTCGGATCAAGAACTCTTGATGTTGATTCCAGCGGGTCTACAGCCGGATAAATACCTAATGATGCAATTTGTCTTGACAATACGGTTGAAGCATCAAGGTGTGAGAATGTTGTTGCAGGAGCCGGGTCAGTCAAGTCGTCTGCAGGTACGTAAATTGCTTGGACTGATGTAATTGAACCGTCTTTTGTAGATGTAATTCTTTCCTGAAGTTCTCCCATTTCGTTTGCAAGTGTAGGCTGATAACCTACTGCTGACGGCATACGTCCAAGAAGTGCTGAAACTTCCGAACCGGCCTGAGTAAACCTGAAAATGTTATCAACAAACAGCAATACATCCTGTTTTGAAAAATCTCTGAAGTATTCTGCCGCAGTCAAAGCTGACAGACCTACTCTCATTCTTGCTCCCGGCGGTTCATTCATCTGACCGTAAATAAGAGCAACTTTATCTATAACGCCTGATTCTTTCATCTCATTCCACAAATCGTTTCCTTCACGTGTTCTTTCACCTACGCCGCCGAAAACGGATACGCCTGAGTGTTCCATTGCGATGTTGTGGATTAGCTCCATAATCAAAACGGTTTTACCTACACCCGCACCACCGAACAGACCGATTTTACCACCCTTTTGATATGGCTGTAAAAGGTCAATTGCTTTAATACCTGTTTCCAGAATTTCAATATTTGTATTTTGGTCAACAAGTTTTGGGGATTCTCTGTGAATAGGCAGATAAGTATCAGTTTCAATAGGTCCCATCTGGTCAACAGGATCACCCGTTACATTTAAAATTCTTCCTAAAATCGGTTTCCCTACTGGAATTTTAATAGGTTCGTTAGTATTTACAACTTTCATGCCTCTTTTAAGACCATCAGTTGAAGACATGGCAACTGTTCTTACTTTGTTGGAGCCAAGCATTTGCTGGACTTCTGCAACAACATAGGAGCCGTCGTCTTTGTGAATATGCAATGCAGTATAAATTTCAGGTAATTCCCCTTGTTGAAATTCAACGTCGATAACAGGTCCGATAATTTTTGTTATCAATCCTTCATTTTTAGTTAATGTATCCATTTTCCCTCTCCTTTAATAAATTTATTATAATACAAGAAAAAAAAATAACAAATATGTAATTTGAGAATTTACATAAGGCATGTTATCGGAAACTAAAAACAAACTAACCCTACTTTATTTGCCTCCGGCGGATCTTCCAGACTGTGGCTTTTGGGGTGGCAAAAGTGCCTCAAACCCAATGAGTAATAAAAAGATTCGACCATTAATGGAGCGAATAATTAATGTTAGCGAAACAAGAACAAAACGACTATTGTTTGAGCGGTAATGAGATTGCGGATCAAGTCCGCAATGACAAAAATTTAGCGAGTTCAGTCGTTTTTGGTTGAGCGTTACAATTAATTAATGAGCGAAATGTCGGTCGAGAGTTTCTTTGTGATACTTTCTTGTCGGTACAAGAAAGTATCAACAAGGTATCTTTAGTAGATTGTTTTACTTCCCGTAACATGCCTTATGTAAAATTTATTTATATTAAACTAGCAAAAAAATTTTTTCTTGTGTATTATATTTTGCATAACTTTTTATGGACGATATAATGCAATTGTTAATTGAAAAAGAACTGAATTCTGATGACAAGATTTTGAAGCCTGACTTCAACTCCAAAACCGGAAGGGAATTTCTTGCGTTTTATCTGCAAACTAAGTTTAAACAAATTCTTGCTTATGATAAAAGGTGTGAACATCCGGTTTTTAAAGAAGTTAATCCGACTTTTATTAACAGATTTACAAAGCGTCTGATTAATAATCCTTCAAAACGCTTTTTGATAGGTATTTCAGGAGAATCTGCATCAGGGAAATCAACTATCTGCAAGGAAATAAAAAATACTATAGAGCAGCTTTCCATGCCTGTTTCCGTTTTAAGTACCGATAACTATTTCAATGACATTTCGAACTTAATTAAGCAATACGGAAGTTTTGATAATTTGCGTGATAACGGATATGATATTGACGCGCCGGAGAGTTTTCAGCTCAGTTTATTAAAGCATGACCTTGAATCGCTTGCTGACGGTTTGGATATTAAAGCCCCAAGATATGTTCCTAACGGAACCGGTGTTTCTATCCCAAAATCTTTAGATGTGCGTTCCGATAAAATTATAGTTGTCGAGGGAATTGCAACGATGTATGAAGATGTTAAGGATGTATTTGATGTAAAAATATATATAGAAACCGAGAGTGATATCAGACGTGAAAGAATTATTAAGCGCGCTGTTACGGAACGTAATCAGGATGAAGAAAATGCCCGCAAACATTGGGAATATCTTCTACATGCCGGTGAAAAATATGTTAAACCATGTCGTGAGTATGCAGATTTTGTACTTGACGGAAATTCTGATTTACATTATTTAGATCAAATTTTAGAATATATTTATGCTGTTACAAATAATTTTCAATAATTTTTCTTAACACTTTTGTAAATTTTGCCCTAAACAAAAAAATATGCTAAACTAACAATTAGTTATAATTGTGTATTTATTTTGAATTAAATACATTAAATAATTGATACGGTATTTATTATATTTAATTATAATTAAAACCGTATATAAAAGAAATAGGTGGCAAGTGAGTAATAATTTTAGAGAGAGATTTAACATAGAATTAACAAAAGATAACTTTTGGAATATGAACAAAAAAATTGGAATTTTCCTGTTTGTCGTATTTTTAGCAGTGATTATGTTTAATACAACCGGCTGTACCCAGAATAATTCTACAGAGGATATTACTGCTATACCATCCCCTGAACAAACCAAACAGAATGAAGTTAAGGTTGGTAATGATGGTGTTAATGCGGCAATTGCCGGTGATGACGATGTTGAAATCGTTTCAGATCAAAATGCTTTAAAAAATAATAATTCTATGGTTGCTATGTCGGTCGAGGATATGGGTAGATCAGACCCGTTTTTACCTGAATCAGAAAAGGTTGTAGTAAAACCTAAACCTAAGAATTTTGATCTTATGCCGCCGCCGGAATCGATTGTTGTAGACTCGACAGCAACGGATGTTATGGCAACAAAAGTTTCCGGTATTATGTTTGACAGCATAAACCCGTCTGCAATTCTTAATATCAGCGGAGCAGATTATCTTGTTAGGTCTGGCGATATAATTAACGGCTATAAAGTTTTGTCTATAGGGCGTGATACAGTAACGGTTCAATTTGGCAGTAATGTTTATAAAGCCGGTGTAGGTGAATTGTTTACGGGTGACGGAATTAATTTTAATACAATTTCAAACCTTGAAAGCAAGTTTGGCGGGATTAAAAATTCGGTCAATAAAAAATAAATGTAAAACAACAATCAGGAGCAGATATGAAAAATAGTATGATTAAAAAATTAATTGCAGGGCTAATGTTAACAACATTTATGTTATCCAATGGTTTGTTAACATCATTAGCAATGGAAGATGCCGCAGTTATACAATACGGCGAAGCCGGTAAACCGGTTTTAAGAAATGAGGATAACGGCTTAAGTAGTTTAAAATTAAAAGGTGACGTAAGCTTTACGGACAAAAATATCCCTATTAGTATAAGCTTGAGGGATTCTGATGTGAAGCAAGTTTTAAGAATGTTTGCAGATAAAGCAGGCATGAATATTATTTTTCATAATTCCGTAGCCGGAACGGTTACACTTGATCTTGTAGACGTTCCTTTGAACGAAGCATTCGATTTAGTTATGGAAATAAGTGATTTAAACTATGTTGTCCAGGATAAAACAATAATAGTTGCAGGTGCAGGAACCGAAAACTTCAATCTGGCAAAACAAAATATGACACTAATTCCTGTGAAATATGTAAGTGCTTCTGCTCTGGCTGATTTTTTGAATAAAAATATTTATTCTATGAATAAATCGGGTATTTCAAATTCACAAATTGTAACAACAAATCCTGTAACAAATGAATTGATTGTTTTCGGGGGTAAAAATGATGTTGCAATAGCTCAGAAGATTGTTGAAAAATTTGATAAAAAGCCTCAGACAACTATATTTAAAGTAAATCATACAACACCTGCGGAAATGGCAACTATGATATGTAACATGTTAATGCCTGCTGCTGGTTCAGGTGGCGCCAGTGGTGGCGGTGGTGCAGCCGGTGGTAGCGGTGGTGCAGCTGGTGGCGCAGGTGCAGGTGCTACTCCTGCAACAGCACCGGCCGGTGGAACAGCAACGGGAGCAGCCGCATCTATTAGCGGAGTTATGACTGGTGCCGCAGCTGGTGGTAGCAGTTCAGGAGGTGGAAGCTCCAGTATGGTCTTAAATGAAGGAACCATTGCTTGTACAATTGATGGTCAGGCAGCTGGTGACTTGGCCTCTCTTGGACTCCAGAATTTATCAATAGCCTATTATTCACAATTAGGTACTATTAATATAATGGGCGGTTCCGAACAGCAAATCGAAATGATTAAAGACTTTATCGCTCAAACTGATAAAAAACAACCGCAGGCTTATCTTGAAGTTTCTATTATTGAATTGAACGAATCCGGTAGTAAAGAATTTCATAACTCTTGGACATTCTTGAGTAATACATTTTCTGCTTCATTTAGCGGTGGTACAACTAGAACAGATCCTATGCATCCGATATTTATAACAGGTAGTGGTTATGATGTATATGATACAACAAGTGAAACCCCTTCAGTAACCAATACTCTTACACCGTTTAAAGGACCTGTAAATATTTCTTATGCTATTAATTATGTTATAAATAACGGAAAAGGACGCGTTGTAGCAAATCCTAAAATTTTAATAACTAACGGACAGGAAGCAACAATAGATATTACTCAGGATTATATTGAAACGACAGAAACCGAACAGAGCGCATACACCGGTGGTGTTGTTGCCTCAAGAACATATAATATTGGTGAAGATGCTGGTATAAAAGTAGGGATTACGCCGTTTATCAGCCCTGATGGGTATGTAACATTAAATATCAAACCGGAATATGCTACAATTTTAGAACAAATCCCTGGGGAAGATGAAAATGGTCAATATATTGCTGCAACTTTATTATCAAGAAGAAATCTTGATTTAAAAAATGTAAGAATTAAAGATGGAGAAACCCTTGTAATAGGTGGTTTAATTCAGGAAGAAGAACATAAGTCAATTGGGAAAGTACCTTTCTTAGGAGATATTCCGTTAATTGGACTCTTGTTCAGAGATACTACAAGTGAAAAAACAAAGAATGAAATGATTATAATGATTACTCCGAAAATAGTAACAGATAATGAGGATGCGGTTGGAAACACTGACACATTGTAAATATAATATTAATATAAATATAAAATGAATGAACTACTAAGCAGGTTAAAAAATAGTATCAATTTGCAGATACTGCATAAATTAAACAGCGCACTATTGGAACAATATAAATTTGTTCCAATTAGTGTTAAAGATAATTTCCTGTTTGTAGCTATTAATTCAACATCTGATAAAGAAGTCATAAATCTTAAACTGAAAGAGTTTTACCCACAGCAGGTTAAATTTATTCAGGTACCTGATCAGGATTTGTCTGATTTGATTGCCAGTCTGAAAGATGAGTTTAATAAGGATGGCCATGATGACGGAACATCAAAGCAGGTCAGATTAGGCGAACTTCTTGTTCAGAAGGGCTATATTAATGATGTTCAGCTTTTACAAGCGTTGGCCGAAAGTAAACGTCAAAAAATTCCAATAGGTTCAACTTTATTTAAACTCGGATTTATTACGCTTGATCAATTGAAAGAAATCTTGCATCTTCAAACGGGTTATGATCTTGTAACACCTGAACAGCTTGCATCTCAGGAAAAATTTATCAAGATTTTACCTGAAGATTTTATTAAAACCAATAAAATTATTCCGATTTCATCTGATGGAAAAACGCTTATATTAGGTGTTGTCACTCCTGTTAAACCTGATGTCTTAAAAGAAATTATTTATTTGACAGGGCAAAATCCTAAACAACTGTTGATGACTCATTACGAGTTTGAAAACTCTTTGAATACATTCTTCAGCGAACAGAAGAAGGAAACAGAGAGGGTTATCAAACAGATTGAAAGCGAGGCAGAGGAATTTGAAGCTGAAGAATCTCTTGCTGATATGGTTGACAAACAGCTTAAGGATTCAACAGGTTCTGTTGCAAAGTTTGTTAATCAGATAATAACCAACGCAATAGATAGTAAAGTATCGGATATTCATATTGAGCCCCGTCTGTCTGGTTATATTGTCCGATACAGAAAAGACGGCATGCTCCAAAAAGTTCTTGATATTCCGCCAAAGGTTGAAACTTCTGTTATTGCTCGTTTTAAGGTTTTATCTAGAATGAATATTGCAGAACACAGAAGACCTCAGGATGGTACTTTTTCAATTAAATATAAAAACGGTTCTTATGACTTCCGTATTAATACCCTGCCTGTTTCGGGAAAAGAAAAGGTTTGTATTCGTATTCTTGCGCCTGCAGTAAGTTTGAATGCAGATGACAAAAATATTAAACTTATCGGCGGTACTGATGAAGATATTGCTAAGATAAAGAATATGGTCAGCTGTCCGAACGGTATTATACTTACATCAGGTCCTACTGGTTCTGGTAAAACAACAACTTTGTATTCGGTTTTAAAAAGTTTGAATGATGAAGATGTAAATATTACGACAATTGAAGACCCGATAGAAATTAAACTGGAAGGTATTAATCAATCACAAATTAACGCCAAGGCGGGAATTACATTTGCATCATGTATGCGAGCAATTTTAAGACAGGACCCTGATATCATTCTGGTTGGTGAAATTCGTGACTACGAAACGCTGGAAATTGCGATTTCCGCAGCCTTAACAGGTCACCTTGTGTTAAGTACGGTTCACACAAACTCTGCAGCGGCTACTGTTACACGTTTAATAGAAATGGGTGCAAAGGACTATTTGGTTTCGTCAACATTATCGGGCGTTATTGCACAGCGTCTTGTAAGAAAGTTATGTGATGACTGTAAAGAGCAGTATTCCCCGACGCATGATGAAGCACGACAAATTATTGCGAATGAAGAAGATATTCAGGAATTTATTAAAAAGCCTATATATAGGGCCCGAGGTTGTGCGAAATGTGATTTCACGGGCTATAAAGGCAGGCTCGGCGTATACGAGATTATGACTATAACAAAGGAAATTAAAAAATTAATAGCCAGAGGTGCACATGATTTGGAAATTGAAGAAGCGGCAGTAAAAAACGGCATGAGAACACTCCATGAATCTTGTATAAATCATATTCTCAATGGTGAAACTACAATTGACGAATTTGTGAGAGTCCTCGGTGTTGTTAATGAGTAGGAGATACTATGGCAATATATAACTATATAGCATTAAAAAATAATAAAGATATTGTAAAAGGAAAGGTTGATGCGGCTGATCAGCGGGAAGCAAGAGAAGCTATCCGTAAGCTCGGCTTTATTCCGACTAAGGTTTACGAAGAAAAATCAAAGGAAGAAGAAAAAGCATTACAAAAAGGAGTAAAAGGCGGTAAAGTCCATAAATTAGGCCTTCAAGATCGTATTGATTTCACTTCAACGCTTCAAATTCTTGCACAGGCCGGTATTCCTATTATTGAATCATTAATGTTTATTGAAAATGACGCTGCAAAGTTAAAAGTACGTGAGGTTGCTAAGGAATTAAGACGCCAGATTATGGCAGGTGCGACTTTTGCCGATACCATTGCTAAGTATCCGGAACAATTCGGACAGGTTTATATCGGGCTTGTAAAAGCCGGTGAAGATTCCGGTGAATTGGAAAAAACATTACAACGTTTGTTGGAACTTCAACAAAAAGAAGCAAATATCAGAGGTAAGGTTATTGGAACATTGATGTATCCTATGTTCGTTATACTTTTGGCAATTATTATCGTACTTGTTATGTTAATGTTTGTATTCCCTGTATTTAAAGAAATGTTTGACGGTATGGGAAAAGAACTTCCCTGGATTACGGCAACATTGATGAGTGCGGGTGTATTTTTGAAAACGTACTGGTTTTTTGCCCCTATAATTGTCGGTTCAATTGTCGGAACTTGTACATTTATAATGAAATGGCAGCCTTCAAAGAGAAAAGTTGATGAATATGTTTTAAAGGTTCCTCTTCTTTCCGCTCTTATTGAATACTCAAACTTTGCAAACTTTATTGCAGTTATGCAGGTTGCTTATGATGCGGGTGTTCCGATTATTGAGTGTTTGTATCTTGCAAATATGACGCTTACTAACCATACTTTGAAAACAAAAATTGAAACAGCCACATTAAAGGTTCAGCAGGGGCAGCATTTATCAATTGCTCTCAGATCAACACGTGTTATGCCAAAAATGATACTGTTTATGATTGCAACCGGTGAACAATCAGGTAACCTTGGTGAAATGTTATTACAGGCAACTTCATATATTGATAAAATGCTTGACGGTATTATTGATACGATGACGAAGATGATTGAACCGATAATGCTTATCGTAATCGGTAGTATCGTACTAACTCTGGCTCTTGCTCTGTACTTACCGTTGTTCAATTCTTACATGACAGATTAATAAGGATAAAGAATGAAAAAGACTTATGTTATTACAGGAACTACATCAGGTATAGGAAAAACTTTATTAGAAGCTTTTGCAAAAGATAATATTGTTTTTGCCGGTTACAGAAATGAGAAGTATCTTGAAGATTTAAAATCCGTTTCTGATAATGTAATTCCTTTCTATATTAATATGGAAAGAAAAGAGTCAATAGCTCAGGCTGCTGCTTATATAAAATCAAAAACTGATAAAATCGATACAATTATAAATGTTGCAGGATGTGTTGTTGCAGGCTTAATTGATAGAATTGATGTTGATGATATAAGAAAACAGTTTGAAGTGAATACATTTTCTCATCTTGATTTAACCCAGAGGCTTCTGCCTTTGCTGAGGGATGGGAAAGTTATTAACATTAGTTCAATGGCAAGTTTTGGCATATTTCCGTTTGTTGCACCTTATTGTGCATCAAAGCGGGCTTTGGATATTCTTTTTAATTCAATGGCTGTTGAATCAAATATTAAAGTCGTATCTGTGAAACCCGGAGTAATTGCGACTCCGCTGTGGGGAAAATCTGTTGAAATAAATAAAAAATCAATAGAGAGATGTAAAGAATATAAAAAAGAAATGCAGTATATGATTGCAAATGCAAAGAAAAACGAAACTAACGGACTTGATGTTCACAGAGTTACGGATTTAGTAATAAAAATTGACAGGATGGAAAATCCAAAATCAACTTATACTGTAGGCAGGGATGCTTTTTTTGCAAAATTGGTTTCCAAACTCCCGCAGGATTGGCTAAATAAGATGATAAAATACGGGATTAAAGCTAAGGTTTCTTCCTTAAAATAATTTCGTAATTTAAAACCTCTGCAATTTCTGCAAGTTCAGTGACCCGCAGTCTTTTGTGCTTAAGCTTGTTATAAAGATTTCTGACGCTGTCTTTTTTATTAAACAGTTCATTTACGGCATATTTTAGAAGAGTCATATTGAGTCCTTCAATGTCAGCCAAATATTTTAATTGTTTTGACAAATTTTTTGTATCAAGCTTAATTTCATCAACCATAGTTAAAATTATATAATATTTTTTATTTATATTCAATATATGATGATAAAAATCATTATATAATGAATAATAGATTATCCCCGAATTATACTCGTGATTACTTGAAAAAAGCTTGATTTTTGTGATAAAATGCGGATAAATATGAGGTAAATTATGAAAATAGCTTTGTTAAACCACGGGTGTGCAAAAAATTTAGTTGACAGCGAGTTAATGCTTGGACTTCTTGCGCAAAAAGGATATGAGGTTTCTCTGGATGAAAATGATGCTGATATTGTAGTTATAAATACCTGTTCTTTTATTCATGATGCGGAAAAGGAATCAGTACAGGCTATTTTACAGATGGTTCAGGATGGAAAAAAGGTTATTGTAACCGGCTGTCTGCCTCAAAAATACAAAGGTGAACTTAAGAAAGCTATTCCTGAAATTGCGGGGATGATAGGGACTTCCGATATCAAGGAAATTGTGGAAGTTGTTGATCATGTTGCAAATAATAAAAAGTATGTTTCAATGGTTTCGGAAAAACCCGAATATATTTATCCTGAAAATATAGAAAGACAGCAGATTACTGTCGGAGCAAGCTCTTATATAAAAATTGCGGACGGGTGTAACTATCATTGCGGTTATTGTATTATTCCTCAATTAAGGGGTGAGTATCATTCAAGAACTATTGAAAATATTGTAGAGGAGGCAAAAGATCTTGTTGGTAAAGGAGTAACGGAAATTGTTCTCATTGCTCAGGATACGACAAGTTATGGTATAGATTTGTACGGAAAACAGTCGCTGCCTCAGCTTCTTGAAGAGTTGAATAAGATAGACGGTTTGGGATGGATTAGAATTATGTATGCTTATCCTTCGCAGATTACCGATGAATTAATTGATGCTATCGCAAGGTTAGATAAGGTGGTTAAATATATTGATCTTCCTCTTCAGCATTGTAATGCCGAAATTCTTAAGGCAATGCGCCGTCCTGTTATGAATTATGAAGAATTGATTAAAAAAATCAGAGCTAAAATCCCTGATATTGCTATCCGTACCGCATTTATCGTAGGTTATCCCGGAGAAACAGATGAACAGTTTGATGAATTATATGAATTCGTAAAACGTGTAAGATTTGAAAAAATGGGTGTTTTTGAATATTCAAGAGAAAAAAATACTGTTTCTTATGCAATGTCGGAGCAGGTTCCGGCAAAAATTAAAAAACAGCGTCATAAAAAACTGATGTCATTGCAGCAGAAAATATCAAAAGAAATAAATGAATCTTATATCGGAAAAACTATATCTTGTATAGTTGAAGGTTATACGGATGATGGAGTTGTGCTGCTGCGCTCGCAGCATGATGCCCCCGAAATTGACGGAATGGTTTATGCATCATCTGAAAATCCGGTTATCCCGGGAGATATTGAAAATGTTTTGATTGAACGTTCTGATGAATATGACTTATTTGGCACAATAGTATAGTTGTGTTATAATAATTTCGGGATAAATTAAATAATGGAATTTATAGAAAATAAGGAAGTTGAAAAAGAACAGCTAAAAGCTATTTTTAGGGATATGATTAAGTATTCGCCGTCCAAAATAATTGGCATGCTCGGCAATGCAATTATTGTTCCGGTATATACAAGTCTTTTGCCGCCTGATCAATATGGTTTATATTCCCTTTCAATTGCTGTTCTTTCTTTCTTATGTATTATATTCTCTGATTGGGTCGGACTTTCCGGTTTAAGATTTTTTAAACATCACCAGATGATGCAGGATATGCCAAAGTATTTGACCACTTTGGTTACGATGCTTATATCAAATATATTTATTATGTTTGTTTTGGCATTGACCTTTAGGCAGAATTTTTATGACTTTTTCCATATTCCAGTAAAATATTTTCTTGCAATCCTTGTTTTGATAATTCCTGTTGCCATAAGAGCGCTGCTTTTCCAACTTTTAAGAGCACAGCTAAAGTCGATGTCTTTTACGCTTTCAACAATTATTAACCAGTTTTTAACAATTCTGTTATCGATATTTTTTGTTAAGTTCTTCCACCTCGGTGCAATTGCGCTGCTTTTAGGTATGGGAGTTTCAATTTCTTTGATTGATTTGCTTTTGATATATCAAAGTAATATTTTATCATGGTTTAAGCTTCAAAAGATTGAATGGAGTTCTGTTTTCCCAATTATAAAATATGGAATTCCTATTGCAGCAACATCTTTGAGCGCATGGATTATTAACCAGAGTAATAAATTTATTATGAACAGTATCCATGGTTTTTCACAGGTTGGTATTGTCGGTGTTGCATACGGCTTGACTTTACCTTTGCTAATGACAATCTTTTCAATTATAACGGTTGCAGCTGTACCTAGAATTATAAATATGTATGAAGAAAGAATTGATGTCCGTCCTATAATTTCAAGATTTACAGGCTATTATATTTTAATAGCGCTTCCTGTTATTACTGTAATTTCTTTGTATGCAACGGATTATGTAAGCATGCTTTCTTCAAATGATAAATTTTTGGATGCATTTAAATTAATTCCTTACTTTGCATTCGGCACATTTTTTATGGCAATAACAGACTATACAACATTACAATACCATCTTGCAAATAAGACATATATTGATTTTATTATAAAATTGACCTCCGGTATTGTCGGGGTAATTTTAAATATTTGGTTAATCCCGCCGTACGGGCTTGTAGGTGTCGGAATTGCTACATTAGGTGCAAACTTTTTATATTTTCTGTTAAGTATAATTATTGTACTGCCGGGGCTTAAACTTATTTACCCGTCATCTGTAATAGGAAGAATGGCTGTTTCGGCTGTCCCATTTGCAATTTTGTATTATTTGTTTTATAGATTTTTTCATTTGCCCGCATTAGCGGAAATGATTTTGTTAATGTGTGTATTTTATTTCTGCTACTGGCTTCTGTCAAGAAGAACTGCAAATTAGTTAAATCTTTACATTTATTAATAATTTAGCAAAAGAAAATATTTTTGTATTTTTATTATTGCAGATTTAGGCAAAATATATTAAATGTTTGTAACAAAAAATAGCAAAAGAGTTTTGCTCTTGATAAAATAAAAAAGCTGGAAATAAAAATTAATCAGATTAGGGAAAATTTGAAAGGAATATAAAAACATGATTCAGGTTAAATCCGCTAAAAGAAAAGTTGTCGCATCAGCATTGACATTTTGTTTCTTTTTGCAGCAATCATTTTGTTTACAGGTAGCAGCTACACAAATTACCGGTGTTGTTGGAAATAATGGCGTGTATGATATTGATCCTACTGCTGTTAACGGTGATGTAGGATTTAGAAAGTATAATAATTTTAACCTGAGTGCGGGAGATATTGCTAATCTCATATTTAACATGGAAGGCAAGGATGTATCTACCTTTGTAAATATGGTCGATAATACTATTAATATTAACGGTATTGTAAACTCAGTTAATAAAAATGGCGGATTTACTGACGGGCATGTAGTTTTTGTATCCCCGAACGGAATGGTAGTAGGAGCTTCAGGTGTATTAAATGTTGGCTCTTTATCTGTTATGACTCCTGACCAAAGTACTTATGACAGATTTAAAGGAAGCGTTAATGTTCCATCAATTGCGGAAGATTATGAAAGTATATTGAGCGCTCCGGGAACAGGAGCCGTTAAAATTGACGGTCAGGTACTTGCGCGTGATTTTGTGAAAATAAGTGCAGCTGACGTTAATATAGGAAACAATGCGACAATTCTTGCCGGTGTGAATGATACAACAAAAATCCTTTCTAACAGACAGGCGGAAGATTTATTCAGCAAACTCGTTAACAGTGATGTAAGTACTGGAAATTCTTTTGCTAATAACAACGGCAGTATTGTTATTACATCTTATGGTAAAGATGGCGGAACAAATATCGCAGGGCAACTTAGAAACTATGCTAAAAACGGTAATATAGAGATAAAGAATACCGGTTCTAAAGGTATTGATATTTCCGGAAATGTAATAAATACAAACGGGACTTTGTTGGCTGATAACAGTGGTGCAGGCGGCTTACTGGTTAGCGGTAATATTACAAATACCGGCGATTTGACAATGACAAACAGCGGTAACGGCGGTTTGCTCGTATCAGGAAATGTTACGAATAACAATGGTGCGTTAAAATTAGAAAATACAAATGGAGAATTACTTGTTAATACAACAGGTATAGTAACTTCCAACGGTACATCATTGCTTGTTGATAACTCTGGTGCCGGTGGCATGGATATTCAGGGTAAAGTTAAAAATACCAACACAAATGCGAATGTGAGATTTAATAACAGCAATTCTGATATGAAACTAGGCAGTTCTGCTGTTGATAAAAATATTGAATCAAACGCAAATGTAAATATACAGATTACAAACGGTGACCTTTTAAATAACGGTGTAAGCAATGTCTTAATCGCAACTTCAAATGGTGCAGATTTAAATATAAAAGCAGAAAACGGTGCAATAGGTAAAGAAGTCGGTCCTTGTGACGGCGGTGTATGTACGGGTATCGGTACAGATGCACGTGACTT
Source organism: Candidatus Gastranaerophilales bacterium (assembly GCA_944322885.1). GTDB lineage: Bacteria > Cyanobacteriota > Vampirovibrionia > Gastranaerophilales > Gastranaerophilaceae > Stercorousia. Next base: position 22,209 of record CALUQH010000022.1, on the reverse strand, counting down.
GACCAAATCTGTTAATATTGCGGTTGACGGTAAAGTTAATGCTGTAAGTACAGGTTCTGTTAATGAGTCTTTGGTTAATCTTGCAAGTATTGATAAAAATATGAATGTTGACCAGATAAAAGCTGACGGCAGAGTTATACTTCTTGCTGACAGTTCTGTTAAAGGTTCAAAAGCTTATGATATTATTAACGCTTCTTCCGACTCAACAAAACCGAATGTTGAAGGTGCGGGAATTTCTATAATTTCCAGCGGAGATATCGGAAAAGCCGATAATGCATTAACATTCAGACAAACTCAAGGTAAGTTCGGCAATGTTGATTCTAATTTGAACTACTCTTCTGATGCAAAATATGGCGTTGATATGCTTGCTATTAATAATATTAATATTAAAGGTTTGGATGCTGAAAACGGTAACAAACTTGATACTAATGTATGCGGGCTTATATCGAGAAACGGAAGTATTAATGCGGAATTTTCAGGTGACACATATATAAGAGAAACGACTGCCGCAAATGATATTAATTTTACAACACGCGGTAAAAATATATATATTGAACATCTAGGGGAAGTTCCTACTTATGCTCAGGATTATTACGGACCGAATACGAATATTCATCCTGATAAAGTTAAAATAACATCTTTAGATCTAGGTACAGATTGGAACAATCGTGCTGATTCGACAATTATTATAAAAAATGGTATAATTGACGGATTAGGACAGGGAAGACCTTCATCGGAACAGGATTTGACTCTTGTTGCTGATAATGCTTATGCCGGCGGTTATTACTTCAACATGGGAAATAATAGAGGCGAAATCCCGAATGAAAACCCTGCAAATTCTACAGGACATAAATTCAATCCGTCTACTGTTGTAAAAGATGACCGCACAGGTGAAATTACAACTTCAAACGGCGGTACAATTTCTATTAGAGCTAAAGCTGTTCGTCCTGATGATGTGACTGCTATTGGAAAAAATGAAGATGAACGTAATTACTACTACGGTGGCAGCTCTCAGGGTGGTGATGATGGTTACGACGGTGTTAACGGAGGTAATGACGGTAATAAGCAAGGGACTGAAGAGGATGATGACAACCTTGTAGTTCCAAAGGATGATCCGGATGTCCCTCCATTGGATACCGACACCGATACTGATACGGATACGGATACTGACACGGATATAGATACCGACACAGACACAGACACTGATACGGATACTGACTCGGATACAGACGTTGACAACGATACCGACAACGATAATGACAACGACGATGATACCGATACTGACAACGATACGGATACCGACACCGATACTGATGTAGATACTGACACCGATACCGATACAGACACGGACACTGATACGGATACTGATACCGACATTGATACCGATACAGACACAGACACTGATACGGATACGGATACAGACGTTGATAACGATACCGATAACGACAATGATAACGATAGCGATAATGATAATGATAATGATGATGATGATGATACTGATACGGATAATGATACCGATACTGACACGGATACAGATGTCGATACTGATACCGATATAGATACGGACACAGACACCGACACGGATACCGACACCGATACTGATACGGATATTGACACAGATACAGATACTGACAATGATAACGACAGCGACAGTGACAGTGACAATGATACCGATACAGATGTCGATACGGATACCGACACAGATACTGATGTAGATACCGACACGGATACAGATACTGACACCGACACAGATACTGATACCGATACGGATATCGATACCGATACGGATACAGACACAGATACTGATGTCGACAATGATACTGATAATGATAACGATAGCGACAATGATAACGATAACGACAATGATGATGATACAGATACTGACAATGATACAGATACCGACACGGATACTGATATAGACAATGATTCAGATTCCGATGATGATCCGGAAATCCCTCCGTTCACTGATCGTGATATGGGCAAATACACATATAAACAACGTGTAGTTGATTATAATGTAAACTCTATTGACAAACGTCAATATATGAGGTTTAGTGCTCAGGACAACAGAAATCCTGTTCAGCTTGCAAAAAATACCCAGATTGATTCATTACTTGATATTTCAAGAGGTGGTATTGCTGTCACACACCATAATGATCTTAAAGTGGGGGATGTCGTTCCTGTTCAGATTACTTACGGCAATTTGAATATTAATGCCGATGTGAAAATTGTATCTGCAAGCAGCAGACGTGCAGGAGCTGAATTTGTAAATCTTGATGAGGCAACAGCAAATAAACTTCTTTATATGAATATACTTCTTGAGGAAGAAGCTACAGCAAGAGCCAGGGGAAATGATTTATCCTGGGTGAAATAATCAAAAAACTGTGAAAAAAAAGAAGCCAATATTATTAAATTGGCTTCTTTTTTTATATTTACATTGCTCCGATTGCGGCTCTTCTTCGTTGATTTTTTGCCATGATATCAAGAGTTCTCTGGTCAAAGTAAAAATCCGGTACAGTGTTATTGGTTTGATTATAATTATTTGTGTTTCCGTAAGCACTGTATAATGCGGCCGCATTTTGGAGAGAAGTACCCCATTTTTGGAATTTATCCCAGAAGTTTTCTGAAGATTTAGCTGCTTTTGTCCCAATATTTTTAAAGGTCCCGGAAAATGCATTGTTAACACTCTTTTTAGTCTTTTTGCTGACTTCTTTGCCTGTTCCATCAACAATTTGCCCTGTTGTGGAGTCAAATTTTAATCCTTGCTCAGTTAGAGTATTAGTAAAGTTTTTTTGAGCACCATCAAATGATTGATTTAATATATCTGAACCTGTTAATTGTGTGGTTGCTCCTTTAGCATTTTTTGTGGTTTTTTGAGCATATTGTTCAAAATTAGTTATTTTATCTTTGTTACTTATTCCATCGGCAAATGTAATATCTCCATTTGCCATTTGGTTTTGCAAATCACTGCTGACAGCCTTTCTTGCCTGTTTTTCTGTCATGCCGCCGAGGTTGTTGCTGTTTTTATCTACTATGTCTTTTGCTGCTTGATTTGCTGCTGCTTTTTGGGTGGCCTGTTCCGCTGCAGCGTCAATTGAGGCAAAGTCTTTCTTCAAATTAGCAGTACTTTTACCCGCTGCTACTCCGGTTTGAATTGCAGCTGCAGCACTCTGGAATGCTCCTGCAAGATTTCCGTCAGCTGCGTAAGCTGCAGTTTTCGTAATATTTGCCGCGGCCTGTCCATACTGTCCGACCATATCTGTTACGGTACCTACTTTTTGCATTACTGTACCGGTTGATATTAAAGCAGCAGCTACAGGACCGCTTATCCAAGATGCGGAACCTAATGCTACAAGACCTTGACCTGCATAATTAACGGCCTGACCAACCTGTGATACTAATGCTGAAACTTGTTCAATTGTGCCCGCAACTTTTATTACTTTATCTGTAGTTGATTGATTCTCTTCAATAGATTTTTTATTTGCGTTTTGGGTTCTTACATAGGCTTTATTTGTCTGTCCCATCTGTCTAATTGTTCTGGAAGAACCTCTTTGAAGGGAGTAAATGGCACGTCCGTTTTGTTGCACAACCTGACTTTTTGAGCCTATGATACTTTGTAATTCTTTAATTTTATCGCTGTCAGCGCCGGAAGCTCCTTCTTGAGCGCCGTTAATTGAAAATGAGTTGGAAGAAAGCAAAGATTCTAGTTCGCTTGATGCATTGTCGATTTCTAGTTGTGCTTCTTCTGATTCTTTTACAAGTTTTTCAAGCTCTAAATTATTTTGCTTAAGTTCTTTTTCTTGTTTTTGTAATTGTTTTTCATACTTTTTGTTATCTTTTGTAAGTTTTTTATCAAGTTTAACGGCATCCGAGCTAAATTTATTTACTGTTGTAGCATCTTCTTTTGTCTCACTTGTTAAAGATCTTACATTATCTGCATCTGCTTCGGCATCTGCAGCGGCGGCTTTCCCGTCTGAGGCATTATCAATGCTTTCTATTCCTTCAATGGAAGAAGAACCTGAATTATTAGGTTGTGTAGAATTTGTTCCGTCTTCTCCATTTAAATAATTTAAGCTTTTTCTTGTATTTAAATCTGTTATTGTATTCGCGGTTGTTGTGTTTGAGTTAACGCCCGGAGCATTAAAAATTGAGCCTGTCATTTGCAAGTATTCAGGTTTAGCTTGTGCTGCAGTAGTTTGTGCCCGCTTACTCATCGCAGCTTTAACTATATTCACATTACTGTTGTATACGTTGCTTACGCCCATGGCTCTCTTCTCTTGTTAATCTCTCTTAAATATATAAAAACGTCCTGTTGCTCGGGATTTCAGCATGTTTGCATGTTGTTACATTTGTTAATATTTAAAATTTGCTTTAATTTATTGTTTTTGATAAAATTATTGTTGTATTTTAGTTAGTAAAAGAGGGAGATATAAATTATGAAACTAATGGAAGGCAAAAAGGGTGTAATTTTTGGAGTATCAAATACTCATGGAATTGCCTATGCTATTGCAAGACAGCTTTATGAAGCCGGCGCTGATATCGCATTTACTTATGCAGGTGAGGCAATGGAAAAACGTGTAAGACCGCTTGCAGAAGAAATGGGTGCAAAAATAATTATGAGCTGCGACGTAACAAAAGAAGATGAAGTTGCAGCTGTATTTAAAGAATGTGAAAAGGTTTACGGTAAATTGGATTTTGTTGTTCATGCTGTTGCATTCGCCAATAAAGAAGATTTACAGGGCAGATTTATTGATACATCACGTGCCGGTTGGGATTTGGCAATGGGTGTAAGTGCTTATTCTTTAATCACGCTTTGTAAATATGCTGAACCTATTTTAAATGAAGGCGCATCTGTATTTGCTCTTACTTATCTCGGTTCTGAATATGTTGTTGCAAATTACAATGTAATGGGTGTTGCAAAAGCAGCTCTTGAATCTTCTATGAGATACTTGGCGGCTGATTTAGGTCAAAAGGGTGTCAGAGTTAACTGTATTTCGGCCGGAGCTGTTAAGACTCTTGCTGCAAAAGGTATTTCAGGATTTGATAAAATGCTTAAAGCAGCAGTTGCAAAATCACCGCTTAACCGTAATGTCGCTCTCGAGGATGTTGGTAAAGCAGGTTTATACTTAGCATCTGATCTGTCTACAGGTACAACAGGACAAATTCTTTATGTAGACTGCGGTTGCCATTCTGTTTACGCGTCTTTAGAAGAAATGGAAATTATTGCAAATTCTATTCCAAAAGCATAGAAGATTTTTTCCGAATTGAAAATTATTTAAAAGAACAGGCCTCATTGTGCCTGTTCTTTTATCTTGAAACATTTTGCTAAATATGTTATAATTCTATCAGGTATATAATTTTTTGTCATAGTAAAGGAGAGTTTATGCGAATATTAAGAAATGTTACAAATGTCGGGGGGGGGGCAGTTTAAACGCTTCTTACTTGGGTTTTACCTTGGCTGAAGTTTTGATAACTATTGGGATTATCGGAGTTGTTGCTGCTGTTACAATGCCTGCTTTAATCGCTAATTACCAGCAAATGGTGCTCAAAAATCAGTTTAAACACGCTTATTCTCTTGTCTCTCAGGCAATAAAACAGGTTGAAGTAAACAACGGATATCGTTTAGCTTGTTATGTTTGGCCTGAGTATAGGGGAGGTAATGGTTGTCTTGAGTATGGTGATGACGGAAACTGTACAAAATGGGAATCCAAGGGGTATGATCCTTATGGGGAATCAACGGACTGTGGAATTTTTCAAAGTGAATTTGAAAAAACAGTAAAGATTATAAAAATTTGTGAAGATCATGCCTTAGAGCAAGGATGTATCCCTGAATATAATGGAATTGATACAATTAAAAAAACAAATAATGATAGTTTGTCGGATGAAGATATTAACAAAGCTACAGCCGGACAGGCCTGGTGGCGGAAAAACGCTATTGCAAATGACAGAAAGGCCTATGTTCTTTCTGACGGAATAATTCTTCTTATGAGCGGCTGGTCGGGTATGAGAATTTTTGCAATAGATGTGAACGGGAAAAAAGGACCTAACAAATGGGGATATGATATATTCGCATTTAATGTTTCATCTGATGCGGGCGGATCTTTAAACTTAATTCCCGCTTACTTGGTTGGTATTACTGAAAAAGGCGGCAAAACAACAAAACAAATGATGTATGAATAAAATTTTCGGGTTTGTCTTTTAAAGAAAAACCTGAACTTATTCTGCATAAGTTTGCATATTGGTTAATATTTCTTTTAAATCTTCTTTATTATAATATTTTTTGTTTATTTGATAGTAAGTCATGGCTTTTGTATCTATCACAAGCATAACAGGCAGTTTTTCATCAATATTGAAGGCCTCAAAAAGTTCTTTATTCTCTTCAATTTTTGTATTAAGAATACAAAAATTATATTTTCCCTTAAATTCTTCATAAATCATCTCACCAATCGGTGCCATTTTTATGACGGAAAATATATCTCTTGAATTCGCAAATACAAGTATTAAAGGTAATTCCTGCCTAAGGCCCTGCTCATAAGGCATTCCGAGATAAGGTTTGTTAAGATATTCATTTATATTTAATGCACAGCTTTTTTGCGGTATGAGTAATATTAAAAAACTTAGCAATATAATCTTTTTCATTATAATACTTATATCATAATAAATTTTTTTGTGCTATTTTAATATTATATTTATTAATAAAAGAGGGATTTTTTATATGACAGCAACTAAAATTGATGATTTACCCACGGTTTATAATCCGAAAGAAACAGAAGAAAAAATTTATAAATTCTGGGAAGATGGAGAATATTTCAAGGCTGATGCCAAAAGCAAAAAGCCTGCTTATTCCATAGTTATCCCGCCGCCGAATGTTACCGGCGTTCTTCACATGGGGCACGCATTAGATGAGACTTTACAGGATATTCTCACCCGCTATCACAGAATGGCCGGTTTTGAAACTCTCTGGCTGCCTGGAACCGACCACGCAGGTATTGCAACTCAAAATGTTGTTGAAAAAATGCTTCGTGAAAAAGGTCTTTCAAGATACGATTTAGGCCGTGAAAAATTTCTTGAAGAAACCTGGAAATGGGCAAATGAACATAAATCAGCAATTTTAGATCAGTGTAAACGTCTGGGTGCATCTTTTGATCGTTCAAGAGAACGCTTTACTTTTGACGAAGGATGTTCTAAGGCAGTTAAAGAAGTTTTCGTAAGACTTTATGAAAAAGGCCTTATTTATAAAGGAAAATATATTGTAAACTGGTGCCCGAGATGTAACAGCGCAATTTCTGATGTTGAAACGGAATATGCAACCGAAAAAGGGCATATGTGGGAAATTTCTTACCCCTTAAAAGGTGAAAGTGGCGCTATAATTGTTGCAACAACAAGGCCCGAAACGATGTTCGGTGATGTTGCAATCGCTGTTAACCCGTCTGATCATAAATATTCTGAATTAGTCGGGAAAACGGTTATTATACCGCTTTCCGGAAGAGAAATTCCGATTATTGCCGATGAATATGTAGATAAAAACTTTGGTACAGGTGCAGTTAAAATTACTCCGGCTCACGACCCGAATGACTTTGAGGTCGGTAAACGTCATGACTTTAAACCAATTTGGGTTCTTGATACTCAGGGTAAAATGAAAGCTTGTAAGGAAGTACCGCAGGAATTTCACGGGCTTGACAGATACGAAGCAAGAGAAAAAATTGTCGGAATGCTTTCATACAATAACTTTCTTCTCAGAACAAGAGACCATGAACACAATGTAGGTAAATGTCAGCGTTGCGGTACAACAATTGAACCGCTTCTTTCCGAACAGTGGTTTGTAAAAATGGCACCTCTTGCAAAAGAAGCTATTGCGGCTGTTAAAGACGGCAGGATTAAATTTGTACCTGACAGATGGGAAAAGAATTATCTGGGCTGGATGGAAAATATCCGTGATTGGTGCATATCCCGTCAATTATGGTGGGGACATCAAATTCCGGCATACTATCATAATGAAACGGGAGAAATGATTGTAGCAAGAGAAAATCCTGATCCAGAACATTATACACAGGACCCTGATGTGTTGGATACCTGGTTTTCATCAGGTTTATGGCCGTTTTCAACTATGGGCTGGCCGAATACTGAAAGTGTAGATTTCAAAAAATTCTATCCGACAACAACTCTTGTAACCGGTTTTGATATTATTTTCTTCTGGGTTGCAAGAATGATTACAATGGGATTGGAATTTACCGGAAAAGCTCCTTTCTCAACAGTATTTATTCATGGCCTTATCCGTGATGAAAAAGGTCAAAAAATGTCTAAATCAAAAGGCAACACGATTGACCCTGTTAAAATTATTGATAAATACGGCTGTGATGCTCTGAGATTTACTATGACTTCTTTATGCACATACGGCGGGCAGGACATTAAAATGAGCGAAGAAAGATTTGAATACGGAAGAAATTTCGCAAATAAAATCTGGAATGCGTCAAGATTCGTTTTGATGAACCTTGATGGCGTAGATAATAAATATATTGATTTTAACAATCTTACAATTGCTGATAAATGGATTTTAGATAAATTAAATAAAACTGCAAAAGAAGTGAATGATAATATTAAAGAATTCAGAATCGGCGAAGTTGCACATGTGCTTTATGATTTCTTCTGGAATTCATACTGCGACTGGTATGTGGAAATCGCAAAAATTCAGCTTCAGGACAACACTCTGAAAGCAAATACCCAGAGAGTATTAAGATATGTTCTTGATATGTCTTTGCGAATGCTCCATCCTGTAATGCCTCATATTACAGAGCAGGTATGGCAGTTAATTCCAAAGGAAACAGAAACAAAAGCTTTGATTGTTGCAGACTTCCCGGTTTACAAAGATGAACTTGTATTCGCTAAGGAAGCGCAAGAGATGGAACTTGTATTTGAAACAATTACATCATTAAGAAATGTTCGCCAGAGCTTCAATATTTCGCCGTCTATAAAATGCAATATTGAAATTCGTGCGGAAAAAGTAGAAAAACCTATATTTGAAGCTATTGAGTCTTATATTAAACGTCTTGCAAGGGTAGAAAATATATCTTATGCCGATATGGACGCTCCGGTTCCGGCAAAGAGTGCAACTGCAGTTGTTTCTGCTTCAAAGATAATATTACCGCTTGCTGATTTGATAGATTTGGACGCAGAAGCTGCAAGGCAGCAAAAGAAATTGGATAAATTAACTGCGGAAAAGAAATCTCTTTCAGGTAGGATAAATAATCCGAAATTTGTGGCTAATGCCCCAAAAGATTTGATAGAACAGACAAAATCGAGAATTGCAGAGATAGAAATTCAGGAAAAAACAATTGAAGAACTAATAGCTTCATTGAGATCTTGATTGTAAATAATTATTAATAAAATAGCAAAATTTAATTAATTTTATATCTTTATTATACTTATATAACTGCATGTGTAAAAGTATTGAAAGGAAGATTAGAAATGGTGGAAATAGCTCCAATCACAAAATTATTGGCAGATCGTGCTCAAAGATTAGGCAGACAAGTTAAAAATATCTCTTTAAAGGACGGTAGCTTAGCAAATATTTCTTGGAGTAAAGATGCTTGTGACTGTTTTGTTGTAAAAGATAATAAAATTATTGGCGGGCGTGGAGCTTCCGGAAGTGTTGAACATGTAAAAAATCAATTGGCAATTATATGTGACAAACTACAAGGATTTCTTAAGCCGGGACAAAAAATTAATCTGTAAAATAAATATTCAATAATTGTAAAAAAGCAGAATATATATTTTGTATTCTGCTTTTTCAGTCGGCAATTCTCTGTAAAAGAAGTTTACAAAAACTTTACAAATATTTAAACATTTGTTACAATAGTCGCAAGGTAAATACAGTAGTGTCTTATGACAATGGAGTAAAAATGACATCAGAAGAATTAAGTTTTGAAGAATTATTGGAAAAGTATGATTACAAATTCCAAAAAGGGGATTTGGTCAAGGGCATTGTTTGCGGCTATGATAGTCAGGGTGTAATGGTTGATATTGGTGCAAAAACTATTGCAGTTGTCCCTACTCGTGAAGCTGTTGACAAAGATGAAAATATTGAACAAAAATTTGAAAAAGGCAAGGAATACGAATTTTTAATTATAAAAGAAGAAGATGAAGACGGCAAGTTTTTGTTATCTCGTAAAAAAGTTGATTTGGCTTATGCCTGGAAAGAACTTGAAAAGGCAAAAGAAGCTGATGAGACGATTCTGGGTACTATTGCAGGTATTGTTAAAGGCGGTGTTCTTGTTGAAGTTTCTGGTGTACGAGGTTTTGTCCCTTCTTCTCAGTTGCGTGCTAAAGAAAGCGAGTTGGAAGTTGGCGGAAAACTTGAGTTGAAAATTTTGACACTAGAACCTCAACAAAATAACTTTATTCTTTCTAATAAAAAGGTTTATGACGATAGTGCTGTTGAAGCAAGAAAAAATGTGTTTGCACAGATTGAACCTGGCCAGATTGTTAAAGGTGATGTCGTAAGAATTACAGATTTCGGTGCTTTCGTAGATTTAGGCGGAATTGACGGGCTTCTTCCGTTATCTCAGCTTTCCTGGCGTTGGATTGATCACCCTACAGATATTTTAAATGTCGGAGATAAAATTGATGTTGAAGTTATCGCAGTTGACCATGATAAACAACGTGTTTCATTGAGTTTGAAGAATCTTGAACCTGATCCATGGGTAGAAGCTGAAAAACAGATTAAGGAAGGCGATAAAGTAGAAGGCACTATTACAAGAATTAAACATTTTGGTGCTTTCGTTGAAGTGTTCCCTGGTGTTGAAGCATTATTGCCGCATGCAGAAGTGGTTGAATTGCAAAATCAAAAAGACTGTATTTTGCAGGTCGGTGACAAAGTTGATACTTATATTCTCAAATTTAATCCGACTGATAAACGTATTGCTTTGACTGTAAATCCGGATAAATTCGAATCAAAAGAAACCGAACAGACAAGTGAAGATGAATAGTTTCAATTAATAAATATTAAAAAATAAAAGCGGGTTGTAAAAATCCCGCTTTTTTGTATGAAATCTGATGTTTTTATTCGTTCAAATGAATGATTTTTTAGGATTTGCTATATATATATTTAAATTAATACCGTATAATTATTATAGTAATGTTGACTTTGTAAAAAACGTCATTATTAAATAAACTGTAAGGTAGAAATTTTATACAGAGGAGAGTGACCACTATGGGTATGGCGGCTTCACAGGCAAGATATTTAGGATTAACAGCTAGAAAGACTAATGTAGAATATGAAGGACAACAGATAAATCAGGCTCGAACAGCTCTGGCCAATCAAAGTGCAAATACATTTAATGAGCTGCTTGCCTTGGAAGTGCCTACAGCACCGAGCACTCAGGATTATACAACTGTACAGTATTCATATCAGGACGGAACTTATGGCGAAACAATAACAGATATGACATCAATTACTGATGATCCGAATTATAATTACCTGATAACTCATTATCATAATGCAGATGTTTATACGGGAGTTCAGGTAAATAGATCTAATCCTCAGGTTATTTTGGGAACTTCTGCAGTTCAGGATTCTGTTGCAAGAGGAGATGTTACCTATGATGATCAACAGGATGTATATAGCATAGGCGGTACACAACTTACAAATTATGATTCTTTGGTTGAGGAACAGAGAAATAACTTTGAAAGAATTTGTCAGGATTATACTGCTCTTGCAAATGAAGATCCTGCGAATATTTTTGTTTATACAGATGCAAACGGTAATATGAATTTTACAACACGTACTGAATTGGAAAATGCCGTTGCGGGAACGGCAGATGCAAATACTTATTCCGTACAGTCCGGTGTCCCGACTTATGTAGGTAATTGTGAATTATCTGCTTATGACGAAACAGACCCGGATCAAAAGCTTGCTTATGAAAAAATTTGTGAACAATTCCCGACAGAAGGTTTTGCTACATCTGACAGTATTTATACATGGGAATATCAGGGCAGACGGTATTTCGCTAGTCTTGAAGATTTGACTGCTTCTGCAATATCCGCTACTGACCCTGCAACACCTACGGAAAATCAAAGTAAATTAAAAGCTTATTATGCAGAAAATATTGAAACAAGGATTGAGCAAACCCAAAAAGCATTTGTTGATTTTGATGAATCAGGGCGGGCACAGAGTATAAGATTTGAAGATTCATCAGCAACGTACACCCTAAATACTGAAACTATTACTGATGAGAATGCATATCAGGATGCAATGAACCAGTATAATTATGATATGCAGGTTTATGAAAAAGCAATTGCAGATATAAATGCGAAAACAGAAAAAATTCAGGAAGAAGACAGAACTCTTGAACTGCGTTTAAGACAGCTGGATACAGAACAAGAGGCTTTGCAAACAGAAATGGAAGCTGTTCAGAAAGTAATTGAAAAGAATATCGAATCCACATTCAAAACTTTTGAATAGTTATAGTTAATAGAATAAGAGGTTCAAATGTCATACAAAAACGACAGTTATTTAGTAATAGCAAATAAATTTAGTTCGGCAAGCGGCGATGCAAAAGCCCAATTGTGGGAAACTTATGACCAGCTCAGAGATTTGACTGTTTCTGGAAACGGTTTAGGGTCAGGTTTCGGAATGACCGGCGGTTTTTTATATAATCTTGCAAGTTTGTTGGCGCCGTCATCTTTTGCTGCCGTTTTTGGTGCATCAGAGTCAATGAATGTTCCAGGAACTTCATACGCGTCCTCATTTAGTGGTGGTTCTTCTTACGGAATAGATTCATTATACAATTATTCTGGATTCCCGAATGGTGCGGCTCCGATATCATGGGGACTTGACGGTTATGCGACTGGAGGTGCTTCTTCAATTGTCAGCGGATGGGGTACTGACAGCGGAGTTGCAACAGGTTATGCTTCCGGTATAGGCGGAATTGCCGATGTTGCAAGTGCTGCGGCATACGGCCTTGGAGCAGTAAACGGCTACGGATTTTCTATGAAAAACTTGGTACTTCCGGTGGCTGGTGTTATTTCAGGATGGGGCGGTATAATGCAGGCTGCGGCTCCTTATTTAGGAGAATACGGGCTTCCGGCTCTGGTTATGGGAAATTTAATGCAGGGCACCTCGTCTGCTGCTCTGGCTGCTTATCAAAATGTTACAGGAAATATTACGGCAAATGCTGATACAATACTTTCAAATAAGGTTCGTAATATAGAAACTGTATGCAAAATGCTTGATACTCAGGGCGACGTTGTTAAAAAGATGCTCAAAGAGTCAATTGAAAGTGACAGTAAGGCAATTCAAAACTTGTAAAATTATTTTACAAGTTTTTTTATTTTATTAAAGTTTCATCTAAAATTGTCCGTAATAAAAAAAGTATACAAAAATACTTTAGGCTGCAAATAGTTAAGACATGTTAAGCAAATGTTAACAAACATGGCAATATTTGATTTCAAATTGTTTTAATATACATGTATGTCTAAAGTGTAAGGAGAAAAATGCTTCGTGATACTTTAGAGATGAATATAAAAAGATTATTTGATTTCTTGATATATTCAAAAAACTTTCTGATAAGAAAGAATCCTATAAAAGCAATGGCAAATTCATTTGTTGAGGGATTAAAAGAATTCCTGACAATGAATAAGAAACGAAAGATGGCTCAGTATAGATTAAACTATCACCGCCACCAGTTTCAAAAGATGGAACAGCTGATTGCAGAAAACAATCAGCACGCGTTTCTCAGAGGTAGCCATCTCAATGAAACAAGATAAGGGAAAAATAAAATGGGATTAGTCAACTCACAAATCAGATTATTGTATCTTCAACAAACCAGGTTAGATCTGGAATATAAAATAATGTTGATTACCCAGGCGAAAATGGGGTTATCAAAATCAGTCAGTGATTTGATGGAAGTCGGCAATGATTTTGACCCTGATTCTCCGACAACCAAGATGCTTCAGCAGCGACAGGCGAAATTAAAAGTTCTGGAACAAAAACTGGATGCCCAGATGCTTTCATATCAATCAAGATTGAAGATGATAGATGCAGAATATCAATCATGTCAGGGTATGATAGATAAAAACATTCAATCATCATTTACATATAGATAAAAAAAATCGGTTAGAGATAACCGATTTTTTAGATATTTGTTTGAATAAATAAACTTATAATATCATTCAGAGCTGAATATTGTCTTTGATATTTTTGAGATTGTCTTTCAAGAACACCTATTTGTTTTTTGTATTCCATAATTGATGCCTGACATTCTCTTGATGAGTTATTTAAACTTTCCTGAACCTGCTGGGCTTCCTGTAAAACGCTTTTCATTGAAATCCCCAGTGCTTCCATAGTTTGTTTAATAATTTGTGCACCTGTTTGTTTTGAAACTCCTGCCGGTAATTGATTAATTAATTGTTTTAAAACTGCAACATTTGCAGGAATTTCAAATCCTTCCAAATCAGAAGTAAAAGAGTCCTGCATTGATGTTTGTTGCGTAAATGACATCATTCCCGGAGCAGTATACTGATTAGTATGTGTTTCTATACTTTCGTCAGCAAAATGTGATTGTAATTCTTCTTGATGCTGGTAGTCTGTTATATTATCTGTCTCATTTTCAACAAATTCAATATCAGAACTGTTATTAGGCAGACTGTTTGAATCTATCGGATTATCTACTACACTTTGGATTTCAATATCTGATTGTTGCTTTAAGGCTTCGACTATTTTTTTCCCTACGCCTTCTGTAATTCTGTTACTTACCATCATTTCCCTCTTTCAGATTTGATTATAATATAGCAAAAAAATTATTTCAAGAAATTCACAAAATAGTTACGAAATGCTAAGAAAACATCAAATTTTGATTATAATGATATAATAAAATAACAATAAAATAAGAAAGGGGCTTATTCTTTCAGGGATAAGTTTGGTATAAAAATGAAAAGACGAGCATTTATCAGTGTATATGACAAAGTAGGATTAATAGATTTTGCAAAGAATCTTGTAGAAAAATTTGATTATGAAATTGTGGCACCGGGAGATACTTATGAATTATTAAAAAATGCGGATTTGGAAGTAATTAACGCCTCTGAGTTTTCGAGTACTTCCGGTTTGTTGACGGCTGAATATAATTTTTTGAGCGAAACAATTCTGGCTGCGGTACTGGCAAACAGTAATGACTCAAAACTTCTGACTGATTTGGAACGTGTTGCGATAAAACCTTTTGATATGGTAGTTGTAAATTTATGTCCTTTTGAAAAATTGGCATTAGAATCTGGTGATACTGAGGATGTTATTTCAAAAATTGATATTTCGGGCATAACACTCTTAAGAGCGGCGGCTAAAAATTATAAAAATGTAACTGTAATAACCGATAAGGTAGACTATTATGTTGCCTTGAACGCAAATGAATTCGGAAGGTTAAAACTTGCTGCAAAGGCATTTTATATAAGTTCAAACTATGATAGGGCTGTATCTTCACTGTTTACTGAACAATGCGGGGATAAGCAGTTTAAAACATTCAGTTTTGAAAAATTAAAGGATCTTCAATACGGAGAAAACCCTCACCAGAAAGGTGCTGTTTATAAAACGGGCAAAATGGTTGATTATGAAGTCGTAAACGAGAAAGAACTTACTTTCAATAATATTTTAAACGTTACGGAAGCTGTTAATGTAGTAAGCGAGTTTTATGATGTTAATTGTGTTGCAATTATAAGACATACAAAGCCCTGCGGAGTTGCTCTGGGGCGTTCTTTGTATGAGGCTTATACAAAAGCATTTGACTGCGACCCGATTAGTTCTTTTTACGGTGTTGTTGGTTTTTCAAAACCTGTTGATGAAGAAGTTGCCAAACACCTTAACTCTATGGCCGTTGAAGTTGTTGTCGCTCCCGATTATGAGCCAAAGGCAATAGAGTTATTTAAAGACAACTCTGATATTAAACTGGTTAAATTAAATACATCATTGAAGGAATACAGAAGATTAACTGTAGAAGAAATTATTTTAACACCGTTTGGGGCTCTTGTTCAGGATAGGAATAACAGCGAGCTGGATAAAGATAAGTTTAAGGTTGTGACAAGAGAAAAACCTACTTCGGAACAGATTGAAGACGCTGTTTTTGCATGGAAGGTTGTAAAACATGCCAAGACAAATTCTGTTGTAATTGCAAAGGATTTTAAAGCTGTAGCAATTACTCAGGGGCAGACAAATGCAATAACGGCTGTTGAACATGCTCTGAATTATGCATGTGACGGTTCTAAAGAAGCTGTTTTGGCATCTGATGCAGTTTTAACCGCGGAAGATTGTATATATTTAGCGGTTCAATCCAGAATAAGTTTAATTATTCAGCCTGGCGGTTCTATCAAGGATCAAAGTTTAATTGATGTATGCGATAAATATGGTATCGCAATGATTACAACTGGTATAAGAAATTACAGGCAATAAGAGTATTATTAACTGTTTTTCAATATACTTATAATTTGCGGATAATGGTTTAGTACTTGTTCAATCTGTAAATCATTTCCGCCTTTTTTATTGGAAGAAAACAGGGTAATTTCATTTGTCAACCCTCTTTCTCTTTCTGGGTTAACATAAGTAAGTTCTGTAATTTTGTTTTTTGCTACGGCAATTTTTGTTTCATTCAAGACAGCCATTGCCCAAAACCAAACATCATCAGCATTTGGAGCTAATTCAGTAAATAATTTTTCGTTTAAAACGTCTTTATACAAACAACCGGAAGGATATAAAACACCTCCGACACCCGTAAGGAAGTTTAAATAAGAAGGTTTGCAGTTTTTTATTTTTTTAGGCCATTTTTTATATGGTGCAATACCCGTTTTTGAAAGTTTAACTTTATGTGCTCTGTGGCATACAATGTAGTTTGGGTTAGTTTCATAGGTATTTATGAGTCTTTCGAGCCAATCTTTTTCATAATATATATCGTCATCGGCAGTAACAATAATATTATCAGGGTAATTTTTTAATGCAGGAATAAGCTTTGTATATGAACGTAAATTTTTATGCCAGCCTATAGTTAAGCCAATATCTTTTAGTTTTAAAACTTTTTCAGGAATGTCTTTTTCTCTGTTTGGAAACTGTTCTTCCCCCAGCCATAAAATGACTTTTGAAGGTTTCACGGTTTGAGTAAGCAGAGAATATAAGGTAAAGTGAATTTCATACATTCTTTGGGGAAAAGATGTAAGAGATATTATTACGCCATTTTTATCGTTTGTAACACCGCTTTCTTTTGCTTGTGTAATTATTTGTTCAAGAGACACTTTATCAATTGTTTTAAGCGGTTTTTTTCTAAATAAATTAAACATAGGTTTATGATATTATATAAAGAAATATTTGCAAGCGTAATTCTTTTATAATACAATATGTGCGGAGGAAAGTTATGGAAATTAAATCATGGGAAGATTACTTTTTAGACCTTGCAAAAACATGTGCAAGCAGATCTAATTGTATAAGAGCTCAGGTAGGGGCTGTAATTGTAGGTGATGATAAAAAAATTAAAGCAACCGGATATAACGGAACGCCTTCTAAAGTTGAATCTTGCTATGAACGCGGTGAATGCTACAGAATTAAACATAATATTCCTTCGGGAACCAGATATGAAACCTGCCGTTCAATTCATGCGGAGCAAAATGCTATAATTCAAGCTGGCCAGGACAGATGCAAAGGTTCTACAATGTATATCTGGGGGCATAATTTTATTTGTATTCTGTGTAAAAGATTTATTGTTCAATCAGGTATAAAAGATGTTGTTTTGAGAAAAGATGAAAATTCTCCTGTTTTGCATGTAACGGTTGATGATATAAGACGCGAACTTGAAGAGGAATAAAACCTCATACTAACTTGCTTTTCTAAAAAAAATCATTAAATTTATGCTGGCAGGTAGTAAGTTCGACCTAAATTCCTTAAATTACCTACTGAATTTGGAGGATTTTTGCCTGTTATCTGTATAAAATCAGCAAATATTAATGTATGATAAATATAGAAAGGCAGGTAGATTTAATGGACAGTTTTTATCCTCAATATGATTTGGCGGGCAGAATTCAACATACCAAACTTGATACGGGTATGACACCGTCTGTCAGAATGTCAAGAGTTGAAGATAACGCATCACCTGATTTTAAACAGGTAATGTCAGGTCTGGTCGAAAACCTTAATACCGAACTTAATGCTCCTGATAATCTGTTGAAAGATGTTATGTCTGGAAACGGCAATGTTGATATCCATGATGTTATGACTGCTATGGCAAAATCGGAAATTAGTATTAACGTTGCAACTCAAATCACCGGAAAAGTCATACAAGCGTATGACAAGGTTATGCAAATTCAGGTGTAAAATAAGATTAGGAAAGTTTTAAATCAGATTTGGGCACAGCATAACAATTTATGTGATAAGTGCAAAGAGGACAAAGAATGGATTTTTCAAAGATACTGGAGAATAAACCTTTATTATACGGGATAATCGGCGGAGTTATTTTATTACTGGCTCTGTTTATCACTATAGGAATTGTAAGTTCTTCTAACAAATCCGCAGGCGGTACGGAAATAACAGGTGAACCTTTAAAAGAGAATGTGGATCTTTTAACAACGGATAACGCGGGAAAAGCTATTGAAATTCAAGCGCTTCTTGCGAAATATGATATTGCGGTCAGCAGAAGACTGGACGGTACAAAATCTATTCTTTACCTGAAAAAAGGCGACTGTAAAACCGGCAGAAAAGCTTGCTACACAACTGATAGAGATTTGGCTTTAATCCAGATTGTTCAAAGCGGTCTTATGGATCAAAATGTAGGACTTGAAATTTTTGACAAAGGTGATTTTACATCAACTAAAGAAGACAAAAAAATAAGGCTTTCAAGAGCTATTAACGGGGAACTTTCAAGACTTATAAGACGAATTGACGGAGTTGACAATGCTTCGGTATTTATTTCAATTCCGGAACAGACTATGTTTATCTCAATGCAAAAACCCGTTACGGCAACTGTTCAAATTACTCTGGCAAAAGATTCATCCAAGCTCGATCAGCTTAAAGTTAAAGCTATTACAAATCTTCTTCTCGGAAGTGTTACGGGATTAACAGCTGAAAATATTGCCATAACTGATACAAACGGAAACACCTACCACAGTATTATGAATGCGGAAGATGAAATGCTCAGACGCCTGGAAGAAAATGATAAGTATATGACTACGAAGGTTAATCAGCAGCTGGACAGACTTATCGGGCAGGGAAATTATGTAGCAACCGTAAGCACATTCCTTCGTCAGGCTCCTGTTGAAAAGTTTACAATAGATTATGACCCTGAGAGAAAGGCTTCAGTAACTGAACAAACTTTCTCTGAAGGTTTAGGCGACAGAACAAATGATACAAACAGAAATGTAAATGCAGTGAGCGTATATCTTCCGAACGGGCTTCCGAACGGTTCTTCAGATTCCAGCCAGAACAGAAACTATTCAAGAACAGCAAGAGAAACCCAATACGGGGTTACCAAGACACAAACAAACGAATATATAAAACCGGGAGTTGTAGAAGATATTTCAATTGCGGTAACATTAGATAAAAATGCTCTTCCGTCAAATACGACTCTTGAAGAATTAAAAGAATTAATTGCAAAAGCCGCAAGCCCGAAAGTTGATCCGGAAAATGTTTCAATAGCATTTTCAGATTCTACAGATCCTTATCTGGCTTCCGACAGACCTGCCAATCTGCCGAAACCGGATGAAACAGGGAATCCATGGTGGCTTGCAATCGCGCTTAGTGCAATCGGTTTAATAATAGTATTTAAAGCTGTTTCCAATAAAGTTCAGCAGATACAGGAAGCAAACAGACGCGAAGTTGAACAGCTCAGACAAAAAACCGCACAGCAGGAAAAACAATTGATGGATATTAATCAGCGTGCAGCGCAATTGACGGAAAGACAGTCCGAACTGGCACAGGGACTCGTTGAACAGCAGCAGAGAGGTTATATCCAACAGCAAACTCCAGATCAGCTTGTGGACACATTATCTAATCTTTCTGCAGAATTGTCGGATGCCGATGATGAAGCGGGTGAAAAGATAAAAAGCTGGATTGAGCAAGGGTAGTTTAGAAGACGGAAGTCCGGAAGGCAAGAGGGCAGGCTAAATAAAAGAAAGGAGACTTATAAAGCAAAAGAGGTGCGAGGGATAAGATTAAGCATAGAATCGAGTTCAGATTGGTAAAGCTCCCCGAGTGCGTTGACTAAACAAAGCGACAGTACTAAAGATAATGGAGTTAATGTAAGATAAGCTAAAAGCGCCTTAAAAGCAGTCGTAAGCTATGGTATAAAAGATGGCAATAGAAGGATTTGATTATAAAGGTTTTGCACAGAATTTAGCACAGCAGGCTCTGGAATTAATCCCTAAGGATTTTGACGATAACCAGAAAAATTATGTTGCAAATACTCTTTTGAATTTTTCAACCATCGCCGGACAGGCATTGAATGATGATAACCAGATGAATTTTAATCTTGATCAGGCAATGATGATTACTCAAATCATTGCGGAATGGTCTTTCCATAAATCGGTGGACTTGATACGTTCGGGAATACCGCAGCAATACTGGGACCCGATTATGCAGAAAATTGCATTTACAATATTTGAGGTGGCAAAAAATGCTTATCATCAGGCTCTGCCTCAGGAACAGTGTTTGCAGCTTATTGAACACCATGTTAAAAAGACCTATTTGGACTGTATTGCAGAGCTTAAAGATAAAAATTTAATAGATGAAGGTTTGATGGAACAGGCAGCAAGCCAGTCTAATATTGATACAATGATGCAGGAACAGGCTCAGGCTGAACAGCAGCAGGCGCAACAAGCTCAAAATCAAGAAGTTCAGCAACAGCAAGGTCCGATTTCGCCTGGTGCTCCTGTTCAAGCACCTCTCGGCGGCGATGCAAAAGTATTTAAACTTGCAACTCTTGCATTATTGTTCCAAAAAATGAAACAGGAAAAAGTTCAGACAATTTTGAATAAATTTAATCCCGATGATGCAAATTCTGTTATAAAATTTATGGGAATGCCGGATCTGGGGGACAAAGTTGATCCGGGGATAACAATGCGTTGTCTGGAAGAAATTAAGACCTCTCTCCCTTCTGTTCATCAAGATTTGGCGCCTTCAAAAATAGTTAATAAAATTCAAAATGTTTCACAATATTTAGATAAATCACAGCTTGAAAGTATTTTAAGAGCGGAGCGGGTTAAGGTTAAAAGGTTTGTATTCACGGCTTTAGAGGGAGAGTACTTAGAAATGCCTCCGAAAGTTGCAAATATTATTGCCACACATATCGAAGATAGTGTATAATACAATTAATCATGATTATAAAAAAGAAATCATCTAAGCCTGTTCCGCAAAATGAAAATGTTGAAGAACAGGTTGAAAAAGAACCTGAAATTAAGGTTGAAAAAGAAGAGGAAACAATAGACCTGTTCAACCTTGATAATATAGATTTTAAACAGCGTCAGGAACGCAGACGCGGTGACAGAAGAAGAGGTTTCAGGAGAATTGACGACAGAAACCTTATTTCACGTGCAAGAGAAGAGGCGCAGAGTATAAAAGAAGCTGCCGCAAAAGAAGGTTATCAGGATGGTTTGACTCAGGCAAAATCTGATATTGATGAAGTTAAAAATGCGATAACCGGTTTTATGTCGGCTAAGCAGGAAGTATTTGATTATATTGCTCCGAATATTCTTGAAATCAGCCTTGATATTGCAAAAAAAATTATTAAAAAAGAAATACAGCAGGATTCTTCAATAATTTTAAATAACCTTTTGGATATATTGAAAGGGCTTTCCAAAGAGGAAACAAAAATCACGTTGAAGGTAAATCCTATGCAGGCTTCGATGTTAAAAGCTGAAATCCCGGAATTATTGAACACTGCAGGACTGGAAGCTAAGGTTCTCATTGTCCCGGATGAAACAATAATGGAAGGCGGTTGTATGGTTACAACCAATAACGGTGTAATAGATGCGACAATAGAAACACAATTGTCGGTAATAAGTGAGGCTCTGAAGGAAATTTAATGGCACAGGAACAGGCTCAAGGCGGAGGAACAAATTTAAGCGAAGTTTTTATGGCAATATTTGTACTATTGCTTATTGTTCTGTTGCTTGTTGAGCTTCCAAACTGGGTTGTTAATTTTTGTATAAGTTTGAATATTGCTCTGGGTGTTGTTCTTTTGATGATTTCTTTAT
>CALUQH010000021.1 GCA_944322885.1 Candidatus Gastranaerophilales bacterium | reverse complement strand
TATCTCCGTCGACTAAGTGCTGACCTGATGGACACTCTGTTATTGTACATGTAGGTTCGTCAGGCAATTCACATTTACATCCGATGCTATTAAAAAATCCGCCCTGTGCTATACAAGCTTGCCTATCAGATGCCAGACAACCGCCAGAGCCAAGATCAAGATTAGGCTTTATCTGACACTGACATGACACGGAATTAAAAATACCACCCAAATTTTTACAATTAGTTCGTTGAGCTTCAGTACAACCGGTGGTGCTCCCTCCGGGAGGATTGGGTTTACAGTAACAATTACGCGTATGACCATTGGACAAATAATATCCCTGCGGACAACTTGAAATTTGACAGGGACTGTCAAGTGAAGTCTTACACCCACATGTGGCAGGATCTTGAACCTGCCCTGGAGGACAACTAACATTAGGGCAATTGCCAGGGTTTGTACCTATGTTATCTAAAGAACCTGTTGTTACATTGTAAGCATTCGCAGGCTGTATCCAGATACTACGCAAAAGATTTGTGTATGAATTATGCCCCGAAGCCAGGGCTAAAATTTCCAAAGGTATTCTTGATGCCTGATAATTCTCATTCTGAGGATTAAAATCTGTCAGCAAAGCCCGTGAAACATCTTTTAATGACTCATAAGCTGAATAATAACTGTAAGAAATTGTTGAATCAAGTTTTTTCTTTGTTACACCTATGGTGACTGCGACTACTACAGAAATAATTAACATTACTATTACTATTTCAGCTAAAGTGTAGGCTTTAAACACAGAAAATTTTTTAATCATTCAACCCCCAAAATTTACTCTTAATATCACAATATATATTATAACATACTTTTTCAGGTTTGGGAAGTCCGTATTTAACAAAATTTATATAAATTTAATTAAATTTCCTGCAATTCTTTAATGGCTTTTTCAAAATCATCTTTATTCGGAGCTTTTCCATGCCAACCGGCATTGTTTTCCATGAAGCTTACACCCTTGCCTTTTATTGTATCTGCAATAATTACAGCAGGTTTATCAGATTTCTTTGCAGTTTCTATAGCATCATAAACAGCGCTGATATCGTGACCGCTAATCTCTGCAACATTCCAGTTAAAAGCTCTTAATTTATCAGCCAGCGGATCAAGTGATTTTATAATCTCAGTACAACCGTCTATCTGGAGCTTGTTTCTGTCAATAATTGCGACAAGATTATTAAGTTTTTCATTTGCAGCATGCATAAAAGCTTCCCAAACGCTTCCCTCCTGCAATTCTCCATCCCCGAGCAAACAGAATACATTTGCAGGATTTTTATCCAGTCTTAACCCCATAGCCATACCGCAGGCTATAGATAATCCCTGACCTAAAGAACCCGTTGCAGCATCAACTCCGGGACAAATCGGCACAGGATGCCCCTGAAGTCTTGAGCCGAAAATTCTAAAAGTCATAAGCTCTTCTTTAGGAAAATATCCCAGCTGTGAAAGAACAGAATAGAGAATAGAAGATGCGTGTCCTTTAGAGAGTACGAATCTGTCACGGTATTGAAAATTCTTATCCTTTGTCCATTTAGGACAAGTTTTCATACATTTGTGGTACAGAACAGTCATAATTTCCGTTGCGGAAAAAGCACCGCCAATATGACCTGATTGGGCATTATACACCATTTTTAAAACATTTAATCTGTTTTCTTTACACAAATTTTCAAGTTTCTGTACTTCAATATCACTCAGCATATTAAACTCCCTTTGGAACAAAACGTTCCTTCAAAACTCTTAAAACAAACAAAGGCAATGTCGGAAAAATTCTTTTGAATCTCTGTGGTTCTTTTATTGTTCTGTAAAGCCATTCCAGACAAAATGCCCGATATATTTTCGGAGCACGCTTTACCATTCCCGACCACACGTCAAAACTTCCGCCTACTCCTATAAATAAAGAGTCAGGGAGAAGCTTTTTTGCCTGTGTGATAAACATTTCCTGTTTCGGAGAACCCAGAGCACAAAGAACAAGCCGCGGACATCGTATTTCAATTTCTTTTAAAATCTTTTCAGTATCAGAAAAATATCCGTCATGAACATAAGTTATATAAAGATTAGGAAATTCTTTTTGAATATTTTCTTTCGCTTTTTCAATAACTTCAGGCTTTGCACCAATAAGCGCAACCGACTGTCTGTTCTTTTCAGCTTCAGCAAGCATTCTGTGAGCAAACTCTATTCCCGCAATACGTTTTACATTATGCCCGCATATCATCAATCCTAATTGAACGCCTATTCCGTCAGGAATTACAAGCTCTGCAGAATTTACTATATCTTTCATGTCAGGATTACTCATCATCTCGGGATTGATTGTTACAACCTGACCTGATATTGAATTTGCATATTCAACAGCAGTTTCAAAATCAAATGTATTAATTTTATAACCTAACAGATATACACATTCAGGATTCATATCAGTTATTATAAAACAATAATTGAAATTGGTAAAGCCTTATTTAAAACAAAATAGCAATCCTTAAATAAGGATTGCTATTTGCCTTCAAGACCCTAATTTTATAGTTGTGATACTAAGAGCAATTAGAGATTAGAAGAATTTTATAGGTCTTACCGTTTTGAGAGTGCACTTACTGCCGGCACCGCCCGAACA
>CALUQH010000020.1 GCA_944322885.1 Candidatus Gastranaerophilales bacterium | reverse complement strand
CTCAAACAGCATCCGCTTTGACGATGTTTCATTAAGTGCAGATTATTATATTTTACGTGCGCTTTAGCGCACCGTTATGACTTTACGTCTTATCGTCTTAACGACTTATTAACTTCTAATAATATTTGTTATGTAATTTTCAAATATTTAATATTTAGCACTATCTTTCTGCTATAATAACTGCAGAAAGAAAGGATCTTGTATGAAAGAAAGAATAGTATCGGGTATGCGCCCGACAGGGAAATTACATTTCGGACATTATTTAGGGGTGATACAAAACTGGGTTGAGCTTCAACACAAATATGACAGCTATTTTTTTGTCGCAGACTGGCACGCCCTTACAACAAAATTCGATAAAACCGAAACTCTCAGAGAAGATGTTAAAGATGTTGTAATTGACTGGCTTGCATGCGGAATAGATCCTGAAGTTTCAACAATATATGTTCAATCACTGGTGCCGGAAATTGCCGAATTAAATATATATCTCGGTATGATTACACCGCAAAACTGGGTAGAACGCGACCCGTGCCTGAAAGATATGGCCAAAATTTTAAGAACCAAGGAAGGTGCAGGTTCGCAAATTAATTACGGGCTGATGGGGTATCCTGTATTGATGAGCGCAGACATTATGATGTTTAATTCAACTTATGTTCCCGTTGGAAGTGACCAGGTAGCACATATTGAAATTACAAGAGATATTGCAAGAAGATTTAATAATTTATATAAAACGGAATTCTTTAATGAGCCTAAACCATTGTTAAATCACTGTGCGCTTATATGCGGACTTGACGGAAATAAAATGGGTAAGTCCTTCCAAAATGATATAAAAATTTCTGATACAGAAGAAATTACCGCAAAAAAAATTATGACTGCCATAACAGATAGAAGCCGTATGAGAAAAGATGATCCCGGGCATCCGGATGATTGCGAAGTTGCATTTAAATACTGGCAGATTTTCGGCAATGAAGAACAGGTTCAAACAGTAATATGCGAATGTGAAAAGGGGCTGCGAGGATGTGCCGACTGCAAACGGCAACTAGGCAAAGTAATCAATGAAAAATTTGCTCCGATAAGAGAAAAGCGCAAATACTATGAAGACAACCCGCAGGAAGTTGAACGGATTATAAAAGAAGGCTCTGAAAAAGCACGTATTGAAGCGCAAAAAGTGCTTAAAGAAGTCCGAAATATTATCGGAATGTACTAAAGCATCAGGCAGGCGCAAAGATAAACGGAGTAATTTGCGTCTGCCTGTAATCCGCGACTATGACTGCGGGTTTAAAGGAGTATCCTTTCATAAAAATAGCCGTTGTTCACGGCCATATCAAAATTTGGTAAAAGGTTAGTGTGTAGGAGAAAATAAAGAAAAAGAAAATGGTTTATAACACATGTATTCCACCAAAAAAGATATCTATAACATATAAAAAATATATATTTACAATTATTAATATTTTTATCATAGAAATTAAAAAGCACTCTTTATAAGAGTGTTTTTTAATTTCTTACTTATTTAAAAAAATTAATAGTTCATTTTCCAACCGTCATTCATTATACGGCCGAATGCTCCTGTTTGTGAACCTACATCTTTTGAGAAGTTAGTTGTATTATTATTATCCTGAAAATTCTTATCATACAATTCACCATTGTTATTTACCCAAATTGCGAAAAAATCTCTTCCAAAAGTATTTGGTGCCTGCGCTCCATTTACATCAACTTCAAAATACAGAGGCACTGCTGCACTTGTTTCAGCACAAACAGCCGCACCGCTTGCAAGTGTAAATGCTAAGCCGTTACAGGTTAGAGAAGACAAAGATCGTCCATTATCACTATTTATTGAATAATATTGGTCTGACGAAAAACATTTCGCCCCGCCGTTTGAAGTGTAACTGTTTCCGCAACGGGAAACTATCTTAAAATAGTTATTAATAAACGCCTGCAGATTAGCATTATTATTATATAAGTCTGTCTCAGTCAGAGTCTCTACTTTCTGATCAGACATATAAAGCTGTATCGCCTGTGAAAATTCAGTGTAAAATTTATGAAGTGCTGTAACAAGAGCTTGATTTTGATAGTTCTTTACAAGGTTTGGAACCGTCATTGCGGCAACAACACCAATAATACCCATTGTGACCAAAACTTCTGCAAGAGTGAATGCTTTCTTTTTATTTTTCATTTATACCTCACATAAATAATTATCCAACCGATATATATATTATAGCATTTTTTCAGAAGAATTCAAGTCTTTCAGACATCAAACAATTGCAATAAAAAATTTTTTCAAGTAAAATACTGTTATGAACAAAAGGGGTATGAAATGAGAATTGAGGCTAGAAATCTTATTAAAATATACGGCGACAGAAGCGTTGTAAATGATATTTCTTTTGAGATGAGCAAAGGAGAAGTTGTGTGTCTTTTAGGACCTAACGGAGCGGGAAAGACAACAACTTTCTATATGGTTGTAGGACTTGTCAAACCTAATAAAGGACATATATTTTTAGATGGCGAAGATATTACGACATGGCCTATGAATGAACGTGCACGAGCAGGAATTGGATATCTCCCGCAGGAAGCTTCTATTTTCAGAAAATTGTCAGTAGAGGATAATATCAAACTCGTTCTTGAGATGAACGACAAACTGACCGTTGATGAAAAGAAACGAAAACTGGAAGAACTTTTAACTGAATTTGGTATTGCAAGATTACGATCTTATGCTGCGGTATCACTTTCAGGTGGAGAAAGAAGAAGGGTTGAAATAGCAAGAGCACTGGCTGCAAGTCCTGATTTTATGCTTTTGGATGAACCTTTCGCCGGTATTGACCCGATAGCAATCGGGGAAATTAAAGACAATATCAGAAAAATATCAGAAGATAAAGGGCTTGGAGTTCTTATAACCGACCACAACCCGAAGGCAACTCTTTCTATCACGGACAGAGCTTATGTAATATTTGACGGAAAAATAAAAATTCAGGGAAAAAGCGAAGATGTAGCCGTTGACCCTGTGGCAAAAGAATTTTATTTAGGAAAGGATTTTGCTCTGTAATGAAATTACTTCCGAAGATAACAATTTATGACAGATATATTTTTATGCAGGTAATGATGGCAACAATAGTTGCAATCTTACTTTTCACTGTAGTTTGGATTGCTCCTGAGATGCTTTTAAACACGATTAAAAGGACTTTAGCCGGTGAATACGGAGTAAAAACCGCTATACTTATACTGTTTTATGAATTACCGAAAATCCTTGGGAAAGCATTTCCGGTAGGACTCCTTTTAGGTACATTATTTACTTTTGACAAATTGAGTAAAGATTCCGAACTCACAATTTTCAGGGCAGTAGGGCTCTCATTTCAAAGAATTGCGGCACCCGTTATTGTTTTGAGCTTAATTGTAACCTGGATGTGTTTTGTTACTTATGACAAACTAATTCCAATGTCTGTTAATAAGTCCATTGCCCTCAGAGGCGGATATGTTACAACACAATACATTTACACGCAAAAAGATGAAGAAGGAGTGCCTAAAACAGCAGTAGTTATTTCTAAATTTTCAAAAGATACAATGTACAATGTAATTGTACTTGACTTTTCAAAGAAGCAATACACCGATGTACATCAGCTTAAAAATATTTTCCACGCCAAAACTGGTAAAAATCTGCCCGACAAATGGGAATTATATGATATTACACAATATAAAATCTCTAATGACGGAATATTCATTGATATTGCCCAATTGCCTAAAATGGACATTTTAGAAGGTGAAACTGCTAAAAATGCTTTCACTCTTATGACATATTCCGTTAAAAAAGAGCGGGAAATAAATAACCATGATTTAAATAATTATATCAAACTTCTTAAAAAAGAAGGGCTTGATGAAGAATACAGATATATGTTAAATAAATATCTCCAAAGATTTTTCCATCCGTTTGTATGCGTTTTGCTTGCAATAATGGGGACCCTTCTCGGCTTCAGCAAACCGAGAGAACAGAGATTAGTTGGGTTTACAATTGCAATAGGATGTATTTTCCTATATTATATAACCCTGCCGTTTTTTGATCTTCTGGCAGAAAAAGGAGTACTCCATCCGTTTATTACAGCAATTTTCCCGCCTTTTGCATTCTTATGCGCTATCGTGGTATTTTACAAATCAAAGGATTTATAAACTATGAAAAAAATATTCTTTTTACTTATCGCATTACTTATGTTTTCAAATTCTGCAAAATCCGGACCCATAGAAGTGACATACAATGATGGGATTTATCACATTGTACTGTCCGGTGACAAAATAAAAAAACGTATTAAATTTGTAAGTTCGGAAGGCTTGATAACAAATAAGGAAGCCCACCAGAGAGGTCGAGCTAAATTAACAATAAATGCGGGGTATTTTGATCCGGAGAACCAGAAATCAATGTCTTATATTGTAACCGACAGAATCACAATGGAAGATCCTCAGGTAAACGAATCTATTTTATATAATCCCGTATTAAGAAGAAATATGGATAAAATCCTTAACAGAACTGAATTTAGGATACTTGAATGCGATAGAGGACAATACAGATATGAAATCGTTCCGCACAAAAGTTCCGTTGATTTCGGCTGTGCATTAATAACTTCCGCACAGGGCGGCCCTCTTGTCTACCCGCAGCTTAGACTTGAAGAAGAGTTTTTTATTGAGAAAAAAGACGGGGAAATTGTAAGGGAAAGCTGTTCGGTGCTCCACAAAACATCAAGAACAATTATAGGACTGAAGGGTGATGATGTACATATTCTTATAATCACGGATAAACACCCTATGGATATGTATGAAGTTCATGATTATGTTAAAAGTCTTGGCTGGGACAGAGCCATGGCATTCGACGGCGGCAGTTCCACTTCAATGAATTACCTTAATAAATATAATGTTACCTCCGTCGGAGACGGCGCGGGAAGAAGCCTAAAATCATTTATGATTGTTCGGTAAATATCTTTAAGATAGATTATAACAAGTTCCCCTCTAAAAAATTTAGAGGGGAACTTGTTATAGCGATTCTTTAATAATTCATTTCCCAGTTATCATTGATAATTTTACCAATACAGCCCGCGCCGTATCTTCCTGATTTACAAGTTGAATTATAGTATGCTTCACGAATATCTTTTAAGCTTTTGTTACCTGTGCAAACTCCCTGAGATTTACATTCTGGAGTAGCACCCTGAACATCTATTGAACCATCATCATAAAATTCTGCAAAGAATATATCGCGCCCACCTTTATTCGGACCTTTCAGCCCGTTAACATCAATTACCATGTGACCGTAATATGAAGTTACCCCATTTACTGTAGTTGTGTAATACGCTGGATAATCAAGAATTATACTGGCACCACTTGCGAGAGTGACACATGAGGCAGCACCCCACGAATCACCTGCATTATGAACGGTTCCGTTCAAATCCGTATATGTTGAAGTAAAACAGGGTTCTTTTACGGTTGAAGCACAATCTGCAATTACATTAAAATTATCTTGTAAAAATGCTTTTATTTTTGCTTGTGAAGTTAATCCCGCTTCACGTAAATTTATTGCATTACGTTCAGTTTTGTATTTCAATGCAGCTTGCTGAACTTCACTATACACTTTTTTTAATTGACTTGTATAAACTTTTTTCTGGTAATTTCCGGTTAACGTCGGCATGGTAACGGCCGCAACTACACCGAGCACTCCGAGTGTAACTAAAACTTCAGCAAGAGTAAAAGCCGTTTTTTTATTAAAATCAGATTTAAACATCTAAACATATCTCCCTACTTATTTAACAAAGAATGTAGCGTTAACCGTTGCGTATACTTTTACAATTCCTTTTTCTATAGATGTTGCTGCTGATTTTGCTTCCATATCAGCTGCACCGATATTTGCCGAGAGCATACGATACTGAGGAGTTATTGAATTGTTTGCACTGCAGCTTACATTCAAAGAACGTACTCCTGTGACTGTTGTAGAAGCTGATTTTGCAAGGATGTCAGCTCTACTTCTTGCTTTTTGGGTAGCTTTTACAAGAAGCTGGTTGCATTCATCATCATATTTTGAAACTGACAACGCAAGATTATCAACATTTGTAGCTCCTAATGAAATTGCTTTATCAATCATTTCTCCGACTTTATCAATTGATTTTGTGTGGACAATTACGGTATTTGATACCTGATATTTGTCGAAGTTTCTTTTATTTCCTGAATATGTGTAAAGGGGAGATGCACTGTAATCCATTGTTTTAACGTAATCTCCGTTTGAAGTGTTAATCATTCCTTTTAGGGCTGTGATAACTTTTTCTGAAATTTCTTTATTTTCAGTGGTTGCTTTTTGAAGTGATTTGTTATCAAAAGTTTGGACAGCTATTGAAATGTCAGCCACATCCGGTGTAATTTCAGTATTTGCGGAAGTGTTTACGGAAACAAAACCTCTTTCAACCACATCTGCTACAGCCTTCGTTGAGATAGGAGCAAAGCCTGCTACCAACCCTAAAACCAATGTTGTTAATAATACTTTTTTCATACATTCTCCTTTTTATTTTCTGATGAATCTTCTGTTTTGTTTTCTTTTTCAATAGGTTTTGCTGATTTTAAAATCATAGAATTTAAAGCCTGAGCTTGTGAATGAAGTTTGACACGTTCAAGAACCTTTTTCATTTCATCATCTGTTAATCTGTCGGGTGCTTTAAAAGCTACAAGAAATTTTTTTCTGTCATTGATTATAAAACCCGATATTGCAACTATTGCCCAAAGCATTAAGCCTTGATATATATTTATTGCAGGTATTGCCGCGTAAGCCGCTGCCCAGTTCCATATATGCATTGCAACGAAAGCAGGAAATGCAATAAATCCGGCTGCAAGGCATGAAGCTATAAACAGCATCATTAATATTCCGCGTAATCCTGATATTTGTATTATTCTTGTTTTTCTTCTCATAAATCCTGCACTTTCTAACTTATCATCTTCAGAAAATCATCTTCTGTCAATATTATAACATTTAATTTTTGAGCTTTGTCTAATTTTGAACCTGCATTTTCTCCGGCAATTACATAAGAGGTGTTCTTAGATACCGAAGATGAGGTCTTTCCGCCGAGTTGTTTAATTTTTTCGGAAGCTTCATCTCTTGTCATATTTTGTAATGTTCCTGTAAGGACAAATGTCTTTCCTTTAAGTTTGTCTGAAACATTTTGAATCGGCGGGGCAGGTTCAACACCAAGAGATTTTAATTCTTCAAGCATTTTTATTGTTTGAGGATTTCTAAAAAAGTTATAAATATCCTGAGCAATAATTTCTCCGACTCCTTCGACTTTTGACAAGTCTTCAACTGAGGCATTTTTGATATTATCAAGAGTGCCGAATTCTGACGCTAAAACTCCTGCTGTTTCTTTCCCGACATTTCTGATAGTAAAAGCTGTTAATAAGCGGGAAAGGGGGCGGTTTTTGCTTTCCTGAATTGCAGTATACATGTTGAATGCGGATTTTTCTTTGACTAAGTCTAACTGCATAAAATCCTGCATGGATAGTTTATACAAGTCAACCGGAGTTTTGGCAAATCCTCTGTTATAGAGCTGTTCAATAATTGAGGGACCAATTTTATCAATATCCATAGCATCTTTAGAAACCCAGTATTCAATTTTTGCGCAGCGTTTTGCTGGACAGTCGGGATTGTCGCAGTAAAGATTTACTTCTCCTTCATGTATATGCAGTTCACTACCGCAGGAAGGACATTTCTCAGGTGGTGTATATTGAGGAAGTTTATAATGCTCTTCGTCTTCAATAACTTTAACAACTTTGGGGATAATTTCTGCGGCTTTTTTTATATAAACTCTGTCCCCTATTCTAACATCAAGCCTTCCGACTTCATCAAAATTGTGCAGACTTGCACGAGAAACCGTACTTCCGCCGAGCTGCACCGGTTCAAGAATGGCAATAGGTGTTATTGCGCCTGTTTTCCCTACACTTTCTTCAACCGCAATAAGTTTTGTTGTAACTTCTTCCGGCGGAAATTTGAAAGCTGTTGCCCATTTGGGCGCGCGGGAAGTAAATCCCATTTCTCCCTGTACGGCAAGCGAATTAACTTTTATTACAACGCCGTCAGTTGCATAGTCGAGAGAAAATCGTTTTTCATCCCATTCTTTACAGTATTCTACGGCTTCTTTTGCATTTTTACAAAGTCTTATATTCGGGTTAACTTTAAAACCGAGTTTTTTCAAATACATAATGCTATCATAATGTGTTTTGGGCGGATTTTTCATATTACCCGTAAAGATAGCCGTGTAGCAAAACATTGACAGATCCCGTTTTGCGGTAATTGTACTGTCAAGCTGCCTTATTGAGCCTGCGGCTGCGTTTCGGGGATTTGCAAAAAGTTTTTCCCCGTTTTTTAAATTTTCCTGATTTAACTTTTCAAACGATTCTTTCGGCATATAAACTTCGCCGCGGACTTCTATATCAACGGGTTCAAAAAGTTTTAAAGGAATAGCTTTAACGGTTTTCAAATTATTCGTAATATCTTCTCCCGTAACTCCGTCCCCTCTTGTTACCCCGCGGACAAACAGACCGTTTTCATAAGTCAGAGCCATTGCAAGTCCGTCAATTTTAAGCTCACATACAAGCTCCTGTTCACCGTATTCTTTAACGATTTTTTTATACCAATCTTCTAAATCCTCATATTCATAAGTATTATCAAGACTGTAAAGACGGTATTTATGCTTATACGGAAAGAATTTTTCGCTCACCGAACCAACCCTCTGTGTAGGGCTGTCAGGTGTTATAAATAACGGGTTTTCATTCTCAAGTTTTTTTAATTCCGCAAACATTTTATCGTATTCAAAATCGCTTATAGACGGATTGTCCTCAACATAATACTGATAATTTGCTTTATTTATTTCATCTTTTAAAAAATTTATTCTATCGATTACCATTTACCCCTCATATACTTTAAAGGCCTCTCTCTCAAATGGAAAATAAATTACATAATCATTAAAAGTTCTCTTATAACTTTTCCCGCAACCGCTGTTGAAACGCCTGAAGCATCATAATCGGGCGCAAGTTCAACAACATCAGCACCAATTATATCAAAATCTTTCAAATATTCAAACCAGCCCATAAGTTCGTTAAACTGCATTCCTCCGCTTTCCGGAGTTCCCGTTCCCGGCATAACAGAAGGATCCAGAACATCCAGATCAACTGTCACAAAAATCTTTTTGTCTTTTAAAGCATCAAGTCCGGAATATTCATAAATCAGAGTATTATGCTCTTTCATAAATTCCCATTCTTCTTTCATTCCGGAGCGGATTCCAATCTGTTTAATATTTTCAGGGCCAATAATTTTTGAAATATGACGGATTACGGCAGAATGCGACATTTCTTCCCCGAGATATTCTTCACGCAAATCAGTGTGGGCGTCAAAATGAACAACAGCCAAATTTTTATAAAATTTAGACACTGCTTTAATTTCAGGCAGGGTTACAAGGTGTTCCCCTCCGATACCAAAGACTCTTTTTCCGTCCTTATAAATTTCTTCAACATTTTTTTCTATCAAATCAAGAGATTTGTAAGTGTTTCCGAGCGGAAATTCCAAATCTCCCGCATCGTGAAAATTTACATCCTGAAGATGTTTGTCAAAGCGCGGGGAATAATCCTCCATCCCCCAGCTTGCAAGTCTTATCTGTTCAGGGGCAAAACGTGAGCCTGAACGGTATGACACTGTACCGTCAAAGGGAAGCCCGAGCATTATAATATCAGATGTGTTGTAATCTTCATTCTGTCCTATCCAGTTTCTGTCCAAAAACGGTCCGCTCAACATAATTTTCTCCTATATAAGTAAACATATTATATCATAAAAACACTTGCTTTTTTCAACTTAACCATTAAAATAAAAAGTATGAAAAAAATATTATTGGTTTTACTATTAATAGTAACAGGAACCTTCGTAAACGCCGAAAATACGGATTACGAACAAATATACAGAGAGCTGGAAGTCCCTGATTTTTCGTATGTACATGATATTGACCCAGGGGAAATGTATGACATACAGCACACCTCCTGGTCGCCTTATCCTCTGTTCAGACTTACATCCCCGCTGTATTTTAAAAACATAATTATAGAACCCGGTTATTATCTTTTGACCCCGAGGGAACACGAAGGGAACTGGTATATATTATTCAAAGAACAGGGAAAAGTCAGGTATATCATTCCTGTATATAACAGAGAAATCGTACCGCTTGGATTTTATGACGAAAATCTGCCAAAACCAAAACTTACACCATCACAAAAATTCCATATAAAATTTCTGGATTTTGTAGGTAAATATGTCAGAAGTTCACAGCGTAAACCCGCACCCGAAACTTTTTTGGAAACCACAGACTTAGATAATAACTTTATATCAATAATAATCTACTGGGGCAACTACAGATACTATATGGTTTTACGTACGGTAAGACTATAAAAAAGAAAAGCCGTGAAATATTCACGGCATTGAGTATATGATAATCAAAAATTATCGTTTTCTAAAAAAGTAATAAAACTTTTTTAAATAGATAAATAATATAAATTTCTTTGGATAATTAAGCCTTATAAGTTTATTTATTAAACTTTTAAAATTGTTTTTATCAAGATATTTAACCGATTTTAAAATAAATTTTTCCCTGCAGGCTCCATCAAATTTTTTACTTATATTTATGACAGCATTATAAAGAACCGGTTTATCGGCAAAGTATTCATCACATAAATCCAAAATTCCCGACAAAAATACGTTAATTACGTCATATACATTGTCACTAATCCTATCATTACCGCTTCTGTTTAGCAGCAATAATTTATTCAAATAAAATATGTTAAGTCTCTTATCCCTTGAACCCCAAATATAAAACATTTGGGTAAAAGGATGATCTTTATATTTTTCTTTAACATTATCTGCAGAAAAATTTAAAGTTCTAAAAATATAACAGCTGATGTAAGAAAACAGAATACTTGAATATTCAGCATTATTTAAATATTTAAATAATTCATTATCATCAGAAAGATAATACTCGTCATCTTCATTTAAGAGAGCATAAAAATTCTTTATTGTTTTCTTCATTAAAACATCTTTTTGCGTAAAATTAAAAAGAATAATATCATCATTATTTCTTTTTTTTATTACATTAATAAGTTCTCTGACCGCACCATCAGCAGGCAAATCATCATCACCAAGTATCCATGTAAATTCACCTGAGGCGTAAGAAGCAGATTTTAGAAAATTTCTGCCGAAACCTATATTTTTCTCATTTCTGTAATATTTTACATAACTGTTTTCAAGTTCAAATTTCCTAAGAAGATTCTGAGTTTCATCATCGGAACAATTGTCAGAAAAAATTACTTCGACATAGTCCTCTAATCCGGCGGAAATCTGTTCCTTTAATACCTTGGTTAAATCTTTTAAACACCAGTCTCTATTATAAGTAGGAATACATATTGATAATAATTTCCGGGCATCTTTACGCATTAAAAAAATCCTCTGTTATTTTTTCTGTAATAACATCCGCACATCTTTTCCATGTAAAAAGCTTCGCGCGTTCAAGACCTTTTCTTACACATTCAGCCCTAAAATCTCTATCATAATACATTTTCTCCATTGCATTAATCATTTCCTCATCAGAATAAGGATTAATTTGAATACCACAGTCACCTATCACTTCAGGCAAAGATGTTGTATTAGAACAAATAACGGGCAGACCACATTTCATAGCTTCTAAAACAGGTATGCCGAAACCTTCATATAATGACGGATACACAAACATCTCGCCCCCGCTGTATAAAGCGGGCATATCATCATCTTCAACATAACCGATACGGAGAATTTTATTTTGTTTCTCCCCCAGATTCTTTATATTTTGATTTAATATTGCTTCAAAATCTTTAAAATGGCTCCCGCCCAGAACAAAAACAAAATCATCCAGCTTATTTTTTTCAACAAAACTGAGGAAATTTTTTATTGCAAAGACCAAATTTTTTCTTGGGTCAAGATTACACAAACTGAAAATATATTTTTTATCTGTAGGAATACCGTACTTTCTTTTAATCTGGTTTATATACATATTATCATTCAGTTTAAAATACGGTTTTCCGGTAGAAAGCGGGATTACAGTAATATTTTCTGGTTTGACTTCTGGTACATATTTTATAAAATCCTGTTTTGTATATTCGGAGTTTGCAAAATATTTATCCGTAGAATTCAATGATTTTATCAAATTATAAAACCATTTATGAGATACATTTTTTCTGTAATCATTAACAAGAGGGATTGTATCATGCAGTATTACATATTTTTTTATCCTGCAACTTTTTGAGATAAAATGCGGAACTGCATACATCGGAGAAAAATACACATCAATATCATTAAAAGATACAAAATGATTAAAATAAAACTTATTCAATCTTTTAATAAATGAAACTTGTAAACTGTCCAAAAATTTTAGCAATCCGAATTTAGTATTTCTTTTAGCAAGAGCTGTCGTATAATTATCAAAAAAAGATTTATAAACTCTGCATCTGTTAAACTCTTTGTAGCGGTCAATGACCTGTTTTAATTTAACGGGCTTTTCTGAGTATAGATATATGTTAAAATCTTCACGTTTGAGAAGTTCCAGCAAAACATTATATGCTACAAAGAATATACCGCTCCGAGTATAATTTTTTTTGTTTATATTACATACCAAAGTCGCATCATATAGTACATTAATCTTTTTCATTAAACTACTCCGAGAATTCAGAATTCTACATTTAAAGGTATATTAATCATAATTGTTAGCATTTAATATAACTAATTTAACATTTAATATCACTTTGTCAAGCTTATTACACATTAAATATGGTTAATTATACCCGTTATATTTTTTACACTTAAACTAGATGGATATTTTATGAACTCATTACAATTATTTGGCAGAAGACTTAAAGAGCTAAGGAAGCAGAGAAACCTTACACAGGAAAAGCTTGCTGAACTCATTGATATAGATCCAAAACAAATTTCACGTATTGAAAACGGCGGATGTTTCACAACTTTTGACACTCTGGAAAAAATCGCTAAAATATTTAACGTAAAAATCCATGATCTTTTTTATATCGAACATAAAAAGCCAAAAGACGAACTTATAAAAGAAATGAATGAAGCCTTTCAAACTGCGTCTGACAAAGATATTGAATTAATTCATAAAATTGTAATGGCAGTTATCAATAAAAATTAATCTTCGGAAGACTCGTCAGCCTCATCCATATCTTCATCTTTTTTAATTCTGTCAACAACCATTTTTGCCATCTCTTTTGCAATAATATGCTGGGTTTTTTCAGGACAGTTTCTCAACATTGTCATTGCAGTTTTAAGTGTTGAATCTATGTCGTACCAGCGGCCTTTTCTGTTATCGTCAAGCCCTGAGCCGACAGCATTGATTATATCCTCTACCGCTTCAAATTTTTCATTTTCAATATTATGCTCAATAATAATCTTTATCAAATTTAAAGCAATTTTAATCTGAGTTTCATCATCGGATTTTTCAAGCGTCTGAACAGCCTGCGACAAAACGGGATCCTTATCATACCAGCGTCTGTGCTGATTTGTGTATTCTTCTTTCATAATGCCTCTCCTTTTCAACAAGATTATTATGAGGGTTTTCAAAAAATATGTCAAGAGGGACAGCATACAGCTCTACCAGTTTAACCCTCTCTCTAACTCTCTCCCGAGGAGAGAGAACATGGGTGAGGTTAACCCTGTTTAAATGTAACCCCTTTATTTCCTCTCGGATACTCCCAGCCTAAAGAAGAACTTTCACAGGCAATTCTGCAGGCTCCGCATTCAAGGCAGTTCTCATAATTTACAATTAACTTGCGGTTATTTTCATCCCATTCATAAACTTTTGCAGGACAAATGACCGTACAAATTTTCGATTTGCAAATCCGGCAGCATTCCTGAACCGGTTGTAAATGCGAAGTTGTATCGGGCGTATATTTAACCGTATATAATTTATCTTCTATATCGCTCATTTTACTAAAATACTCCATAATAATTTAACAGCAGACCAGATATCTTTGAAAAGTTCAGATATATTCCTTTCAGTAAAAAATACTTTAATAAAATCCTTATATTTTTTACGTTTCGGAACACAGTCCACAGATGTAAACATTTCAAAGAAAGAATTTATTTTTTCAGGATAATATCCTAAGAATTCGGAAGCTCTTTCGCTTATTCCGCTCATCAAATCCTTATATGTTCTTAAATCCTTCATTATAAAGGAATCCTCCAGCTCCTGCTGGTATCTTGATAGAGCATGTTCTGAAAAATCCCCCTTACCAAGAGCTATAACAGCAGTTTCGCCGGCAAGCTTACCTGATATCATTGCGAGATTTGTACCTTCCCAGTGAAGATTATTTACAAAACTTGCAGCATCACCGCAAACCATTACCCCTGCACCAAAGACTATAGGAACCTTTTTAAACCCGCCTTCCGGTATCAAATGAGCTGAATATTCAAGCAATTCACCATCTTTAATTAAAGGTGCAATCTGCGGGTGTTCTTTTAATTTGTCCAAAAGTTCATAAGGCCTCAGGCTTTTTTCTACAAGGTCGCTCAAAGTAATCCCCAATCCTATGCTTACAGAGTCCTTGTTAGTATACATAAATCCAAGCCCTAACATTCCAAGCATAGGCCCGCCAAAAATTTCATAAATACAACCCTCGTCAGAATTAACGTTAAATCTTTCGTTAATAATTTCAGACGGAAGTTTTATTACTTCTTTCACACTGAGAGCGACATCATGAGGAGTTAAATCCCCTCTTAGCCCTATTTGTTTGGCAAGAAGCGAATTTACACCGTCAGCCAATACCACAATATCGCAGTAATAATCTTCCAACTCGGTTTTTACACCTTTTACACAGCCGTTTTCAACTATCAGCTCTCTGACAACCGTTTCTTCAACAATAACAACACCCTCTTTTGAAGCTTCTTCCGCCATCCAACGATCGAATTTTCCCCTGATAACAGAATAGCTGACAGCATCTTCATGTTTTTTCTTATAAGAAATTACTGTGGCATCATCTTTTCCCAAAAGTGCGTATTTGTGCTCAACAGTTTTTCTTTCAATTGGCGCCGTTTTTTCAAAATCAGGGAATACTTCGCGTGTCGGCTGAGCATAAATTGCCCCGCCGAAAACATTTTTGCTTCCAGAAAATTTCCCGCGTTCTATAAGAACAACCTGCTTGCCTGCTCTTGCAATTGTAACTGCGCAGGAAATCCCCGCAGGACCGCCGCCGACAACTATAACATCAACTTTATTTTCTTCTCTTTCCATTGAAACCACCAAAATTCTTTACAACTAAAAATATACACCAAATTTTATTCATTGTAAAATAGTTAATATGATAATTACGGCAGGCAAATTTAAAGGACAAAAAATCACAGCACCTGATGAAAGTATTACGCGCCCGACACTTTCAAAAGTCAGAATGGGAATTTTTAACACCCTGCAAGCAATGATTGACTTTGAAAAGAGTTCTTTTCTTGATATGTACGCAGGTTCCGGAATTATGGGGTTGGAAGCGCTTTCACGAGGGTTCTCGCAGGCTTGTGCAATAGAAAAAAATTCCAAGGCTTTTCAAATAATTAAATCAAATTTTAAAAAATTTAATCCTGCGCCTGAACTCATCAAAGGGGACAGTCTGATAATAGCTCCCAAACTTAATGAACAATTCGACGTAATTTATATTGACCCGCCGTATTTTTCAGGCATATACGAACAAAGTCTTAATGCAATAAGCCGAATTACAAGCAATATAGTTATACTTGAACATGTTACCGATGTTGACTTTAGAGGATTTATAACGGTTAAACAGAAAAAATACGGGGATAAATTTATAACGTATCTAAAGAAAGAATAAATCTAAAAAATATCCGGATGAAAATTCATCCGGATATTTCATAATATCTTAAATATTATATTTCAAAGACTTATTTTACCATTTCTTTGAATTTTTTACCAGCTGAGAAAGCAGGAACTGTTTTAGCAGCAATTTTCAAAGGAGCACCTGTTTGAGGGTTTCTTCCTGTTCTTGCAGCTCTTTTACGCGGTTCGAATGTTCCGAAACCAACTAAAGTAACTTTTTTACCTTTAGATACAGTTTTTTCAATAGTTTCTAAAGTTGCAGCAATAATGTCTGCAGTAGCTTTTTGAGAAACTTTTGCTTTCTTTGATACTTCTTTTACTAATTCTTCTTTGTTCATTATGAACCTCCTTTTACCTTGTGCATACAGCAATTGAAACCATTCTCTCTCCGCATGCTTTTTAATATCGACAGATTTATTATAGCATTTTATTTAAATTTGGCAAGTGTTTTTCAAAAAAAAATTTATATCCTTTAAATATACACGGGATTTGAGCTGATAAAAAAGGCAAAAAAAGCATAATAATAAGAATTTTAGCTAGTTATACGAATCCTCATTTACCCTTGCAAATTTTACGTCTTTATAAAAATATTTTAAAATTTGATAAGCATTATACCCCTGTTTTGCAAGATTATTTGCTCCATGCTGCGACATGCCGACACCATGCCCGTTCTTTTTTACATTATCGTCAAAAGAAGGAACAGAACGCAGATACGGAAGCGTACTCCCCCAGTTGTCAGCGCTGGTTTGACCGCCTGCGGAAGCCGAATAATAAGCATTAATAACTTTCATATTATATGTAAGAACAATACCTTTAGTCTGGTCAACAGCATAATTTGTATCGGGCGTTTCTTTAGAAGCCCCGCCGTAGGCTTGATCTTCCGGTGTATCTTTCAAATCATAACCATATTGAGCACGTTTGCCAAGGTTTGCAAGCGCATAACTTCTGGCGGCAATTGCCTGAGCCTTATGAGCTTCCGCAGCCCAACCCGATGGCATTTCAGAAGGAACAACACCTTTAATATAGTCTTCAAGCGGAACATTATTTATAACGGTCAGTTTTCCGTTTTTATTCTGTATCATTATTACACCGCGGTACCACTTGCCTTTGGCGCTGACAAAACCCTTATCAAAAGTTCTGACAACAATGTTATCGGAATCGATTTTGTAATAAGTACCGTTATAAAGTATTGCCATTAGATTGTGGTAAGGTTTTATAACATAGCCCTTCATTGCTTCCAAATCACAAATTGTGTGATTTGTATTGGCATCAATAATTTTACCGTCAATTGATGTTCCAACGGCTGTTGAATCCACATTTGTCTGCAGGCCAATCTTTATTGCATAACATGGATTTATAAAAATAAAATTAAAAATCAGAATTGAAAATAATATTATAATCTTCTTCACAAGATAATTATAACATATATTTAAATAAAAGTGTTTAAATCATAAGATTGATTTTAACTTATTAATTTTTAAGTGCATTTACATTTGCACTGGCTCTCTTTGCAGTAGCCTCGCCGAATTTTTGTCCGATTGAATATGAAGCCATAGACCCGCCGACAAAGAGAAGACCTTTTAATATAGCACCTGTTTTACCCTTTAGTTTATTTTTTTCAAGATAATTAATAACGGGTTTCAGTACCTCTGTTTTAGATACTCCTTCCACACATTTTTTTACAGCCGGTGAATTTGCAATTTTATCATAGTTTTTCTTTATCATACCCTCTCCCGCAAACATAGCCGATAATGCAGCTGCTTCCGTTATTCCGGTTTCAAGTTTGTCATCTGACATAGCCGTTTTGACAACACCTGATGCACAAATCAACGGATTAACATTATCCGCAGCAAATTGTACAGCTTTACCCGCATATTCAAAAGCCTTATGTTCATTAGCAAGTTTTGAAAATACGCTGACAGCACTCCTTGCAGTATTTGCAACCATACCGTCATATTTAGAAACTTCCTGAACCAAACCGGCAGCCTGTCCAAGTGCAACAGTACTTCTGCCGACGTCTCCGTTTTTGGTTTTGTCGACATTCCTGCAAGCAAATATACATGATGCTATAGGACTAAACACTACAATTCACCTTTTTTCACTACACTACAATTATATAAAGTATTTTTTATACAAGAAATTGCCTTAAATTTTACAATTGTTACAAAATTAATGAACAAAAATTGAATTAGCTTCGTTCTATTGATAATGGAGAAAAAACTGTTATAATATTAATTATGAAAAAATTGCTTGTCATATTAGGTTTAATATTTTTTACAAGTTGTGTTCAGGCAGATGAACTTCCTAATGTTCAGCTTGACATAAGGGATTATGATGCTATTGAAATACCGGCAGGCACATTCATCCCGGTTATGAATACTCAGGAAATCTCAACACAATACTGTTCTGAAGGTTACAAAGTTAAATTCATCGCAACTAACGATATGTATTTACATGACACAAATATTGTACCGAGAGGAACGGAATTTTACGGTTATATAGAAAAAATTAACGCACCTGTTGTCGGAACAAACGCAGCAATGAAGATTAAAATAACCAAAATGATTTATAAAGACGGTTATGAAGTTCCGGTACGAGGCTACCTGTATACATCTAATGACAATATATTCGGAGGAGAACTCACTCCGCCTGAGAAACTTTTGCGTATAGCACACCGCCAGCAAAGGGTAAAAAAAACAACATTACAAATAAGACCCGGTAATGTACGTCAAATGGGAAAGCATACAGTAATTGAAACAGGTTCAAACGAAATAATCGTTCTGACCGATACGGCAATGATAACTCATACCTTAACAAATTGACTTAAATTTAATGGTAAAATAAAATATATATAAAAAGGAAGGTTAATATGGACAAAAAATTCGGAATAATTATATCTGCAATACTTTTAGCCTCAGGCACAGCATTTGCGGCGCCAAATTATAACTATAGTCAGAATTCACCAGCACCGCAATATCAAGAAAGTTTTTATCCTACACAAACACTAAGCGGGAATCAGACTCTTAAAGGCAGAGTTGTTACCGTTCCAGCAGGCCAAAGCTTTCAGGCTGTTGTTACAACTCCTTTAAATTCGGCAAATCTTACAACAGGCCAGAGTGTATCAATTGCACTGGGCTCGGATTTTTATTATAACGGGAACCTCATAGCTCCGGCAGGAAGTTCTGTAACCGGAACCGTTTTAGAAGTTTCCAAAGCTAAACACGGAAGTATGAACGGCAAATTAATGCTCAGATTTACCCAAATCGTAACTCCTTACGGAATACAAATCCCGATTTCAGCAGTTATTAAAACAAATGACAATACAGGAGTTTTAGTCGGCGGTACCAAGATGGATGTTGCCAAAGATTACGGTAAAGATCTTGCCGTAGGTGCAGGCGCAGGCGCACTTGCAGGAGTTATTATTTCTCCTCTTGCGGGCGGCGATATTGGTAAAGGTACAGCACTTGCAACAGCAGTTGGTGCAGGAGGCGGACTTGTAAAATCAATCTGGGATAAGGGTAATGATGTTGAAATCCCTGCAAATTCAGCAATTCAGCTTGTACTTACCCAGCCGATTACTGTTAACCCATCAATGTTTAATACAAATTACTAAGTAAATCGGGCGATAATTTTATTTTTGTTTTAAAATAGAATTAATCAGACAGAATTTTAAGGGGAGATAATGTCCTTACTAGGCAAATATACAGACAATTTTATAGAAGATGACGAGCAAGAAAAGAATACGGGTTATACACCGCCATCCGTTTTAAAAAACGATGAAGAAATAAGCCTGAAAAAATCTATACTTATTTCAGCAATTCTTCACCCGACAGCAGTAGGTGTATGGGGGTTAATTGTACTTATTCTCGGAATGCTCGGGATAACACTTACAATCTTTGATAAACCAAAACCGAAAATGAACGATATTGAATTTGTTCTTGTTGACAAGGAAGAAACACCTATCAATAAAAACACGCCTTATCGTGCGGATATAAATTCACGTGCGGGCGGTCATCATGATCCGACCAGA
The DNA here is from genome assembly GCA_944322885.1 of Candidatus Gastranaerophilales bacterium. Classification (GTDB taxonomy): domain Bacteria; phylum Cyanobacteriota; class Vampirovibrionia; order Gastranaerophilales; family Gastranaerophilaceae; genus Stercorousia. The sequence goes on along the minus strand of CALUQH010000020.1, from coordinate 70,355 downwards.
AAAGTTTCTATGCCGTCGCCGGCTCCGGGAACGCCAAAAACAGCATCACAGCCTGCAAAACAGGCAGCTCCAAAAACCGCTCCGGCACAAAATCCGCTTCAAAAAATAGTTAAACAGGTAACACAACAGGTACAGACTCCTGCGCCTAAGAAAACAGCAACACAGCAGGCACCTGCAGCTCCTAAAAAAGTTGAGCAGGCAAAACCTGCCCCGCCAACAGCACGTCCATCGCTAAAACCTCCAACAACCCCAAGACCTGTTGCAAAACCATCATCAGCTTTCAATGTTCCGGTGCCTAAAGGCGGAACAGCTTCGGGCAGATATACAACAGGCCCGATAAGCGGTTCAGGAACCTCTGCCAGAGGCGGAGCTTCAGGTGGCACTACATCCACAGGAAGCGGGAAATATGCTCCGGCACCATCCCTTGCTCCAACAGGCGGATCAGGGACAAAACTTGCCAAAGGCGGCGGAGGCGGCACAGGCGGTATGGGTAATCCGGGCCCCGGCAATCCTAACGGAAGACCCGGTATTGATGCAATAAGAGAACCTGATTTCGGGCCTTACATGCGAGAATTACAGCGTCGTATAAAAATGAACTGGGATCCACCTAAAGGCAACGAAAGCAAACGTGTTGTACTGCTCTTCAAAATTGCAAAAGACGGAAGGCTGCTTTCCTGCAGTGTATTTAAATCATCAGGACTGCCGGGAGCAGATAAGGCAGCAATAAACGCTGTTCAGGCAACGGCTCCTTTCAGACCTCTGCCTGCAGAGTTTAAAGGACAAAGTATTGATATTCAATTTACGTTTGATTACAACGTATTTGGAGCATCAGGATATTAAGATAAATCTAAAATCGTAATACAATTATAAAAAAGAGGATAAAATTATGGGACTATTATTAGAATCAATCAAAATGGACTGGCCGGTATTGTTACCTATTTTAATTTGTTCAATACTTGTTGTCGGAGTTGTAATCAACAGATTTTCTTTTTACAAGAAAAACAAAAGAGATGTTGTCTTGTTCATCCCTAGATTACAAAAAGAACTTGTAAAAAACAACCTTGACGGCGCGCAAAATTTAGCCGTACAATGCGGCGGCGTTATCGGAGAAGTAACAGAAGAAGCTGTCAGAATTTTTTCAGAACAGAAAAACGGATTTTCACGTTCATTTGATATTGCAGCCTCGCTCGCATCAAGAAAACTTGAAAGCCACCTTACTATATTAGGTACAATCGGCGGTGTTGCACCATTCTTAGGTTTGTTCGGAACGGTTGTAAGAATTCTTTTTACATTCCAGGATTTGGCATCGCAGGGAAACCAATCAGCAGCGGTTGCATCAGGTATTGCATCAGCATTGATTGCTACGGCATTCGGTCTTGGAGTTGCAATTGTAGCGGTAATTTTTTACAACTCCTTCCAATCAATTGTTAAACGCTATGAAGATGACTTCCAACTGATTAAATTGTTATTCTTAAGTTTTGTAGATTCCAGTGATGAGTCAACAACACCTTCAAATGCAAACATTTCATTATCTTAAAAAGAAAGGGCTTACGAAGGTTTCTAAATAGAATGTCGTAAGCTATGGTACAAAAAATGGCAATGAAAACCAATAAGGGTAAAGAAGCCCTTTTTACAGAAATAAATATCACACCTTTAACAGATATTTTCCTTGTACTGTTAATCATTATGATGGTTGTGGCTCCTACTTTCCAGTCAAATGATACATCCATTACAGTTCCCGAGATTAACAGCGGAATTGCTATCGAGCAAAGAAATGCAACCGTATCGGTAACAAAAGACGGTAAAATGTATTTGAACGGCAACCCTGTATCCGAAGAGAATCTTACAAACGAACTTGTAAGTTTAAAACCTCAGCTTGAAAAAGCCGAAATAGTTGTTAAAGCAGACGAAAAAGTCAGAAGCGCAAAAATTATGGAAATAATGAATGCCGCACAGGATGCAGAATATAAAAAACTAATTGTTGCCGGCGAACCTTTGAGCAAAAAAGAACAGAAAAATTTAGAAGAAGGCAAAAAAGTAAAAGGGTAGAAAACCATTAAAAATAATTTGGAGAAAATATGGCACGCAACAGAGATACATTCAATGAAATAAACATAACACCTTTAACAGATATTTTCCTTGTACTGTTAATTATAATGATGGTTATTGCACCTATGCTTGACCAGCAGGGGTTAAATCTTACCGTGCCTGAAAATGTTGCTGAAGAACAGGTTCAAAATAAAGAAACAAAAATTATGACAATAATGGTTTCTGCTGACGACAAATTTTACCTTGACGGTGCGGAAGTACCTTCAAACGAACTTGAATCTGCAATAGCTTCCCAGAAACAAAATTATCCGGATGGATTGCTAATCAAAACAGATGCCGATTCTTCACACGGTGCAATGGTAAGAGTTATGGACAGCGCAAGAAATTCAGGAGTAACGAGTATTTCTGTTGACCAAATCTAAACATTCCATTCAGGATTTCCGTCTGCAAATTCAAAAAACTGCTGCATTTTTTCACTGACGGATTTCTGCGAAAATACAGTATTAGGCTTTGACATATCAACATTCGCCATTGCATCTAATTTGTTTATTTTTTCTTTTATCAAATTTAAATCAATAATTTTTACCATAACGCCCTCTCATCTATATAAAAATTTTCAACTTTCTCCAATTTCAAAAATCTTATTTTTGTTTACAAAGTTAACATTTTTTGTGATTTTGAGTTATAATAAAAAAGTTAAAACTTATTGACAAAAGAGAGGTATTTTAATGAATAAAAGTCAATCTGCGGGGATGTATATAGTATTAGCAATAGTCGTACTGCTTTTTGTTTCATCCGTATTTTTATCAAGCCCTACAACAAAAGTTACCGAAATTTCATATTCAAACTTTTTGGAAAGACTTGATAAAGGCGAATTCAGTAAAGTTGAAAAAGCTGATGACTTTTTGTACGCAATCCCCAAGGAACAGCCGCAAACAGAAACCAAACCAATAAAAACAACTTCACCATCAATGGAAAATCCTTTCGGAGTAACGCAGCCTAAAGCTCCTGCATTAAAATACAAAGTTTTAACTCCAACATTTGATCCTGATTTAATGAAAAAACTTGACGCTTCAGATGCAGAGGTACAAATTACCCGTGCATCTGATTCATCTAAAACTTTAGGAAATATTTTAAGCTACCTCTTACTGCCTATACTATTCCTTGTATTCCTTGCGGTTATGGCAAAAAGCATTCAAGCCGGCGGCTCACAGGCAATGTCATTCGGAAAAAGCAAGGCCAAAATGCTTCTTGACAGCAAAGTTAAAACAACATTTAAAGATGTTGCAGGAATTGATGAGGAAAAGAAAGAACTTGAGGAAATCGTTGATTTTCTCAAAAACGGCGATAAATATATAAAACTCGGTGCAAAAATTCCAAAGGGTGTACTTCTTGTAGGCCCTCCGGGAACGGGTAAAACCCTTATGGCAAAAGCTGTTGCAGGAGAAGCAGGTGTGCCGTTTTTCTCAATCAGTGGTTCTGACTTCGTTGAAATGTTCGTAGGTGTCGGTGCCAGTCGTGTAAGAGATTTGTTTGATCAGGCAAAAAAACATCAGCCCTGCATTATTTTCATTGATGAAATCGATGCTGTAGGACGTCAGAGAGGCGCAGGTATGGGCGGCGGCCACGATGAAAGAGAACAAACTCTTAACCAGCTGCTTGTTGAAATGGACGGTTTTGATGAAAATACAAATATCATAGTAATTGCGGCAACAAACAGACCTGATATTTTAGATAATGCACTTTTAAGACCCGGAAGATTTGACAGACAAATTTATATTAATGCACCGGATGTCAGAGGCAGAGAAGAAATTTTAAAAGTTCATTCAAAAAATAAACAGCTTGATACAGAGGTTGACTTGAAAACTCTTGCAAAACGTACACCGGGTTTTACGGGCGCAGATTTGCAAAACCTTTTGAATGAGGCTGCACTTCTTGCCGCAAGAAACAACAAAGATAAAATTTCAATGGATGATATTGACAATTCAATAGACAGAGTTATTGCCGGTATTGAAAAGAAAAGCAGAGTAATGACTGATGAGGATAAAGAACTCACATCATACCATGAAGTCGGCCATGCTTTAATTGCAAGACTTCTAAAAGATGCGGACGAACTTCATAAGGTTTCAATAATCCCTCGCGGCTGGGCACTCGGTGTTACATGGACAAAACCGAAAGACGAAAAAGTTCATACAAATAAAGCCAAGTTACTTGCACAGATTACTGTATCTCTTGGCGGACGTGCCGCTGAAGAAATAATTTACGGCAAAGACAGAGTAAGCACAGGCGCATCTCAAGACCTTATAAACGTTACAAATATCGCAAGAAAAATGGTTACTGCATGGGGGATGTCAGACAGACTGGGCAATATGGCTTACGGAAAAAATCAGGAAAACGTATTTATGGGCAGAGATTTCGGCCACCAGAGAGATTACTCCGAACAGGTTGCCTATGAAATTGATGAAGAAATGAAACGTATTGTTGATGAAAAATACGAGGAAGCTAAAAAAATCTTAAACGACAACAGAGATATGCTTGAAGCTATTTCTAAAGAACTGCTTGATAAAGAAACTCTTGATTCTGCAGAATTTGACGAAATAATGAACAGAGTGGAAAGTGAAAGACAAAGTTAAATATATTCTGGAAGCGCCGATAAAATCGGCAGAAAAAATAATTGAAACAGATTGCGACATAATAGGTCTGAAAATCGAAGAAGAAGCCGACAAAGAAGTTTTAAAAAGGCTTCTTCCTCGTATAAAAAAGCCGGTAATGCTGAGATGCACCGGCGATGATACAACAGATAAAGAACTTATGCCGGTATTTATTGAACTGCTGGATAAAGAAAGCATAATAGCTTATGTAAATGAAAATACATACAAAAGTATTCTTCCCTCTGTTATAAAAGGGGGGCACAAACTCGTTATCCGCACACCGATTGATATTAACCTTGCTAAAGAAATGAATATTTTATGTTCTGATGAAGGGCAGCCTCTCGACAAAATAATCATAGACACAGATATCGGAGGCCTTGGCTACGGCTTTGAATACGGTTACAGCATCATGGAAAAAATAAAACTTGAAGGGGAAAACGACAAATATTTAAATATGCCTCTGATTTCATTTGCCGCGGAAGAAACAGCAAAAACAAAAGAAGCACGTGATGAAAAACTCGCAGTTTTTCTTGAAATATCATCGGCCTCGGGTGTAAAAGCAGCCGGTGCAGATTATATTGTTCTCACAAAGCCGGAGGTACTGAAAACAATGAAGGAGCTTGAATGACGGAACTTTCAGGATTGCAAATTTTTAAATATCTTCCTGCAGCAAAAAAAGCTGAGCATACAAACTGCAAACAATGCGGTTCGCCTACCTGTATGGCATTTGCTCTAAAACTTGCCAAACATCAGACAGATATTGAAAAATGTCCTTTTGCACCTGATGAACTGAAAGAAATTTATGTTCAAAATTCCAAACAACCGCAGAAAACCGTTGAAATTAACGGGATAAAAATCGGCGGGGAGAACGTTCTCTACAGACATGAAAAAACTTTTATCAACAAAACAGCACTGGCAGTTGTTATTGATATGGCAAAACCCGATTGGGCGAAAAAACTTGAAAGAGTAAAAAACTTTGAAATCACAAGAATTAATGAAAAAATCAAAATTGATTTAATTATAACCCGAAACACCACTTTGCCTGATTGTATGACTTATGAAGATTTAAAACAACTTCCGCTGACAGCAATTGTTGATGAAGATTTCTCAAAAACAGCTAAAGAACTTATCCATATCAGGGAAAAAGCGGTATTAGAAAAAGATGAAAAATTTTCCGATCCTGTTTATGTTTATTTTAAACACACTGACAACTTGCATCTTTTGTGTGCAAAAGCAGGTTATTATATCTGTAAATACGCAAATATGCTTATTTTTGAAGATTTTGACGAAAATCTTATGACATCACTTATCACGCTGAGACAGAATATTTTTACTGACCCGCAAAAGCCATTACAGGTAGAATCGAAGATTTATGAATTTAACAATCCGGATGAAAATTCACTAATCTTTATGACTACAAACTTTGCCCTGACATTTTTTGCGGTTGCAAACGAGCTTGAGAGCCTTCCTGTTCCGTCTTACCTCATTGTAATTCCCGCGGAAGGAATGAGTGTACTCACAGCCTGGTCAGCGGAAAAATTTACGGCAAAAATCGTTGCAAATACATTGAAAAAACTTGATTTTGCAAGCAGGGTAAAAAACAGAAAAATTATTATCCCGGGACTTCTTGCTCACATGAAAGAGGAGTTGGAAGAAGAAATACAGGACTTCGAAATAGTTGTGGGCACAATAGAAGCCTTTGCAATCGGCGACTTTGTAAAAAATTTGAAATCTAATCAGGGGTAAACTCTAGCAAATCGGAAACCTTGCAGTTGAAATACTTACACAACAAGTCTAAAGTTTTGGCATCATATCTGACAGTATCATTATTACGCATTCTAGATAATGTATTTTCACTAATTCCCGTTTTTAAAAAGATATCCTTTGCGGTTGTTCTATAACGCCATATCAAATCATCTAAATTACAAGTTATCATAATAAAAGTATAAACTTTTTATTATTGACTTGACATTAATAACTATATTTAGTAATTTAAGTACTATAAATAGTAATTAAGTTTAAAGAAGGTTTATATTATGTTTTGGAAAATACTGGATTTTATTGAAGAATTTGAACAGGAGTTGTACAGGTATTCTCTCAATATTTATCTTAATAACATTTTGGAAAGAGGAAAACTCCCGCGTTTACACTCGCAACAAATCAACAACTGGCAGTGCGATCTGCTTGATATATTAAATCACTATCAAAAAGAGTACTTTGAACTGCTCCTCAGTTGTGACAAATATGTTAAATATAATCCCTGAAAATATAAAAAATTTAGCAAAAAATTTTCTGCCCGTATTTCTTATATACTAAAAAGGCAGAATATGAAAATTCAAAACTCGCAAAATCCAATAAATTTCAACGGTCTGTATTTTAAAAAAGTTTCCCCGCAAATTCAGGAAGCATTCTGGGAATGCCCTGCTATTCAAAAGCTCTCACTTAACAACGATGTATTTATATCCCAATTTCAACGGGAAGTACAAGAACCTTACGGAAAAATTCTTGAATACTGGTATAGATGCAAAATCGTTGAACCACGAAACCTTTTCCGGCCTGACAGAAAATTGATTTTTGACGGAATATCCGAAACAGCACTGGATTTATCAAAATATAAAAATCAAAAGGAAATAAACGATACTGTCACAAACGATATAGTTGAAGAAATCGGCTATATACATAATGTTAAAGATTTTATAGAAAATTTCTGCAAGGTTATAAAAAAAGATTTTGATATTTAAAAACTAAATTATATTCGCAAACGATAAAAAGTAATCGGAAATAATATTCACAAGCATTGGCAAAATCCATACCATTATTGCAGCCCCCAATACAGGTTTGAAAAGAAAGCTTAACTGAAAAACGTTAACCTGAGGAGCCGTTTTTGAAATTACCCCGAGAATTATATCCTGTCCGAGCGTTGCAAGAAGAATAGGAGATGCTATCTGCAAGCCCATATAAAGAACATTTGATGACAAATCTACAACATAATCCAGATTTACAAGCTTTGCCAGAGGGACGATTGTTGCATCCAGAGGAAATATTTCAAAACTTCTCATAAAAGCGTTTAAAAGCCAATAAACACCCCCGAGCTGAATAAAAATTAAAAGCCCGAGAAATGAAAAACATTTACCGACAATAGAAACCTGAGAGGAAGTTGTGGGATCCAAAACCATAGCTGATGACAACCCCATCTGCATATTCACCATATCACCGCCTGCGTCTATTGCAAGAAGTATCAGCTGTGCAACATATCCGAGCATTGCTCCGACAACCATGTTTAAAAATATTGAAAGAACAAAAGATTCCTTAATAATAGTTACGTCAGGTTTTACAACACAAGTTAATACAATAGAAAGAAGCAATGCCAGAGAAATTTTTACCATTCCGGGGATTTCCTTCCTGTTAAACACCGGAGCCATCCTGAAAAAGCCCAAAAGTCTTGCAAATATAAAAATACCTGCCGCCAGATAAGCATTCAGCATCGGAAACATTTTCATTAATTCGGTTATAAGTTCTTCCAATTAATTATCTCCCCAGAATTGTATTTGTTTCTACAAAGTCAGGTTTTGGCATAGGAGTCTGCGGACTCGGCAAATATTTCATTTTCTGCTGATTATCAATATACGGAACCTTACCCGGATTTTTCATTAACTCATTTATTGAAGGCTGATTTTTAAATTTATCGTTCATTTCATGTTCAAAAGGAGAAGTGTATTTATAATAATCAGCAGGCAAAACATAAGAATCATTTTTAGACACAAGATTAAATGCCATTGCAAAACCGTCTGTTACAAAACCTCTGAGCATATTAATAAAACCGATTCCGCCGATAATAATAACCAGAAAAACCCCGAGAATTTTAGGTGCCGCAGCAATAGTCTGCTCCTGAACCTGCGTAACAGCCTGTAAAATACCCACAACAAGACCGATACCGGCAGCAACAAGAACGCATGGCATAGATATCGCAAGCATTAATAAAAAACCTTTTGCTAAATATTCAACTAAAACTTCCATTTTTTATTGTCCTCATGTTTATATTTCTCCCCTCTCCTGCGGAGAGGGTCAGGGAGACGGTTATTTAATTATAGCTTGTTACAAGCCCCTGTACTATGAGCGCCCAGCCGTCAACCGCAATAAATATCAAAAGCTTAAACGGTAATGATATAATCGTAGGCGACAGCATGAACATACCTAATGCCAGCAATATATTTGCAACAACAAGGTCTAAAACTATAAATGGTACAAATATAATAAAGCCGATTTCAAAAGATGTTTTCAATTCGCTTATGATAAATGCCGGAGCAACCTGCCATACGGTAATTTCATCAGGACTTTTAGGCGCAGTCCCCTTTGACATTTCGATAAAAAATGCCAGATCGCTTTCCCTTGTCTGCTTCATCATAAACTCTTTCAAAGGTTTTGAACCCTCGTTAATCGCCTCTATGACATTCTGATTTTTATGATACGGCACAGAGCCGAGCTCATACATTTTTTGAAAAGTCGAACCCATTGTATAAAATGTCAAAATCATTGCGAGTCCGATAATTACGATGGAAGGCGGAACCTGCTGTGTACCTAATGCTGTCTTAAGCATTGAAAACACTATGACAAAACGTAAAAAGCTTGTCATACAGCAAAAAACTAACGGCAGCAAAGAAAATACCGTCATCAATATTAACATTTGCAATACAGGATTCATATCCTTTATAATTGTATCCATTATAGTTTCCTTTTTTTATAGTTTATTTATCAGGTTTTTAAAGACTTTTTTCGGTTGATTAGCCTTATTTATATTCACAATAGAAGGCAAATCGTCCACACTTTTAGTATTTTCTGTCAGAACAGCTTTTTCGGAAGTTTCTCCGTTTATATCAAGCTTTGAAATAAGCGAAGTTTTATCAACGTCAGAGGCTACAAGAAACCTCTCTTTACCGGCACGAACAACATAAAGATTTTTACGCGGTCCAAGCCCTATACAATCTTCTATATCAAGAAATTTTGACTTTGACACGGTAGAATAAGAGAATTTTTTATACACAAACAAAGCCAGAAAAATTATTCCGACCATTGCCGCCGTATAAACTATAAAATTTAATAAGTAAGCACTACCAGCCATTTGTACCGCCTTTCAAAGTATTTTATATATCCTCGTCTTCTAATTCAAAGTCACTGTAGTCAAATTCATCTTCTTCATCTGCAGGTTTAGCATTTTGCGGTTCCTGAGCAGGTGCTTCAGACGGATTTGGAGAAGTTTCGTCAAAAGAATTATTAAATTCATCCTCAAAACCGCCTTGCGGGACAGATTCATCTGTCTGAGCCTGAGCAGGCATTTGAGCGATAACTTCTTCAATCTTAACACCGTATCTGTCATTAACTATAACCAGTTCTCCGCGTGCAATAGGTTTATCTTCAACGCTCAAAGTTACCTTGTTATCATATATAGAGGTCAAATCAACAACCAATCCTTCCTCTATCTTTTTTAACTCGCCGAGAGTAATTTTTACCGTATCAAATTGAGCACCCATCTCAACCTCAATACTGTCCCAGAGATTAGTATTCTCTCCTGCCATATTATCTTCTCCTTCTTCGTTTTCCACCGGAATAACAAGTCCCAAATTCGGGTTCAAATTTATATCTTTTTCATAGTCATTAAACTTCATAACCATGTGGTTTATATTACTGTTATCAAAAACAACAATGTCATCAACTTCAATATTTTTCACATCTATAAGTTTAAACTTTGTACTTCCTATTTTTACTGCAATATCAATTACGCTCGTTGAGAAAGCTCCGTAATCAAATTTATCATTTTTGGAAACCACAATTTCGGGGTTTAAAAGCTCTTCGGGTAAAGTTATTACAAACTTTGCAACTTCATTTTTCTCAATATCCTTTAACAAAAAAGTTAAATGCACAACATCAAAATTTGTTCTTTTCAATGTCGGCGGGGCAGGGGAAAGAAATTTTGAAACCATATTAAACATATAATCATTAAATGCTGTTATAATTTTAGCTTCCAAATCAGTTAATTTATTAAGATTAAACCTCGAATTCGGTTTCCCTAAAATTTTATCCAGAATAATCCCGACAGCTTTTTCGGAAGTGCGGAAAAACATATCATGAAGCTTATCTATACGGATTTTTGTAACAAAATAAGCATCCTTATCCATCAAAGTATTAATATTTTTACTTATTCCTGCCAGTATAAATTGAAATCCGGGGTCAAAAAATTCATCACAGGCAGACTGAACGGCAGGCGGAAAATTCTTGGCGAACCAATTGTACTGCGCATACAATTCTTTATAATCTATTGAGTTGATTTTTTGATTAATCATATTTTAATCTGCTATCCCTTATTCAAGTCTGTAATAATGAGCTTTCCCCATAAATACAATAGACTATTTACTAACACCGCACATCAATCATTTAATGGATATTTTTCAAAAATCAAATTTATTTGATTTTCCTCTCTAATAGGGAGGTGGAAGGTGTGGGTGTTGATTGAAACCCATCCTTACCTTCTCTAATAAGGGAAGGTATTTTTTGTCATTACTGGTTAAAATTTGGACGGACGGCAAAGAAAAACCCGCATTATTCAATGCGGGAAGGAATGAAAGAATAAACAAACCGCAGTTGCGGAGAGTTTATCTTTTTGAATAAACAAACTTATTTAATCTTTGATTCAAGCAATTTTAAACGCTCATTTTGTTTTTTACTGTCATTCTGAACTTGTTTCAGAATTTCTTGCAGTTCGCTATTTTGTGCTTTTATTTGTTGATTTTCTTTTTCAAGAACTGTTATACGTGAATCAAGTTCTTTAATTGCATTTATCATTGCAAAAAACATATCCTCAAAACGTATGGTTAAAAAGCCGTCAACGCCTTTTTTTACAGCATCAGGAAAAACTTTTTGCAAATCCTGTGCGATTACGCCGACATGAGGAGTTTTCTTCTCATCTTTTTTAAAGGTATAGTTAAAGATTTTTAACTGGCGAATTTTATCAAGACCTGACGTACTTTCTTTACCAACATATTTTAAACGTCTATCAGAATTATTATTGCTTTTTCCCATAAAAGCAGGATACTTATTTTTTACAGCCACGTTAACATAATCAGGATAGCGAGAAGGAGAACCTAAACCACGCTGGTCACCCTGTTGTATACCTACACCACCATGGTCATATTCTAAGACACCCCACTTTTTCCATGTATTACCCGCACCTTTGTCTTTAGCAAGATTATAAATAGGACCGGTTACAACCAAACCTCCGTGTATTACAACAGCTGTTTTATTAATACTGCCATAGTCAGAACCAAAAGACGTATCAAGTGTTGCATCGTTATGCACCTCTAAAACAGCAGCACCGCCATCAAACTTTGATTTACTGCCTATGAATATACGTTCAACAGTATCGGAATTCCAACTTGATGATTCACTAGGCCCCGAATTTGCACCAATACATATTTTATTTGCACCATTTGTGAGAACATTTGAACAGGCATCTACACCTATAGCTATGTTATTATTACCTTTAGCATTGGCATTATAACCGACGGCTATTGCATAATTGCCGGAAGCTGCTGCATTATAACCCAAGGCTACAGAATTGGTCGTGGATGCTAATGATTCTGCTCCTAAAGCCGTTGAATGAGGGGCTGAAGCAATTGCTCCATAACCTAACGCTGTTGATTGAGTGTCTGTGGCAGATGAATTATAACCTAAAGCTGTTGCATAATTAGAAGAAGCCTCTGATTCTCGACCGATTGCTATTGATTGAATTCCGAACGATGAAGAATTTGTACCAATCGCTACAGCATCGGTTCCTGATGCTACTGCATTATAACCTAAGGCATTTGTATAAGAACTCATGGCCTTGGATGTATAACCGATGGCATTATTATATTGACCCGTTGATTCTGAATTAGCACCTATTGAAGTACTATAAAGTTCAGTAGCTTTTGATGAATGACCGATAGCTATGGATGTATCGCCGGATGCTACAGAGGAAAAACCTGAAGCTATTGAATAAGGACCTTTTGCACTGGAGGAATAACCGATAGCACTTGAAAATTTTTCAGAGGCAAGGGATCTTAGACCAATTGCGGTTGACTGGGTGCCGGATGCTTCTGATTGAAAGCCGACTGATATGGACTCTCTGCTTGCCTTGGAAGAACCACCTATCGCAACTGCATAATAATCAGAACTTTCTGCAGATAAACCGATTGCAGTAGATTGGGTACCTGCAGCATTTGATTGATAACCTATAGCGGTCGCCGAGGAACCGGTTGCCGAAGCATTTGTTCCTATAGCTGTAGTATTACTGTTTGAAGAGGTAGTGTTAACGCCAATGGCAGTAGCATTACTGCCAAGATTGCCGCTCGCTAAACTGCCAAGTAACAAACCGCTGTTCTCAAACTTTATACGACCCTGTACATTTTCACCGCTTTTAAATAAAATATGGTCTTTGCCGTCACCGGTATTGATTACAAGACGGGCACCCGAATCATCGTTCCTTGCTTCCTGCTGGCCTATCATAGCAACCTGTGCATCTCCAAGACCATAGTAAGCATCTGAACCGTTGGTTGCCCAATTCCACGGGGACGACTGGTCTAATTTATTCCTCGTCGTCATCACAGGAGCCATTGCAGCCATAACGATGCTCAAAATTAACATTACAACCATCATTTCAGCTAATGTAAATCCGAAATGCTTAAATCTGAAAGCTCTTAAATCTCTAAAACCATCGTCAGGAGTGCTTAGAGTGCCCCCCCCCCGACTTTTTTACATTTGTTTACAATCATTCCCATAATTACTCCATTCCGTTAATGTTATATTTTTTATTATAACTCATATTTAATAAGTTTTGCAACTATAATTTAAATATTATTTATAATACTATAAAATTATGGTAAAAAATGTTTATATACATATTCCGTTTTGCAGGTCAAAATGCAAGTATTGTTCATTTGTATCTTTCTGCGCAATAAACTTAAAAACAGAATATCTGTCCGCATTAAAAAAAGAAATTCTGAAATCATACAAACAGGAAAAATTAAATACTCTTTATTTTGGCGGAGGGACGCCTTCACTTCTCACAACAGAAGAATTTTCCAAAATAATAAAGCTTTTTAACACAAGTTTATCAACGGAAATTACTGTCGAACTTAATCCTGAAACAATTACACCAGACTATCTTATAAGATTAAAAGAAATCGGAATAAACCGGCTAAGCATTGGTTGCCAGACATTCAAAGATAAAATTCTCAAAGAAATCGGACGCCGTCACAATGCAAAGGATGTAGAGAATGTTGTAAAATACGCTCAACAAACAGGTTTCAATAATATAAGCCTTGATTTTATCTACGGTCTGCCCGGACAGACAATCCAAATGTTTGAAGAAGATTTGAAACACGCAGTCTCTTTAGGTATCAGTCACATATCACTTTACGGGCTTAAAATAGAAGAGGGTTGTTTCTTCTTTAAAAATCCGCCCGATAATCTTCCTGATGAAGATATGCAGGCTGATATGTATCTTAAAGCAATCGAAATCCTCACTAACGATAATTTTGAACATTATGAAATAAGTAATTTCACAATTAACGGCTTTGAATCACGCCATAATTTAAATTACTGGGACAATAACAGTTACTATGGTTTTGGGGCAGGAGCACACGGCTATGAGAACGGTATAAGATACTTTAACACATCAAATTTAAAAGAATATATAAAAAATCCCTGTATCCATAAAAATATTCATAAAGTCACGCAACAAGAGCAATTAGAGGAAGAGATTTTCTTAGGATTTAGAAAATCTGAAGGAATAAACATAAAAAAAATAAATGAAAAATTTAATATTGATTTCCGCGAAAAGTACGCAGAACAATTAAAAAAGTATATCTCTTATAAGTATCTTAAAGATACTAATGAAGGATTTACGCTAACTAATGAGGGGATACTTGTCAGCAACATTATACTTTCGGAATTTTTGGAATAAAAAAGCCCGTATTGTACGGGCCTTTTTATATTTTATAATATTAAATTTATTATTTTGTTTCACCCTCAGTTTTTGGTGTTTCAGATTTTCCTTCGGCTTTTTGGCCTCTAACTCTTTTCCATAAATTGTCTGCACTTTCACCAATTTTGTGGAAGAAGTTCTTAGTTTTCTGCATAATTCCTTCCGGATTATCAATCTTTTTGAATTTACCTTTGTTAACTGCAACACCTAAACCTATATAAGCTGCGGCAAGCAGGGCAACAATTGTACCTATTACAGCTCCTGTATTGCTTTTTTTCTTTTCGGTTTTACTGGCAAATGAATCACCATGCGCATCCACTTTTACACCCGGAATAGAATATTTACCGGGAGAATTGATTAAATCAGCAGTACTGGCAGGAGCTTCACCGCGAAAACTAATACCGGAAACAGAACTTATCATGAGAAACCTCCTTTTAAACACACTTTTATATAATTAAAACGACTGATATATCTATTTTGACTAAAAGAAATTTATTTTTCAATATTTGTTACAAAACTTTACAATAAAATTGGAATATTTTTTGATTGAGTGTCATCTTATTAAGTAGAGATAGGAGAGAAAATAGCATGGGATTTCAACAGGATACTATAATATACATTGAAAATCAGGACAAACTTGATGCAAGTGCAGCCGCAAATTCTTTTGCAGACAGAAATGTTAAAAACAGAGCTTATGTAAACACGCTTGGAGCCGAATTGACCCTAAAATATCTGGCCTCTGAAAATATTAACATTTCAGGCATATACAATATACATTCAATTAAAAAAATTCTGGAAGAATTAGATATTTCAGATATTATGCTTCCGAATATACATATTGATGTAAGGGTTGTTTTTGATGAAAATCTTATTTTTATTCCGAAATCTCATTTTAAATACAATCTCGTGCCTGATATATATGTTGTCTTGAACCTTGCTGAAGATTTCTCCCATGTTAAATTATTAGGTTTCTTTGAACCAAAACTAATTAACAAAAATAATCAGAACCATGATTATTATTTCATTGAAAAAGAAAAGTTAAATCCTCCTTCAGACCTTAAAACTTTTATTGAAAACTTTAAAGGGAACACTACATCTGGAATCTCCGAACATGATATTGAAAATTCCGAAAGAATAATTATGGCTATGGCCGACAATGATGTTTCGGAAGATGAAAAGCAATATTTAATAAAACAGCTGACAAAAAGTGCACAACTCAGAGACAAGTTTATTGAATATGAAAATTTTGAGACATTATCATACAAAGCAATGACTGACCCGCAAATTTTGAAAAAAGAAATTGATGAGGATAATACCCCAATGTCTGAGGACAAACAGTCTGACCAACCTTTATATGAAGAAAATAATTTTGAAACTCCTGCCGGAAATATTTCGGATGGAACGGCTCCGGAAAACAGCATTGAAAGTATTGAAAGTATTGAAACTTTCGACAGTTTAGAAAATTTTGATAACCTTGAACTAGAGCCGGTTGAAAATATAGAAAATATATCACCTGATGACGCATTAACACAAACTCAAAATTCCGGTAATGAAACTGTTTCCGAAGGGATTGCAGAACTTGGAGCAGGTGCAGCAGGAATTATTGCAGGAACCGCAGCTGTTGAAGGTGCTGCAGGTGCAGTTGAAGCAACGGAGCTTTCCGCTGATTCAATTGAAAATGCTTTAAATATCGTAGATACAGGAATTGAAGTAGAAAAAGATCTTGTTAATACAGAAACAGAAGCACCTGAACCTATTGCTTTTGATGAGATAGACACTTCAGCACTTGACAATATAGCGTATCCTAATGCCGATAATTATGAAGAAGAAACGATATCTTTTGATAACATTGATACTTCGGGAACTCATAATGACATAGATTATATTAATGAAATCGATAACAAAATATCATTTGATGACATTGAGCTCCCGGAAGAAACAACAACAGAAAATCAAGGCAATAAGGAAACACAGCCACAGACTTCTGATACAATATCGCTTGATGATATAGATACATCTTTTATGGATGAAACTCCTAATTTGCCTTCCGTAGAAGATGAAACAATTTCTCTTGATGATATTGATACATCTGCATTAGAAGGAATTGAAGAGTTAGATAACGCTGATTCTGGCGTTATAGAACTTACAGAAACCCCGGGGAAAGAAGAACAGGCTCCAAATACTACAAACACCGAAAATAATATTAACGAGCCGGAAAGTATGGATGACTCCGACTTACAGATTGAGGATTTACAAATTGATTTCCCTGAAGAAATTGATAACAGTGAAGATTTAAATGTTGAACCTCTTAAACTTATGGATGATGGCAACGAATCCGTCTCAAATACAGCAGAAAACGATTCAGATGTTGATTTTGAAGCATTAAATTCAGAGTTACCGGAAACTCCGTTAGGAAATGATTCATCGGGTGAAAATATACAGGCCGACAGCAGCTCAGGCTCATTTGGGAAAAATCTTCTTGAAAATATTACAGAAGAAAATATAAGCAATATCTCCATAGACGACTTAGGCCTCGACGAAACACCTATCAGCAAGAATGTTGAGGAGATTACTTCTGATGAACTCTTATCACAGATAGATAGCATACTCAATTCAACCGAGGAAGAAGTTCCTTCCCCTCAAATAAATGACAGCGAACAAACAAATTTACAAGAACAAGGCGACAGTACTGACAATCCTTTACAGGACATCCCTGATATTGATTCACTCGTATCGTCACCATTAACAGAACCGGATACACATACTCCAGTGATGCCGGAAAATTCTGTTGATGATACTGCATATCAAACAACAGCAAGTCAAGATGACGAAGATATTTCCGACTTCAATATTGATGAGCTTCTTAATATGGGTGATAATTCAGACACACAAAATGAAGATTCGGAAAATGACAAATTGAACGTATTATTTAATGATACAGATCCAACATCTGACACGGAACTTGACAGCATTGATCAGGATAATACATTCAACCCTGTTAACGAAGAACAACAGGCTATACCGGGCGCAGCATTTTTAAAACAAAAGAAATCCAATAAAAAGACCCTTATCACAACTGCAGCCTTAGTTGCTATACTTGCGGGAGCTTCCGCTTTTGTATTTCTGAAACCAAAATCAGATACAACTTCAGATATTGAACCTGCTGTACCTTCACCAACCGAAACAGTTAAAAATAAACCTGTAAACAGCAATGACGAAAATATTTTGGAAACAAATGCACCAACCATTAATAAATCCGCAGATAAAAAAGTACAACAAACTAAAAAACAGGTAAAAGAACTTAAAAATACACCGGCAGTCAAAAAACCTATATCAACAGAATCATATCTTGAAGTTAACCGTCTTGTATGGGATGTACCCGATGTACTTTCTTACAGTCCCAAAATACAAAATTACCTGAGAACAGCAGGAAAAAGTATTAAACTTTCACTTTCTGCTGATTTACTGCTTGCAACCGAATATGCATATTCAAATCAGGTTAAAGTCAGCTTGAAATTAAGCAAGGACGGCAATGTTCAGGATGCAAAAATTATTTCCAGCAGCGGTTCTACAGAAATTGATAACATTGTGTTACAATCTGTTAAAGATACTTTAAATGTCGTAAAACCGCCCAGCAACGAGATTAGCACCCCCGATTTCAATTTGAATCTTATCATATATTTTTAATTATGCTATAATGTGGTAAGAACAAGGAAACTTTATAGTGGAATTAGCTCAGGATAAAATAGATTTAATAGAAAAAATTATAAAAAGTGACCGTAAGTTCACGAATAATGAAGATTTGTATGATGACTTTTTCAATGAAACATGCAAACGCTCTTTGCTTATTGTAAAAACCGTTACATCTGATGACACTTTAGAAGCTTATTTAAGAAAAATTGCTACAACTTCTATTTTGAATGTTTTGAAAAATGAAGGACGGCTAAGAAGAACAAAAAGCGGTTATATGTCAACAAATGAAGTTTCCCTGGAATCTCCGGCTTCTACAACAGTTACTGATTACTCAAAAGTCGAAATAAGATATGAAAATATCAATATTCAGGAAACACCGGAAGATGTTGTTATAAAAAAAGATATATTACAAAATATAGTGAATGCTGTTTATAAAATTGATGAAGAAACTCCGGATAAAAATTACTATAGATTATACTATCTCAGATACGAAAAAGGCATGACACAAAATGAAATTGCTAAAGAATTAAACCTTTCTCAGTCCGAAGTTTCAAAAAGACTATTTAAATTATTGGAGAAAGTAAAACAAGCATTTAACCAGGATTAACCAAAATGAAATGTCCTATATGTAAAAAAAACATTCCTGACAATGCGCTCAAATGCCCTTATTGTAAGGCACGTACCGGATTGATATGTAAAAATTGCAATACGGTTAACTCGTTATTCGATTTTAAATGCAAAAATTGCGGAAAAGAAATCTTAAAACTCTGTCCGCAATGTAAAAGTGTTAATTTCCCGAACGCTGAAAAGTGCCGTAAATGCGCTCATGAATTCACAACGCCCATACAAGAAGAACCAAAACCGCAAAAAATTAAACTTGAATACGGTACAAAAACAGTTTCGCAGCAAAGCGCAAAAAATTTGCTTGTTAAAGGATTACTTTCTCAAAGTAAAAAAATACTTTCTCTCAGCGGAGAAAAAGGTGTAGGTAAAAGTCTTGTATTAAAAGCAATTATGCAAAGTTTAAATGACCGGAATATATCATGGCTTTACGGGAAATGCACACCGTTAACCCAAATTACACCTGGCGGACTTATTCAGGATATCCTGCTCAATGTTTTTAATCTGCCGAACTTCTGCATTAATAATCTGGATTTCAAAAAAAATGCATCACAGTATTTTAAAAATGAATTTCCGGCTCTTAATAATAATGAAATTTTTGACCTGTTAAATTTCCTCTACCCCGATAAGGAAGGAACTTTTGAAAATATTGTCGCAGCAAAAAATAAAACGTTTGAATTTCTGAATAAAATTTTTGATAATATAACAAGTTTAAATAAATTTGTATTTGTAATAGACAATTTTGATTTTATTGACGGTTTTTCATATGAATTCATAAGCAGATACATAAAAAAAGAAAATATCTGGGACAATTTAAAACTGCTCCTTATATATAACGAACCAAAACCGTCAAAAGGATATTTTTATTTTCCGGAAAATGATAAAGAAAATTTTTATTTAGATGTAGGAATTGCCCCTCTGGAATTTAAACAGATATTCATGCTCTTAGAACAAAAAAATAAGAAAATCGACGGATTTCCTAATCTTAACAATGCAGAGTTACAGGAAATCTATAAAATAAGCGGCGGAAACCCGTCTTACATAAATCACGCATTGAGTTTATGCTTTGACTGCCAGCTTTGCGGAAAAGAATTCGAGATTGCAGCAACTTTCACAGGACTTTTGGAATACCGGCTTAAACTGCTTGAAGAACTAAACCCGATTGCATACGATATCCTTGTCGGCTCTGCTATAATAGGCGACAAGATTAATATGAATCTCGTTAAAGAAATTTTCGGTGTTGATGATGAAACATTCAGAGATATTCTGATTTATCTAAAAAAAATGGATTACATAAACCACGTAAACGATATATACTGCGAATTCAGCTCGCTGACCCTGTGGGAAACAATCCTGAAAACTTCAAAAAATGCCGAAAAATATGAAGCAATCAATAAAAAAATTCTTGAATATTTTACAGGATTTACCCTTAATTCAAATGCAATTCTCGGGGTTATTGCACAAAATTTAAAACAGCCCCGTCTTGCACTTGAAATTTGGACAAAAAATACAAAACTTGCGGCTTACGTAGGGGATTTAAATCTGTATGCAATTTCTCAAAAGCAATCAATGGCGCTTATTAACGAATTTGATGAAAGTGCAACTTTAAAAATCAGGTATAATATCTCTGAACGCCTCGGCAAACTCCTTGCTAATTCAAATCCTACAGAGGCAATTGAATACCTGCCGGATGCAATTTCTAACGCTCAGGCGGTCGGCGACAGTCCTAAAGAAATTGAGCTTTTAGCATATATGTCCTCCTGCTGCAGAAAAACAGGAAATTATTTTGGGGAAGTTGAATGTGTTGACGCAGTATTGAAAAAGGCGAAACCCGAAAATACTCTTGATATAGGTCTATTGAAATGTACAAAACTGAATGCTCTTTTAAATATCGGAAACTGCGGACAAATTATCAACATGATTGATACGGAAATAATGCCGGTTCTGGATAATTACTTTGCCCGGAAGAAAAATTTAAAAAATCCGCAGACTCCTTTTATCTATGAAACATGGTTAAAAACTTACCTGATACTGGCAAATGCTCTTGCCGTTCAGGGAAATGACAGGTCATTTGAAGTTTTGACAATACTTTTTGATATTATCGAAAGAAATCAAATTCAGGATGAACTGTTTATCTGCAAATGCAAACTTACGCTTGCCCTTGCAAATACTGTTAAAGGAAACTTTAAAGCGTCAGAACAAATGCTTGAAGATGTTTTGAAATCCTATCGCGAAAATATTATGGATAATGAAACCATTATCCGCTGGAACTTTATCAATATAATAAATAATTTCCTCAGAAAACGCTACGACGGAATGCAGGAAGATTTATTCCAGATAGTAACTTTTGCAAACAACAACGGTGACAATTTTACTAAAAATATTTTAAAAACACTTCTGGGCAAAATGTTCAAAGATAACGAAAACACAAAACAGGCAATGGAAATATATAACGATCAAATTGCTTATTTTGCAAAAGAAAAAATGGCTCTCGGAGCTTTGCTTACATGGTACTTTATATCAGAAGCGACACTTGTAACCGAGGGGCCGAAAAATGCGCTTGAAATAGCCCAACAGGCTTTAGAGGTTGCACAAAATCCGAAAATAGACAACTATTTCTTCACAGTTCTTTTCAAAATGGTTATTGCCAAATGCTGTATAACACTTTCTGATTTCGACACTGCAAAAATCCATATAGAAAATGCAATATTTATCGCAAAAAAATTCAGCATGAACGATCTTCTCTCAAGACTGTTCTTGTTATACGGAACATATTTTCAGGAAATAGGACTTGTCAAATCGGCGCAGCAGCTTGAATATTTGCAGGCAGCAGAAAAAATGTACAAACAGGCAGAAAATACTATAAAAAGCACAGAAAACAGATACGTTTACAACGAACTGCAAAAAGCAAAAGGCGTCCTAACATCCTTCTGCAGAATAAATTGTATTAAACTGTAATTTAGCAGCAATAAAATATTTTATCTTGAAAATGTATTGACAAAATCAAGAAAAGAGTTATAATGATTACAAGGAGGTTAAAATTATGCACGAATGTAATCATGAACATCATTGTCATCACGAAGGTCAAAATTGCGTGCACGGCGAACACAATTGCCACGGGCACGGTGAAGGACATCAGTGCCATAACCACGAAGAAGGGCACAACTGCGGCGGCGGGGGCTGTCACGGGAAAGGCCAATGGGGCGGCAAAAGAGAAGGCGCCGGCAGAAAATGCGAAAATCCTAAAATCCCGTTTAACAGAAGATTAAATGAAGAATTAATCAACAAATTAAAGACCTACGCATCAGAAAACGGAATAACGGAAACCGAAGCCTTAGAACGCGCAATACAAAATTTATAAAACTGCATTCGGGTTTAAGGAGAGGAAAAAATAAAGCATTCCTTTGTCATTTTGAGCCTATAATATGAGATTCTTAGGGGGATGTACACAGAATGACAGTTAGGCGAAGAATCGGAATAATGCAGTCGAAAGGTCAGGAAGACAGGAAGGCAGGCTGTTATCGATGAGCGAAACTCTCGAAAAAGCCTTCCCTAATCAGGGAAGGTTTGGATGGGTATCGATTAATACCCACCCCTTGCCCCTCCCTAATCAGGGAGGGGATTATTCATCATAATTGTCATTACGAGAAGGGCTTGGGATGAGGTCAAAAAAATTCCCGCTCTAGTTAAGCGGGAATTTTTTATTTTTAAAACAATTTGCTATTTACGCAGAGCCTGATCTACAGCAACTGCAACTGCTACTGTTGCACCTACCATCGGGTTATTACCCATACCGATAATACCCATCATTTCTACGTGCGCAGGAACTGATGATGATCCTGCAAATTGAGCATCTCCGTGCATTCTTCCCATAGTATCTGTCATACCGTAAGAAGCAGGGCCTGCTGCTACGTTATCAGGGTGTAATGTTCTTCCTGTACCACCGCCTGATGCTACTGAGAAGTATTTTCTGCCGTTTTCCCAGCACCATTTTTTGTAAGTACCTGCTACAGGGTGTTGGAAGCGGGTCGGGTTAGTTGAGTTACCTGTAATAGAAACGTCAACCCCTTCTTTAATCATGATAGCAACACCTTCTGATACATCATCAGCACCGTAGCATCTGATTTCGCCTCTTTCACCTTCTGAAAATCTCTGTTCTTTAACAACTTTTAATTCACCTGTTTTGTAATCATATTTTGTTTCAACAGATGTAAAACCGTTAATTCTTGAGATTACATAAGCTGCGTCTTTACCCAAACCGTTCAAGATAACTCTTAAAGGATTTTTTCTTACTTTGTTAGCGTTTCTTGCGATACCGATAGCGCCTTCAGCAGCTGCAAATGATTCGTGGCCTGCTAAGAAACAGAAGCACTGAGTTTCTTCTCTTAAAAGCATAGCTGCCAAATTACCGTGACCGATACCAACTTTTCTTGTGTCGCCGACAGAACCGGGGACACAAAATGCCTGTAAGCCTTCGCCAATTAAGCTTGCAGCTTCTGCAGCGTCTTTAGCCTGTTTTTTAAGTGCAATTGCTGCACCTAATGTATAAGCCCAAACAGCATTTTCAAATGCGATAGGCTGAATTCCTTTAACAATAGCTTCAACGTCAATACCGTTTGATTTGCAAAGTTCCTGAGCTTCTTCCAAAGATTTGAAGCCGTATTCAGGTAACAATTTATTCAATTTAGCCTGACGTCTGTCTTGTCCTTCAAATTTTACTGTCATTTTATTTTCCTCTTAATTTTTTATATTTTGTTACTGAGATCCTGAAACACGGAGGTCAATCCGACATTCAGGATGACATGTCATTCCGAATTTATTTCGGAATCTCCTTTACTATTCAACTCTTGGATCAATTTTCTTCACAGCTTCAGCAAATCTGCCGTAAGTGCTTGTGAATTTTTCAAGAGCTTCTTTCGGATCAACACCTTTTTTAACGGCGTCCATAAATTTGCCCATATGAACGAATTTATATCCGATAATTTCATCATTTTTGTCAAGACCTAATTCAAGAACGTATCCTTCTGCAAGTTCAAGATATCTTGGTCCTTTTTGCTTAGTTGAATAAATAGTACCAACCTGTGAACGTAAGCCTTTGCCTAAATCTTCAAGACCTGCGCCAACCGGCAAACCGTTATCAGAAAAAGCGGTTTGAGTTCTTCCGTAAACGATTTGTAAGAACAATTCTCTCATAGCAACGTTAATAGCGTCACATACAAGGTCTGTATTTAGCGCTTCAAGAATAGTTTTACCCGGAAGAATTTCTGCTGCCATAGCTGCAGAGTGTGTCATGCCTGAGCAGCCAAGGGTTTCAACAAGTGCTTCCTGAATGATACCGTCTTTAACATTAAGAGTTAATTTGCAGGTACCCTGCTGCGGTGCACAGCATCCGCAACCGTGTGTCAAGCCGGAAATCTCTTTAATTTCCTTAACTTTTGTCCAATCGCCTTCTTGAGGGATAGGAGCAGGCTCGCCTTTAACGCCGCGTTTAACGCAGCACATTTCTTCTACTTCTTTTGTAATTTGTATACGATCCAACATTTTCTATACTCCCTTCGGTTATATACAAGACTATTGTATTTGCTGAAAGGAGCCAGTCAAGATTAAAAATATATGAATGGATAATTTAATTAAAAAATTATTCGCCAACACATAGTGCACCATAATTGAATATACGGTCACCAAAGTACGTCAAACCATTATCAAAATTTAAAGAATATGAGTATCCGCTTCCGGCACCATTACCTCTGGTCTCTGATGCCCAGAACCGACCACTTTGCGGGATATCAGGATACTCATCTTTCATAAGATATATACTTTGTAGAGTACTGGTACCAGGCAATTCCATACCAATATCAGTACAAGCCTTCATAGCACAGTCCCAACGGTTTGATGCATCGCAATCATAACTCGTTCCAAGATTTACTATACAACCTATACCATCTATCCTGGTTCCTGCACAGGCAGTACTAAAACGTGCAGCCTTAAATGAACGTATATCATGATACTTATTATCTATTGTTTCGCTATTAGGTCCCTTTGCTCCATTTACGTCCATAACAAAATCGATAGCTGCTGTAGATGATGTTGTATAAGCGAAATCCTTGCTTTTACCAAATCCAACCGGCAAAGTCTTCGGCTGAGCAGCGATTGCATCCCCAATATCCATACCGTCACTGTCTTGATTATATGTCAAAATGATAGATGCACCGTCAGCCAGAATAAGTCCTACATTGTTACTTTTATTTGATTGTATATTCAAATTCTTACCGGTTTTGGCTTCTTTTACATCAAACTCTTCTCCTTCAGATGTAATTACTTTTTCAGTAGGCCAGCACTCTGTTAAATGAGCGGCATCACACCTTTTCGCAATTTTTAAATGCTTTTGAAGTTCATCAACAAAATCATCCGTTGAGGAGTATGACTTCAATAGTCCAAGAGCTTTCATTTTATCGGTTGCCTGTGTTACTTTATAAGCAATATTTGCCTGACGGTAAGAATTAATACGTTCGGTTACATTTGCAGTAATCGCAGGCATAGTAATTGCCGCAATAACACCAATTATCCCCAGAGTAATTAAAACTTCAGATAATGTAAAAGCCTTTATATTCATTTATTTACTCCTTATCTTAATAATAAATCCTAAATATAAAATAATTATCTTATATTTAAGTATGATATTAATAAATTATCTTATATTTGTCAACTTTCCTCCAAATAAAAGTATAATTATCTCAAATATGAGGAAAAAATGACATCAAGAAATGAACTTAAAATATTAATAATGAAAGAAGCATTAACTGTTCAAAAGTTAGCTGAATTACTAACCGAAAAAACAGGCAAACACTATACACAGCGAAGTCTGCAGAATAAAATATTTTTAAGTTCACTTAATTATGATGAAATGGAAATAATAGCTGATTTGCTCGGATATGAAATTAAAATAGTTAAAAAACAGTAATCCATTCTTCCCTTAAAAAAGAATGGATTAAATAAAATTTATAACAAATCAGAATACATTAGTTTATAAGTTTTACCAGTCAGATGAGACCATATCATCGTCTTCATCCTGAAGTGCCGACAAATCTTTGTGTCCGGTACCGTCAAAATCTTCAGGCAGCATATCATCATCAGGCCATACTGTGTCCTCGTCAAATCTGCTTGAATTCAAATTCTGGCTTGCAGACAAGTCAGAATTACTCAAATCAGTTTCCGACAAAATACATCCTGCCATATCGGAATCAGAAAAATTACAGTAAGTCATAGACGCATAACTGCAGTCAGCACCTGTTAAAAGCGAATCCGTAAAATCGCATTCCAAAACTCTTGCACGCGTAAAATCTACTGATGTCAAATCCGCATTTGTAAAATTAACCAGCGACAAATTGCAGTCCGCAAATGAACTGGAATTTAAATCAGCATCAGAAAAATCAATCTCTGAAAGATTTATACCTGAAAAATCGACTTCCGACAGGTCAACCTCATCCTGTTCGGCTTTCCATTCATTAAATTTTTCGGGGTTCTTTCTCAATAATTCAATCAATTCTTCTTTAGTATAATCAATCATGATTTATAAATTCTCCTTATATTTCTTACTTTACTAAATCCGTCTGCATAGCAACAAGCACCGCCTGGGTTCTATTTGCTACCTTTAACTTTTTATAAATACTGTTCAAATGTGTTTTTATTGTAACCTCTTTCACAAACATTTTGTCTGCTATCTGTTTATTACTTGCCCCTTTTGTTATCATTTGTAACACTTCTTTTTCTCTTGATGTCAAAATATCCGCAGATAGTGCCGGAGCAGCGGTTTCAGCGGGTTTTACAAATCTTTGCGAACGTCTTAAAACAGCTTCCATCCGCGCCAAAAGGTTGGGTAAAATAAACGGCTTTACAATATAATCATCGGCTCCGATTTTTAAGCCTGAAACCATTTTTTGTTCATCATTTACTGCTGTAAGCATTATAACAGGTAAATTTTTCGTTTTTTCAGACGCGCGAATGGATTTTAAAGTTTCCCAGCCGTCCATATTAGGCATCATAACATCCAAAAGAACAATGTCAAATTTATTGTCTTTGGAAAGCACTTTTAGCGCCTGCACGCCATCGTGGACTGCAGTAACCTCATAACCGTAAAACGGAAGGGCATCTTTTAAATATTTGGAATTGTCGTCAACTAACAGAACATGTGTCAAGTCAGACATATACTTTATTCCTTTAATTTATTAAACTATTTTATTTTTTAGAGCTTTCAGGGCTGCCTGAAGTCTGTCATCAACTTCTAACTTTTGCAAAATATTGGCCACATGTGCCTTAGTAGTATTAATACTTATAACAAGAATTTGAGCAATTTCCATATTGCTGTATCCTTCTGTCATAAGTTTTAAAATCTGTGCTTCACGCGAGGTAAGGTCGTAATCTTTTCGGTTTGTTTCGGTATCAAAAGACGGCGAATTTGCACTTGCCTTCAAAACAATATGAGCAATGCTGGGGTCAAACCATGCGGCACCGTCTGCAACTGACTGTACGACCTGGACGAGTCTTTGAGGATTAATTTCTTTTGAACAATAAGCATTAGCACCGGCTTTTAAGCTGTTCAAAACTTCTTTTTCATCATTATGAGAAGTTAAAATTACAATTTTTACATCTTTGTTAGATGAACGGATTTGTTTTGTCGCTTCAATACCGTTCATATTCGGCAATCCCAAATCCATGATGATTACATCAATATTATTATTGTTAAAAACTTCAATTGCTGCTTCAGCAGAATCAGCCTCATAAATATTATCTATATAATCAACATTTTCAAATGTGGTTTTTAAACCAAATCTGGTTAACTCATGATCTTCAACTATAAGAATATTTATTTTCATAAATTTAATTCCTCTTTCGCAGGCCGGTAATCAGGATTTATCGCCAGAGATTTTTTAAAATATTGAACAGCATCCTGTTTCATTCCCTGATTTTTTGCTACCAATCCTTGATAATAATAATATCTAAAATTATTTTCGTCAATATAGTTTGCAATACTGAGATATTTGGAAGCTTCGGAATAGTTTTGCTGTTCTATGGCAACACGCCCTAAATCTATCCATGCTTCATCATAATTCATATTTATTGCTATTGCTTTTTTTAAATATGCAAGTTCTTTTGACTTATCTTTCAGTGCAATTTTATAGTACGCAACATAAGCATCGGAAAATGTTTTTAAAACCTTCTCATAAATTTCAACTGCTTTTTTCCCTTTTCCGAGTTGTTCATAGGTTTGCGCTATTCTTACGGGGCAAATCCAGGAATTTTTATCATTTGATTCAGCATCTTTGTAGTATTTTAAAGCTTCTTTGTAATCACCTTTTCTATAGCTCAAATCTCCCAGCACAATCAATGCAACAGGGTTATTATCGTCAAGTTTGTTAGCTTTCAAAGCATTATCCTGAGCTTTTTCATAGTCCTGCATATCAAAATATACGCGCGCCATAATCGCATAAACTTCCTTGTTATGCTTTTTCTTTGAAGTAACGGCTCCCTGCAGAGTTCTTATGGACTTGGCAAGTTCTCCTTCATAATAATAGTAATATCCGAGATGATACATTTTTTTTGCATAATCTTTTTCGGATTTATAAAGGACATATTGCTCAAGTGAATTTGCTTTTTTTATAAAATCGGTTGTATAAAATCTTTGTGTTTTTAAATATTCTACCATTTTTAGGGCATTTTTAGGTTTTTTGCCCTGAGATAAAATTTCTGCTTTCAGTTTTTTATAGTTGATATTCTGCGGATTTTTTTTAATTGCTTCATCAATATATTTTTCAGCATTTGCGATATTGCTTGATTTTAAATACCCGAGTGCCGCAACATAATTTGCGTAATCCGATTCCGCAAGAAGAGATGTATTCCTGACAAGTTCGGCGGTCGCTTCGCGGCTCTGATCATTATAAATTATGTTTGAGAAAACTTCTCCGAGATAAATTTCATCATCCGGCTTCAATTTTTTAGAAGGGTAATAATAACTTTTTATATCGTCGATTAAAAAATCCGAAAGAGTTTTATCATCAATTTTTGAAGCGGCCATTTCAGAAAGATTAAAAAAACCGATATCGGCCATTCTTTCGGCCACCTGCATATAACCGTAGTCGTTAGGTTCCATTGTTTCTATCAAAACTTTAAAATTACGATAAGCAGATTTGACATTGCTTTGCATAAATCTTTCAAATGCTATTACATACTGGTTATGAATACTGTTATGAGTAAGAGTTGCTTTTTTCACAGGCAGGGCAATAGTATTTACGGGGGCCGAATTTTCGTCAAAAGGACTGGCAGGCTTAATACTGTCAAACCCGTCAGCAAAAGCAGGGGTTGTCAGAAAATAAGTTATTACAGCCGTAAATAATATTTTTTGTATCAATTAATTGTTCTCCCCACTTTCTGCTACATTACCAGAATAATAGAAATTAAACAATTCCGCAATATGCTTTTGATTATCATCTGCATTTTCATTAATGATAAAATCGTGAATATCCAAAAGATTATAATGACTTAAAGTTTCCTGATCTTCTTCTTTAAAACAGTGGTGATTTTCCGTTAAAAATACTTTAATAATTTTATCAGCGGGAATTTTTAAAAACACGTCAACAAGATTCCCGTCAAAGTGTTTGTTCTTGCCTTCAAGTAAAATATCAATTACATTTTGAATTGGCATTTTGTCACGATAGTGACGCCGTGATGTTATAGCATCAAAAACATCAGCTACAGCAAGTATTCTTCCGCCGTAAGGAATATCTTCACCTTTAAGCTGTCTGTAATAACCTGTTCCGTCATATTTTTCATGATGAGAGCAGGCAATTTCGGTTATCATCTTAAAATCATTCGACATATAAATTTTGTCAAGAATATTATGTGTTATCTGAACGTGCTCCTGAATATGCTTGTATTCTTCCGGAGTCAACTTGCCTTCTTTTTGCAGAACCGTATCTCTGATACCGATTTTTCCGATATCATGAAGTATTGCCGCACGCTCGACAAGTTCTTTAAATTTTTCGTCACATCCCAGTGCGTCTACAAGAAGCATGGAATATAGTTTTACTCTGCTTGAATGACCTGCCGTAATCTTATCACGTGCATCAATAGAAGCTGCAAGTGTGTTAATAAAACTTTCAAAAAGTTCTTTCTGTTCTTTGTAAAGTTCTTTCTGCTGTTCAAAAAGCTGAGCATTTTCTAACGCTATAGATGCACTTCCGCCGATTGCAACAAGCAAATCCTCATCACCTTTGGTGAACACTCCGCCTTTTTTATTCAAGACCTGAAACGCACCTATAATTTCTTTGTTATTGTTTTTGATAGGCAGACAAAGAATTGTTTTTGTTTTGTACCCTGTTTCCTTATCAACATCAGGGTTAAATCTCGGGTCATTGTATGCATCAGGAATATTAAGCGGTTCTCCAGTTTTAACTACATATCCGGCAAGCCCCTTGTCAGCAGGAAATCTTATTTCCTGGCTGTCCATTCCGAGTGCAACCTTGCTCCACAGTTCATTCTTTTCCTTATCAAGCAAAAATACCGTACATCTGTCAGCCTGAATTGCAATACGTGTTTCTTCTGCTATAACTTTTAATAAAACGTCAATATCCGTTACCGCACTGATTGAACGCCCAATTTTTACAAGCGAAACTAAAGGATCGCTTGCAACAGGGGTTGAAAAATCAAGACCGCTTTTTATTTGTTTTATTCTGGTTAAAACGTAACCGATAATAGACAGCTCATCCCCGTTTTCCATAGAAATATTTTTTGCGTTATTAAAATGCATCATCGCAACATCATTGACGCCTTCTCCAAAATAAATGTTCCCGCGTGCAAATTCATTAACAAGTTTCGCAGTCCCGTTTTTTGAATATTGAGCCATATATTCAGCATCTGCAAGTAATTTTAATGCCTCTGAATAGTTGGATTTGTCCAGCAGATATTTTGTCATTCCGAGAAAACTCAAGGCAACAGAAACATTCTCATCAGATTTTTGTTCACTATATAACTTCTTGGCATCGGCAAAAACCTTCAATGCCTCTTCATAATTCCGGTCTTCTAAAAGAGATAGCCCCTTCTTAATTATTTCTTTATTACACTCACTCATTTTTTCTTAATCCATTCACTAACCTATTATAATAATTTACAACTCTATGTTTTTATTGTACAATATTTTTTAGAATATTACAATTGTTTTTACAGAAGGTTAATGATGAATAAAATCACAATACTTATTCCCGTTTATAATGAGGCTGCTACACTTGATAAAATTCTAAAAAAAGTAGAGGAAGCAAACTTTTGCGGTCTTGAAAAAGAAATAATTCTTATAGATGACTATTCTACAGACGGTACAAGGGATTTATATTCAAAATACCCGTACAAAATTCTCTACCATGAATACAATCAGGGTAAAGGGGCAGCTTTAAGAACGGGATTTAAAGAAGCAACAGGAGATATAATAGTTATTCAGGATGCGGATTTGGAATATGACCCTGTTGATTATGAACCGCTGATACAGTTAATACTTGACGGCAGGGCTGATGTTTGTTACGGTTCAAGACTGTCAAGCGGAAAACCTTCAAGATCGTTTATGTTCCACCACCTTTTGGGAAACAAATTTTTATCACTTTTAACAAATATTTTATACGGCTCGACATTAACCGATATGGAAACATGCTATAAAGCCTTCAGGGCTGATTTTATTAAAGGAATTGAAATTAAATCTGACAGGTTTGATTTTGAACCAGAAATTACGGCAAAAGTTTTAAAACGCGGAGCCCGATTGTATGAATTACCTGTTTCATACTATGGAAGAGAATTTGCGGAAGGTAAAAAAATTACCTGGAAAGACGGAATTCATGCTATAATTGCATTAATAAAATACAGATTTACGGATTAACATTAATAATATAAGGGGAAAAGTATGAAAAAATTAATTTTATCGCTATTTTTAGCAGCATCGCTTGCAGTACCTTCACTGGCAGCAACATGGAGCGCAGTTGACAGAGTCCCGACAGTGGGCAAGCAGGTTTTATCTAAAAATGGACTACCTGCTAATACGAAATTTGTTGTAACTGATACGGAAGTAGTCAACAGTACTTCAAATGCTAATAATGAACTATACATAAATAAAACAAATTTACAATATACAGGTAATGATAATGAAGTTGCGGCAGTTATTGCACAGGAGGTCGGAGCACTTGTAAATGCAAATGCCTCAAGAAAAAAATTGGTTTCAAATATTACATCTGCTATTGCAGGAAGTTTTGTTGACACAGGGCTTGAAACAACAGCTCTCGCCGCAAACGAACTTGCTCTCAATAATATGTCTGATAAAGATCAACAGGCAGCCGATATTACAGGCGTTGATTTAATGATTCAGGCAGGATATAACCCGCTTGCAATGATTGTTGTTCTCGGGAAAATGCCAGGCAGTACATTAGACCTTTTAAAGGGACAACCTAACAACTTTAAAAGAACAATGTACATCTATGATTACCTTGCATATAATTATCCTTCAAAAGTTAAAGCAGGATACGGATGTCAGGAATATAAAAATTTCCTTGCATTCATACAGCCTGATATCGATGAAAGAAATGCAAATACTAAAAAACTTGCCAAATGGGAAAAAGAACAGGCAAAATTGAAGAAAGAAAGAGCAAAACAAATCGCAAAATACAAAGCTACAGGCGGACTTAACGGATGGGATGCTTCCTATACTATTTTGAAAAATCTGTCTGAAAGCTCAGAAACAAAATAGAAGAACAGAAGATAAGAAGGTAGGGAGATAGGCAACAGTCTGCCTACCTTCTTAACAGGCTTGTATAAAGGAGAAACGAAAATGAGTGATACATCAGAAGTTATAAACTGCCCAGCCTGCGGGAAAGAAATGACAAAAATTTTTATGAGCGAAGGAGGCGTAAATCTTGATATTTGCCTTAATGGTTGCGGCGGAATATTTTTTGACAACCGCGAGTTGAAAAAATTTGATGAATACACTGAAAATATTGAAGAATTAAAAAAAGCTATTAATAATAAAACTTTTGAAAAAACTGATGAAAGTCAAATAAGAATATGTCCTGTCTGCAGAACTAATATGGTCAAAAATTCAGTAAGCGTAAAAGGTAATATAATAATTGACGAATGTTACAACTGCGGTGCAAAATTTTTCGACCATGGAGAATTAACCAAAATGCGCGAAGAATATCCGACAGAACAAGATAGGCGTCAGGCTTTACTTACCGAAACATATAATGAAATAGGTGCTAAAATAGATAATTTAGAACTTAAAAATAATCTGAAGTTTGCACAGCGTTCAAAGTTTTTAAAAATGATGGACAAATTATTTTATAAAGGGGTTTTATGACAGATTCCACTAAAAATTTAATATGTCCTGCCTGCGGACAGGAAATGGAAAAAATATTCATTCCAGATAAAGGAATAAATATTGATATTTGCGCCAATAACTGCGGCGGAATATTCTTCGATAATAAAGAATTACAGCAGTGCGGAGCGTCAGATAATTCTGCGGAAGAAATCAGGAAAATTGTTGAAAATAAAAACTTCATGCCGGTTGATGAAACCCAAACAAGAATTTGTCCGGTATGTAATAAACCTATGGTGAAAACAAAAACTTTTGGAGTACAAATAGATACATGCTACACCTGCGGCGGAATTTTCCTTGACAATAATGAATTTGAGAAAATTCAGGAACATATACAACAAAAAAATAAAAAGAGACCGCAGCAAGTTAATAATAACCAGCAGGAACGAATAGACCTTCATGACTTCTGTAAAGATGCACTTGATGAGGACAGAAAATTTAAAATGTTTTCAGCAGCTGTAGATTTATTGGCCAGAAGCTGCAGACGCCGATATTTTAGACGTCACTTCTTCTAAGCTTATCCAATTTTCCTAAGCTGTCGCTTTCAAAATAAACCCTTAAAAGCGGCTCTGTTCCGCTCGGACGTATGAGCATCCAGCTTGTATCATCATCAAAATACAATTTTACGCCGTCTTTTGTATCAATATTCTTAACCTTAAAATCGCCTATTGTTGACTTATTTTTATAATCTTCAAGAAGCGGTTTTATTTCATCAAAATTTTCAAGATGTTTATCAATTCTGTCATTGTAAAATCTGCACCCGACAAAATCATATAATTCTTTTTGAAGTTCAACAAGAGATTTATTTTCATAAGCCATAGCTTCCAAAATCAAGAGATTTGCAAGTATTCCGTCTTTTTCCGGAATATGTCCCTGAATACTTAATCCGCCGGATTCTTCTCCTCCTATAATCGGGTTAAATTTTCTCATGGCCTCCCCGACATGCTTAAATCCGACCGCTGTTTCAATAACTTCAACTCCAAGCTTTTCTGCGATTTTGTTTAAAAGCAGACTCGCTCCGACTGTCTTTACAAGCGGTCCTTTAAGTCCCTTATTTTTAGTCAAATGAATTAAAAGAATTGAAATAATTTCATTCGGAGAAACATACTCTCCGTTTTCATTTATTACACCAAACCTGTCCGAATCCCCGTCATTTGCAAAACCTACGGAATTTGGCGTTGCTTTAACCTTTTCAATCAATGCTTTTAAGAATTTCGGTTTAGGTTCAGGCATTCCGCCGCCAAAATTTATGTCATGAAACATGTGTATACTGTCAAAGTTTATACTATGAATTTCTAACAGTTTGTCAAAATAACCTATACTTGCAGCGTAAAGTCCGTCAAAAATAATATTTTTATCAAGTGTTTTAATTTTGCCAAAGTCAATAAGTTTTTCAATATGACTGAAATAATCCGGCTTAAAATTGTACCTTTCAACACTGCCCCTGCCAGTTTCGCGAAAAGGTATATGCAAATTAAGCATCAATTCATCAGTAATTTCCGAAGTTGCAGGGCCAGCATAATCCGGAATAAATTTGATACCAAGATACTCGGGCGGATTGTGCGAAGCAGTAAACATAACAGCACAGGCATTTAAATGTTTTGCACTATATGCAAGAACAGGGGTAGGAATAACTTTATCGCTCAGCAAAACCTTAAAACCGTATCCCGCAAGCTGATTTGCTGTATAAACTGCAAAATCCTCAGCCTTATTTCTCGGGTCATACCCGACAATTATTTTTTTATCCGATCCAAAGTTATCAAAAACATATTTACCTATGGCTTTTGTAACCTTTTCTACATTATCACTGTTAAAATCTTTACCTACTACAGCTCTCCAGCCGTCTGTTCCGAATTTTATATTACTCATATTGCCTCAATATTTTCTCTCTGTTATAATCATCATATTAAAAAGAAGGAGTAATCGCAAATGTTAAATTTTGAAACAGTAAAATCAGTTGCATATTTAGGCCCGCAGGCCTCTTTTACAGAAATGGCAAAGGATTATTTCTGCGATAAATTTAACATTAATGCATACCCTACGCCCTTAACAACCATAAGGCAGGTTGTTGAATATGTCGACAACAACCCTGATACACTGGGAGTTTTAGCCGTAGAAAATTCTATAGAAGGTGCGGTAAGAGAATCTATGGATAATCTTATGATGACCCAAAATCCCAACATAAGAATTTTATCGGAATATTATATGCCTATACATCACTGTCTGCTTGCTAGAACAACAGAATTTTCATCTATCACCGGTATAATTTCACACCCGCAGGCGCTTGCTCAGTGTCAGAATTTTATTCACAATGAACTGCCTTTTAACGTAAATATCATTGAGGCACCCAGTACTGCGGAAGCTGCAAGAAGCCTTCAAAATTACAATCTTACTTATGCTTCAATCGGGAGCAAAAAAACTGCAGAAACTTATAACCTAAATGTTTTAAAAGAAAATATAAATGATGATAAAACAAACCAGACACGCTTCATTTTAATTGGTGATTTTGAAACTGAAGCAACAGGCAACGACAAAACATCTCTTGCATTTTCAACGGAAAATAAACCCGGTGCGCTTTTAAACATTCTTGAAATCTTCATGAAAAACAACATAAATCTTTCATACATTGCATCCCGCCCGTCAAAACACCAGTTCGGAGATTATATATTCATAGTAAATTTTGACGGACATATTCACGAACCTAAAATAATGAGCACCGTACAGGAAATCAAAGAAAAAATAACTTTTATGAGATTTATGGGTTCATATAAAAAAAGCAAGGCTATTGTTCTTCAGCAGTAACAAACGCAATTGCTTTTGATCTGTCATGCGACATGCTCAATTGAAAATCAATATTTTTGTCCAATTTTTTTAGAATTCGAATCTGCGGGCATTGATTTTCATTATGAAAAACTTCAATTTCATTAAGCTGAACATTTTTTACATTTAATGCTGACAAAGCCTTAATAACAGCTTCTTTCGCACAAAAACGAGCGGCAAAATGACTTTCCGGTTTTGAAAATTTACAGCAGTATTCCTGCTCCAAATCAGTAAATACCCTTTTAATAAAACCTTCTGTTTTATCTTTAAATCTTGAAATATCTTCTATATCAACACCGATAGCCATAAAGAAATATTAGCACAAGATTGACGGATTTTGCAAACACGTGGTATAATTAAGTATTCAAACGCCTTTTTAAAATAAATATAATTCATTAAATTAGTCAGAAAGGGAATTTATGACTAATTCAATGATACCGTACTCTTTTATCCCCGGTACCAAGGCAAAAGCAAGTGAAGTAAATGCAAATTTTATTGCTCTGGCCGATAAAATCGACACAAACAAATCTGCCTGTGACGAAAATATTTCTGATATTAATGAACAGCTTGAACAGGTAAATTCAACCAAAGCTGACAAAACCGAATTAATAAATGAGCATACCGTGACAGAATATGATACGGATTTAAACGATTACAAAACCAAAGGCACATACATATTTTCATCCTCTTACACTCCGGAAAATATTCCGAAAGGCACATCCGGAATGCTCATTGTCACAGGTGAAGATTCTTCTGTGATAAAACAAATCTGGTATTGTGATGAAGAAAATCCGGAAATATTTACCAGAAATTTTACCGCTTCTGCCTGGGGCGAATGGTATCCCATAACAGGTACCACAACAATAAGCAATCCAGGATACATAAAATTGCCCAGTGGAATAATAATTCAATGGGGAGCACAAAATGGCGGAGTTATAACCTATCCGCTGGCTTACACAACTGTTGTCGGCGCTCTTTTTACCAAAGATGGATGGAGTATGAACAGCTCCAGAAGTGATACGGGCATAGCAACTCAATCTTTAACAGGGTTTAATGTAGGCAGCGGAGGAGTATTTAATAACATGAACTGGGTTGCATTCGGATATTAAGGAGGGAAAATGAAATATTACGGAACAAAAAATAATAAAGATTACGGTTTTTATGAAGAAAACTTTGAAAATGCAATAGAAATAACTGACCAATACTGGATAAATTTGCTCAACGAACAAAATAAAGGAAAAATAATTATCCCGTTTGAAGGGAATGTAATAGCGGCAGATGAAAAGCAATACTCACAGGAAAATGGTATTTGGAAAAAATTATCAGCCGAAGAAACAAACATTAAACAATTAAATATTCAAAATGCAATCAGAGTAAAAGAAATTCAAAATGAGCTGGAAGAAATTGATAAAAAAAGAATTCGAGCTCTTGCAGAACCTTCCCTCAAAGACGAGGATACAACCTGGCTTGAATATTACAATTCGCAAATAACAGAATTACGCACTGAACTAAATTCAATTACAGGTTAAAAAATAAAAAAGGCCGGTTTCTTTCACCGGTCTTTTTATTTAATACAAAAATATTGGTTCATTATATTTTGAATAAAAGCGTTAACACGTCCGGCTCCCATTCTCGCGACATTTCTGTTTAGGTAATAATCAATTGATTTTTCTGAATATCCAGA
Organism: Candidatus Gastranaerophilales bacterium; assembly: GCA_944322885.1. Classification (GTDB taxonomy): domain Bacteria; phylum Cyanobacteriota; class Vampirovibrionia; order Gastranaerophilales; family Gastranaerophilaceae; genus Stercorousia. The sequence goes on along the minus strand of CALUQH010000020.1, from coordinate 32,418 downwards.
CTCCGGCATTTTTGACACTTTTTCTCCGAACACAAGCAATTCATCCGCCGCAAATTCCTTATAACTTTCATTAACCGCCATTTGTTTATCCGTCAAACCTGCGATTTTTCTTGTAAGTTTCGCAATATATGAAAACATCGGCAGATGCTTATCATCAACCTTTACAGGTCTGCCGTTTATTAAAAGGGTATTATAATCCTTAAAAGTTGTACATTCGATATTTAAAATATTTTTTGATTCGGGATGAAGATAACCGTATTGAGTCCGCGGAATTTTGTTTAACACATCAAAAAACTCGGTTAAATCTTTTCCGTTATAATCATCACTTAAAACCATAGAAAGACTTTTTGATTTAGCATTAGCCAAAAGAGAAGGCCTTTTAAAATTTATAAAACCTATATTTCGTATTCCCGTAAAACTTATATTATTAATCTTGTCCATAGTCATTTTTAAACCCCTGAAAAAAATTTTTTGCGTGTGATATAATTATTTTACAGAAATTAATAAATCGGAGAAAAATTTATGGAAATAAGAGAGGAATTTATAGAACAGGCAAAGCACTTAACACGCAACGCAGAAGTTTTGCCTGGTGGAATTGAAGAATTAGCAGTAAAATTGCAGTATTCACATGATACAAATACTCCGCTTAGAGTAAAACTCGGAATGGATCCGACAAGGCCCGATTTACATTTAGGTCATACCGTTGTTATGAGAAAATTGAGAGAGTTTCAAAATCTCGGTCATAAAATAGTTTTAATTGTCGGCGGAGCAACTGCAATGGTCGGCGACCCGTCAGGAAAATCCGAAACACGTCCGGCTCTGACTAAAGAACAGGTTGAAGCAAACGCAAAAACCTACTTTGAACAAATGTCAAGAGTCCTTGATGTTTCAAAGGCCGAAGTGGTAAATAATGCTGACTGGCTTCACAAAATGACTTTTACTGATTTGCTTAAACTTGCATCACAAGTTACTGTTGCGCAAATGATGACACGCGACGATTTTGCAAAACGCTATGCAGAAGGCAAACCGATTGCAATTCACGAATTTTTCTATCCTCTTATGCAGGCTTACGATTCTGTTGAAATTGATTCAGATATAGAACTTGGCGGAACAGACCAGAGATTTAACACACTGTTAGGGAGAGATATTCAAGCCGCATACGGTAAAAAATATCCTCAGCTTGTAATGCTTCTGCCTTTATTGGAAGGAACAGACGGAGTTGTAAAAATGTCTAAAACATATCCGGAACACTGTATTTCTTTAACAGACAGCGAAATTGATATGTTCGGGAAATTAATGAGTATTCCTGATAACATGATTTCAAGATATTACAGCCTGCTCACAGATGCTACAAAAGAAGAACTTGAAGCAATTGATAAACAAATCGCAGAAGGCTCTGTTAACCCGCGCGATATAAAACTGAAACTTGCATACACAATTACCGCAGAATACCACGGTGAAGAAGGCGCTAAACGCGGCCAGGATGCTTTTATAAATGTCGTTTCCAACAAAGGTATCCCTGATGATATTGAAGAAATATCAGGTATGAACGGTAAGGGGATTCTGGATGTTCTTGTAGAACTTAAATTCACTGCCAGCAAAGGAGAAGCAAAACGCTTAATACAAGGCGGCGGTGTAAAAGTTGACGGTGAAAAAATTACCGATATGGCTTATACATTTAACTTTACAGACAGCGTAGTATTGCAAGCAGGAAAACGCAAATTTGCAAAATTAATTTAAGTGAAGGTCAAATGTGAGGACACTTAAATGCTAAAGATACTCAAACGCGGAATAACAAAGGTAAAAGAAGATATTCAGGTAATCTACGACAAAGATCCGGCAGCAGAAAATCTGCTTGAGGTAATTTTATGTTATCCGGGGCTTCATGCATTAATTGCCTACCGCTTTGCCCATAGACTCTACAAATGGCATATTCCTTTAATCCCGCGTATAATTTCTTATATAACAAGAATTATTACAGGTATTGAAATTCACCCTGCAGCAAAAATCGGACGAAGATTTTTTATAGACCATGGCGAAGGTGTTGTAATCGGTGCAACCACCATAATAGGCGATGATGTGCTTATTTATCAGCAGGTAACCTTAGGCGGAACAGGTAAAGAGCACGGCAAACGCCATCCGACCCTTGGTAACGGAGTAATTGTCGGTGCAGGAGCAAAAGTCCTCGGAAACATCACTCTTGGAGATTACGTCAGAGTAGGCGCGGGTTCGGTAGTCGTTGATGACGTTCCCGAATATTCAACAGTCGTCGGTGTCCCCGGAAGAGTTGTGCATAGAAAAATTAAAGATAAAAACGGAGTTCTTATGCATAACAGAATTCCCGATCCTGTTAAATGCGAATTGAACAGATTAAAATACGAAGTTATAGAATTAAAAGATAAAGTTGAAAAATTAAACAAATAAAAGGAGGGTTAAACGATGTATCATGTATATACATTAAAAAATCATTCAGAATTTTCAAAAACATTAGTTGCAGAAACAAAAGACTATGATGAAGCACTGCAAAAAGCAGAAAAAGCCGTTGAAGGTAAAGAGGGATATTCATACGTAGTAGAAGAAACTGACGGTTCTATGAACAGCTACGGAGAATTAATAGCAACAGTTGTGGCTGAAGGCTAAAAGTAATTCAAAAGACTTAAAACTGCACCGTTAATATATAACATGGAGAGAAAAATGAAAGCTGTAGTATTTGATGAAGGATTAAAATTAGTAAATGATTATAAAAAGCCCGTTCCGCAAAAGGGAGAAGCATTAGTACGTGTAACTCTTGCAGGGATTTGCAATACAGATTACGAGATTACTAAAGGCTATATGGGCTATAAAGGTATTTTGGGGCACGAAGCTGTCGGAGTTGTTGAAGAAATCAATGACGAAGACCAATCACTGTTAGGCAAAAGAGTAGTTCCTGAAATCAGCTACGGCTGTAAAAAAACTGACTGTCCTTATTGTGCGGAAAAACTTTACCGACACTGCCCCGACCGCCACACTCTCGGAATTTGGAGAAAAGACGGAGTTTTTGCAGAGTATTTTACAATGCCTCTGGAAACACTTTTTGAAGTTCCTGATAACGTAACCGATGAACAGGCCGTGTTTGTTGAACCCCTTGCAGCAGCCTGTGAAATCACGGAACAGCTTCATATTAAACCTTTTCAAAAAGTTATAATTCTTGGTGACGGAAAATTAGGACTTATTACCGCACTTGCTCTTAATGCCCAAAATTATGATGTTACACTTGTCGGTAAACATCAAAACAAACTTGATATTGCGCATGCGCAAGGCGTAAAAACAAAACTTCTCAATGACTTGAAAATTGAAAAAATCTATGACGTTGTTGTCGAAGCAACAGGTTCGGTTTCAGGATTTGAGACATCGCTTGCGCTGACCAAACCCCGCGGGGTTCTTGTTCTAAAAAGTACGGTTGCAGCATCAAAGGAATTTAATCTTGCGCCGATTGTAATTGATGAAATTACTGTTTTAGGCTCAAGATGCGGCCAGTTCGGGCCGGCTTTAAGACTTTTGAAATCAGGAAAAGTAGACTTTTCACCTCTGATTTCTGCCAAATACAAGGCAGATGACGCACTTGAAGCTTTTGAAAAAAATAAAGAAAAAGAAACGTTAAAAGTTCTTATTGAATTTGATAAATAAACTTGTTTCCAGTAATATTAAATTATGGCAAACTTTGACGACAGCAGAATTTCAATACTTGATAAATATATCTTAAGACAGGTAATTGAGATGTTTATCATGGGTGTTTGCGTGTTTACATCAATCATCTTTGCTTCAGACACATTTATCACCCTGATTAAACAAATTTCGCTGTTCGGAATTCCTTTCAAAGTTGCTTTAATGATGATTATACTAAACCTTCCGCAGGTTATTGTAATGACAATTCCTATGGGAGTTTTGCTTGCAACAGTTATGACTTTAAACGGATTAAGCTTAAAATCAGAAATCACCGTCATGAGAGCTTGCGGTATCGGCTTAAACAGAATTGCAAAACCTATATTTATCTTTGCGCTTGTAATGTCAATTTGCAGTTTCATTATTAATGAAAGCATAGTTCCTGTTATGACAAAACAGTCAAAAGATTTAGCTTTATGGTCACTGGGGCAGAAAAATATTCCCGAGGGCAAACAAAACTTTGTATTCAAAGAATTGACAGACGGAGCGAGTTTAAAAAGACTTTTTTATGTAGGCTTTTGCGAAAACAAAGTTTTACATAATATAACTGTTCTTGATACAGCAAAACAGGGAACTATTCAAGTTTTACAGGCTGATGAAGGAAAAACTTCGCCCGAAGGATGGGAATTTGAAAAAGGAGCTGTTTATACGGTCGGTGATGACGGTAAAATTCTTAATACCACACTGTTTGACAGGTCAGTTGTAAAATTCGGCCTTGATATGTCAAAAGAATTAAATAAAAATGTTGCAAAAGAAATGAACTTTACACAGCTGATAAACTTTATCCGTCACAATCATATCAGCGATGAACAAAAAAATGTAATTCATATAGAACTTTATGACAAACTTGCTCTGCCGCTGACAACAATTGCACTGGTTTTGATAGGTGTGCCGCTTGCAATTACACCGCCGAGAGTAAGGTATAACAGAGGTTTCTTATTCAGTATTCTTATTATATTTGCTTATTACCTGATAAGAGCGCTTTCAATATCATTCGGGGAAGCGGGAACACTACAGCCTTTCCTTGCCGCCTGGATGCCCAATATTGTACTAACCATTGTAGGAGCATTTCTATATTACAAAAAAGTTTACACAATCGAGTGACAAAAATCCTGATTTACGGTTTTTAGGGAAACTGGAATGAACAATAATTTATTTCAAACAAATTTTAATAAAAGATTAAATGATTATGATTTAAACATATTAAATGATAATTCTTTTAAAGACCTCGACGACAAAACTTTAAAACTGGAATGTCTGATAGCTGAAAAAGAAGAAGCTCTTGATGCCCTCAATTCAAAAATAAAAGGGGCAGAATTGTTGGGAAAACTTCTTGATGTTATGGATTTAAAAATTCAGGCAAAAAAGATAGAAAATGAACTGGCCGACTTAAAAGAACAGTATTCAAAGCGCAATATGGCAGAAAAAATAACTGACGCGATAATTGCCAAAAAGCCTAAACCGAAATTGTCGCCGATACATCGCCTTGCCCGATTTGTATCAAGGAGAATTATTGCCCGCATGTCGAAAAAAGTTAAATCAATACTGGATTTAAGCGACTCCCTGGACACTCTTACAAGCATAAACGAAAACGTAGATGAGCTTATTGCAATGAAAGTTCCGTACGGTGAAACAAAAGCCAATTACGAAAAGCTGACAAACTACCTTTACCGTGCAAACCGCATCCATGCCGAAATTAATAAAAAAATGCAGAAATTATAAATTTTAATAATATTGCGTTAAAATCAAATTTGTATTACGATTATATTGTAGGACAAGCTCATGCTTTCCGCCGGCACACACAATTAGTGAAGAAATTGGTCGGAAAGGAGGGCACTATGGATAAACAAATAATAATGCTATTACTGGCATTTGCTGTTGCAGTAATAGCACTAAAATTGTAAACCGTAGGAGTGAAGATGAGCCTCTAAGAAAAACCACACTTATTCTTATTGGCTCTTCCTACACTTATATTATTTACGATTTTCAATATTTTGTCAAGTGTCAAAACACCGCTTGCTAAACTGTTATTTTTGTCATAAAATTTTCTTATAATAAAAATGAATAGCTTTAAGGAGATATTATGAACGAGCTTTTAAAAAAATCAGCAGCCGAACAGAGCAAAGCTTTAAAAAATAAAGAAGTTTCTGCCGTAGAATTGACAAACGCGGCATTTAAAAGGATTGATGAACTTGACGAAAAATTAGGTGCATTTAATTCATTAACAAAAGAAATTGCACTTGATACAGCTAAAAAAGTTGATGAAAAAATAGCAAAGGGAGAAGAATTACCGCTTCTTGCAGGTATTCCGCTTGCACTTAAAGATAATATGAATTTGAAGGGGTCGAAAACAACTGCTTCTTCCAAAATTCTTGAGAATTTTGTATCTCCTTTCAATGCAACGATAAGCGAAAAATTATTAAATAACCTCGTTCCGATTGTCGGGAAAGCTAACCTTGATGAATTTGCGATGGGTTCTTCCAACGAAAACTCTGCATTTAAAAAAGTTCATAACCCCTGGAATTTGAATAAAGTTCCGGGCGGTTCATCAGGCGGTTCCGCAGCTTCTGTAGCAGCTTGTGAAGCAACTCTAGCCCTAGGTTCTGATACCGGCGGTTCAATCAGACTTCCTGCTTCTTTCTGCGGTATTGTCGGTATGAAACCGACTTACGGACGTGTTTCAAGATACGGTTTGATTGCATTTGCATCATCTCTTGACCAAATCGGCCCATTTGCAAGAACTGTTGAAGATGCTGCAAATCTTCTTGAAGTTATTTCAGGACATGACGCTAAAGACTCTACATCTTTAAATCTTCCTGTAGAACATTATGCAGCACACCTCAACGATGATATTAAGGGGATGAAAGTCGGAGTTATAAAAGAACTTATGACTGATGCTTTGTCGGAAGATGTTCAAAAAGCTGTTGAAAAAGCCATTGAAGATTATAAAAAATTAGGATGTGAAATCGTTGAAATTTCATTACCGAACTTGAAACACTCAATCGGTATTTATTATATTCTTGCAACAGCCGAATGTTCATCAAACCTTGCAAGATTTGATGGGGTAAAATACGGTTACAGAACTCCTGATGCCAAAAATCTTATGGAAATGTACACAAAAACAAGAGCGGAAGGTTTCGGCCCTGAAGTAAAACGCCGTATAATGCTCGGAACTTACGCATTATCGTCAGGGTATTACGACGCTTACTACAAAAAAGCACAGCAGATGAGAGCACTTGTTGCACGCGACTTTGAAGAAGCATTCAAAAAAGTTGATATTTTAATTTCAACAACCTGCCCGAATACTGCATTTGATCTCGGTGCAAAAGCTTCAGATCCTCTTGCGATGTATTTAACCGATATTGCAACAATTTCCGCTAACCTTGCAGGAATTCCGGGATTGAGTGTACCAGCAGGATTTGATAAAGACGGAATGCCGATAGGATTACAAATCTTAGCTCCGCAATTGCAGGAAAGCAGATTATTTAATGCAGCCCACAAGTTTGAAAGAGCAAACGATTACTACCTGCAGCTGGCAGACATATAAAAACGGCGTTCACCAAAATTATTACAAAAAAAGCGGTTTTAATAACCGCTTTTTTATTATAAAAATAATAAGTATAACATGTCATCTCAAACATAAAGGTTAACAAGCGTCCGGTAGAAATATATCAGACGCTTGTTTTTTCAGATTATAGTTTGCAGTTTTTACGATGTAGCAAGTCTGTAACTTCTTATATCAACCTGTTTTTCATTATCAAGTTTAAACTCTTTACCGCCAAGTTTAATAACTTTCGGTAATTTCATAATATCAGGCTGAATAATTAAAGAAAATGTATTTATACCGTTAAACTCTTTTAAATCTTTTACAATTTCTTTTGCCTCATCAGAATCTGCTCCGTACTTAGAAGAAACTATACTGTACCAGTATTCACCGCTTTTGGGTTCGTAAACTTCATAATTTTCTGACAAAATTACTCGGCCGTTGTTTAAATCTTTTTTTAATTCTGACATAAGGGGTTACTCCTTTAATTATTTAAATCCATAATCAACTTGTTATTATATGCCACAATCTGAAAAAAATTTAACACTTATACTTTAAAAATTTTTACCTTAGAGAGAATTTTATCCGGATTCCCCAATTTTTAAATCCAAATACGAATAATGAAAAAATATAAATTTTACTTGATTAATATTTTTTCATAATATAACGAAGAAGCAGTGTTACTGCTTCTTCGTATTTAAAGCAAATAAGAATAAAATTAATTAACTTTATTCTTTAGTATATTCGGCATCAATTACATCATCATCTCCGCCGTCTTTTTTGTTTTCGGTTGAAGATGCATTTTCAGAATTAGCTGTTGACTGTTCTTCTTTTTGAACAGCTTCATAAGCTTTTTGCGAAATGCTGAACATGGTCTGCTGCAATTCATCAGATAATTTTTTCAATTCATCTGTAGGTTTGTTTTCATCCAATGCTTTCTGTAATGCAGCTTTTTGTTCATCAAGTTTAGATTTGTCAGCAGCGTCAATTTTGCCTTCAAAGTCTTTTTCAATTCTGTCAGCAGAACCGATTAAACTTGTGGCATTGTTTTTAATTTCAGCTTCTTCTTTTTTCTTCTTATCTTCAGCAGCGTTAGCTTCGGCTTCTTTAACCATTTTGTCGATATCAGCTTCTGAAAGGTTAGAAGAATTTGTGATAGTAATTTTTTGTTCTTTGTTTGTAGCTTTATCTTTAGCTGAAACGTTTACAATACCGTTAGCATCAATATCGAATGTAACTTCGATTTGCGGCAGGCCTCTCATTGCCGGCGGAATACCGTCAAGTCTGAACATACCTAAAGATTTGTTATCCTTAGCCATCGGTCTTTCACCTTGAAGTACATGAATATCAACGGCTGTCTGGTTATTTTCTGCAGTTGAGAATACCTGAGATTTAGAAACAGGGATTGTTGTGTTTCTAGGAACCAACGGTGTCATAACGCCGCCTAATGTTTCAATACCCAGAGTCAACGGAGTTACATCAAGAAGAACGATGTCTTTAACTTCACCTGCAAGAACACCTGCCTGAATAGCAGCACCAACTGCAACAACTTCATCAGGGTTTACAGACTGGTTAGGTTCTTTCCCTGTGTATTCTTTAACTAACTGTTGAACCGCAGGAATACGAGTAGAACCACCGACAAGAACAACTTCATTGATATCATTTTTTGTAATTCCTGCATCTTTCAAAGCATTTTCAACAGGAGTTTTACATCTGTTTAAAAGGTCACGGCACAAATCTTCAAATTTAGCTCTTGTTAAGTTCAAGTCTAAGTGTTTTGGGCCGTTTGCATCAGCTGTAATAAACGGAAGATTGATATTTGTTTCCATAACTGATGACAATTCGCATTTAGCTTTTTCAGCAGCTTCTTTAACACGCTGCATAGCCTGTTTATCACCGCGAAGATCAATGCCTTCCTGTTTTTTGAATTCGTCGCAAATCCAATCCATAACTTTCTGGTCAAAATCGTCACCACCTAAGTGAGTATCGCCTGATGTTGAAAGAACTTCGTGAACACCATCGCCGATTTCAAGAATAGAAACATCGAAAGTACCGCCGCCTAAGTCGAATACAAGAACTTTTTCCGATTTTTCTTTTTCAAGACCGTACGCCAAAGCAGCAGCTGTCGGTTCGTTTACGATACGTAAAACATCCAAACCTGCAATTCTGCCGGCATCTTTAGTTGCCTGTCTTTGAGCATCGTTAAAATAAGCAGGAACAGTGATTACCGCTGATGTAACTTTTTCTCCAAGATAGTTAGAAGCGTCATCTGCAAGTTTTCTCAAAATCATCGCAGAAATTTCTTGCGGGGTGTAATCTTTACCATCAATATTTACTTTGTAATCTTCGCCCATATGTCTTTTTATAGAAGCGATTGTTTTATCAGGGTTCAAAATAGCCTGACGTTTAGCCAATTGACCTACAAGTTTTTCACCTGTTTTAGAAAAACCTACAATAGAAGGGGTTGTTCTTGACCCTTCGGCATTGGCAATAACTGTCGGCTTACCGCCTTCCATGACTGCTACAACAGAGTTTGTTGTACCTAAGTCAATACCAATTGTTTTAGCCATAATTAATTATCTCCTTTACTAATCATTAACATTCCATTAACTATATTTATGTTATAACACCTTTTTTTTCAAATCTTAAAAAAATAAACAAAAAATTAATATTTCCCCCTCCTGTCGGAGAGGGAAAATATGCCATGCTTTGCAGTAAAGAAAAACCATGAATAAACCGGCTTTTCTATTCTACTAACTCAGCACCTGCACCGGTAGTTTCGCCCGGCATACAAACTCCGAACTGACAATTTGAATTATAATCACTTTGAGGAGGTAAAGCTGTATTTTCCTGTTCTGTATTTATCAACATGTCATAATATGGCTTCCTGTAAGAAGGCTGAAATGCATCCGTTCTTTGAATATCCTGTAAGTTATCAGGTACCAGCCGCTGTTCCAGAGGTTTTGTTTCCCAGTTTGATGTTGCCGTACAAGCCCCGCCGGTTATACTGCAAACCGCAAAGACAGGCACAGACATAAATAACCAGCTAATTATTAATATAAAATTTTTCATATTTCCAACCTTTCGAATTATTCCACATTATCAGCTTAAACGACAATTTGATATTTTTCATTACCGGAAAGTAGCAAAAAAAATTTTTCACATCTTTTTATACTGATGAAAAAAAGGAGTTTTTATAAAATGGATAATGTAAGTTTTCAAGGACGCACAAATTTAATACTCAACCCAAAAAAATACAATGAAATCACCCCCGGAATTTTTAAAAAATCACAAGAATTAGGGCATAATAATAAATGCACTTTACAAAACGGACAAGTCTATACAGCAAAACCTGATGCCGGTAATCTTGTAGTTATTGTAAGAAATAAAGATAAAGGTTTCTTAAAATATGTTCCTGTTGAACTGGAGCTCGATGAAATTACGGAAGAAATCGCACGCAGAGTGACAAAACTTGCAGAAACTGCCAAATCTAAATTAACAGCATGGATAATCGGCGGCGGAGCTATCAAAAGCAGAACCGGCGGTTCAACAATAGAAGCAGTAAATAAACTTGCAGAAGTTCTGTGTGACAGACCGGATATTGATACATCAATCATAGCATGTGCAAAAAAACCGGAAGAAAACATTATACTTCACCCGCTTAAAGATAGATTTGAATTAACATTGGAAAAAAATAAATCGACAAATATTGAAGATGCTTTTGATATTGTGGAATTAAATAATACAAATATTATTTAGATTTTTTTCTGATTTCTTTTTCTAACACTTCCGAGAATGGGATTATTGGTTCCATTTTGTACCCGCAATCCTCTGACAACGCACCGCCCATGGAAAACAATTCTTCCTGAGGGTATCTTCTGCAGATTCCGGGACGGGTTCTGTGAATTTTGCATTTGTGCGTATCAGGGTCAAGATTCTGGCACTCAAATATAAGACCTATATCATCTTTCCCGATAATTTTCAGGTATGTATAAAATCTGTGAAGATATTGAAGCTTTTTAAATTCCTCCTCATCCTGAACAACATGCTTGTAATGTTTAACATAAATCTGGGTACAACATTTCCCGCAAGCATTGCATTTGCCCGTCCTGTAATACTTACGCCGCAATATTTTCGATAAAAAAAATTTCCGGAATTTCTCAAACATAACTACATAATAACATAAAGTTTTGTAAACTTTTCAACAGGTTATGGCAAATCTGAACATTCAGGATAATTATAAACAATGTAAAGCGAAACTTAATCATAATTACTATAACATAACCAAAATAACCAACCTTGACCTTGATAATACAAGGTCTTTTTTTTTGAGCGTAGCCGCTCAACCCAATACACATATTTTACATCAGACTTATAATATCTAAACTAAAGATAAGCGTAGCCGCTCAACCCGACACACATATTTTGCATCAGACTTATAATTATAATATCTAAACTAGAGATAAGCACAGCCACTACAGCTGACATATAGGTTTTGATTAAACCTGTAATCCAGACTAAACAAGAAAAATACAAGTTTATTCAATTAAATTATAAAAATGAGAATAATTCCTACTTTACAAATAAAATATTGTATAGTAAAATAGTATTGTAGAAAAAGAGATGCTATTATTTGAATTAAGAAAGGTGGTCAAAATGGCTAAATTTGTATGTACAGTATGCGGTTGGTCTACAGAAGCTGATAAAGCTCCGGAAAGATGTCCTTTATGCGGAGCAACTACTTTCAAAGAAATCAACACAGCAGAAGGGAAAGTATATGCTTGTGAACATAAAGTAGGCGACGGAAAAGTTGAAGATAAAGAAGTAATGGACGGATTAAGAGCTCATTTTGCAGGAGAATGTACAGAAGTAGGTATGTATCTTGCAATGGCAAGAGTTGCTGAAAGAGAAGGATATCCTGAAGTTGCGGAAGCTTACAAAAGATACGCTTTTGAAGAAGCAGAACACGCAGCTAAATTCGCTGAATTGTTAGGCGAAGTTGTAACAGATTCAACAAAGAAAAACCTTGAATTACGTGCAGAAGCTGAACACGGCGCTTGCGAAGGCAAACTCGCTATTGCGGCACGCGCTAAACAATTAGGCTATGATGCTATCCATGACACAGTTCATGAAATGGCTAAAGACGAAGCACGCCATGGCAGAGGTTTTGACGGATTGTTGAAAAGATATTTTTCATAATTTGATGTCATAATCAATAACCAAAAAGGCACTTTTAAAAAGTGCCTTTTTTTATTTATCTTTTTCTTTCTCGAGCTTTTTAACCATTAAAACTTTGTCTTTCACTTCAATATCAACATCGTGCAAAACGGGATTAAGTCCCATTTCTTCCATATAAAGCTTTGGTATAATTATACCGTAACTTGTACCAATTGTTTGTAACTTTCTGCGAACCATTATTACCTCATTATAATAAAGTTATAATAATATAATAACAAAATAACCTTGACAATCAATTCTAATAATATTAGAATAATATTATAATGGATGACAAGTTTTATTTTAATAAAAACTGCATAATCGCCGAACATGCAACAAAACTGTCAAGCTATCTGCATGTCTTATACGGTTATACTCAAAATGAAATGGGAGATAACGATAAAATAGGCAATATATATGAAATCCTTGACCTTGCGGTCAAGGAAGCAGACATAATAATTGAAAATACCTGAAAATTATCTCCTGTGGATATCAACATTATTTTCATACAAAAGCTGTTTACTTTTTATCTTATACAAATCGTTTTTCTGTGTTTCCATTTCTCTCAAATTTGCATAACAGGTAGATTTTGCCTCGCTGCTTAACACTTCACAACTTTTCAGATATTTTTCAAAACTTACACGGCGTTCCGCCCAATAGTTCTTTTTGGCGCGTTCCGATTTTACAAAGCTAATGAAATTAAAAACGTCATGACTATCCTTATAAACAGCATTTTCATAACCTGCTTCACAGAATTCCGACCATCTCGGCGGCAATTCTTCTCTAACAGGATCTACAGGTTTAATAACTTCCTGCACGGGAATAACTTCGGATTTCGGTATACTGATTTCTTCAACAGTATCATCACAAATTACAGGCATTCCTATAACCAATAATGACGCTAACAATAATACTTTCTTCATGGCAACTCCTATATATTTACAAGCTCTTTTACTTCTTTACGTTTAACCTTTCTTGTTGTAGTTCTCGGTAAAGGTTGTCTGCTTATAATTATATTAATAGGTCTTTTGTATGGAGTCAACCTCAAAGATAATTTTTTAACCTCATCTCTAATAAGTTTATCTACAATATCCCGTTCAAACTTTTGAATAATATCTTCACAGGGCACTATAACGGCAGTTATTTCTTCCGTCCCGTCCTTTGAGCCGGAGTTTCTCGTAGTTCCCAACACACAAACCTCAGCGATATAAGGGCTTTTGTCAATCACTGATTCAACTTCCTCGGGGAATACCTTTTTCCCGCCCGAAAGAACAATCATATTTTTAATACGTCCGGTTATATAAATATGTCCTTCTTTGCTTATTTTTGCAATATCACCGGTGTGCAGCCAGCCGTCGGGTTCAATTACTTCCGCGGTCAATTCCGGATGATTATGGTACCCCTTCATGACAGCAGGTCCCTTAAGCATTAATTCGCCTGTCTGTTCATCAATTTTTGCCTCAAAACTTTTTAACGGTTTTCCTACCGATGCAATATCATTCCGTCTGTCTGTATTAACAGAAACTACAGGACTTGTTTCAGAAAGACCGTATCCCTGATAGACCTTTATGCCTATTCTCTGGAAAAAATCGCCTACAGAAACTTCCAGAGGCGCACCACCGGAAATACAACCTGAAAAATGGCCGCCAAATTTTTCATGAATTTTTCTAAACATTAATTTCTTAATTCTGTATGACGGGATAAATTTTGCAAGTTTAAACATTATATTAAAAGCTGTTTGAACATGTTTCGGAGAATTTCGCAGTTCCGACTCAATTCCTGTTTTCAAAAGCTTTAAAAAAGCCGGAACGACAATCATAAACTCAATCTGCTTCTCCCTCATTATACTTAAAACATCTTTCGGTTTAAGGCTCGGAGTGTAATAAACCGAAAAACCGAAATTTAAAAATGTTGAAAACCCGACTGTCATTTCAAAAAGATGGTTCATTGGCAAAATTGAAAGTATATTTACATGCTTATATGGGAGGATTTCGTCAAGTGCGATCTTTAAATCATCTAGCTGTGCAAGCATATTTGCAAATGTTATTTCCACACCCTTTGGCGCACCTGTTGTTCCTGACGTGTAAATTATAAAAGCAGTTGAATTAGAACTTCTGAAACGCCATTTATAATCATAGTTTTCGGGAAGTTCATAAATACTTTTTTCATCAAAATCTGCGGAAGGTTCATCCATCAAAATAACTTCTTTTATTGAAGGAAGCACATCCTTCAAATACCTTGCCATTTCAAGATTATTTTCGGAAGCCATAATTACAGAAGGTTCACAGTCCGACAGAATGGACTTTAATTCATACTTTGTAAGTTTTACATCCAGAGGAACAGCCGTCATCCCAGATATAACTGATGCAAAGACACAGGCACCATATTCAGGCTTTGATTCGGAAAGAATTGCTAATCTGTCTCCTTTTTGAACATTAACCTCATTAATCAGGTAATGCGCAAGCTTTCTTGACATCAAACCTATCCCGCGATAAGTAAATTCCCGCCATCCGTATTTGTTTTTCATTCCTAAGGCGACTTTATCAGCGTATTTTTCGGTACGCTCCTGCAGCAAAAACAAAACATTTTTCTTACATAATCCCATAAAATAAACACCTTTCACACCATTATGATATCAGAATATAATTTTTTCAGCTTAAAGTCAAGAGAGTTAACTATTTTTGTATTATAATTTTAACAGTTAATATAAATAGCAGGAATTTTAAAATATGAAAAAAGTTTACATAGAAACAATGGGCTGTCAGATGAACAAATCCGATACAGAAAGAATGCTCGGAATGCTCTCATATATGGGATATGAAGAAACTAAAGAACCTGAACAGGCAGATTTGTTAATAGTTAACACATGCTCCATCAGACAGCTTAGTGAAGATAAAGCCTTCAGCCAGCTTGGCGTGTGGGGTAAATGGAAACATGAAAAAGCAGATTTTAAACCTCTTAAAATAGGAATAGCAGGCTGCGTTGCCCAGCAAAAAGCCGAAAGCATTTTCAAGCGGGCACCTTATGTTGATTTTGTTCTCGGAACCCATAAAATCTATGCACTTCCTGAAATTATAGAAAGGATTAATAAAGGAGAAAAGGTTTGCGAATGCACAGAAACTAACGCAACCGAGGATAATTTGGCAAAAAACTATGATATTAAAAGAGTTAAAGGAGTAAATGCCTGGATTCCGATAACAGAGGGCTGCAACAATTTCTGCACCTACTGTATAGTTCCGTATACAAGAGGGAGAGAACGCTCACGACTTCCTGAACTTATAATAAAAGAAGCCAAAGACGCATTAAACACAGGTTTCAAAGAAATTACACTTCTCGGTCAAAATGTTGACAGCTACGGAAAAGATTTTAAAGACAGAAATTACAGGCTTGCAGACCTTTTAAGAGAACTGAACGCAATTGACGGGAAATTCAGAATACGCTTTGTAACTTCTTACCCGACAGACATCACAGACGAACTTATAAAAACCGTTGTTGAACTTGACAAGGTTTGTGAATACTTCCATATCCCTATGCAGTCGGGCAGCTCGGAAGTCTTAAAAGCAATGAACAGACGCTATGACAGACAAACCTATGCCAAAATAGTTCAAAAAGTCAGGGATATGGTACCTGATGTGACAATCACAAGCGACTTCATAGCAGGTTTCCCCGGAGAAACAGAAGAGCAGTTTCAGGAAACCCTCACAGCAATTGATGAATTTGAACTTGATTACTCAAACCTCGCAGCATACTCCCCGCGGGAAAAAACTGTTGCCGCAAGATGGACAGACAAATTTATACCTGAAGATATTAAAGATGAAAGATTTCAAAGACTGAACAAAAAAGTTCAGGAAAACTGCCTTAAATCAAATCTTAAATACGTCGGACGCGAAATGGAAGTTTTAATTGAAAACTTCTACGAGCACAAAGGTAAAATGATTAACACAGGCAAAACAAGAAACTTTAAAACAGTGCATATCCCTTGCGATAAAGATATGAGCGGAGAATTTGTAAACGTTAAAATTACCGGTGCAAAAACCTGGTATCTGCAAGGAGAAATAAAATAAATTTTATTCCATAGTAGAGTTATTGATTAACCCCTCCCTTTTTAGGGAGGGCATGGGTAGACTTTTAAGTTTATGCGATTGCGGATCAAGTCTGTAATGACGAAAAGTAAATAGTTTATTTTATATGCGGGAACTCTGCGTCCCCGCACCCCGCACTTAATTTCTTTCTTTTTACATCGCAATAAAAAGAAAGAAATTAAGCAAAGAAAGAAAAACACGCTGTTGTTTAATCTACACTAAATTAAACCCGAGCGGATGAACTCGCTATATCTTTCCGTCATTCCGAACTCGTTTCGGAATCTCTTTACCGCTCAAACATTTATTATGTAAAAAAAATAGCCGAATTGAACCAATTCGACCTTATATTTTTTGGTGAAAAAATATAAAATTATGCGATAAAGTCATCTTTCATGACATTATGCGCAAAACCTGCCAAAAATCCGGCACCTGCACCTGCAACCAAAAACGGTACTGCCGGTCTTTTAAACTTGAGCATTATATGATATGCCGTTGCAAATTTTCTTGTCATATTTTTAGAAGATTCATTTACATAACGAATAATATTTCTAAATTCTTTTCCTGCAGCTGAATCTTCACCGCCTAAAGCTTTAACCTTTTTAGTTATATTTGCATAGGAAAATGCATCTTTTCTGATTTTATCTTCATTTTCAATCATTTTAACAAACATATCCTGAGCAGGAGTCATATGTTGTTTTGACTTAAATTCTGATATACAATTTTTGTTTGTAACCTTACGGCAGTAATTAATAACGGTACGGGGGTTAAAATCATTTTCCTGTTTTGTTACAGGCCACAAATATTTGAGAGAGTATCCTGCTGCCGTACCCAGAGCCGTAGATTTTACAATAGTGCTTAAATGAGTATTTTCGTTTTGTCCAACTTTACTTACCGTCATAGCTAATAAACCTTTACTTAACTAATACACGTAATGTCTTCTACTGCTAGACTTCTTGAAACAAGTCTAACGTAAAAAATATATAGACGGACTTACACTTAAATATTTTGAACATCTATCTCGTGAAAACGACATGGCTCAAAACTGAGTAATTAAATCCATTAGGGATAATAACACATAATTATTTTTTTGTCAATACCTTTATGAAGTTTAGCAACAACATTATCGCTACAATTACCAGAATGTAAACGAAATAATGCTTGATTGTCTGGCTGCCCATAAACAATGAAGCAAGGGCACCTGCGATAATGGCAACCGATGTTAAAATCATAACTGTCTTTTTTTGCGAAAATCCTGCATGCAGCAATTTGTGGTGAATATGTTCCGCATCAGCCACAAACGGAGATTTGCCTTTTGCAATTCTGCGCAATGAGGAAAAAGTGATATCCATAATCGGAACAGCGAGAACCAAAAACGGAAGCAATATAGCAAGTGTCGCAGCTTTCATAACTCCGGTTATTGATATAGTTGCCAGTAAAAAGCCCGAAAACAAAGCACCGCTGTCCCCCATAAAAATTTTTGCAGGATTAAAGTTATAAGTTAAGAATGCAAGCATTGAACCTGCAAGAATAAAACCGATTAAGGCGCTGATAGGATTAGGCGGAGTCATTGCAACCGCGATAATTGCAAGGGTTACTGCGTTTATGGTTACAACAGACCCCGCAAGACCGTCTACACCGTCTATAAAGTTCAGAGCGTTTGAAATTCCCACAATCCATAATAAAGTTATCGGGTATGAAAATATACCCAAATCGCCTATGAATGGAACATTATTAATCTGAACACCCAGAAGATAAACCAGTGTCGCAATCGAAACCTGTAAAAACAGTTTAAATTTTGCATCAAGATTATAAATATCATCAACGAGCCCGAGCAAAAACATCAAAGAACCGCCGAGCAAAATTCCCGATAACAAACTTCCGTAAGGATAATAGCTCATAAACACGAGGCACAAAAATGTAAGCATTGTACTTGCCCAAATGGCAACACCACCGATACGTGAAATCGGTTTAGTATGAATTTTACGCTCATTAGGAACATCTACAAGCCCTTCTTTTTTAGAAAAATTTATAACAAGAGGTACAAGGCATACCCCTATTAAATAAGCTATTACCGTTCCGATTACATGTGCATGTGTCAATTTAATTAACATTGTATTAATCCCTTTTAAGGCTTACCTTCCTAACTTCTTACCCTCCTATCTTCTGATATATCGGGTATTTCTTGCAAAGTTTGAGAGAACGTTCTCTTAAATTTTGCAATCCCAATTCATTATCTGATGAAAATATCGCAGATGCAATAATTTTTGCAACTTCCGTCATATCTTCTTCTTTAAAACCGCGAGTGGTTACAGCAGGAACCCCTAATCTTATGCCGCTTGTAATAAAGGGGCTTTGCGGGTCATTAGGCACTGTATTTTTGTTCGCGGTTATTCCGACACGCTCAAGAACATTTGCCATATCTTTTCCGGTTTTTCCGGTTTTGCGAAGGTCAAGCGTCATCAAATGATTTTCGGTCATTCCGCCGACAATGTCCATACCTTCATCCATTAAGCCCTGCGCAAGAGCTTTTGCATTTTTCAAAATCTGCTGCGCATACTCTTTAAATTCCGGTTTTGAAGCTTCCAAAAGCGCAACAGCTTTACCTGCAATAATGTGTTCTAAAGGGCCGCCCTGCATGCCGGGGAAAATAGCTTTATCAATAATTTGAGCAAACTCCTCATCACACATAGTAATTCCGCCTCTGGGGCCTCTTAAAGATTTGTGAGTAGTTGTTGTTACAAACTGAGCATAACCCGCAGGAGATGGATGCAAACCTGCTGCAACAAGTCCTGCAATGTGCGCAATATCAGCTAACAAATATGCACCAACTTCATCGGCAATTTCTCTGAACTTTTTAAAGTCAATAATTTTAGAATAGTTGCTTGCACCGCAGATAATAAGTTTTGGTTTGTGTTCGTGAGCCATCTGACGAACGTTTTCATAATCTATATTACCGTATTCATCCACTCCGTAGCTTTTTACATCAAAGTAAAGTCCTGAAAAATTCACAGGAGAACCATGCGACAGGTGGCCGCCGTTTGACAAATCCATACCGAGAACCTTATCACCCGGTTTTAAAACCGCCATAAAAACAGCCATATTTGCCTGAGCACCACTGTGGGGCTGAACATTTGCATGATCCATTTTAAAAAGTTCGCATGCTCTTTTTTGAGCAAGTTCTTCAATCACATCCACATGCTCGCAGCCGTTATAAAATCTTTTATGCGGTTTACCCTCCGCGTATTTATTTGTCAAAACACTTCCGCATGCTTCCATAACAGCTTTTGATGTTATATTCTCGCTTGCAATCAGCTCAATCGTATTTTGCTGTCTTTCAAACTCTTTTTCTATTTCAGCTGCTACCTGCGGATCAACTTTTTTAATATTATCAATATTCATGCTCACCTCACACATTACCCTGAATCTCAAAAGTAATTATAGGTGAAAATCAAAAATCTTACAACTTGTTAAGCATATTTTTTATGTATGCAAAATATTCATTATTATTATACTTTTCTACAATTTTTTGTAAATCTTCTTTTGTTACAAACCCCATGCGGTAAGCAACTTCTTCAAGGCAGGCAATTTTTATCCCCTGATTTTCTTCTATGGTTTTAACATACTGGCTTGCCTGTAAAAGCGAATTGTGGGTTCCCGTATCAAGCCATGCAAAACCACGCGGAAAAAGTTCCACACTTAATTTATTATTCTTCAGGTAAATGTTATTTAAATCCGTAATTTCAAGCTCGCCTCTGGCAGAAGGCTTCAAATTTTTTGCATATTCAACAACTTTATTATCGTAAAAATACACACCTGTTACGGCATAATTTGATTTCGGATTTTGCGGTTTTTCTTCTATAGAAAGCACTTTCAAAGCAGAGGTTTCATTCTTTTCAAATTCAACAACCCCGAACCTTTGCGGATCCTTCACAAGATATCCGAAAACAGTTGCACCGCCGTTATGTTTAATGCTTTCAACAACACGTTTCAACTTTCCTGAAAATCCGCCGCCGTAAAATATGTTATCTCCAAGAATCAAAGCAACATCTTCATTCCCTATAAATTCTTCACCAAGTATAAATGCCTGTGCAAGCCCGTCAGGAGAGGGCTGTTCTTTATATGAAAAATTTACGCCAAACTGGCTTCCGTCCCCTAAAAGGCGTTTAAAATTCGGCAAATCAGCAGGAGTTGAAATAATCAAAATATCTCTAATACCTGCAAGCATCAGAACAGAAATCGGATGATAAATCATCGGCTTGTCATAAATAGGAAGCAGCTGTTTTGAAACTGCGATAGTACTTGGATACAACCTTGTGCCTGAACCGCCTGCTAATACAATACCTTTCATAAATACCTCTTTTCGGAAAGTACGCCAAACATTTTAGAGTATATTACAATAAAATAACTTGTTTGTCTATTTATTTAGTTACAGAAAACTCTGCTGCGGTAAGAACTTTATGCGGATTGTCCTTGGAATAAACCTTCATAAAATAGTAACCGTCTTCATGAAGTACAAAGTAATCCGTAAAATAATTTATTTCTTCATCTTTTAATCTTATATCGCGTGTCCAGACGAGTTTGTAGCCAAACTGTCCGTAGTCATTATCTTTTTTTACAACCTGAATATACAGGTATCTTGATTCAACCTTTCTGGGCATTAAAATTACATAATAAATTCTTGAGCCCGCAGGAAAAACCTTTTCATAATCATAAATGTTATCCTTTGTAATTGGATATTTGTTAAACAAAATACCGGCTTTATCAGTCGTACAGGCGGTTGTAAACAAAAGTATAAAACAAACTGCAAGAATTAATTTCTTCATTTTTCGAGTGCTTTAATTCTTTCTCTGACTGTTTTAGCAACAGCCTCGTCCTTATTACGGGTTAAGAATATTCTGTAATTATCCAGAGCTTCCTTTTCGTCCCCGTCCTGATCATAAGCCAGAGCAAGTGCATAATATGCATAACCGTATGCAGGATCAAGTGTAATTACACGATGGAAACATTCTTTTGCCTTAGAAGTATTTTCTTCATTCGCGTAAACCAAACCGAGATTAAACCATCCATCAGCATAGTTCGGGTTCACAACTATAGCTTTTTTATAAAAATCCAATGCGTTTTTGTTATCATTTTTTATCTTATAAATGTTGCCGATTTTCAAAAGAGTAATCTCATCAGAAGGATTCAGCTTTAACGCTTCCTGATAATTTTTGATTGACTCATCATATTGCTGGCTTTTATAATTTGCATCACCTTTGGCAATCAAACTTTTATTAGCTAAATTTTTATCAGTGTTTTCCTGAACCTCAGGTTCGGCCGTAAGTGTGATTTCCTTAATTTCAGCAGATTCTTCCTGAATTGACGGTGCAACAGCCGCCGGTTTATTTGTTGACGAAATAAATTCAGCATACTCATTACTGTATTCCGTATTATCAGGCGCAAGAGCAATTGCCTTTTCATAAGCTGCCGCGGCTTTATCGTTCAATTCACAGACGCGATAGGACTTTGCAAGACCGTAGTAAGCATAGCCATCTTTTGTATCAAGTTCTACAGCCTGTTCAAAAGCGGAAGTTGCAAGTGAGAAGTTTTTATCGTTATAATAAGCATCGCCCAATGCAACCAGCGCAGCCGTCAAATTATTCTTAACAGCAGAATCATCGCTCTTTTGTTTTAAAAGTTCCGTATAAATCGCAATAGCATCGTTATATTGTTCCATTGCGTGAAGAACAAGTGCTTTATTATATTTTAGGTTGTAATCATCTTTTTTCACAAGAAGAACTTCATTATAGTATTTCAAAGCATTCGGATAATCTTTCTTCATGTGATAACATTCGGCCAAATCTTCCACAAGGTCAATATCTTTTTTATCCTTCTGAAGTTCAAGAGCTTTTTCATAATTTGCTATCACATCATCAAGTTTGTTCATGCGTTTGTAAACAACACCTATATTTTGATAAGCTCTTGCATCCTGTGGGAAGTTCTGGATATAAATTCTGTAGTTTGCAATAGCCGCCTCGTCTTTCCCCATATCAGCAAGAAGATTACCGTAATCAAGACGCAGAGAGTTTAATCCCGGCTGCTGCCTGAATATTACATCATACTGCGCGAGCGCCAGATCGTCTTTTTCTAACTCCTGATAAGAAAGAGCGAGACTTATACGTGCAGAAATATTGTCCGGATCGACTTCCACCGCTTTTTCAAGAAAAGCAGAGGCTTTTTCATAATTTTTAAGCTTAAATAAAGCAAGCCCAAAATTTGCATAATCCTTAAACGAAGCAGGATTTTTTACATAAAGATTTTCATACTCATTTGCAGCGCTGGAATAGTTTCCGTCATTCATATATGAATTTGCAAGATTTTCGCGAGCTTCGGAATGCTGCGAGTAAGTTGCCAAAAATTTGTTATAATTTTCAATCGCTGATTTATAATCCCTCAGCTGATACTGAACATTTGCAATATTCAAATAATTATACAAATATTCAGGGCACATTTGCGCAACTTTGTTATAAGCTTCCAGAGCTTCTTTATATTTGCCCTGATTTTCATAAATACTTCCGACGCTTATATAAATATAACCGTCCGCAGGTTTTAGTTCGGCGACTTTAGCGTAAGCCGCAAGCGCTTTATCATACTCGCCCATTTCACTGTAAACACCTGCAAGTTTGGTATAAAGCATAACATCATTGCCGGCAAGTTTTAAAGCTTCCGTCAGCTTTTGAACTGCCGTTGTATAATCTTCTTTGTACTCAGCAGAACATGCCTGCTGATATAACAGGTTTACTTCAGGCGTCATTGCCTGCACTTGAGAACCCGTAAGTATTAAAGATAATAATGCCGAAACTAATAACTGCTTTTTAATAATCCCACTCTCCTAATCTTTAGCTATATAACAACATTATACCAAAAATTATATTTGTGTAAAGCTGTGCGAATAAATCTCTTTATTTAAAAGAATTTTTGCAGTTTTAACAATTTTTGCCTGCTCCGCACTATCTTTATCATAATCTATTTCCTCAATTTCTCCAAAATTTCTGATTATATCCGCAAGAGAAATATATAGTTTATCCACATCAGATTTTGGCGAATTATTTTCAAGCATTCTGAAAATTCTCACCAGCTCCTCATCTTTTGCATCAATAATAGCAGCATCAAGTCCTGCGCCGAAAGCCAGAACTCCAAAAACACGATTAATCAAAGGCCGTATATCTTTCGGACAGCCGTTAGACACATTGGAAAGCCCGATAACAGTATTTACGGGCGGATCAAAACTTTCCTTAACCATTTGAATTGTATTCAATGCTTCTAAAGCCTGCCCCTGTTCAACACAAACGGGCAAAATCAAAGGGTCAAAAAATATTTTTTCGCTGTCAATTCCCTTTTCCAGACATTTTTCATAAATCTCAAAAGCAATTTCAAGCCTTCCGTCAGCGGTTTTAGGAATACCTGTTTCTTTGCTTAAAGTCAAAGCTATAAGATTGCTGCAAAATTCAACGGCTAAATCCGTCATTTTTTCAAGGCGTTCAATATCTTTGCTTGTGCTGTTAATAAATGTTTTGCCGTTGAATGACTTTAACCCGCTCTCCATTTCAGCGATATTTGTTGTATCAAATGAAATCCCCTGAGCACAAGAACTTTGTACCAATTTTGCAAGCCATGGCAAAATACCTTCCATATTTTTTTTCGCAGGCCCGACATTCAAATCTATGTAATCCATATTTTTCTGAAGTTCTATCAGCTCGGAAATAAATCTTTCATCACGTTCAACAAGAGCATTTTGAACTGATTTAGAAATAACATGTATGTTTTCGCCTATTAAAATCATAAACCTATTTTATCACAAAAAGATAAAACCATTTTTAGCCCGTTCGGGTAATTGAAATTAAGATGTAATACATTTAATATACTGATGTCGATATTGCATCCAAAATCTTTTACAAAAATTTACATCGAATTTTCGCAGGCAGTGCGCAAATTTTGATTACTTCTGGTTTCTATACCACTAGAAAAACTTGTCAAGATATGTTATAATTTGAACATGAATTATATATGGGGTACTAATGGAAAATTAAAAGGAGTACATTATGACAGTGTTAGTTTCGAAAACCAAAAAGGAAAAAAGAACAAAATCAAAATTCAATGATGAGTTCGAAAATTATCTTAAAAATCAATGTTTAAAAACAACTTTCAACGGGATTGAATTGGAAACATTCTCCTGGTACAGAAAAGTTCTCGGATTGATATAAGAAAAAAATAGACAAAAAGGATTTTAGAGATTAAAAAATAGCATCCAAAACCGACCATTAAACTAATAGGCCGGTTTTTCGGATGTTTATTTATGAAATTTCACGAATTAATTCCTGAGCTTCTTCGCACTCCGGAAAAGCTTCAACCACTTTGTCAAGCGCAGCAAGAGCAGAATCGTTGTCCCCGAGTTTTTCGTAACATCTTGCACTGCTCAAAAGTAAATTAACATTAAGCGGATTTTCTTTCAGCATACTCGTAAATATTGAATTTGCCTGATTATAGTCGCCCAGTTCGTAATAACAGAGTCCGAGAAGATTTTCCGCGTCATGAGTTTTTTCCAGCTCATAAGACTTAATCAAAAACATTTTGGCATCTTCAAACTGCCCTTGAAGATATTTGATTTTACCTGCGATATAGTACATAAAACCGTTATTTGTAACGTGTTTTAAAACATGTTCAATCTGTTCATAGGCTTTGTCAAAGTCTTTCAGATGAATTTTATTCAATGCGGAAAACCCGAGTGCATCAATATCATGCGGTTCTATTTCAAGTGCTTTTTGATAATATTCATCTGCCTTTGCAAAATCCGTTGTTGCATGAAGATAATTTGCATACTCAAAAAGAACATCAAAATTATCAGGTGCAAGTGTTAATGCCTGATTAAATTCATCTTCCGCATAGTCAAACAATTTTTTATCCAGATACAAAACGCCAAGGTCCTTATGCGCAGACGCAAATTCAGGATTTAGCTCAACGACTTTCTTCAAAATCTTTTCAGCCTTATCCATATCACCTGTTTTTACACATATATGAGCAAATTCATAATAAATTTCAAAAGAAACATTACCCTGAAGCAGAATTTTTTCATAAAGTTCTTTTGCTCCCATAAATTGACCTATTTTTGTATATATACTAGCTAACTTCCTTGCCATGGAAACGGATTTCGGGTTCAAAAGTACAAGGTGGGCAAGAATTCCAATAGCATTTGCATATTCTCCGGCCGCATCGTAACAACAGGCTAAATTGTACTGAAAATTAGGTTTTTCAGGATGATGGGAAACAAGGATTTTATAATGTCTTATTGCTTCTTCCAACTGATTTGACTTGACTTCAGAAAGCGCAAGAGCGATAAGATAATTATCCTGCGGTTCAATAGTATATGCTTTCCTGAAAAATTCGCAGGCTTCCTTATGCTTATTCTGCAGCTGTAAAATAGATGCAATATTAAAATAAGTTATAGAATTATTCGGATCATATTCACTTGCTTTTATAAAATTTTCATAAGCTTTATCAAGATTCCCAATTGTCACATAGCAGGTTCCGAGATTGTTATAAAGCTGCGAATGTTCAGGATTAAGCTCAATAGCTTTTTCTAAAAAACTCACTGCCTCTTCAAAATTTTTCAAAGCCATACAGGCAGTTCCGGCTATATAATAAATTGTATAATCATCATCGTCTGTATATTGTAATGCTTTTTTAACAGTGTCTACGGCTTTTTGAGGTTCTTTATTTTTGACATAAACAACAGCAAGATTTTTATACGCATCAACATAGCTGCTTCTCATTCTCAAAACTTCTTCGTAGGCCGCAATTGCATGCAGATAATCATCCTGATTATCATAGCAGTTTGCGAGATAAAACCAGCTTGCGGGATCATCTTTATACTTAACAACAGTTTCAAAAACTCCCTGTCCTTCTTTAAATTCCCCGAGATTAATATGGCATAATCCAAGAAGTTTCAAGGCCTCAACATCTTTTTCATCACCTTTAATCCGTGCGGATAATTCTTTTTTAGCTTCCTCAAATTTTTTCTCTTTTATAAGCTCATTTATTTTATCAAAATTCTCCATAACTGAATTATACACCAAACAAAATTACTTTACAGATTTTAAAAACACGTGGTATAATAAGTTCTATAAACGCCTTAAAAAATTCATTACATTTTTGTCCGGAAAGGAACAAAAATGGGAAAATCCTCAAAATACCCGTCATTTTCAGGCGGGACTATCTCCATTAACGGTGCGGACAAAGCAACAACCAGCAAACAGGGTAATAACATTGTTTCAAATTATAATATGTCCGATGCTGAAAAAAGAATTTATGACTACACACAAAATTCTATTGCAAATTACTTACCATCAGTGAATGTTTTTGATGAAGATACAAAGAAAAATCTTCAATCACAACTTGATGCATACACCCTTAACGGTCAAAAATTAATAAATAATATGTACACTCCTATGATAGAAGATTTGAAAACAGATATTGCATCGCGCTTCGGGAATTTTGATAATTCGGTATTTATGGACAATTTAAACTCAATTGAAGAAAACCGTGCAGAATCAATTAACAACCTTGCACAGGATGTACTTGCAAAACGCGACGAACTGGTAAGCAACGAACTCGCTCAAAGATATACATATCTGGGTTTCTTGCAAGATTTGCAAAGCAGCATAAATTCAAATATTTTAAACTACATTTCAGGCTCCCAGCAAAACAGCTCTGCCGGTAACAATTATAATGCACAGGCTTATGCTGCAAACAACAAGTCATCAGGGAGCACATTCGGGAAGTACGCAAATCTTGCTTCAGGTGTTCTAAGTACAATGGGCCCATACGGAATGGCGGCATCAGCAGCATTACAAATAGCAAAAAATTATGTATAAATTTATTCAACGGGCTTAAAAAAGCCCGTTGAATTTTAATAATATTGCCTTATTAAATATCTTATGATAAAATCTTAACAGGGAAACGCCCGATACCTCCAATGCGTCTACAAACTATTAGCGACAATAGGGCGAGAAAGGAGGTAGTATGAATAGAGAATTAATAAAAAAATCTCTAGCCCTACTAGAGATTTTACTTAAACTAATTCGATTATTCTTATAGGGGCGACAAGTCGGTTAGGTTGGTCAAGAACCTGACCGGCTTCCCTATATAAACATTATAACATATTCCATAACAATTTCAAGTGTTCAAACATGTTTGGGTTATAATCAAACTATGAACATCTTACAGGAATTTGATACAATAGCTGCAATAGCAACACCAATAGGCACCGGCGGAGTCGGAGTTATTAGGATTTCAGGCGACAGAAGTTTCGAGATAGTCAATAAAATTTACTCAAAACACAATCTTGAAGCAGGAAAAATTTCTCATGGCTGGATTGTTGACGAAGATAAAAAAATTGATGAAGTTTTACTCCTTCCCTTCAAAAATCCGCACAGCTATACAGGAGAAGATGTTATTGAAATTCACTGCCACGGCGGGATTAATGTTGTTAGAAATATTCTGGATGTTGTCCTCAAAAACGGAGCTCGCATGGCAGAACGCGGAGAATTTACAAAACGCGCGTTTTTGAACAAAAAAATGGATTTGTCGCAGGCAGAAGCTGTTGCGGATTTAATCCACGCCAAAACCAGAGATTTTGCAAAACAATCAGCCAAAAATTTATCGGGAGTTTTAAGCTCAAAAATTAAAGAAATCAGAAAAGATATTTTTGATGTTCTTTCAAAAATTATTGCCGGCATTGATTTTCCGGAAGATGTTGCAGAACCCGAATACGATTATATAATTTCCGAATTTGAAAAAGCTCTTGAAAAAATAGATAAGATTTTATCATGTGCAAATTCATCAAATATAATGCGTCAGGGGATAAAAATTGCAATTGTCGGAAAACCTAATGTCGGTAAGTCCTCGCTTTTTAATACACTGTTAAATGTTGAACGCGCAATCGTAACAGATATTGCAGGAACGACACGCGATGTCTTAAAAGAAACTCTTGACTGGGATGTTGCGATTACTCTAATTGATACGGCAGGGATTCGCGACAACGATGAAGTCGGAAAAGTTGAAGAAATCGGGATTGAATATTCAAAACAGTCAGCAGATGAAGCCGACCTTGTTTTGTTTTTATATGACGCCTCAAAAGGAATGAACGATGACGATAAGGTAATTCTTGATCTGATAAAAGACAAAAATCACATCATAATCGCTAACAAATCCGACCTTATTACAGAAAAACAAAAAGACGTTTTCTATCTTTCTACAAAAACCAAAGAGGGGCTTGAGGAACTTAAAAACAAAATAAAAGAAATTTCTTATAACTTCTCTCTGGATGACACTGAATTTGTAACAAACAACCGCCAGCAGGACTGCCTTGAAAAATGTAAAGAAAGCCTAATTCAAGCTCTCGAAGCTGCAAAAGAACATCAGCTTCAGGATTTAATCTCAATTGATTTAAAATCAGCGCTTTTATTTTTAGACGAAATCACAGGGGAAGTTATAACCGACGATATTCTAAACAACATATTTGACCATTTTTGTATCGGGAAATAAAGCGTGGTCTTAGACCTATTGCAAAAAATCAAGTGTCTCCTTTAAGTTTGTAATTATTTTTGTATAATATTTTTCTATTATTTTAGTTTTCTCAGTTTGTAGTGCATTGACATCTATTGCAGGAACAAGTGATTTTATCCTATCCATTAAACGTTTTTTACAATCTTCTGTAGATCTATTTAAAATTATTCTTAGTTTTTCTTGTGGTGTCGAATCTTTTGGAAATACAATTTTTACTTCTCTACTTTCTAAAAGTCGTTCAAAGTCTATATTATCAGCACAATTTTCTAATGCTTTTACAGAAATATTACATTTTTTTGTGTTTAACTCTTCTATTGCCTTATATAATTCTGAAGGAGAATGATAGTTCGCAAATCTTTCTAGAAAGTTTATATAAAGATTTCGCTCCATTCTGTCAATATATGAATTTAAGTAAAAAGTAGGATCATCTTTATTAGCAAAATCTGCAACATTTTCACAATTTAATTCTTCTATAACTTTTCTTAAATCTTTGTCTTCTATAAATTCAGGACTAATTTTTTTTATTACATTTCCTGTTTGATTAGCTGTTTCGGTTGTTGTTTGCACAGATTTAACCAAACCATTGACACATTGTGAATCCAAATGTTTCTTTACTAAAATCCCGCCTATTACCAATGCTGCTGCGGCTCCTAATCCAACAAGAATTTTTTCGGGATTTGTCATCCCCTTTTTAGACTCAGGTGCCACCTGTTCAGGTTTTATTTCCCCTTTAAAATAATTTATATAGTTTCTATTTACACTAACCGGAAAAATTGAATTGAGCATACACTTGTCCCTTAAGCTTTTACACAGTATATACTTTTATTAAAACAAAAAGGTTAAAATTATTGCTATAGGCGCAATACATCCTATCCTATCCTATCCTATGAGGCAGTATAACAAGGTTTTAGCTTATTTAAAATCCATATTTACATTTCGTCACATTAGTTGAAACAGTTTAAACTTTCACATTCTAATAACTAAAATACCTGTCGAAATCCACATCATCAAAACTGCAAAGCAGTTTATAAACTTCGTCATCTTCATCCATACGTTGAAAATTATAGTTATCAAATTTCCAGAATTTCGGATTAATCCCTTTTACACTGACTATTCCTGCATCACGCAATATAACAAGTTTTTTCTTTACAATTTCAACCGGCAAATCAACCATTTTGGCCAGTTCTACAGCAGTAACCCAATTATCAACGGCCCCTTTCTCCGGTGTCATAAACATCAGTTCAAGGCCGACTTTTTTCAATTCTTTGTCTTCAATTTCCGGCATATAATCATACATACAAATATAATAAAACTAAAAATAAAAATTTTTATCATTTTTTTAGAGTAAAATATTTATTACATTTGTAACATTTTATTAATAATTCAGGGAATTAAATAGTAATTTCAATAAATTAGTATATTATTAGTAAAAAGGATTAAAGGGGTATTTATATGAAAATAAATAATGTCAATTGCCAAAACGGGTATTATTATCAACCAGCATTCCAAATGAAGCTAATTCAAACACAGAGTTTGAAAAAATTTATTAACAGTTTTCACTTCAGGGAAGAACAAAATAATTTAAAAGAAGCATTCAATATCATAAGCAGCTTTTTAAGCAGAGAACCAAAGAATTCTGAACTTAAAATTCATGCCCTGCACCCGTCAAAAGCCAATTATGTAAAAAACGGCACCTATGACGAATTCTTTTGCACCGAAACTAATCGAATAAAACACACATCAGATAGATTTGGCCGTGAAAATATATACATGCAGATGGACGGAAGCGACAAAACACAGAATTTCTACATGAACCCGCAGGAAAAACCCGATAATCTTGCAAGATGGTTTATGGAAACCTTTAATTTTTACAAGAAAAATCTGTAGATAAATTATTAATGCTTAAAAATATTAATTGCTCTTGGCAAAATCCCGAGACAGTAAGAAATTACAACTCCGTAATTTGTTATAGGGACATTTGCCTGATTTGCAATCAGAATTCTTGACAAGACCTCACGTCTGTTTGTCATACAGGCGCCGCAGTGAATTATCAGTTTATAATCAGAAATATCAGGGAAATCATGTCCTGCATAATTATGTATGACAAGATTTTTGCCTGTTCTTTTTCTGAGAAGATTAGGGATTTTTACCCGTCCGATATCATCTTCTATTGCGTGATGTGTACAGCTTTCAAGAATTAAAACACAATCACCGTCTTTCAAATTTTCAATCGCTTCCGCGCCTTTTATAAATTCGTCCAAATCACCCTTCAAACGCGCAAAAAGAATTGAAAAAGATGTCAGAGGAATATTTTCAGGCACAATTTCACTAACCTGCCTGAATGCCTGACTGTCTGTTACGACTAAAGCAGGCGGAGTTTTTAAATTTTCAAGCGCCTGTTTTAGTTCTGTTTCTTTCACAACGTAAGATAAGCAGTCACTATCAAGTAAATCCCTTATTGTCTGAACCTGCGGTAAAATAATTCTGCCTTTCGGAGCTTCTTTGTCTATCGGAATAACAAGAATTACCGTACTTTTTTCAGGAACTAAATCTCCCGCGATTTTCGGAGAATTTACGAAATCATCAGGCAGAAGCTTTACAAGAGCCTCTTTAAATCTAAAAACAAGGCTTTCGTCATCTTTTACAGAAGTGTATAAAACATTTTTAAAACCTTCAATTTCTGATTTTTTAATATCACATTTATTTTCAACGATTAAGTAAGGAATTTTAAGTTCATCAAACTTTTTAATAAGCTCTTTTTCATAATCATCAAGACCGTTAAAATCACAGACAATTACACCAACGTCAATACGATTGACGATTTTCATTGTCTTTTCAATACGTTTTTCTCCGAGTTCAGTATTGTCGTCAAGTCCTGCAGTATCCAGAAAAGTTACAGGGCCGACAGGCAAAAGCTCCATTGATTTTTCAACAACATCCGTCGTTGTGCCGGCAATTTCAGACACAATAGAAATTTCCTGATTTGTAATCCTGTTTAACAACGAAGATTTACCGACATTTGTTCTTCCAAAAACTCCGATATGCAGACGCATTGACTTTAATGTTTTCATTTTTAAACCCCTTATATTAAAAAAGACCGTCATTTGACAGTCTTTTAAAATTTTCCATTAGCTTTAAATTAGCCTCTGATACCCAATTTCTTGATTAAATCTCTGTATTCATCAAGATTTTGAGATTTCAAATAAGAAAGTAGTCTTTTTCTTTTACCTACCATCATCAAAAGACCTCTTTTTGTAGCGAAATCTTTTT
>CALUQH010000019.1 GCA_944322885.1 Candidatus Gastranaerophilales bacterium | reverse complement strand
GAATTAAATAAACACGAGACATAAACTACACACTAACTATTTACACTACCTACTACACACTAACCTTCTACACACACGAGGAATTACGTAAAAAGAATTCCGAACTCTATCTTTCAGATAGGGTTTTTTTTTAGGACGAGCAGAGGCAGGAGAAATACTATGTATTTCGACAGTCGAACAAGCATAAGCGAAAATCGCATTTTTCGCTTTGATTGGGAGCGGTGCCGTTTAATGCGAGTCCGTTGTGCAACGTACGCGGGTACAACTAGTGCCGCTCGACCCGCTATAATTCCCTTCTCTTGGGAGAGGGAGTAAATGAAAATCTTCCTTCCCTTATTAGGGAAGGATAAGAGGAAGGGTAACAATCACTACCCACCCCATCCCTCCCTGATTAGGGAGGGGGTAAGCAAAACAAAATATCAGTTTGGCGTCATGTCATTGCGCACTTGTTGCTTTTTAATTTATTGGCGGGTATACCATATCAATATATTTTTGATAATCTTCCGGCTCAAAAAATCCAACGGAAAATTCCGCGTAATTGTAACCGAGCTGCTGGGCATCCGGCACTTCTATCGGCGGCCCCGCAGGAGTTGAGCGGGACGGGTTTTTAGGATTGGAAATAACACCAGTGCTTCTCAAAAGTGTTATAAGGAGCGATTTTTCTTTTACTTCATATTCTGTTAGGCCTTTTGTTATAATCCCAAACCCTTGAGTGCCGACGTATCTCTGCATTGGCGCAAAGTTTGTTTTAACTTCAATACCTCTTGTTTTTGGCAGGTGCTTTCTCATATCATAATCAGGGTCAAATTCTCTGCGGATTATGGTATTCATATCCTCAGAGAAAGTTTCCGTTACGGGAGATTTGAGGTTAAATTTTACCTGCCAGAGTTTATTTTTAAGTTTGTTATCCCATTCAATCTTAAAGTTTACAAGTTCTCCCTGAATTTCCACCTGTACATCAAAAAAGCTTGTTTTTATAATGTTATTTTTGAATGAATAAACTTCTGCTTTTTCGCCTTTATCATCTTCGACAGCGCCAAAATTGTAGGTGTCCCCTTCATCTTTAAAGCGTACAAATTCCATTTCAACCTGACCTATATGGATTTTGCCGTTTTTTACTTCAAAACTTATTTCGGGCTTTACTGCAGGGGAATATTTAAGGGTATAAATGTCCGTAAAATCTTCTGTTACGGGAATTTTTTGCGTGTCATAGAGAAGCGAATTTTCTACCCCGAAATGTTTTGAGATAACTTTATATTCCGGAATAAGCTCCTTGCCTTGCATAACGGGTGTTTTAAAGTTATATTTGAGCCTTAATTCTTCAATAATCGTATTTGCGATTTGTATAACTTTTTCGTAGCGCGTAATATTTTCTCTGTGCACAAGATCTGTACTGCAGCCGTAAATTCCGTCGTGTGCCTGATTTTTTAAAATAAGTTTATATGCATATTCAATAATTGAATCATATTGAGAGCCGTATTTTTTTTGTAATTTGTCAGCCTGCTCAAGAAGATATGTGCATTTTACATTATATTGTTTAAGCTTCATTCTCGCAGAAAATGAACCTTGCAGAATAAATGTAAGACTGTTGTCCCTTAGTTCGTCATTCCATTCAAAATTTTTAAAATTATCTTTTACAAGTTCAAAATATTCAAACGGGTTTGAAAGCTTTATTTCGTAATCCTCAAGCAGACTGTTGACTTTTGATATTTGGTCTGCAATATCAGGTTCAACACCAAGGTGGTCTGCCCCGATTGGCAATAACAAATAATCCTTTGATTTCGCGGCAATTTTATCAAGATTTCCTTTAAGCCATTTGGCTTTTTCTTCAATTGTCATCGGAGAAGAAAAGATATCCATAAAATACCCGCGGATGAGGTTTACGGTATTAATACCATTGAATGTAAATTCTGACGGTATATCTCCACATCCTCTCCATACAACACATTTATCAATACAGAATTTTTGCAAAATGTTCGGGATATTTTTGCTGTGTCCGAAAGTATCTGCAAAGTAAGCTATAAAATCACTGCATCCGAAATCTTTTGAAATTTTCAATCCGATTTCCAGATTTTTTTCAAAAACTGTTCTGTCAGTTAAAAATTCATCAATAAGGCAGAAAAAAGGCCCTATAAATAATTTTTTTTCAGCGATAAGTTTTCTGATAATTTGTTCTTTTTCCGGTCTTATTTCTAAATAGTCAAGAAGCGCTCCAACCTGCCCGTCAAAGTAAAATGACGGAATTTTATTATTTTCAAGAAGTTCAAGAACATTATCAAAAACTCTCAAGAGTCTTAGTCTGAAAACTTCAAATTCCCTGTACCATTCTCTGTCCCAGTGAGTATGTAAATATGCAATCACTTTCTTTTTCATAAAAAATTTTTAACATATTTTTTACATTAATGCAAAGAATTAACAAATATGTTAAAATAAAGATGTTGAATATAAGGAAAGGAGCTAAATTATGAAAAGATTTTTATATCCTGAAACAGTCGGGGGGGGGGCGCTCTAGGCTTTGCCGGAGTATCAGAGGTCAAGAGGTCAGGCAGGCAAGCTAATATCGGCGGGCAGAGCCCGCGTAAAAATAAATTCCTTCCCTTAATAGAGAAGGTTAGGATGTGTTTTAATCAATCAAATAATAGAAGATTGCTACCCACCCCCAGCCCCTCCCTAATCAGGGAGGGAGAAAGTTTCGTTTCACGCTTCACGTTTCACTCTTCACTTAAATCAAAGATTGCCTTCACCCTCGCTGAAGTTTTGATAACCCTTGGTATCATCGGAGTTGTCGCAGCACTAACGTTACCGGCATTAATTGATAATCATAATAAAAGTGTTGTAGAAGCCCGTCTTGAAAAGTTTTATTCAAGTATGAATCAGGCAATCCGCATGGCAGAACTTGACTACGGCCCACGTGAATACTGGTTTGAAAACAATAGCGACAGAACTTTACAGGAAGAGTGGTGTAAAAAATATATTATTCCTTATATGAATGTAATAAAGTATGGAACCGGAGTCTTTGAAAACAGGTTTTTTATCTATTTTTCGGATGGGAGTGCAGTTGCAATGGGTTATGCTAATGGCAGAGACTGGCTTTTCTTTCCCGGAGACCCTGAAAAGTGTACTAAATCAGGTAATTATACACTCAAAGATTTTATAGGTCTTTGTGCTTTTGCTTTTTACTATAATCCTACTCAAAAAACTGATAGCAGTGGTTTCAATCAATGGAATTTTGAACCCTACATGTCGAGCTGGGACGGTAAGGAAAGCTCCTTAAAAAATCATTCAACTTATGGCTGTAACGAAAATTCTACCTGGCCTGCATATTGTACCCGCTGGATACAATTTAACGGCTGGAAAATCCCAAAGGATTATCCGTTCAAAGTAAAATACAGATAAATTGTCTTATATTTTAGCTTAAAGGGCAATAGTTTATTTTTCAGGAATTATTTAACCTTAGTTTAGCAAAATAAGGGGTGAGGTTAAATGAAAAAAATAATTTTATTGTCATTTGTATTGCTTTTGGCAGCGGGTTCAGCTCAGGCCGGAATTTTTTCAAATATATTCGGCTTTAATTCAGGGTATAATAACGGATACTATTACAATCCGTCTTATGTAAGATATCGCAATACGGGCTATTATCCGTATCGTTATAACAATTATTATAACAGAAACTATTACAGCCCTAATTACAGGTATAACCGCTATTACAACGGTTATCCTAATAATTATTACTACAGACCGAATGTTATCAGACGGACCAATGTTATAAGGAAAAGTGATAAGACTGACATTAATATAAAACCTGTATCAAACAGCTTTTCAGGTCTTGACAAAATGGAAAAGAAAATTCTTCTCCAAACTTATGAGTATGATTCTGCAAAAAATCGTATTGAAAGACTTGAACAAAAATTATTCGGTGCATCTCAGAATGGAGATTTGAATCAGAGGTTTTATACCCTGAAAAGTGTTGCCAAAAATTATAAGGCTTTTGACCCTAATGCCATGTATCAGACTAATCAGGAATATGACACATATAGCGGTTATCGTCCGCCGATTTTTACGGGTTCAATGGGAAGCGGCTGGCAAAATACACTCTGGAGTAATTTTAAAAACCAGTTTATAGGCATGCCGACAGGCATGACCCCTGCAATGGATCCTGCTTATATGGATTATTTTGAAGCTGAACGCGCAATGAATGCATCAGGAAAAGATGTTGATATAAGAACAAACACCGGCTATTATCGTTCCCGTACAAACAGAAGCACGGGTACCGGTGTCACTATACTAGATTGACTTTTTGCATAACATCATTAATATCATACATATAGATGTTTATAACACTCTGAAAATAAGTAATAATAAAACACAAAGAGTGATATAAAATGCCGTTCAGATACCGACTGCAAAAAGTTCTGGAATTCCGAATCCGCAAAAAAGAAGAACAGCTTCTGGTCGTTCAAAAAGCGCAGCAGGCAGTGCTAATTGCAGAGGAGAATATCAGAAAAAACGAAGAAGAAATTGAATCCACAAAAACAAACATGCGTCACGCTGATCCTATGATGTTTGAAAGTTACGATAATTATCTCAAGCATCTCTGGGAAAAGGCAGAAAAACTTGAGGCAATAAGAGTGGAAGCTCAAAAGGTTCTGGATGAGGAAACCGCAAAACTCGTAAAACTTGAACAGGGCGTAAAAGTTCTTGAAAAACATAAAGAAAAGCACAGAGAGGCTTATATAGAAGAAGAAAAGAAAGCAGAATTAAAAACTTATTCGGAACTGGGTGTTACAAGATACTTCAGACAGAATCAGGAAAGAATTGAAGAAGAAGAACAGGAAATTCTTAAACAGTTAGAAGAAATAGACGGAGGTAGTTAAAAAAATGAATGTAAGTACGGCTGCAGCAGCTGCAATGGCAAGCACATCAGATGTATCATCAACACAATCCCAAAGCAGAACAAACAGCAGTTCAAAAACTTCTGAAAAATCATTTGATGAGGAAATGAAGTCTGTTTCTTCCGCAGAAGAAAAAAATGAAGAAACCGCAAAAACAGAAGAGAATAATAAAACAGCTGAAGATAAAAAAACTAATACCGATAAAAAATCTGATAAAGCGGGCAGCGAGCATAAAAATGCAGATGACATAGTGCCTGAGGATGCTTTAACCGGCGGGGTTAATTTTACGGATTTTAAATATCATAATGAAAGCCAGTCTTTGTTGACGCAAAATATTCAGAGCCTTTTAAATACAAAAGATTTGATGTCTACAGTAAATTCCGCATCAACTTTTAATTATGATGTGATAAATATGTCTGACAGTGATGCAAACTTTTTTGCAAATCTTGTCCAAAATACGGACATGTCAATGAAAAGTATTTCAGATTCGGTAAATCAGTCTTTAATGAACGGAAATACCGAAAATGTACAAAAAAATGTTCAGGTCTCATCTGTTTTGATGGAAAAACTTTCAGAATCAATGAAGACGAGCCAGCCTTTCAGAATAGATTTTGACAAAGATGTTTCCGTCATTATAAAAGTAAATAAAGACGGAAGTCTTGCAGCAAATTTTATTCCCGGAGACAAGGCTGTTGAACAATATCTAAGGAATAATATTTCATCACTGCGCCAAAGATTTGATGAGCAAAATCTTCCTTATTCAGAACTGAGCTACAGCAATCAAAACAGGCAGCAGCAGGAAAGACGCAGAAATAACAAGGAGAACGGCAATGAATGATTCTTTTATTACAGCGCTAAATACCCAAAAATCTACCACTAACTGGATGGATGTCATCGCAAATAATATGACAAATGTCTATACTCCCGGGTTTAGAGAAGAACAGGTTACGTTCAAAACTTTTTTGGGCGGGGCTGTTTCTGAAAATTATGATAAAAAGCTTGATCAGGGAAAATCTACACCCGGTACTTCTGCTGAAAATTTATTCCTTGAAGGAAAAGGATTCTTTCTTGTAAAAGATGCGGAAGGAAAAAGTATTTATACAAGATTGGGTGAATTCCAATTTGATAACGAGGGCGTTTACCGTGACAGAAACGGCAACACTGTTCAAGGGTATATTTTGAATGATAGAGGTGAAATCATGCAAGGTACGAAATCTGTTTCCTCTGACCTTTATCAGGAAACTGCAATGAAAGGCGGTGCTCTTGATATTCCGACAACAAATATAAAACTTTGGATAGATCCGAATAACGGCAAATTTTTAGGAAAATATGATGATTACGAAATAAAAGGCGACGGTACAATTTATGGTAAGGCAGACGGCGGCAAACGCTCCGTGCCTCTTTATAAGGTTACAACACGAAATTTTCATAATGCAGCTGCTCTTTATGAATTTAAACCGGGTTTATTTTTGGAAACTGAAGAATCAGGTAAGCCGCTTCTCGGTGTCGGAGAAATCCGCTCCGGTCTTTTAGAGCTTTCTAATGCCGATTTTAAAGCTAACATTTCATATTACCAGATGGCAAAATTGCAGATGGAAGTTGCAAATAAACTGATTTCTTCAAATAAAGAACTGCTTGAAGAAGCTATGAGGCTTGTAAGCAACTAGACAAACAATACATATACATTTAAACTCCATTTTAGAAAGGGACTTTTGTCCCTTTTATTTCTTTTATTATTTCGCTTATTTCTTCGGAGATATCATCGGGGCTATTGATATTATTTTTTACTGCATGCGCAAATTCTGCTTTTTTAAAATCATGCAGCCCTCTGTGTTTGAAAAATTCTTCAAGAAATTCAACTTTTGATGAGTAATCATTGAGACCCTCAATAGAGGTTAGGGAGATATTCTGCGTTTCATAATTTAATGTTTTTATAATCAATGAGTCCGGCAGTAAATCCTCAAATTCTCCGCTTTTTAAAAGATGAATTTTGTCAAATTTTCGTAATTTTGGCTTAATTTCATTGAAATTTTCTCCGGCATCTTTATCCAGAAGGACAAATACCGGTATTTTTAGAGAATCCGCAAAGTTATAAAAATATTTGACAACCTGATTTTTTCCGCCTGCTGAAACTACATAAATTCCGTGTTTATTAAAATCGTAGCCGCAGAGTTTTGCAAATTCAGGCAGGAGTGTTTCCTCTGTTATGCCCTCGCAAAGAATTACTTTTTCAACCGGGAAACAAAATGCTTCCTTTTCTCTTTCCGCTGTCGGATTTTCTTTGCTAAGAGCCTTAAGATATTGTAAATTCAGAGGAATATCTTCCGGCAAAAGTTTTATTATTGATTTGTAGTTAATTTTATTTTTCAAAAGTTTTTGGGTATTTTCATCAAGCTTAAAGATGGAATTTTCATAGTCAAACAGCCTCTGGTTTATCAGAGAATCTTCAAATTTTTCATCAAGTGATGCATTTATTATCTTCTGTGCTAAATCTTTCAGCTTTGCATATTCCATACTATCAAGATCAGACTTTTTGAACTTCGGTTCTATAAGGTTATTCAAAATAATGTCTTTAAAAACCCTTAGATATTTGGTTTCAGTTTCTTTGAATCTCGTTAATCTGTCTATTGCAATTATAAGTTGATTTTTTGTGAGCGGTTTAATTTTCAAAATATTCTAATTCCTGTTGTAACATTTTTTAATGAAGTTTAAAAATTTAGCAAATTTTTTGTATTTTATTTTTTTTATATAATATGTAGTAGCGGAGTGGAATTGTGTATTCTTATAACATTAACAGTTATCAATATAATAATTATAACACAGTTAAGCCTGTAAAGACTTTTAATGTTTCAAATAATGAAAATGTAAAAGATAATAAACCTTCTTTTACATCTAATCCTATTATGACACAGGTTCCGTTTAATCCGTCTTTTGCTGCTTCAAGACTTAGGACAGAACTCTCTTCAAAAGATGAGCAGAATAAATATAATGAATTAACAAAACTTCTTGACAAAGATTCAAAGAAACAGTTGAATACTCTTTTAAAAACAGGAGCTTTATTAAATTCCGCTTCAAACGATAATTCAACAACTCTGGATAATCTTTATAAGATAGCAACTACTCCGAGAGCGCAGGGCTTGAATAATGTTGTAATACTAAAAGATACGATAGCATCTATTGCTGACCCTCATGTTATAACACAGCAATTCGGAAATATTCCGCAGCAATATAAAGCTCAAGTAGCAGCCCTTGAAAACGGACAGGATGTAAATGTTGAACATTCAGGCACCTGTGTATCGGCAAGTATTGAATTTAATCTTGCTGATAAGCACCCTGCAGAGTTCGCAAGATTTGCGGAAGGATTGAGTTCTCCTTCAATGTCCGTAAAAAAAGATATTAAATTGAATAATCTTGCAGATAATACTCTCGATGCCGTCTGGCTTTTAAATGCGTTTGAAATTCCCTATGTTGCAAAAGATTTTAATAAAGCAACTTTAACCTTTGCTCCAGATAAAAATGCAATTGTAAGAGCACATATTCAAACTGTTGACAGGGATAAACTTGAGCGGTCTCCGCTTGATGTTCTAATGCAGTCAACATTTATGCAGATTGGTTCGCAGCAGTCTTATGATTCTCTGACAGATAAAAGAGCAGGGAAATTTAACCAGAATGATAAAGGCTTGATAGAGTTTGAAAAAACATTTACAGAATCTGTTGTTGAAGATAAAAATAAAATTTCGGTTACCTATCAGACTGTTGATGAAAATGCAAGGCTGATCGGATATGAAACAGATTTTAATACTATGAAAAAGCAAATAACTGATGCTTTAAATTTAGGTGAAAATGTTATCATAGGATACACTCAGGTTGATAATAATAATACTATAATTAACGGTCACGAAATAACAATTACAGGTACTAAAACGGGCAAAGACGGTAAAATGATATTTATCTGTAATGATACGGATGATAACATATCAAAGTCTGTTGAATATTCGGAGGATTACTTGCTGCCGAAAATTCATCATGCGGCACTTCCTCAGTCAGTCGTTGCAAACGATGTAAATCTTGTTGAAAACTGGGTAGAAGGTTTAAAAACTTACAAAGAACTTAAAAAACAGGCTCAACAGCAGGGCGTAAGCAGATTTCAAATGGCGGCTTAATGTTATTTAACATTGAGCCTAAATTTTAGCAAAAAAAATATTGATGATGTTTAATTAGTTTAATAAAAGGTGGAAAAATATGAATTTATTTATAAATGCTTTTCAAAAATACAGATCGGTGCCTAAGTGTTCTGCAAAATTTTCTTCTCCTGTTTTTACCGGTGATGTTCCTAATGATACTTTTGAAAAGCAGCAAAAAACTAATAATACTGTTCAAACCGACATATTTTATATAAATGATAACCATGGAAGAATCGGAAATATGGCGCGTATATATACAGCAAAAACAATGTATGATAATGTAAATAAAAATTCAACTGCTGACAAATTTGTACTTGCGGCAGGCGATATTTCTGCAGGTGCTGATTTGCACATAGTTAAGGCTGCAAGTACTTATATGAACGGGCTAGGGGTTGATGCAACTTCTGACGGAAATCACGAATATGATGCAAGTCCTTCTGAAATTGCTGAAAGCAAAAAAGGTGCAAAATTCAGAAGTTTAGGCATGAACTTACAAATTCCTAAAGGAAACCCGCTTGACGGTGTAATTGAAAAATCTTTTGTAATAGAAAAAAACGGACATAAATACGCAATCATTGGTCTTGCGCCTCCGGATTTACATGAAAGAATCAGGGATAATGAATCAAGAAAACAGATAGGCATTGATGATTTTGAAAAGACATTAAAAGATATTCAAAATCTCACAGATGAATATAAAAAACAAGGAATAAATAAAATAATTCTTCTTTCTCACTGTGGTCTTGAAAAAGATCAAAAAATCGCTCAAGAAACATCTGGCATTGATATAATTATCGGCGGTCACACTCATGATCTGCTTGAAGGTATAGTAGAAGGTAAAAATCTTCTTTACTCTAAAACAAATGAACCTGTAATTATTACTCAGGCAGGTAAAGACGGTGAATATTTCGGCGATTTGAAAATTACATGGGATGATAAGAAGGGTGTTATAATAAAAGCACAAAATAATGTTACTCCGTCAAGCGGGTTTAAACGTAACAGAGTTTTAAAAGGTGTATTTGATCAAATTCTCGGTAAACCGGAACACTTAGGAACTATTAAATCTGTGGCTCCGCAGGTAAAAAATCGCCTGATAGAACCAAATCCAAATGGTTTTTTCATTATGGATGCTGTTAGAAAAGAGTTTGGAACCGATATTGCACTTATAAATGTAGGAAATATCAGGGGATTTTTTGAATCGGGTTCTCTGGACTCCAGACAGGTATTTGAAGTCGTTCCGCTAAAGAATAACATGGTCAAGTTAAAATTGACAGAAAAAGAAATTGTTGATGCAGTTAAAAAAGGTGCAAAATCGTTTACAAACCCTGGGAATAAACCCGGCATTGTTATTCCGTCAGGATTAAAATATACTGTTTCCAAAAAAGGTGAGTTGAAATCTCTTTCATTTATTGATAAGTCAGGTAAAGAAATTCCAATTGATATAAATAATCCTGATGCTAATAAAACTTATACGGTAGCAACTGACGATTTCTTTGCTTCAGGCGGCGACAATCTTATTTCAAATAAAATTGCATCTAATCAAATTGATGAGAAATTTGATTTTGATAAGGATAAGCTGACATGTGACTATGTTAAAAAGCTTAATGCTCCGATAGAAATTAAGGATGACGGCAGAATAACAGTTGTTGACGCTTAATATCCGTATTGTTCTTTAGAGTTCAGGTATTCCTTTACAGTATTAAGTGATGACTGGACAATACGTGTAACTCTTGATGGAGAAAGTCCTACCTGTTTTGCAATATCTTTAACCTGCATGTTTCTGTAAAATCTGTATTCTACAACAGTTCGTTCTTTGGGAGGAAGTTTTGCTATAGCTTCTCTTATCATACGCCCCATTTCTGTTATTTCAGCATTTTCATCGGGTTGGGCATGATTATCTTTTAAGAAGTCAAACGGAGAATCATTGTCGCTTGCAGCTGCGGCAAGTCCGTCAATTGATAGCACAGTTTCGTAAATGGCTTCACGAACCTTGGCTTTTTGCATATCCATGCCTTCTACGGCTTCTTCTTCGTCGTATTCACCTTCAGGTTTATGTTTTAAAGAGTACCATTTATATCTTATTCTTAATTCGTTTCTTATTGCCCAGCGTACTGCAGTTGCAATATATGCAGCATTATATTTTTCAAGCTGTTCCGGTGATTTATTTTTAATCAAAACCTGTATAGCAATAATACCGATGGAAACAAGTTCTTCATACTCAACCATGTGTGAAGGAATTCTTCTCTGTTCCACTTTGGCAACTTTTTGGACAATATCTATATATTCTTTTAATTTATTTTTATCTTGTATAATCATGATTTACAATATTATATTAGCATAGAACTTCTTATATTCTACCTTTATTTGTAGTATTTTTCAAGTTATAAACAAAAAGTAAGATTTCAGCTATTGCTTTGTACAATTCCGGC
Organism: Candidatus Gastranaerophilales bacterium; assembly: GCA_944322885.1. Lineage (GTDB taxonomy): Bacteria > Cyanobacteriota > Vampirovibrionia > Gastranaerophilales > Gastranaerophilaceae > Stercorousia. The sequence goes on along the minus strand of CALUQH010000019.1, from coordinate 48,059 downwards.
GGAATCTGCTGGTTTAAATCGACCATTTTAAATAGTGCTCGAGCAACGGGCGCATTTTCAATTACAGGTACTCCGTGTTCTTTTGCAATATTAATAATTTGTTTTGCAATAAGCTCTGTACCTTTGGCAACAAGCATCGGCGAGGCCATTTCTTCTGCTTTATATTTAAGTGCGCAGGCTATATGGGTCGGGTTTGTTACTACAAAATCTGCATCCGGTACTGCATCCATCATGCCTCTCTGGAGCATCTGCATACGGCGCTGTCGAAGGGCCGCTTTAACATTCGGGTCGCCTTCTGTGTTTTTATATTCATCCTTGATTTCTTTAAAAGACATTTTCTGGTCTTTTAAAAATTTCCATTTGGTCACCCCGTAGTCTGCAGCTGAGATTACCAGAAACGCTATGCAGGCTTTGAAAATAAAATCCGTTATTAGTTTGCCGAACTCTATCATAACAGCGAAATTATTATCTATTGCAGCCAGCATTAAAATATTTTCAATATGTTCCATATAAACACTGTAGCCGATATAACCAAGAAGAATTACTTTAAGGATATTTTTAAACAGTTCAAACAGTGTTTTTATAGACATCAGGTTTTTAAAATATTTTGTAGGATTTAATTTATCGAGTTTGGGAACTAAAGGGGCTGTAGCAACAAGCGGGCCAACCTGAATAAAGTCTGCCATAATTGCGATAAACCAGGCTATAAAAAGTATTGGACCTATAATTAGTACAGTGCATTTTATAGTGACAGTTAATATATATGTGAGTCCTATATCTGACAGGTGTCCGTTTGGGATTTGTTCGTACAGAAGTACATATAACTGTACAATCTGATTCCAAACAAATGGCGCAAGTCCGAAAATTACTGAAAATAAAATAAGCAGCGACAAAGCTGTTGAAAAATCTTTTGATTTAACAACCTGACCTTCTTTTCTTGCCTGCTCGAGTTTCCTCGGGGTGGCATCAAATTGCTTGTCTTCATCACCCATTTGCTAATTCCTTATTAATTATAATTATAGCATGGTCAAGGGTTAGGAAACTATTTTTACTCCGGAACTCGTCCCCAGTCTTTCGGCTCCGGCCTCAAGCATTTTAAGGGCTGTTTCTTTATCTCTTATTCCTCCTGAGGCTTTTACTTTCAGTCCATAGGGTGATACTGTTTCGTACATAAGTTTAACATCTTCGGCTTGGGCGCCTATACCGTTTTTGACAAAACCTGTTGAGGTTTTTACAAAGTCTGCTTTTGCTTCAATGCAGAGTTCACAGGCTTTTTTTATTTCTTCTTTTGTTAAAAGGTCGGTTTCCAAAATTACTTTGAGCGGTTTATCTTTACAGGCTGATTTAACGGCTTTTATGTCGTTTACGACAAATTTATAGTCTTTATCTTTCAATTTAGAAACATTTATTACCATATCAATTTCGTCAGCACCATCTTCAACGGCTTTTGATGTTTCAAAAGCTTTTACATCACTTCTGTTTGCCCCGAGCGGAAACCCCACAACAGTAACGATTTTTACGGAAGTATCCCGCAAATATTCTTTAGCCGATTTTACATACAAGGGATTTATACAGACTCCTAAAAAGTTATATTGTTTTGCTTCCTCAAAAAGTTTTATAAAATCTTCATGTTTTGCATCTTGCTTTAACAGAGTATGTTCAATATGTTTGTTTAAATTTTCCATTTTTCCCCCTTTATGTTATCTAAAATTTTTGATGTTGAGTATGCTTTGTTAAGAGTAAAGAAGTGCAAACCTGCAACGCTATGTTCTATTAGTTCAATACATTGTTTGGTCGCATAATCTATTCCAAATTCCCTGAGAGATTTTGAATCATCTTTATATTTTTCAATATTTTCTTTTATGACGGCAGGCACAGTAATTTTAGCCATAGAAGTCATTCTTTGTATCTGTTTTTTGCTTATTATCGGCATAATGCCTGCAACTATCGGAATATTTATACCTTCATTTCTTAAAATATCAATATAATCAAAAAACTTATTGTTATCAAAGAATAGCTGTGTAAATATTACATCGGCTCCTGCACTAACTTTTTTCTTTAAATTTTGGATATCTGAATATAAATCCGGACTTTCAATATGACCTTCAGGGTAGCCCGCAACGCCTATAGAAAGATTAGTTCTTTCTTTTATAAAGCTGACAAGCTCGTTTGCGTAGTTAAAATCAAAACTGCGGTTTATTTCAAAGTCTGGAATATCACCTCTGAGTGCAAGAATATTTTCTATTCCCGATTGCTCAATTTTTATCAAAGCTGATGTTATGCTTTCTTTTGAGGAAGTTATACAGGTGAAATGAGGCATAACATTTATGCCCAGAGCTTTAATTTGCTGTAAAAGTTCAAAAGATTTACCGCCTTTGCCGCCTGCTCCGTATGTTAAAGAAATAAATTCCGGATTATATTGTTTTAAAATATTTATCTCATCAAGAAGTTTTTTATTTTCGTCAGCGGGCGGGAAAACTTCAAAAGATATGGCAGGCTTTGATTTTTTATCCGAATAAATCTCTTTCAGCTTCATAATTTGATTATATCATAAAGATTAATTATAATTCTTATATGAATATAAAGGATAAATTTCAAATTTTAGCAGGTGATATACTAGGCGGTTTAAATGCTGCAATAATTACGCTCCCGCAGGCTCTGGCTTTTGGTGTCGCAACAGGATTCGGAGCAAGTGCTGGTCTGTGGGGTGCTATAATATTATCTTTTGTTGGAGGTATTCTTGGGACAAAAGTCCCCATGATATCCGGTGTAACAGGCCCTGTTGCAATTGTTGTCGCATCGATTATGCATGCCTTAAATAAAGATTTGAGCGCTGTAATATTTATATTATTTTTGGCAGGGATTTTTCAAATTATTTTATCGCTTACAAAACTGCCGGAAATTGTTAAATATGTGCCTTATCCTGTGATTTCGGGGTTTATGAACGGTGTGGGAATTATTATTATCATTATGCAAATAAATCCGCTATTAGGCCTGCCAACGTCGTCTAATACTATTTCAAGTATAGAGAATCTTGTAAAATCCGCTGGCATGATGAATATAGATGCGTTTGCCATAGGTTTTTTAACTTTACTTATTGTGTTCGGACTTCCTAAGCAGTGGAATAAATATGTTCCTTCGCAGATTTTGGCTTTAATAATTTGTACATTGATTTCTGTTAAATTAGGTTTAAATGTTTCAAAAATTTCCGAAATTTCTGTTAATATGCCTGCAATAACACTTCCACGTACTAATCTTCACGATTTAATCACTTATCTTCACTACGGAGTTACGCTTGCTATTATATTATCTTCCGAAAGTTTGCTGACAGGGCTTGTTTGTACATCTATTACAAAAATACAATTGCCTGCTAAGCGGCTTTTAGCGGCGCAAGGTGTCGGTAATATGTGCTGTGCACTTACTGGTACAATGCCTGGCTCTGCTGCTACAATGAGAACGGTTGCAGCATTGAAAACAGGTGCAACTACACGTTTTGCAGCTGTTGTAACTTCTGTTGTACTTGTGTTGCTTATTTATAAATTTTCTGATTTTGTAGCTGAGATTCCGCTGGCTGTTCTTGCTGGAATTTTGATTAAAATAGGTTATGATATTATTGATACCAAGTTTTTAAAAGTGATTAAAATTGCGCCTAAAGATGACTTGTATGTTTTGTTGACAGTATTTTTTCTGACTGTATTCTATAATTTGATTGTCGCAGTTGGTGCAGGGATTGTGCTTGCAGCATTATTGTATGCCAAAAGAGTTGCAGATAAAGCAAAACTTATAGATAAACCGGTTTACGATGCTGATATTATGCGTCTTGAGCAAGCTCTTGAAAAGGATTATAAACACAAAATTCGGGTTGTACATATAAGCGGTGCGTTCTTTTTCGGTTCAGCAACACAGTTAATTTCTCATTTTGATGAATTTTTAGGCACACGGTATTTAATTCTTGTGTATGACAGTGATGATACGCTTGATATTTCGGCTGTTTTTGCTCTTGAAGATATAATATTGCGTTTAAAATCTCAGCATATAAAAATTCTTCTTGTTATTCACAATAAAGATGTTAAAGAACAGCTAAAAAGTTACGACATTATTTCTCAAATAGGAGAAAAACACGTGTTTTTCTCAGAAGTTTCCGCTATTGATTACGCAAAATCTTCCTTTAAAAAACGTGTTAAGAAAAAGTATTTTGACAAATAAAAAAAGAACCTTTTAAGGGTTCTTTTTTATTTTGTTAGAAACTGTAATCCGGAATTATAAACGGTTCATTATTTGCATCCTTATCTACAAAATCAAGATAATATTTCATCGCTTTATCTTTTACTTCATCATAAAACTCTTTTGAAATGTATTTTTTATGGAAATCATTTAGGGCGCCTGAGTAATTTCCTAATATACCTGCATAAGTTTCTATAATTGATTTATCAGAACCGCCGCCGTAAGCTTTTGTTTTGGCATCTGTTCCTGAAGGTCTTATTTCAATATATTTATCGCTGAATTCAAGATAAGTGCCGTCACCTACAAATTTTATACAAACAAGGTTATCGAATAAGAGACTTTTGAATGTGTTATTTAAGACTTCTTTAACATTATCAAGAGTCATTATTCCTTCTTTTACTGCAATAGCCATTGAAAGGAAGAATAAATCATTTTTTGTCCTTTTGGCTTCACCCTTTGCTTTGTCCTCTTTTAATTTGTTTATATCAGGTTCTGATTCGTTGTAGTATGCGATATCAACACGTGTATCGTATCTTCCCGTTATATTATTTTCTTTAAATATTTCAGCAAGATATTCAGACAGTGAGACCTGCTCTTTTTGAAGTTTTGAAATTAATGCCGAAGCAACAATAATAGCCTCTGTTGCACTTTTTTCTCTCATTGCTATTGCAGATCTTCCGTTGTTTGATTTTATAAGTTCTTCACTGCCTAAAATCATCCCGCCGGATTCTTCCCCAGCAAATAAAAGACGAGGGTTAACTCCAAGGTTTTTTGCATTCCCGAAAACATCATCAATTACAACTTCTTTATCCGGTGAATTTTTCAGTTTTAATTCTACCTTTTTCATAATATTTGCAATTTCTTTAAAGCCGACAGGTACATTAACAACTTGAACACACTGCCTTTTAGCCCATTCATCCCAGGAAATTGCTGATGCTGTTGTTTTTATTATAAATCTCGGGTGTTTATCCCATAATCCCTGTTTTTTCAATTGCTTTGACCAGAAATCCATTATCATAAGGAATGCCTGATTTGCTGTAAAGATTGTAAGAATTAAATCTTCATTTAATCTTATATAGTCAATACCTGCCTGTTCAAGTTCAGGAATTGTGCAGGCAAATTCAGTTTGGGCAATGGTTAATCTGTCATGATCAGGGTCGGTAATAAGAACAGATGTGCCGACAGGCATTTGCGTCAGCTTATCTTCATAATGCAAGGTTTCTATTACAGGGAAGAATTTTTCACCGTTCTGCCTTTTTGCAACAACTGTTGCGTCAACCGAATAGTCATAAAAAGCCTTTTCTCCTTTTGGTGTGTGGTCATATTTACCGATTGAATGGAAAAACGGGTCTTCCTCAGTATTGAACCATGTAAATTTGTCAGAAATTCCGAGCTTGTTTAACACTCTGCTCAGTGTTCTGTAGGCAGAACCGCCGACATTTTCAATTACGATTTTATCTTTTATTTTTTTGATTAGATCAAGGTTAACTTTTTGTGCAACGCCTGATTTCAGATATTCTACATACAAATCAACTCCGTCATCAACTTTTGCAAGCACTTCTTCGTCAATAAGCGGATTGTCTTTTGCGGATATTTTTATTTCATAAGAGCCTTTTTCTTTTGTTTCATCAAAAATTTCTCTGATTTTATTTACAAATTCCATTGATTCTTCGGGTAAATACTGGCTTCCCTGACAATTCAAATCTTTTGTGGCATTTTTAACCGAAATACCATGACTTGATGTAATATATTCTCCGCCGAGCAAATCAAGTTTAAATGCTAAAAATGATGCAAGCCAAATCGGAATAGTTTTTCTCTCTTTCGGAACAAGTGTTCTTATTCCGTTTGCGGCCTGAATTCTTGCAATCGCATCCAGAAATAAATCGGAATTATATCTGACTTCTCTGCCTGCAACTTTGACGATTTGTTTGCCTGTATATTTCTCTTTAGCAACAAGTGCTTTTGCTAACGTTGCAAGTACTATGCCGACAAGGTTAATTGGAAATCTTGTATCCTGAGGATATAAAATGTTTTGCGGCCCTCTGATACCTGCAGTTGATACTTTTGCCTCTTTTGCATAGTTTGCGAACCATTCTTCAAGATTTAAACCTAAAGGGTTTTTCTCCTTATTGTATGGCATTAAATGCTCTTTTTTTAAAGTAAAAGTAAATTCACCATCCTGTGAAAAGTCCATGAGGTCTAAATTTTTTACATAGTCTGGTGTCTTTTCGTATACGCTCTTAAACAATTGGTTTTCAAGTTCAACGTTTGATTTTTTCATTACTTCTCTCCTTAAATATACTTTTAGTTATAATATATATAAAAAACTTGTAATGTGCAATCTTTGAATATATAATGATATTGTATATTAGTTATTGAGATGGAGTAGGTAATGTTCTGGGATAAAGATAAGAACTATACTAAAAGGAAAGCATCAGAATTTAATAAATGGAGAACATTTCTTCAAATATTGGTATGTAAATATTTTTACGGTATAAGATTAAAATTTGTTTATCGTATAGAAGTTCAAGGACTTGAAAATGTCCCTAAGGATAATAAATATATTGTATGTGCAAACCACCTTTCAACTCTTGATCCGCCGATGCTGGCGGCAGTTCTGCCTAGAAGAATATCTTTTATGGCAAAACAGGAACTTTTTGATATCCCGTTTATAAGGTGGTGGCTTGATTGGCTCGGCGCCTTTGCTGTAAATCGAGAAAGCCTGAGTCCTTCTACAATTAAAACGGTTATGGAAATAAAAAAAAGTGACTGGGTATTTGGAATTTTCCCTCAGGGAACAAGAAGCGTTCCAGGAACTATAACAGGTGTTACAAAAGGTTTTGCAGGGCTTGCAAAAATTACAAAGTGTGATGTTTTGCCTGTCGGTATAACAGGTACTGATGAGGTGAAAAGAATCCCGTTTACTGGTAAAATAATTGTAAGGATAGGAAAACCTATCCCTTATAGTGATAAGCCTGAAGAAGTTGTAGAAAAATGGATTGACGCAATTCAAGAGCTTACAGGGTTTAAATATATACCGCAAAATGATGATGATAAAGATTTAGGAGTTAAGAATAATGGTTAAAAAAGAAAGAAATTATAATCGTCGTTATCCATACGAATATAATATATTTCGTACAATGTTTTATATGTGTTTTTTGTATGTTGTGGTTATCCCTTTTATGAAAATATTTTACAACTATACGATAACCGGCAGAGAAAATTTGCCGACAAAGGCAAAGAGCGGAAAATTTATTTATACGGCTAACCATGTTTCCCACTTTGACCCGCCTATGGTAACAATGGCATGCGGACGCCCTATTGCATATATGGCTAAAAAAGAACTTTTCCAGAAAGGTGATAAATTTGAATGGCTGGTTAAGCGTTTAGGTGCTTTTGCCGTTGACAGAACAAAACCTGAAATTGCTACTTTCAAAACAGTAAAGGATATTTTATCAACGAGCTGGTCTTTGGGAGTATTTCCGCAGGGCGGTATAAGACCTTATGGCTCTGAACTTGGTGATTTGAAAAAAGGTTTTATAGTTATTGCAAAAAATGCTAAGGCTGATATTGTTCCTGTTGCAGTGGGCGGGTTTACCGGATATCCTAAGTTAAAACCGTTCACAAGAAGGGAAGTCCATCTGCATGTCGGTAAACCTATTTCTTATAAATTGAGTGAAGAAGAAATTATTTATGAATGGTGCAGACAGATATCAGAACATGCTGACTACATAAATACGGCGCCTGTGCCTGAATCTTATAAAGAGAAACAGAAAGTATAAACTGTAAAGGAGAAAATTTATGCAAAGATTATTAATTCAAGAGCTTCGGGGGGGGGGCATTCCAGGCTAGTACCTTCAATATCTTGTGTTGAAAAATATAGAACAATCTGTTATTGTAGTGATAGAGTACGTCACATAATAAGAGGTTTTTCAATGACAAGAGCTTTTACATTAGCAGAAGTGTTAATAACTTTGGGTATTATCGGTGTAGTTGCATCAATAACAATACCTTCTTTAATGCAAAATACTGAAAATCGTCAATTGGAGGCCGGATTAAAAAAGGGCGCCTCTGTTATCGGCCAGGCTCTTAATATGTATCAGGCAGAAAATGGCGAACCTATTAAGCCCAATATTGGCACAGGCCAATTAAAACCGTTAATAATAAAGTATTTTAGTATTCTAAAGGATTGTGGTTCAGGATATAGTGATGCTGATTCTGCATGTATAAAAAATTATGGCGATGCTGATAAAAATTCAACAACATATAAGAATTTTACGGGTACAAGCTCAATTGATTTAAATAGATTTGATGATGGGCAATTTATTTTAACTGATGGCAGCTTGATTTTGATTGAGAATAATAATAATTTGGATGGTACCCCTGGTATGATTTTTATATCCGTTGATGTAAACGGTTATAACAAACGTCCGAACCGTCTCGGGCAGGATTTATTTATGTTTCAGATAGATAATAACGGGAAATTGTTTCCTATGGGAGCGAAAGGCACTACATTTTACAGTGAAAGCGATGCTTATTGCTCAAACAGTTCTAACAATCAAAATAATGGAGCCGGTTGTACATATAAAGCTTTATCAGATTCTACTTTTTGGAAAAGCCTGCCCTAAGATAAATAAAAATCCCTTGAATTTTATATCAAGGGATTTTTATATTATATGAAGAAAGAAATTGTTTGATTAAGCAGCTTGTTTTTGTTGTTGTTCAGGATTCAACTTTACTTCCTGCGCTGTTGTTTGTTGTTGTGCAGGTTGTTCTGCCGGCATTTGTTCCAATTTTGCAAGGGCAGCAGCAGCAGCTTCCTGAACATTTTTATCCTGATCGTTCTTAGCGATTGTGAATAATGTTGTCAAATCCTGTTTGTAAGCCGGTTGTTGTATGTAACTTAATGATTCAATTGCTGAAGTTCTAACCATCGGGTTAGGGTTGTTCTTTAACTGTTCAACAATTGTAACAGCACCCGGAAGTTCTGTTAAAGGAACTGTAGAACCTGTTAATTTTGCAACTTCATCACTGTATAATTTTTCCATTATTGAAGATGTGAACATTGCATAGCTTTTATTTCTTTCTGCTTGCTCCATCGGAGTGATTGTTGTTGCTAATTTTTTGTCAGCATCAGAAAGTTGTTCGCCTTTCATTAATTTCTGTCTTGCTGCAATTTGTTCCTGTGTAGGTCCTGCAAGTTTGCTGGAATCAGCATTTATAATATTGTTTAATGCATTAACGACTTTTTCATCAAGCAATTCTGTAGCTTTTTGAGGATCATCTTTTACCATATTTGCAATTTCTTCCATTGCATTTGCCTGAACCTCAAAATCAGGATTTGTTAATTTAGCAATGAATGAGTTTAAATCAACTTGCGGAGTCATAACAACAGGTTGTTCAATTTCAACTTTCGGCTGTTCTCCAGATTTTGCTTCAGTAGTTCCCGGTTGGCTAACCATCGGAGCTGGAGCATTAATATTTTGCTGTTGAATTACTGGAACAGGTGTAACTGTTTGTTGAGCGGTCTGCTGCTGTAACTGCTGAGGAGCTGTCGGAACAACAGGTTGTTGTACAGGCATGTAATAAGGTTGAGTTTGTGCCTGCGGGTATGAATATAATTGGTTTTGAGGATATGTGTAGTAAGGCATTGTCGGTTGTGCATATTGTGGAACATTCATTCCAACTTGACCAACACCCGGTGCGCTTACAGACGGATTGTGAACATCAATCTTTACTGCATTGTAATTAGGAGCAGGAACCGGTTGTTGAAGCGCATAAGCCGGTGCCATCTGGGGCTGCATGTAAGGATTTACTAAATTTGGAGCTTGAATCATTTAATTTCTTCCTTTCATCAATAAAATATTATCTATTTTTATTCTACTGTTTAAATATCCCTCAAGAAATAAAATTGCTAAAATTACGTTTTTTTTTAATAAATCTTAACAATTAATTATATCTGTTAAGTTTTTTACTTAATTTTTATTTGTGCTATAATATAGATGTATTGGATTAAACGGGATTACATTCTTATGATAATTAACAAAAATGAGAGAAAATCTATCAGATCATGTTTTGGCAAAACATTGGCAGAGTTAGGCAGGACTAACCAAAATATTGTGGTTTTGGATGCAGATTTGTCATGCTCTACACAGACTCAAATTTTTGCAAAAGAGTTCCCTGACAGATTTTTTAACTGTGGTATTGCTGAGCAGGATATGATTGCGACGGCTGCCGGTTTGGCTTCTGTCGGGAAAATTCCTTTTGCTTCAAGCTTTGCCATGTTCGCAACGGGCAGAACTTACGATCAGATAAGAAATTCAGTTTGTTATCCCGAATTTAACGTAAAAATTGTCGGTACCCACGGCGGTGTAACTGTAGGTGAAGACGGTGCAAGTCATCAGGCTCTTGAGGATATTTCTTTAATGAGGGGAATCCCGAACATGTCCGTTATTGTTCCGGCTGATTGCAGAGAATGTGAACAGGTAATAAGATTTGCTGCTGAAAATTACGGTCCTATGTATATAAGAATCCCGAGAACTAATGTATGTGATGTTTTTGATGAAAATTATACTTTTGATTTTTGTAATGCAAAAGTGTTGACTGAAGGCGAAGATGTAACAGTAATTACAAACGGGGAAACGCTTGCCGAAGTTATTGAGGCCCGTGGAAATTTATTAAAGCAGGGATATTCCGTTCAAATTATACATGTGCCTGTCGTAAAGCCTCTTGACGGAGCTACAATAATTGAACAGGTTAAAAAGACAAAATTTGTCATGACTGTTGAGAACCATTCTATAATAGGCGGTCTTGGCAGTGCGGTGTGTGAACTTCTTGCCGAATACTATCCGGTACCTGTTCATAGAATAGGCGTTAATGATACTTTCGGACAAAGCGGTAAATGGAATGATTTGCTTGATTATTACGGTTTAAGCGCCGATAAATTAACTATAAGTCTTAAACGGTATATAGATAAATACCGTCTGGTAAAATAAGTAAGGAAATATTATGATTCAATTCAGATCAGTTACAAAAAAATACAAAAATGATCATTATGCACTGAGAAATGTAAATCTCGATATCATGTCGGGAGAATTCGTATTTATTGTTGGTGCGTCAGGCGCTGGAAAATCTACTTTGATGAAACTTCTATATAATGAGGAACGCCCGTCAAGCGGTACTGTTACAATCGGCGGTATAAATGTTGCAAATCTTCCCAGTGATAAAGTCCCGAATTTAAGAAGATGTATGGGCATTGTTTTTCAGGATTATAAGCTTCTTCAAAATCAAAGTGTATATGATAATGTAGCTTATGTAATCCGTACTCTCGGAATAAGTTCAAAAGAGATAAATGCAAGGGTTTCGGGTGCGCTAAAAATTGTCGGGCTGTATGATAAAATGAACGCTTATCCGTCGGAACTTTCCGGAGGAGAACAGCAAAGAGTCGGGATTGCCCGTGCAATTGTTAATGGCCCGCCTCTGTTGATAGCGGATGAACCTACCGGTAATTTAGACCCAAAAAATTCTATGGAAATCATGCAGATTTTGGATCAAATTAACCAGAGAGGGATTACTGTGATTGTTTCAACACATGACAATGCCATGGTAGATTACTTCAGAAAAAGAGTTATAACTTTAGACAAAGGTGAAATAGTAAGGGATATACAAGCAGGTACGTATGAATAGTTCAAAAACAAGAATAAAAAAGCAGGTAAAGAAACACATTCCGAAAGACTGGCTTTGTGAGCTGAGAATTTTATACCGTTTGACCAAACAAACGGTGCATGACATTACTAGAACAGGTATTGTAAATCTTGTTATTATAACAACTATGGCTGCTATTTTGACTATATTTGCTTCTTTTTTCAGGTCTGCGCTTTCTATTTCGTCATTTGCACACGAACTTGGTAATGTTCTTGAAATATCGGTTTATCTGAAAGAAAATGCTGATGCAAATGTGGTAAAAAAACGTGTGAAAGAATTTGAACATGTAGAAAATGTTTCAATTATTCCAAAGGCGTCTTCCTGGAGTAATCTAAAACGTGAAATGGATTTGCCTGATATTGAAAACCCGCTCCCCGATACTTTGCATGTTAAAGTTGATAAACCTGAAAATATTGAGCATGTATTTAATGAAGTAAAACAATTGAAATCGGTTGAAGATATGAGTTATGCTCAGGATTTGGCCAAGAAAATCGAAGCTCTCAATAGAATTGTAAATATGATTACTGTATTTGTGGTTATCATAATGGGTATTTTGACGATTACAATTATAAATAACACAATTCAGCTTGTAATCCAGTCGCGTAAAGAAGAAATTGAAATTATGCGTTTGATGGGTGTTTCAAACTGGTATATCAGATTTCCTCTTATTATGCAGGGGGCTTTTTATGGGTTTTCGGGGGCTGTAATAGCTCTTCTCCCGTTAAATTTTGTTCAAAACGGCTTAAATCATATGCATCAATTCTTTATGGTGCCGACACCTCTATATGCTCAAACTTTTGTTATTACAGTAATGTTTGCAATGGCGATTCTTTTTGGTGCGGGCGGAAGTTTTCTCTGTATTAAAAAGCATTTACAGGTATAATTAATGAATGATAAAAATAACATACTTTTAATATCTGATGATATTGGTTTCGCAAAAACTTTAGCATCAAAAATTATATTTTTGAGAGCAAATGATAATATTGTAATATCAAATTATAACGAAGCTGTTAATTCTATAGATATTTGTGCTCCTGATATTGTTCTTTTGCATGGCAGACCGGATGAAATCACTTATAATCTGATAAAAGAATTGAGGACAAATGAGCATTTATGTATTATTTTGATATCTGATACCTATGATTCAGCTTTTATTTTATCAGCATATGATTGCGGAGCCGATGATTTTATATTGTCTTCGGCCGAGGATTTTGAATTTGTATTGAGAATTGTTCATAATATAAAACATAATTCAGTTAAGCTAAGAAGTTTGCGTAATATCAAAATTTTAGAACAGCTTAATGCAATTGATGAGGAAACCGGAATTTACAATTATAGTTTTGCAAAACAGGTTATTGAGAATTATATTGATGACAATTTGCTCGATACCGGCTGTCTGCTGGCTATTGCTCCGGCAAGGGAAGATAAAACGAAATTCGATATTAAAGAAATGGCAAATGCTCTAAAGGGTTCAACAAGAGTTGATGATATTGTTACGTTCGGAAAGGGTTTACGATTTTATATATTGTTGCCAAAAGCTGATTTAAATCAGGCGCTTGTTGTCTTTAACAAGATAAAAGATAAATGTGAAGATAATTTTGAAATTTGTTCAGGGATTACATCTATTGCGCATAAGAATTTTGAACAGATTGAACATGATGTACTGGATGCTTTGTCTACAGCGGTTACGACTCATAGTGAATACTCTTTTACAGAAGAGAAGCAGGAGACTCTGAATGAATGGCTGGACGATGGAGCTGCTCATTCAAAGGGGTATAAGATATTCAGACAAATTTTCAATAAAAAATTAGAAAAAGTTATTACACCGTTATTTTACAGATTGCAGAAGGCTTATGAAGAGAAACTGTTTGATACAGAAATTGAACAGTACACAAATGAAGAACAATGTGTTTTTAAACTTATAAATAAAAGACAGGAAAGTACATTAAGGATTGTTTATCCCGGTTTTGCAAAGATTGTTATATATATTACCCATGAGGGGTTAGATAGCCCGGAAAATAAAGAGTTACAAATTCCTTTGACAAAAATTTCACAAAAAGAGCTCGGGATGATAGTCGAGGACTTTGTAAAAGAGTTTAAAAGGTCAGCAGTATAAGAAAAGGAGAAGTATGAATACATTATCTGCAGAAAACAGTTTAGTTTTAATTATAGATATTCAGGAGAGGTTAGTTTCGGTATTAAATAAGGATGTTGTGGTTGCAAACGCAGTGAAAGTTGCATCTGCAGCAAAGTTACTTAATGTCCCTGTTTTGTTAACCGAACAATATCCGAAAGGTTTGGGAAATACGGTTCAAGCTTTAAGAGAAGTATTGCCGGAAAACAGTGAAGTTGTTGAAAAAACATATTTTAATGCTTTGCTGGAAGAAGGCATGAAAGATAAAATAAAATCTTACGGTAAAAAGCAGATTGTAATTTTTGGTATAGAAACTCATATCTGTGTTTATCAAACGGCATCAGCACTTGTTGAAGAAGGGTATGATGTTTACGTCATAAAAGATGCCTGCGCAAGCCGTAATAAATATGAATTCAAGCAAGGAATTGATGCCATGGTTGCAAACGGTGTGAAAGTTTCCTGTGTTGAGATTGCCTTGTTTGACTGGCTAAAAGGGGCAAAAAATCCGAAATTTAAAGAAGTTCAGGCATTAATTAAATAATATCAAAAGGCGGTGTTTATAAACCGCCTTTTTTAAAGTCTATATGGATAGTCAGGTTTGAATTCCCAATTATCATATTCAAGAAGCCCAGAACAGAATCTACCATATTGTTTACAGTTATTTAATCTTTTTTCTCTGGATGAAGCTGTGTTTTTGTAATAATATGAGCACCATCCTCCATAGCCGTTGCAAAAGGCTCCATTATTCTTTGGACAGGCCAAAAATATGAATATATTCGAAATGATATTAAATACTATATGGCGCGTGAAGCTGTTACTTTTAAGCAGCTTGCGGCTATAATGACCGAAAAAACTGGTAAAAAATATACAATAAATAGTCTTTCCGGAAAATTAATAAGAGAAAGTATTACCTTGAAAGAGACTCTTGAGATTTTGGATATCCTGGGCTATCATTTAGATATTAAAAAGAATACTTAGAATTTTTATATCATTTTATAAGTTATCTGTCTTCAGCCTGTTATATAATAAGTGCTATTGAAATTTTATAAATTTGTTGCTATAATGTGTATATAACTAATAATGAAGGAATATTTATGCAAAGATTTGGATTTACATTGGCAGAGGTTCTTGTTACACTTGGCATAATTGGAGTTGTTGCAGCTGTTACTATGCCTACACTTGTTTCAAATCATCAGAGAAAAGTGTATGTTACCCAGTTACAAAAGGTTTATACAGAATTAAGTCAGGCCGCAAAACGTGCAATCACAGATAATAATGCTATTTCTTTGGATGAAACTAAGTATAATGGTCATAATGCCAATGGAGCAAAGAATTTTCTGCATGATTATTTTAATATTGTAAATGATTGCGGAACGGATTTAACTCCATGTTTTGCTGATAGTTATAAAACGATTAATGGTTCAGACTTTGCCCTAGAAAGATCTGTAGTTGCAGTGTCGCTTGCATCTGGGGCTTCTATTTCTGTCTATTACAATGGATTACTTTATGATTATGATTACCATGGTTACTTAGAATTACAGGTTGATGTAAATGGTGCTGAGGGGCCAAATATTCTAGGCAGAGATTTATTTACGATGGATTTATATAGTGATGGTAAAGTAGCAGAGTCATATCACAGCATACGAGATTACGATACTTCTAAGAACGCTTGTATTGAAGACGTCAGTCTGGGAGGGGGGTATGGTGATGGCTGTTTGAGTGTTATTATGGAAGATGGTTGGACAATGGATTATTAGATCTGTTTTATATCTTTATTAATTTGATTCTTTAGCGCGTTAAGAGATGAAAATTTTTTCTCGGCGCGTATCATTTTATTAAACTCTACGGTTAAATTTTGTCCGTAGATATCTTTATCAAAATCTAATATATGTACTTCTAAAAGTGTCCCTTTCCCGTTTACGGTAGGTCTTGTGCCGAAATTAGCTATCCCTGTTCCATAGTTTGTTTCAACAGAATAAACACCGTGCGGCAATTCTATAAGTTCATCGGGGTAAATTAGATTTGCAGTCCTGAAACCTATGGTTCTGCCGATTTGATTTCCTTCTATAACAATTCCGGAGGTTGAAAATCTGTATCCCAGCATAGAATTTGCTTTTTCAATCTTGCCTTCAGAAAGGTATTTTCTTATTGCAGAACTGCTTATTATTTCAGTACCGGTTTTTTGAGGCGGAAGCTCAAAGTATTCATATCCGAATTTTTTTGAATTATTTCTTAAAAATTCTGCATTCCCGCTTTTTTTGTAACCGAAATTATGATTCCATCCTGTAGAGATAGATTGTGGTGTAAAATATTTGATTAATACATTTTTTAAATATTCTTCTGCCGTCAATCCTGATATACTTTCAAAATCAAGCTCGTACAAAAAATTAACTCCGAGTTCTTTAATTTTATTTTCTCTTTCTTCTCTTGTAAGTATATATTTTGGACGCCGGCCGTAAAAAAAACAGCATGGATGATCTGTAAATGTTATTACTGCAGACTTACAATTGTTCTGTTGTGCGTAGTTCACTGCATTTTGTATAACAGCTTTATGTCCAAGGTGCACTCCGTCAAAATATCCGAGTGCTACAGATAATTCAGGATTTTTGGTAAGTTCCGTAAATATTTGCATAAATAAATTATATTACAAATTTACATAGTGTTACATATTAGCAAAAAAAATTTTTTGTGATGTTTATCTACTCAAAAAGGAGAAATGATGCAAGTTCAATTTAATCCCCAAAACGGACAAAGTTTTACGGGGCATGGTGCCAGAAATATTGGCGAAGTAATGAACAGATTATATGAGTCTGCATATAACAATAATTTATTTAAGGAAGTTCCGGATATTATTCAAATTTCCGCAAAAATGAAAGACGGAACAGAAGTTAGTGCAATTGCAAATTTTTATAACGGGAAATATGCTGGAATAAGATTTCCGTTTGAACATTTTCAGTATAAAAACGAATTTTGTAAAACAATAATGAGTAAGTTTAACAAAGCTGTTACAAAGGGAAAAACAGATAAATAAAAAAGCCCTTTTTTAAGGGCTTTTTTATTATTTATGTGCTGTACTTTTCAGGTGAAGTTCTCTTAATTGCTGTAGTGAAGCTTCGCCCGGAGCATCACTCATAAGATCTTTTGCCCCTGAATTTTTCGGGAATGCAATAACATCTCTGATACTGTCTGTTCTACAAAGAAGTGCAACAAGTCTATCCAAGCCTATTGCCAGACCGGCATGAGGCGGTGTCCCGTATTGTAATGCATTAACCATAAATCCGAATTTTTCTTTTGCTTCATCTTCAGTTAACCCTAATGCTTTAAATATTGCGGATTGAACTTCTGATGAGTGAATTCTGACAGATCCGCCGCCAAGTTCTGTTCCGTTATAGACAATATCATAAGCGATTGATTTTACATTGCCCAAATCTCCCGATTTAAGTTTGTCTAAATCTTCAATACAAGGAGATGTAAACGGATGGTGCATTGCCATAAACCTTCCTTCTTCATCGCTCCATTCAAACATCGGGAAGTCTACGACCCATAAAAGATTATGTTTGCTTTCGTCAATAAGGTTTAATCTTTTTCCGAAATACAATCTTAATCTACCCATAATGTCATAAACAAGTTTTGGTTTATCTGCAACAAAGAAGATAATGTCGCCGGCTTCAGCTTGAGCACGCTCTTGAATTTGTTTTGCCTGTTCTTCTGTTACGAACTTCAATACAGGAGATTTAGCTGTACCGTCTTCATTATAAATTATGTTTGCTAAAGCTTTTGCACCGAAAGATACTGCAAGTTTTGTAATATCATCAATGTCTTTTCTTGAGAATTTAGCTCCGCCCGGTATTCTTATACCTCTGACGATACCGCCGTTTTCAAGAGTATTTTTAACTATCTGGAATTCAGATTGAAGAATTATGTCGCCGATATCAAATAATTCCAAGCCAAAACGGGTATCAGGTTTATCAGAACCGAATCTGTCCATAGCTTCCTGCCAAGGCATTTGAATAAACGGAGGTTTAACTTCAACTCCTGCAGCTTTGAAGGTATCTACAATCAAGCCTTCGACAACTTTTATTACATCCTGCTGTTCTACAAAAGACATTTCAAGGTCAATTTGAGTGAATTCAGGTTGTCTGTCTGCTCTCAAATCTTCATCACGAAAACATTTTGCAATCTGGTAATATTTTTCAATCCCGCCGACCATTAACAATTGTTTGAAAATCTGTGGAGATTGAGGCAGAGCATAGAATTTACCTTCCTGAACGCGTGACGGTACAAGATAATCTCTTGCGCCTTCCGGAGTCGTTTTAATTAAAATAGGAGTTTCAACTTCCAAAAAGTCAAGATTATTGAGGTAATTTCTTGCTGCCTGACAAATTTTATGACGCAAAGTCAGATTGTGAAGCATTTTTTCACGTCTAATATCAAGATATCTGTATTTTAAACGAACATCTTCAGATACATTTTCATCATCAAGAACAAAAGGTAATGTTTTGGCTTCAGAGAGTACTTCAACAAATTCCGGATACATTTCAACCTGGCCTGTTGCATATTTCTCGTTATAAGTTTCTTCAGGACGGCGTGTTATTTTCCCGTGTACCGTAATTACGTATTCAGAACGAACTTTTTCAAAAATTTTGTGTACATCGGGGTTAATTTGGGGGTTTGCAACAAGCTGGAAAAATCCGCTTCTGTCTCTTAATTCAATAAATAAAATACCGCCAAGGTCACGAACTGTAGCAACCCAGCCGGATAGTGTAACTTCTTCATTAATATTCGAAAGATTAAGCTCTCCGCAGTTGTGGTCTTTCATCTTTGTTTTAATCATTTTATGTTCCTTTTCTCTTTCTCTTTACAGACTTAATTAAATTTTAACAAAAACATAAAAAAAGAACATAAAATGTGAAGAATATTTTAATTATCTTCTGCGTACCTGACGGCCTCGCTGGCGTACTTGCTGACTTGGACGTACATTATCTTCTTCTGTTTCATCATCATCGTCATAATAACTGTCGTCATATTCATAATCTTCCGGAAGTATTTCTATTATTTGCATAGTCATGATGCAAGATATGTTAACATGAAGCTGTGGAGATTTATCCGGTCTGAATGCAAGGTTTTTACGATCTTTAACTTCGCAGTTCTTTAGCGTGATAAATTGAAAACCTCCGTTAAGTATATAAAACAGCATATTATCAGGGATAGAATTGCTGAATCTCATATTTTCCGGCAGTAAAAGTTCGCCTTCTATGTGTTGTTCATTTGTAGTTATTAAAACCTGCATTCTTGGTAAATCATTAATCATCATATCTTATCTCTCCTGATTATAATTTGAATATAGCATATTTTTTAATATTTGTATAGTTTATGTAAATTCTTATTTAATGAACAAAATATATCTAGTAATACACATTGTATAATGTTCCTACACAATATATAAGCATTAAAAATATGTAGACTATTAAGGCTTTTTTCATAAAGCTGGAAGTATTTATACTGATATTTTTAATATTAGGTTTACATAATATAAAAAGGAACGGTAATACGGCAATAAAATATCTGCCTTGTATCCCTTGTATATAGGCACTGTGTAACGGAGTCCAAGTTATAAATAACAGACAGCAGGTAAAGAATACAAATCCGAAAAAGAGCAGTGCGCTGTAAATACGCTGAAAAAGGTTTATAGTGTATTTTTCAGGAATAAATACTAAAGATAAAATAAAATAAAACATTGTACATCTATAGAATAAAGTACTTAATCTTATGTTGTTTAGTCCAAGTTTTCCTATAACCTGTCCTGACCAATTTGGTAAATAGTGAATACAAGTTGTACAAAATAATTTAAAAAATCCTATAGGGTTTGAAAGTATAAAATGTTTATTAAAATCGGAATCAACTGCTGGGCCTGTATTTGAATAGTTGTTCATATACCAGAGACACGATGATGCAATTGATATTAAAATTATTAGCAGTATAAGTATTTTCTTATGTTTATTTAGCTTAATCGGCAGCAGTAAAAATAGCGGCATAATTGCGCACTTGCACAGTCCGCCTATAATACTGCTTATTAGAAGGCGTGGAGTGTCTTTAGCCAAAGATATGTCTTTTTGTTCAAATATAATCTTAAATATATAAGCAAAAAATAAAAATGCAAAGCCGTTATTAAAAGCATCCCCGGAATAAGAGCTTCCGAGATATATTGACATTGGCATCAGGGACGCAAATAAAAATTGCCATTTGAAAATCGGCGTTATTTTAATCGCAAAATATGTTAGTGTTATCCAGATGAGAAGATTAAAAAATCTTCCAAAATAAAATGCGATTTCCTGATTTCCGCTGAGACTTCCTAATTTGTTCCCTAAGCCGGAAAATACATACATAACCGGCGGATATCCGCTGGCTCCGTGAAAAGCATATCCGTCATCCCTGTTTTCCGGTAAATTATTATAAATTACTCCGTTAGCAACTTCCTTTGCTCTTAATAGATGAGCCATTTCGTCAGGGACTTCATACTTGGGGGTGATAAACATTATAATTATGCCGAATACAAATGCAAATATTACAAATATTATTTCCGGTGATTTTAGCTTTTCCATTTAATAAGTCTTTCTTAAAAGTGATTTACAAATTTTATACGAATCTGATAACGGTTTAAAATGGCTGTTTTTGTTCTTTTTTATATAGATAGTACTTATTGGAATTTCTTCTATCGGGATATTGTGCTTATGTGCCTTTATCAGCATTAGTGTTTCAAAAGAAAAATCCGAATTATTTATATCCAGAAATAATTTTATACAATCTCTTGGAATACCTCTGAGTCCTGTCTGTGTGTCATTTATTTGTATTTTGTAAATTATTTTGAAAATAGCAGATATAAATTTATTACCTATAAAGCTTCTGAACGGAATATTTATATTATTAAAATTTCTGCTTCCGAGAAACATTGTTTGACAAGATTTTGATAGAAAATTTGCTATTTTAACAATATCCTCTACTGAATGTTGCAAGTCGCAATCAGCAGTAATAACTCCTTTACAGTTGTTATAATTATCATTTATATATTTAAAACCGTTCTTTAACGCTTCTCCCTTTCCCAAATTTACCGAATGTGTGAGTATTTTGTCGGGGGGGGGGCAATTTTTTAGCAACTCATTGAATATTTCCTCCGAGGCACTGCCGTCATTTACAACAATAACAGGACTATCCGGTAAGCTTTCTTTTAAACCGTTAAGCAGTAAAATTAAGCTTTTATCCGGATTGTATGCAGGTATTAATATACAAATTTCTTCCACACTATCCCCTTAAAAAAGCAGGACTATATAAGTCCTGCTTTGAAATTGTTATTTTTTGTCAAACATTTGTTTAATGCCGTCAACTGAGGACAGAATTCCTGTTGCTTCATAAGGCATATAAACAACTTTATTATTTTCTCCGCTTGTAATAGCAGTCATTGTTTCTAAATATTTCATTGCGATTAAATATTTGTCAGGCTGACCTTTATCAGCGAGAGCAGTGATAATTCTGTTGATTGCTTCTTTTTCTGCATCTGCTTCAATAATACGTGCCTGAGCAATACCTTCCGCTCTTAAAATTTCTGCCTGTTTTTCCCCTTCAGCAGAACGGATAGCAGCTTCTTTTTCCCCTTCGGCTTTTCTGATAGCAGCTTCTTTTAAACCTTCTGCTTCTGTTATTGTAGCTTTCTTTTCTCTGTCAGCTTTCATCAATTTATCCATTGATGCCTGAATGTCAGCCGGCGGGAAGATATCTTGAATTTCTACACGGTTAACTTTTACGCCCCACTTATTTGTTGCTTCATCAAGAGTTGTTCGCAATTCATCATTTATTTTTCCGCGTGAAGTTAATGTTTCCTGCAAATCCATCTGGCCTACAAGGTTTCTTAATGTTGTTTGTGTTAATTTTTCAATGGCTTCCGGAAGATTTTTGATTTCATAAACTGCGCTTTTTGCATCTACAATCTGGAAGTAAATGAGAGCGTTTATTGTAATAGAAACGTTATCTCTTGTAATGACATTTTGACGTGGAAAATCGTACATTTGTTCTCTTAAGTCAATTCTGTTTGTCGGCTTCAAGTAATAATAGTTTGTACCGTCAAGCCCTCTTTGTGAAACTTTTTCTAAGATTCCTCTCGGTGCTTCAAGAACCGGAAATATAAAATTAGGACCAGCCATGAGTGTTTTTTCATAGCGTCCCATTCTTTCTATAATAACTTCTTCCTGTTGTTTAACTATGATAATTCCTTTGAATACATAAATTAATAATGCAACAAGTAAAATTAATAATACTAAACTCATAATTCTCTCCTATACTTTCTCTACTGTCAATACAAGGCTTTCATATTTAACAATTTTTACTTCGCTTCCTGCAGGTATTGTTTCATCCCCTTCGGTTCTTGCTTCCCATCTTTCGTCGTAAATCGTGATTGCTCCGGAATATTTTGTAACCGGTTCAATAACTTTGACAATTTTTCCTATATATTTGCCTTTCATGCCCGTTTCTTGTTCTTTTGTTTCTTTGCTTCTCAATAATATCGGGCGCAAGAAAAGTATTGAAATAAGGGAAAGTACTACAAATATTAATATAAGATATATCCAACTTTTTATAAATACCGCGATAACGGCAGTTATAAAACCTGCAAGTGCAAGATTAAGAAAAAACATTGAAGGTACTATCATTTCAAGGATAACCGAAATTAATCCGACAATTGCAAAAATTTCCCATAAAACCATAATTTGTGACTCCTTTATATTAAAGTTATCTTAACATATTTTTGTATGGGCGTCAATTCTTTATTATTGTTAAATATTGTTGTAAAATTTAGTTATGATTACATACGATAGCTTGACATTAAAATTTTGGGTTGAACAAAATAACGATTTTTTGACGGATGCAAGAGTTCAAAAAATTCAGCAGCCGACAAGGCGCGATTTTGTTTTTTCTTTAAGAAATAAAGGTGAAACAAAAAAATTATACATAAATATAAATCCACATTATCATCATGTTTGTTTTATGAGTAAATCAAATGAGGGAAAAAGGTTAATTACAATTCCTTCAAAGCCGCCGATGTTTTGTATGCTTCTCCGTAAATATCTTGAAAATGCAAGGATTACTAAAGTTCATCAGCCTGAATTTGAAAGGATTCTGGAATTTTATTTTGAAACTTATAATGAACTTTCGGAGAAAATCTATCTTTGTCTTGCAATAGAGCTTATGGGCAAGCATTCAAATGTGATTTTATATAACTATGATACTAATATAATTCTTGGATGTGCGCATAATGTCGGTTCAGAAAAAAGCCGTGAGCGCGAGATGGCAGGCGGGCTTCCTTATGTTTACCCGTCAGGACGGCCTAAAAGCTGGTATGCAAATGAAAATTCTTTTGCATACGGGCAAAATTCTGATATTAATACTTTGATTGATGACTATTATGCGCAGTGGATGTTTGACGATAAATTTAAAAGAATTAAAGATAACTGCAGGCAAATTGTAGCGACGAGATTAAAGAAGGATAAAAACTCTTTAAAAAAAATACAGGCAAGGCTTGAAAAAGAATTTAATTCGGAAAAATACAGACTTTATGCTGATTTAATTATGGCAAATCTTTATAATTTAAAAGATTATCAAAAATTTGCAGATGTTTATGATTATGAAAACGATAAAGAAATAAAAATTGAACTTGATGAAACAAAAACTTTAAAAGAAAATGCAAATAATTTTTATAAGCTTTACAACAAGGCTAAAACTTCTATTACAAAACTTTCCGAATTGTCAGAAAACCTGAATGAGCAAATTGAATATTATGAACAGATTTTGTATTCCGTTGATATTGCAAATTCCATAGATGATTTTTACGAGATTGAAGCGGAATTGAAACCTGAAACAAATATTAAAAAGGACAAAAAATCAACTGTTGAGCCTTTGGAATTTAATATAGAAGGATACAAGGTTTATGTCGGAAGAAATAACAGGCAAAATGATTATATTGTATCAAAACTTTCAAGAGATGAGGATTTTTGGTTTCATACAAGGGATTGTGCGGGTTCTCATGTGCTTTTACGCTGCGGTGAGCCTTCTGATAAAATAATATTTGAATGTGCAAAACTTGCCAAAGAGTATTCCAAAGGAAAAAATTCTTCAAAAGTCGGTGTAATTTATACAAAGCGAAAGTTTTTGAAAAAGCCTCCCGGTGCTAATTTAGGGTATGTAACTTATAAGGGCGAAAAGGAAATAATTGTCTGATGCTGGAAAAAATTACAAACATATCTGATAATGTTGGTATGGCTCGTAAAAATGTTATAGCTCTTGTTGACTGCGATTCTTTTTTTGTCTCCTGCGAACAGGCCGTTAATCCTGAACTTAAAAGCAAACCTGTATGTGTTATGTCCGGGCGCGGTCAGTGTGTAATTTCCCGTTCTAAAGAGGCTAAAAAATTAGGTATCAGAATGGGGATGCCTTACTTTCAAATTGAAGGGCAGATGAAAAAAGCGACTTTTATAAATGCAAATCATGATTTGTATGCGGAAATATCTTCTAAAGTTATGGAAGTTTTAAAATCATTTAGTCCAAAAGTAGAAATTTATTCAATAGATGAAGCATTTGTTGATTTGACCGGATTGGAAAGACTTTATAAACGGAATTATCTGGAAATTGCACAGATGATAAGACAGGAAGTTAAAGAAAAGGTTGATATTCCAGTATCAATTGGCTTAAGTTCTTCAAAATCGCTTGCAAAGCTTGCGTCTGATAAAGCAAAAAAACTTGAGGAAGGGGTATTTCTTATAGGTTCAAGAAAAATTATCCCTGTTCTTGAAAAGACGAGTATTGATGAAATCTGGGGTATAGGTAAAAATTTGTCCTCACTTTTTAGAAAAAACGGGATTTTAACTGCTTATGAACTTGTTCAGCAGGATGATTTATGGCTTGATAAACAAATCGGAATAAGAGGACTGGAGATGAAACATGAACTTCTCGGCGAAATGGTATCTCCTGTCTCGAATGAGGAAAAGCTTCCTAAATCAATTCAAAAAACAAGTGCGCTTGCGAAATTTACATCAGATAAGAATTATTTAAAAAATTCTCTTAATTATCATATTCACAGGGCATGTGTAAAACTCCGTAATATTAATGCAAAATGCCATGGAATAAGTATTTTTTTGAGAACAAAAGATTTTAAAGTTTACAGTGAAAAAAAACTTTTAAATACTGCGACTGATTTTGAACTTGAAATATCATCCGTTGTATTTGAACTGTTGGAAAAAATGTATAACCCGAATATACTTTATAGAAGTACCGGTGTAATTTTGGACTCCTTTGTTTTTAATAATGAAGTCCAGATGTCTTTGTTTGCGAATTCCGATCTTGACGAAAAAAAGTCAAAACTTGCTAAATGTTTTGATAATCTGGAAGAACGCTTTGGCAAAGATATAATTCAGACGGGTTTTATAAAGAAAGATGTATAAGGGTTGTGTTTTTTTACCCGTATTGTTATAATGTATATGTAGTCAAATGTATAAGAGGAGTTGAACTTATGAAAAGATTATTTAACTTAGAATTTCGGGGGGGGGGCGTTCTCGGCTAACAGATGGTAATAAGGCGAGAAGTCAGGCCGTTACCGGTGAGCAAAGCTTACGAAAAAATATATTCCTTCCCTTTCTAGGGAAGGATGGGATTTGTTTTAATCAATCAAACAATAGAAGATTAGCCCTTATTCCATCTCTGAAGAGGGTGGGAGATAACATTGTTTCACGTTTCACATTTTACCCTCCTCTAAAATCTAAAGCGGCTTTCACTCTGGCGGAAGTTCTAATAACCCTCGGCATAATAGGAGTTGTAGCATCTCTTACAATGCCTACAATGCAGCAAAGTTACCAAAAAAGAGTTGCTGTAGTACGTCTTCAAAAATTTTATTCTATTATGTCTCAAGCCGTTACTAAATGGGAAAATGATAATGGCTATTTACCGGAAGATGTTAATACCGGATTTGGGGCATTAGATCATAACGCTAATATGTTCATGCAATGGTGGATTCAAAATTTAGGCAAAGAAGTTAAAACAGTATCTTCGTATAAAAATGGTAATGATGTTTGTTATGGTCTGGCTGATGGTTCAGGTTTTTGTGTTATTGTCAATCGAACAGCAATGCATTTCGTATTTTGTCCTGAAGCTAAAGGTTGCTCTGATAAATATGAGGAAATAAATACAGCAGTTGATGGCAAAAATTCTTTTTTGTTTTCAATAGAAGGCGGTAAATTTATAACATCTTACAAGGGATTTCATTCGTATACAAGGGATGAGCTTTTGGAAGCCTGTAAAACAAGCCTTTACAAACATGCCTGTACCCGATTAATAGAAGTAGACGGATGGCAGATAAAAGACGATTATCCTTGGAGGTAAGTAAAGGTGAGTAAGTAATCTTTATGATATCTATAAAAAAAGAGCCCTTAAATGGGCTCTTTTTTTATTCAATAACCCATCCGTTTGTTAGATCAACTTTTATGGGTTTTAAAACCTTCATATAAATAACTTCGTCAGGTGTTACATTCAATTTTTCACCTTTTAATGTTGCTCTGACAATTTTCATAAACCAGTTTCTCTGTTTTGTAATTTCAGTTACACCCTGAAATCCTACAGTCTGGTCATTATTTGTAGTTAAAAGTGCATTATCAAGCACTAATACCCCGTTTCTGACAAACCATTTTCCGCTTCTTACATCCAAAAGCTGGCCTTTAAGATTTGAACCGGCAGAAACAAGAATATACTTGTCTTTTGTAATGTAGTTTTGAGGAGCGCTTGCAATATACATTTCTCCGGATTGTGAAGACTGTGAGCTTACGTATTTTGTTAATTTAATCGGAACTATTGCACCTGCTGGAATTGTACCGACACTGCCCTGTACAAAAGCATTTTCAACAACGTATCCTTCGCCTGTTTTCTTTCTCATTGCTTCTGCAAGTTTTGCATTCGGATTAAGTTTTGCCTGCTCCATCATATTATAAAGAATTGCAGTCACTTCTGCCCTTGTAGCCGGTCTGTCAGCCTCAATTCTTGCTTTATCTTCTGACGGAATAGTAACAAGCATATTTAATATTTCCGCTTTACCTGCAGGGATTAAGAACCATTGCGGAACTTCGTTTGTATCCGCAAATTTTTTAGATAAAACTTCTCTAGCCTTCAAATCGCTTATTTGTTCAGTTGTAAGGGCATTAACAGCAACAGAGATTGATTCGGCTCTTGTTACTGTATCTTCAGGTCTGAACGGTTCTCCCTGAGGAGGACATGAAATTAAATCGAAGTATAATGCTTTTTGTATAGCATCGTAAGCCCAGAAAGATGTATCAATATCCGTAAAAGTAACAGGCTGAGCAACTGTTGTATGTTCCTGTCCGAGTGCTTTTATTGCCATTGAAGCAAATTCTGCTCTGGAAACATTTTCATCAGGCTGAAATGTGCCGTCAGGATAACCTACAATTACTCCTTTTTCTGTTAACTCTTCTATTTGTTTTGCTGCCCAGTGGGTAGAGTCTACGTCAGGGTAAGCAAATACAGGGATTACAATATTTAATGTAATAAGAGCTGACAGCAATAATTTTAATACATTTTTCATGAGCTTTTCTCCTATATATATACCTAGTTCTATCGTACCTTTAAAAATTGATTACGGCAATAATTTTACAAAGTTATTTTAAATTTATTAACTTTTGTTACATAAAAAATATAAAATTTAGCAATTTTTATTTTTAGGCATTTTAGTACTGATAATCATAAAAATTATAGAAAGGAAGTAATCTTATGCAAATTATGAACAATCCTAATATACCGTCGTCTAAACAGGCGTCTTTCGGTATGGCTCTTAAAATTACAAAACCGGCTATGGAGGCATTAGAAAATTCAAGTATGGAAACAATTAATAAATTAGCCAAAATCGGAGAGGATTTGGCTGATACAAAGTATTATCATCTTGAAATTGGAAAAGATTTAAAACCGCGAATTGATAGTATATATGCAAATTCGTATGTTAGAGAATTTAAGCCAATACAACCAAATGATGAACTTTTATCAATCAAGACTTACTGGGATGGTACTGAAATTTCGGGATTAAAAAAAGGAGTTGAATATCACTCGACAATTCAATTTGCAAATAAAGAAGCTGCTCTTAATGCATACTCAAAGCTTAACTCTCTTCATAATGATATAGACAGAGCTGCTGTACTTACAAAAATGTTAGATGATCGTGAGATTGAAAAACAAGCTGCAGATTCTGCCGCTCATGCTGAAAGACAGAAAGTTAAAGAAGCTGCCTCAAAGCTTATGGAAAAATTTGGCGGAGAATCTCATATAAAATAAACAAAAATATTTTTAATAGTAAAAAAGACGATAAGTTTTGCTTACCGTCTTTTTTAGTTTAAATTAATCTGCTGTTGGATTAGTTGTAAATTTATACATTGCTTTTATGTAAAAATTTTTAATAATTAAGAGAAATTTTTAAAGTTTTTTATATTTTCTTTCGTAAAATTTAAAGTAATATAATTTTTTAGAAGGTAATTCTTTATGGTTAAAATTAATTCTGATATTTCTATCAAAAATGAAATGTTAAAGAGTTTAAAAGAATCGCAATCTTTAGAGCATAGTTCTTCGTCTATATTTAGTAAAAGTGGTAAAGTTATTTCAAAATCACAAACTATTGATATTGATGTAAAAGATAAAAAACTATCAGAGTTAATTTCAGGCAATTATGATGTATTATTGTCTATTGATTGGAAAACATCTGAAGGAACGCAGCAATTTTTAGATATATCAGAAAAATTTATTTCTGTAACCGGCAAATCTTTATATGATGAAATGATTTCAAGATATGAAGCAGGCAAGATTTCTAAAGATAATTTACAAAAAAATCTGAAAATTTTATTAGATATGAGTGAATTTACCCCAAATGATCAAGATTCTGATGATGTATGGACAAGTTATTATGATTTTCTTGATTTAAAAGATATTGTTTTGTCGGATAATTTTAACATCGAGGATTTAAAAAATATAGACTACAATAACTATTTTAATAAGGTTACCAGACCTTATGCTGAAAAATTTATAAAACAAAATGAAGAAATTGCTATAAATGCCCGAAAGGCTAAACTGCTCAGTAGTTATGATGTCTCAAAGAGCCAGATTGCGCCTTTACTTCCTAAAATTACAAATATCAAAACTGATGATAATACAATAATTCAAAAGTTTAATGATAAGGAATATCAAATAAATTATAGTGATGATGCAATTAATGTTAGTGATGGAAATAAGCAATATGTAATTGAATTCAAAAAATTGTTATCTCAGATAAATGATGAAAATGATAAAAATTCTGTAAAAAAAATGATAGAGGGGCTTTCTGCGCCTGTATTAATTGATTTGGCTGTAGAGATAGATACGATAAAAGTATGCAATGACCCTGACAGTGCTACCTATGCCCAATATGACGGTAAAGATAATGTTATAACCATAAATTTGGCAAAAAAGGATGAAAAAAATGCAGTATTTGCATTAGCTCATGAAATAGGCCATTCCCTAGATTTTTCAAAGCATGAGGATAGAAATATGGTAACATTTGGATTTAATCAGCAATTTCTTGAAATTGCAAGAAATGAAATGACAAAATTAGATGGCAAAGAAGATTATGAAAAGCAATATGCGACAACAAATCCGGTTGAAATGTTTGCTGAGTGCTATACCCTTCTTAATATGGGCAGCTCTGCTGATTCAAATTATGTGCTGGCTACTTATTTCCCTAAAACAGTGGGGTATGTAAAAAAACAAATTGAAAAACAAAGAAATCTCCCTGAAAATGAACGAAATTTCATTGGACGAGACTCTTCATTACATGAAAGATTGAGAGATAATCCTTCTTGGTAAATATAATAAATAATAAATGGGCAGGGGTGGATTCGAACCACCGTAGTCTCGCGACGGCAGATTTACAGTCTGCTCCCTTTAGCCACTCGGGCACCTACCCTTATTAAATTTTCAAAAATGCCTTTGACGGGATTTGAACCCGTGGCCTCTCCCTTACCAAGGGAGTGCGCTACCCCTGCGCCACAAAGGCTCAAATTTTTCTCTGTACCAAGGGAGTGCTGCTACCCTCCCTCCACTCAACAACATTTAGTTGTTTCGCGGAGCCTTGCCACAAAGGCTCAAATACTACTTTGATTTTCATTAAAATTAGCCGGCAATAGGAATCGAACCTACAACCTACGGTTTACAAAACCGTTGCTCTACCATTGAGCTATGCCGGCGTCAGTCACATGTCTTATTTTATTAAGAAAAAACTTGAATGTCAAGAGTTTTTATTCTGTTTGATTTATAATAATTTTAAAGAATAATTTAAGGAAGGATAAAATGATTAGATTTATAGCCCCGATTTTATTATTAACTGTTTCAAATATTTTTATGACTTTTGCATGGTACGGACACTTAAAGCATAAATCTGCTGCTCTGTGGGCAGTAATCCTTATAAGTTGGGGGATTGCATTTTTTGAATACTGTTTTCAGGTTCCAGCGAACAGAATAGGCAGCTATGTTTATTCTGCCGCACAGTTAAAAACGATACAGGAAATTATCACTCTTGTTGTTTTCAGTTTTTTTTCAGTTTTGTATTTGAAAGAAGAATTCAGATGGAATTATCTTGTCGGATTTATTTTAATTGTATTTGCAGCATTTTTTATATTTAAGAAATGGTAAAAGTTTTATTAAAAAAGTGGAAGACAGGACTGTCTTGTTCGTTCGCGTTTAACAGGACTAGGGTTGACATCTGCAATGCTTTTAGCATTTTGCCGTCAAGCCTACGCCTTCAGCTCACTCACGTTCGAACCTAAGACAAAGCTTTGCTTTGTGGTTCTCGTCCCTTTTCAACATATTTATTATTCATAATAAAAAAGCGGAAGACGGGACTCGAACCCGCGACGTCAACCTTGGGAAGGTTGCATTCTACCACTGAATTACTTCCGCAATTATTTTAATCTTGAACGTTGTAATTCTATCAAATACGAAAAAATCATGCAAGTAAAAATTTTTAGGGAACATATTATTTTTCCTTGACAAAATGTATAAAAATTTTTAATCTTTTATATGTGATGAGAATTGGAGTTTATTGTAGGTTATGGTAATTTATAAAAAAATATTTTTATTAATATTAATTTTAGGTTTTTATTTGCTACTCCCATCTAATGTATCTGCATTTGATTATAAAAACGGTCATTTTGAAAAAATAAATACAGATTATCCTTTGGGGCTTCCTGTTCAATTAAATGACGGCAGAGTATTTATAATTTCTGATGATAGTATTATAAATTTTGATTCGGATACTAATAAATTTAAGAAAATTGTAACTCTTAATACTGCGATTGATAAGCATGATAATACTAAAGCTATAGGATTAAATCAAAATAAAATTTTGTTTATAGCACCTTTATTTAACAAACCTTCAGAACAGTTTGAACGCGAAATTTATTGGTTAATTCTTAATGATTTATATAAATATAAATCATTATTTTTCAGGGATAAAGATATTAGTTCAACTAGAGAAGCTTGGCGTGCATACAAACAATTACCTGAAACTGAAAAAGAAAAAATTTATTTACCTTATTTGAAAAAAGATTCCAATTTATTGAAAAAATATTATGATTATATTGAGGATTATAAAAAATCGATGTATGCTCAATTATTTGATATTGATTCATATAATTTTGAATACACTGGCAAATTAAATTTAAGAAGGCGGCATGCAAAAAAAGTTTTATTAAAAGATGGTAGTGTTCTTTTATTTGGCGGTTTTGTTCAAAGAGATAATTCTATACCTATCGGGATTAGTGATTCAGGTATGTATAGAAAAGCAAGTGTATTTGAATTATATAACCCTGATACCAAGGAGTTTTCGCTTATAAAATCCCCTAAAATTTTTAATAATATAAATGATTTGTTTATTTATAATGATAATTTATTAATTGTAGCTGATAACAGATTTTATTTATATAATTTACACACACATAAATTAAGAGAATCAAAGTGTGAAGTTAATGGTATGAATTTTCTTCAATTGGGTAATGGAGATATTGTTTTTGTGAGTAATATTTTTGATAAATTTAGAAACCACATGATTTTAAAGCGATATAATCCAGAAAAAGATACAATTGTTGAACTTGGCAAGCTAATTGTTCCGCGGGGAGAAGCTTATTTATATAATATGACATTATTGCCGGATGGAAATATTTTAGTTAACGGTGGGCAAAATATTGAAAAATCCGGTAATTTTTCAGGAGATGCTATATATGAAAACCGTACTGAGATATTTAGTCCTGAAACCGGGGAATCTGTATTAATAAAAAATATGCCGTATAAAAAGCCCGGAGGGTATTCTGTCGTTTTAAATGATGGACGAATATTATTGTACTTTGGTAAAAATGCTTGTTTATATGTCCCCAAAAAATAAATTTATATGAACTTTAATGGCTTTGTGCCAAATTTAGAAAAATAAAAAAAAGAATCTGAATTTTAGCCTCTTGTTTATGGAGCGGGAGCCTAGGGGCTTGTCTTGCTCGGCTGGCATGTAACGGCATTCCGCGTTTTGCTAATGTGATTTCTTTGCAACCGCAAAAACGCTCCAGCCTCAGCTCCCTCGCGCAACTCGCAAAAAGGCTTCTTCTAGCCGCTATCTCAACAAATTAAAAGACCGTTAGAACTAAAGTCCTACGGTCTTTTAATTAGCGGGAGACGAGGCTCGAACTCGCGACATCCTCCTTGGCAAGGAGGCATTCTACCACTGAATTACCCCCGCATCGGGTTACTTTTTTATTATACATGAGCAATTTTTTTTTGCAAGTCTTTTTTCAAATTTATACAGGAATTGCTTCTTCCTGTTCATTATCGCTGCTGTCCATAGAGCGAATTTCAATTTCAAGCCTGTCATTAAACTGTTTTTTCAGCATGTTTACAAGATCATTTGTACTTTCAACCCAGAAAACCGAAGCTGTAAGTATTTTTACATCTTCATCATAATCCTTTATTTTTATCATTACCGGATCTGAACCTGAATGGTGGCACAAAATATTTTTCAGAAGCATCAGCTCCTCATATTTAAACTCATCAAGCAATTTTATTGTAAATATGTTGGAATTATCAACAGTTTTTACATTTTCCACTATAAGTGAAGGCGGTTCATCGTCAGAGCGTCTGTTTACTTTACCTGATATAATAACACGCTGCTCACTTTGCAGATAATCTCCGTATTCTGCTATTTTTCCGTTGAAAGCAATAACTTCAATTTTCCCTGACAAATCTTCAACATTTATAAATCTTATAAATTTTGTCGGATCTTTTTTGGTCGGAATTTGTCTGACTGAAGTAATAAGTCCGCATATAGTTACTATTTTGTCATTTGGAAGATCATGAATTTCTGTGATTTTATGTGTCATTAAAAACGGTAATTTATCTCTTATTGTAGAAAGAGGGTGGCTTGTTACATAAAAACCAAGGAATTCTTTTTCAAAATTTTGAAGAGTTCTTGCATCATATTCTTCATCAGAGCCTGCAAGTTGGAATTTTGCATCATCAATTTCCGCGGTGTCGCCAAGCATGTCAAATAAACTTCCCTGACCGGATTCTTTAGCCTTGGATTCTTTTGAGGCGGTGGAGGTTATATATTCAATATTATCCCAGAGCTGTTTACGGCTTTTTTCAATTGATGCAAATGCACCTGCTTTAATCAGACCTTCAAGAGTTTTTTTATTTGAACATTTTGTATCAAGGCGTTTTATATAATCATAAATCGATTTAAAATCGCCGTTTGCTTCGCGTTCTTTAATAATTTCTTCAATAACGCCTTCCCCGACCTGCTTAATTGATGCAAGCCCGAAGCGAATGTCATGCCCGTCTGGTGCGTATTCAAGATAAGATTTGTTAATATCAGGAGGGAGAACTTTTATACCGTATTTTAAAGCTTCCTCAATATAAGCCTGTGTTTTGTCCTGATCTCCTGCAACACTTGAAAGAAGTGCCGATAAATATTCAACGGGGTAGTGGCATTTTAAATAAGCCGTCTGGTATGCAACAAATGCATAGGCGGATGAATGTGCACGGTTAAAACAGTATTGTGCGAAGTTTTCGATTTTTTCAAACAAGTCTTCGGCATCTTCTTTTTTCATTCCGTATTTTGCAGAACCTTCAACAAGTTTTCCTTTTTGAGCGGCCATTGCAACAGGGTCTTTGTGCCCCATCATACGACGAACCTGATCGGCTTGCCCCAGTGAATAGTCAGCCATAACCTGAAAGATTTGCATAATTTGTTCCTGATAAACCATTGTTCCGTATGTATCTTTCAGGATTGGTTCAAGTCTCGGGTGAGCGTATGTAATTGCTTGTCGTCCATGTTTTCTTTCCACGAAATCATCAACCATGCCGGAGCCTAAAGGTCCCGGTCTGAATAATGCAACTAAAGCGCCCAAATCTTCAAATACGTCAGGTTTTAATTTTTTTACCAAACTTGTCATTCCGGAAGATTCAAGCTGGAAAACTCCGACTGTTTCTCCGCGTACAAGCATATCATAAGTCGGTTTATCATCAAGGGGAATATGGTTAATATCAACATCAATTCCCTGGCACCTTTTTACAAGTTTAACGGTTTTGTGAATCATTGTAAGGTTTCTTAAGCCCAAAAAGTCCATTTTGAGAAGTTTCATCTTTTCTAAAATTTCTCTGTGGTACTGGGTTATGATAATTCCGTCTTTTGAAGGCTGAACAGGTACAATCTGGTCAAGTGGTTTATATGAAATGATTACCCCCGCAGCGTGCATGCCAATTCCGCATTTTATGCCTTCCACACATTTTGCAGTATCTATTACACGTTTAATTTCAGGATCGGTATCATATAAATTTTTAAGTTCAGAGCCTTCAATCATTGAGCCTTCAATTGTATCTTCAATTAAAGATGCAGTTTTATTGCTCTTTGCATATTCCATTCCGAATACTCTTGCAACACTTTTGAATGCGTTGCGTGCAGCGAGCGTATTGAACGTAATAATCTGGCAAACTTTGTCTTCACCGTATTTTTTTACAACGTAATCAATAACTTCGCCGCGTTTTTCAATACAAAAGTCTGTATCAATATCAGGCATGCTGAAACGTTCAGGGTTTAAAAATCTTTCAAACAACAGGTGATGGCGTATCGGGTCAAGATCTGTTATATCAAGAGCGTACGCAACAACTGAACCCGCTGCGGATCCTCTTCCGGGGCCTACGGGAATATCATGAGTTTTTGCATAATGTATAAAATCCCATGTTATTAAGAAGTATGCGGAAAATCCCATTTTTTCAATAATACTTAATTCATATTGAACACGCTCTTTTAGTTCGGGCGTAAT
The DNA here is from genome assembly GCA_944322885.1 of Candidatus Gastranaerophilales bacterium. Classification (GTDB taxonomy): domain Bacteria; phylum Cyanobacteriota; class Vampirovibrionia; order Gastranaerophilales; family Gastranaerophilaceae; genus Stercorousia. The sequence continues at coordinate 12,575 of CALUQH010000019.1, read as the reverse complement.
ATTTTCTTCTCCGTATTTTCTTTTTAATCCCTGTTGCACGAGTTCCTCAAGGTAGGAATCGGTAGTATGATTCGGCGGAACCGGAAAATCCGGTAAAGGAGCTTCCCATTTTATTGTTACATGACATTTTTCGGCAATATCTACGGTATTTTTTATGCATTCGTCAAAGGTTTCAGAATCCATCCATTTGAAGGCATCACGCATCTCGGAAACGGTTTTGACATAAAATTCGTTATTCGGAAAATGAAAACGGTTTTCTTCATCTTTCATTGACTGAGTCTGCATGCAGAGAAGTGTGTCATGCCAGTCGGCATCTTCTTTCCTCAAATAATGTGAGTCGTTTGTAATAATCATTTTGATGCCGAGTTCTTTGGCAATTTTTATTAAATCAGGATTGGTTCGTTTCTGATCATCCAATCCGTGGTCTTGTAATTCAATATAGTAATCATCGCCAAACAGATCTTTGTATCTTTGAGCAACAGCTTTAGCTTCTTCGTAATCACCTTTTAAAAGATTTTGCAAAACTTCTCCGCCAAGACAGGCTGAACAGCATATAATTCCTTCGTGATGTTCTTTAAGCAGTTCAAAATTTATTCTCGGCTTCATGTAAAAACCTTTGCAAGCAGCATCTGATGCAAGTTTTACAAGGTTCATGTAGCCTTCGTTATTTTTTGCGAGGAGTATAAGGTGATATCTCGGGTTATTATTAGGATCGCGTTCTGATATATCTCCGTTATGGACATAGAATTCACAGCCGATAATTGGTTTTATACCTGCTTCTTTTGCTTCCAGATATAAATCAAGCGCCCCGTACATTACCCCGTGGTCAGTTACGGCAACAGCAGGCATATTATTTTCTTTTGCAAATTTGCAAAGCTCTTTTAGCTTTATCGCTCCGTCCAGCAGTGAAAATTCACTGTGTAAATGTAGCGGAACAAATTGTGTATCCTTGTCCATAATTAAATAATAACACAGCTGGTTTTAAAAAATATTGAATGTTAAATAATATTTATTGATAATTTTCCAATGTTTTATTAATTTTTTCTATCATTTCTTCTTTTAAAAATTTTGGAGAAATAATAGAACACTGGGTACCATATCTCATCAAGCGTTCAAGCAAAAGATTAAGATCTTCATTTTTGTTGACAATAACCTGACTCCCGTCATATTCTATTTTGTCAACTCTTTCCCATTCTCTTATTTTGTAATTTTTAGCTAGTCTGTTTTTTATTCTGTATACGACCGTGGTTGGTATCGCCTGTGTAGAAGATGATACGGGCAGTTGCTTGATAGATTTTATGGAATCTGTCGGAATGTTATAAATTCTTGTTCCTTTACTTCCCAGCACCTTCAGACATAATTTTCTTTTTTCATATATTTGTTCAAGCGGAGAACACAAGAGGTTTATTTCCTCGCCTTTAGTATTTGTAAATATAATTTCTAATTTTTGTTTGTCCTGACAAAGTTTGGCGCAATATTTAAGCTGATTAGTAATTTCTGCATTTGAAAATTCTAAATCAAGATTTTGAGTACTGTTTTCTACCTGGCATATACTTTGTGCTGATTCGTCAAAGCGAATTTCCAATGCTCTGATAAAGTTTTGAAAATTTATTTTCCCTTTACCTTCCGGCAGAATGTCTTCCGATTCTTTTAACAGTTTAATAGATTTTAAATCATCAATTGAGAATTTAAGTTTGTATAATGAACTCAGCATTCTGTATTTATGGTTTATTTTTTTTACTTTAATACCGAATATTTTCATAGCATTAAGGTATTTGTTAAGAGTTACGTGCGTGTTTGATTTCCCGTTGTATTCACCGTCAGAAAAGTGATTTATAACTTTCTTAAACTCAACATCGCCGTCATAAAGCATTTTAATGAATTCAAATAATTTTACGCAGGCATCATTGTATTTTTCTGTTAATTTTTTAGTCACAATAGTACCCCGCTTTCATATCTTTAAGAAGTGCAATAAATTTGTTTTTAAATTCATCAGGATGGATAATTTTGCATAACGGCCCGTATGCAAGAAGTCTCTGTCTTAGCAAAAATTCATTTGATGTAACAACTTCTATAACAGTTTTATTTTTATTTGTGCCGATTATTTTTTCATTTTCATTCAGAGTGATATTTTCAGGAGGACAGTCCAGCTCATATAAAACTCTTATACTCTGGATGCCATGCGGAATAGTTTTTTCCAATTTAATTTCTTTAATTTTATTAATCCTGCTGACAAGGAAGCTCCCGTATTGATTATATTCAAAGCCGATACCGAAAAGATAGACCTTCCCGTTTTCAATTTCTATTTTGTCTGCAATTAATTCAATATCTTTTTGTCCCGAATTAGGTGAATTATAAGTTATTACAATTTGGTCTTTCTTATCACAGCAGTCAAGTAAGTCCTTCAATAATTCTTTATCTATATCGCGTAATAGAGATATTTTTTTCATGTCGCTGATAAACTTGTCATTTTTGATATAGCGGCCTATTTTTTCAAAAAAATTGTCCATCGCGCGCAATTCTTCAATATCCATTTTCTTTACAATACTTTTGTAAACTTTGGAAATACTCTGTATTTGTTCTGGTGTTAATTTTAATTCAAAAGGGTGAGCTAAAATAATATATCTTGATATCTTATCTTCTCCTCTTACTCTTTTTACTTCGCATCCTATTCTTTTTAACGAATTGATGTAAACTCTCAAAGTATCAATAGATATAGATTCTCTTAGATAAGGATGATTTAAAAAATAATCACATATTTCATTATATGACTTTGGCCCTTCTGCCAGAAGTGAAAAGAGTACAAGGGCTTTGTAACCTGTAAAAGACATTAAATTGTATGTTACTTTTTGATTTTTAAGAAATTCTTTCATTAATCCTTCCCCATTCAATTATATAATAAAATAAAAAGTCATGTTAAAGCATGGGTTCTACTATAAATTAACATTGTCAATTAAATTTGTGTAGATTTTTACGTAATTTCATTAAATTTTCTTCATTAAGATTTAAGAACTTGAATTTTTGCTTGATGTTATTAGGGGCATGGTCAAATGTAAATTTTATTTTATTTTTCTTTACTTGTCAAATATGTTACTTAGTTTTACATTAAAACTTATAGACAGACCGGTACCCCCATTGAAAGGAGAGAAATAAAAGCCGGCGGGATAGTAGGTAATATATGGAGAAAGAAAAAGAGGTGATGGCTTAAATCCTTGAGAGGAAGATGATTAAAGATAAGAAGCGTACAGTAAAGTGCAGTATGATTAGGGATTTTTTTTATTTTAGGAGATTAAAAAAGATTTTTATGGGGATAGGAGGATAGTTGTATTTTTAACTTAAGCTTGCGTTATTGCAAGCTTTTATTATATTATTATGTATTATGGATGAGTTGGAAACAAAACTTGTTATCGGCTTGATGTCTGGAACCTCCTGTGACAGTATAGATGCTGGTTTGTGCGAGGTTCACCCTGATATGTCTGTCAAACTAATATCGGGGATAAATTATAAATATCCGGAACATGTAAGAGCAAAAATTTTTCAGCTTTTTTCAGGAAATGTAACGGTTAAAGATATATGTCAAATGAATTTTGTCATCGGTCATTGTTTTGCAGATGCCTGTAAAGTTTTGATAGAAGAACATGGTAAGCCCGATTTTATAGCGAGTCACGGGCAGACGATATTTCATTATCCGTTTGATGATAAACTAGATAAAATATCTTTGAAAAGTACTTTACAAATTGGAGAAAGTTCTGTTATCGCGCAAGAAACCGGCTGCTTAACAATATCAAATTTTAGAGAAGCTGATATGGCAGCAGGCGGCGAAGGTGCCCCTTTAGTTTGTTTTGCAGATGAAAAATGGTTTAAGCCTTTAAAGAAAAATCTTCTTGTTCAAAACATAGGCGGTATTTCAAATGTTACAGTTATTTCTAAAGATTTTCCGACATTCGGTTTTGATACCGGGTTGGGTAATATAATGATTGATTACTGCGCTAATAAGTATTTTAAAATACCCTATGATAAAGACGGTAAAATTGCAGATTCGGGTAAAGTTTCTGCAAGCTGGCTTGAATGTCTTATGCAGGATGATTATTATTTTAAAAATCCGCCTAAAACTACAGGCAGAGAATATTTCTCTGCGGAATATATTGAAAATGCCCTTCGTTTTGCTCCTAAAAAGCCCGAAGATATTATTGCGACGGCAACGGCATTGACAGCTAAAACAATAACTACTGCTTATGAAAGGTTTATTTATCCTGATATAGACGTAAAAGAAGTTATTGTAGGCGGAGGTGGAGCTTACAATCCTACTTTAATGAAATACTTACGTCATTATCTGCCAAAACATATTGATTTGAAAACACATGAAGCATACGGTATTTCAAATAATTTTAAGGAGGTTATGGCGTTTGCTCTTCTTGGTTATTGCACTTACTACAATATCCCTAATAATCTGCCTTCATGTACAGGTGCCTCTAAAAGAGTCGTAATAGGTAAAGTGGCTAATTGATTTCAAAGCATTTTAGTATATTATTTTTTTATTATTAATATTTGTAAAATTAATTTACTTAAAGTGTTTATTTTTATTTTTACGATTATTATATAAGTGTACTAAAAAGGAGAAAAAATTATGGCAATACCAGGAATTAAAATTACTCAATCAGCTATTGATTCATATAAAGCATCAAGAGCATTATATGATGTTCATTCTATTGGCAGAGATACTGCCGTAGAGATTGCAAAAGAATCTGCCGCAATGGGCAGGCAACCAATAACATCTGTTTTAAATCAAAAACCTGTATCTCAAATTGTAGATGCTATCTCTTATGCGGTTTCTCATGGAACCCCTGAAAAAGTAGCTAATAATTTAGATACTATTGTTTAATATAGTATTTTAAAGCATAAGGAATGTACCTGATTGTATCGGATGCCAGAACTCCGTAAGCAGTCAGGTCTTCTTTTGCAAGATCCCCCGCAAGTCCGTGAAGATATACCCCGAGAACAGCTGCATCAAATAAATTCATGTGCTGCGCAAGAAATCCCGCTATCATTCCTGCAAGCACATCCCCGCTTCCGGCTTTAGCAAGGGCACTGTTACCTGTCGTATTATAATATACAGTACCGTATTGTGAGCATACAATTGTTTTGTGCGATTTTAGTACCGTTATACAATTATATTTTTTTGTTATTTCTTTTGCACTTTCTTCCATGTTCATAAGAACATGGTCAAGTGGACAGTTTAAAAGTCTTGAGGCTTCTTTAGGGTGCGGAGTCAGAATAACATTTTCCGGAAGCACAATTTTATCATTAGCAAGAATGTTTAACCCGTCAGCATCTATTACTGTCGGAAGTTTTTCAACAAGAGAAATTGTCTTTTTGAAGAGTTCAGACGCTTCTTCTGTTACTGAAAGTCCGCATCCTATCAACAAAACTGTTGAGTTTTTTATAATTTCAGGAATTTTATTTACCGGCGCCAGTATAATTTCAGGTGCGAAGGCGGAGGCTGCTTTTAATACATTTTCATGGCTTGCCAGTTCTACATATCCTGCGCCGGTTTTTAATGCAGCAACAGAGGAGAGGCAGGCTGCACCTGTCATATATTCGGAACCCGATACATTTAATATTTTCCCGAAGGATCCTTTGTTGGAATTCTCGTTTCTTTGCGGAAGTTTTGGAATATTATAGACCATTTTGTCTTATTGCCTCATAGGTTACAATTGCAACGGAGTTTGATAGGTTTAAACTCCTCTGACCTTCTTTCATAGGAATTGTCAAAGCATTTTTATCTTTTACGTAAATATCAGGTAAACCTCTTGTTTCCGGTCCGAAAACAAGAAAATCTCCGTCCTGAAATTTTACATCAGTGTATAACCTTTTTGTTTTTGTTGTCAGATAATAAAAATTAGCACACTTATTTGCTTCAAGCAATTCTTCCATTGTATCAATTTTATGGATATCAACACTGTCCCAGTAGTCTAATCCTGCGCGTTTCGTATATTTGCTGGAAAGCGAGAATCCTAATTTCCCGACAAGATAAAGACTTGCTCCTGTACATGCACAAAGTCTTGCAATATTACCCGTATTTTGCGGTATTTCAGGTTCATACAAAACTATATTGAGTTTAGCCATAGCACTAATCCTTATTAAATAATTTCGGGCTTTCAACAACAACCGGAATTGCTCTTACAACGCAGAAAATAATCGCAGCCCAGACAAAAATCATTGTGATTAAATGCAATGTAGGAGTTCCTTCCCAAAGTTCCATTCCCGGAGTATTTACCGCAATCAAAAGAAGGAACGCAAGAACTTTTGCAACCGCATAACTTATTCTCATAAATCTTGATGCACAAATAAATTTCCCCCATGAAGTTGTTTGCATTGATTTTTCGCCGAAGGCTGTCATACCTTTAGAAAGAGCAACGCTGCGGATTCCGTCTGTTGTAAATGCTCTTGCAACACATACAAGCGGGAATAAAATATTTATCCAGCCTATTACTGCAAACACTGTCCAGTATGAAACTTCAACAATTCTGTCGCCTAAAATATCAAGAACTGAACCCCATTCGGATGACTGGTTAAACTTTCTTGCAATATATCCGTCAAGACCGTCCATTGAAAAAGCAACAATTGTCAGGACAAATGCCAACAAATAGGCCCAGGTTGTCTGTTCATATAAAAGAGCAATTGCGGCATAAGCTACAAAAATTCTTGATATTGAAACTATGTTTGCAAGATTATTTTTTATATTCATATTGATGCCTCTCTTTATATTTTATTTTTTAGTTCTTGACAGCGCAAAATTAACTTCATCAAGTTTTTTTACTTTGTCGCCGAGCATAATTTTTTCGGCTTCTTCAAGTATTTGTGTGACCATACAGCCGTTGTCGCCGTCAGAACGTGCTTTTTTACCGGTTGAACAGCAGCTTATAAAATGCTGGCATTCAAGTTTGAGAGGTTCTATTTCCAAATAATCAAGTTTAATATTTTGAGTATTATCTTTTACAAAGTTGTCAAAAATAACAAGTTTATTTTCAGCTACTGTGTCATCTAAAATAGCTGTTGCTTTTGTCCCTCTGACAAGAAGCTGTACATGTTTTCTCGGAGTAATCCAGCTATCTGAAATATGCCCGATTACGCCATCTTCAAATTGGATACCTATGTGGGTTATATCCATTATTTCGTTTTGATCGGATGAACAACCAAGGGCCGAAATAACGTGAACAGGTGCTTTACCGGTTACATAACTTATCATGGAAACATCATGAGGGGCCAGATCCCACATTACGCTTCTGTCATTTTTGAAGTAATTTACGTTTAATCTGTCGCTTTGTGCATAAATAATTTTTCCGAGAGCACCTTCTTCAATAAGCATTTTTAATCTGTTTACAGCAGGGTGATATAGCAGAAGATGACCAACCATTAAAACAAGTCCCTTTTCATGGGCAAGCTGGCTTAAATCGCGTGCTTCTGCCGCTACTGTTGAAATAGGTTTTTCAACATAGACATTTTTACCTGCTTCAAGCATTGCCTTAACCATTTTATAATGTGTATGGCTTGGCGTTACAACGCACACACCGGTAATTTCTTTGTTGTTAATAATATCATGAAAATCCTTTGTAACTTTTACACCCGGATACTGTTCGGTTACTTTTTTCAGGTTTTCTTCGTCAATATCGCATACCGTATCTAAAACATTCAAATTATAAAAATTCCGGACTATATTTCTTCCCCATACACCACAGCCTATTACCGCAACTTTTTGTTCACTCATTTTAAATTCCCTAATTCTTATCTAATACTAATAATATCATACGACACAAAGATTAATTTGCAAATTATTAAAGAAGTTTTTACAAAATTTATTGCTGTCTGTTTTGTGCAGCCTGAACTCTTAGTTGATGCATTTGTTCGCATCTTTCAAAGAAAAGTTCCCTATCTTCCTGAGGGAAGTAATCCGCAAGTTTTTCCAGCAGAGGTTGAGGAAATTCCGATAAAGTTGCCATTTTAGTTAAAATACTTTCATTTAACGGGTACAATGTTCTGTAATTTTTATTAAATATGGCTTTTGTTTCGGCTTCTGACCTTTGCTGGCTTTGTTGTACCTTTTCCCCTAACTTGTAGGTAACATAGTTTGTGTCAAAATATACAGGTTTATATTTTTTCAGGATAATTCTTACTATTAAATCGTAATCTGCCAGCAATTTGAATTTCTCATCAAAAAAACCTTCTTTTTCAATCATTGATTTTTTGAAGAACATAGCCTGACGCGCACACGGAAGGACCTGAAATACTGTATGCATTGCCGGAGCAAATAAAAATACAAAATCCTGCGGATGTCTGCAATAAGCAGGTGCAAATGAAAAATCGGCATTATTTGCTTCCATAAGGTTTACTATATCGTAAATTGATGTTATATCATGAATAAAATCATCACAGCTTAAAAAAGTGACATATTTCCCTTTAGCTCTCATAACACCTTTGTTATAAGCTTCAAATTTTCCGGTATCTCTTTCCGAGTAAAAATTAAAAAATCCTAAATTTTTATAGCTTTTGAGAATTTCTATGGTTCCATCATTTGACATGTTATCTATAACGAGATGCTCGATATTCGGATAAGTTTGTAAATCAAGCAGTTTAACCAGCAGATTAAAGTCATCCGCCAGATTATTTTCAATTAAATTGTGCGTTGGTGTTATAATAGTAACAAAAGGTTCCATTTTTTACTCCTTAATTGTTTTTTATAATAGCATATCGGCGATTGTTTTACTAATTGTTACGAGATGTAAATTCTGCTGCTAAATTACAACAAAAATATTTGAATTTGAGTAAAAATGTATACGGTTGAGTGTTTATTAAGAATTAGGAGGTAATTATGAGTCAGAGTACTAAAGTTACGCCTTTTGAAGTTGGTGTTATGTCTGCGGTTATTGGTGGCGGTGTCGGTTATGCTTTAGCTCCGAGAAAGTATAATCTTGAACAATTATTAACTATTGAACCTGATGTTTTTGAAAAGTCGCTGCCGCAAAAAAATATGGTGAAAGCAACTGATGCGCAAAAAATAGCAAGAAATACTATTTTGGATGCCAGAAATACTATTATTAAAGCTGCCAAGAAAAATGCCGCGGAAGAGAAGCTTGTAGAATTTTTAAAATCTCCTGATTTAGATTTGGCATATAAATCAATTAAAGGATTTTTACCTAAAGCACGTGCACAATCCGCAGTTGTTCTGGGAGTTATAGGCGGAGCGATAGGTACTATCACAAAGATGATTTATAACCAGAGAAATGTTTAGTATTTAGTATAAATATCTCTCAAAATATATTCTTCAAGCGATTTTTTATCGGTTATTCTGGTTTTCGGGTCATTTATCATGATGTCAAAAGCGTATGTTTTTCCTCTTCTGGAAGTTATATATCCTGCGATAGCGCTCACATCTGATAAAGTCCCGGTTTTCGCACGAAGATTGTCTTTAAAATACAGCATCCTGTTTTCAAGAGTTCCTTGTCCGGAAGTTGGCAGAGAGTTTTTGAAATCTTTATCATTTGCTTTTTTTACAAGAAATTCACTCATAAAATCAGCAGTCACTATATTATTTTTTGAAACTCCGCTTCCGTCAACTATTTTTATGTCGGAATAGTCGAGTTTTAGTTTGTCAAAGTAGGCTCTGAGCATTTGCAAAGAATGTTCAAGTGAACCTGTGTTGTTTACAAATTTTGCACCCGCTGTTTTAAAAACAGTTTCTGCGATGAAATTGTTACTGTCAATCAAAATCAATTCAATAGCATCATTTATAGGATGGTCAATCTGTGCAACAAGATAAATGTTTGATTTTGGAAGTTTTTTCTGTGTAAAGTTCCCGTAATAATCCATTTTCTGATCGCGTATTGCTTCTTCAAGCCTCAGGATAAAATATCTTTTCGGGTGGTTTATCGGGATTTGTTCGGTTGTTTGTTCTTTAACAGTTCCTTCGGCATTAATAATATCAGGTGAAATATGATTATTTCTGCTCAGTTTTATGTCATTTTTGTCCCCCGTTGTTATAAGATTCATAAATGTAGTGGGGTAGAATTTTGTAACATAAATATTAGCCGGTGCCCCCTTTGATGTCGGTGAAACTATAATATTAAGGAGATTTTTATCCAGATTATATGAACTGAATTTAGGCATAAGAGGGTTTAAGTCGTCGTCCCATTGCCAGCCTTCACCCCATTCTTTATTATCGAAAATATAGTCGTCAATGTAAATATTTTTAGGAGAAATTATATTTTTCCCTTTTGCTGTTTTTATAAGATATTTCAAATCTGTGGATGAAATAAACGGGTCGGCGCTAAGTACTAAAAACAATTCATTGCTTGTATTTTTATATAATTTTGTTGAAAATTTGTAATCTTTGCCGAGTGTATCTAATGATGCGCTAAGGGTTACTAACTTAAGAGTTGAGGCGGGCATGGAAGATTTTTTATCATTTAACTTGTATACTGTTTTGCCCGTTGAAATATCCTTAACAGATATTGATACAGAATCTTTATTTATTCCCGAATCTGCTATTGTTTTATCAATTACACCTGCAAACCCCGCAGTCTGTAAAGAAAACATTAACGCAAGACAAAATAGTAAATTTAAAAATTTTTTCATACACACTTAACCTCGTAGCTTGATTTTATGTCATTTATGCAGGTGCATTTTTCTCTGAAGTCGTACATCGGAGAAAAGTCTAAAACAGCGTGCATTGCACCTTCCTTTTGGTCTTTGATTTCAGAAATTGTTTCTCCTTTGTAATCAATAATTCTGGAGTGTCCTATATTCCATTCGTCATTTTCAATATATCCCGATTGAGTTAATGCTACCATAAAAGTTTGATTTTCAACAGCTCTTGATCGTGTCATACATTCCCATGGAATCGGCTTTTTTAAACCCCAGGCTGCACAGTTTATAAACAGGTCGGCTCCGGTTTTTCTGTAAGCTCTGTATATTTCGGGAAATCTTATATCATAGCATATTGTCAGACCTGTTTTAATTCCTTCTATATTAACCATAACAGGCGACTCTCCCTGCTCGACAAAGTCACCTTCTCCGCATCCGTAATATGAGAAAAGATGATTTTTATCATAAGTTGTAACAAGTTCGCCTTTTCTGTTAATAACAGGACAGGTGTTAAAGTAGTGCCCGTTGTCTTTTGATATAAAACTTCCGCCTATAACCCAGCAGTTATATTTTTTTGCGACGGATGAAAGAAAATTTATAGTCTTGCTGTCTGAAATATTTTCTGCTGTTTCTCTAAAGTGTTGTGGGACCCATCCGCATGTCCATACTTCCGGAAGCACTATAATGTCAGTGTTTTTTATATCCCTTTTTATTAATTCTTCAATTTTTTTTATGTTAGCTTCAGTATCGGCAATTTTAGAGCACATCTGAACTGCTGATATGCTTATTGTTTTTTGTCCCATAATTTTTGTTGAAGCGCCTCCTCATAGAATTTTTGTTGATTTTTTTCTATTTCAAAAAGCTGATTTTTTATATTTTCCTTAATATTTGAAAGTTCTTCATCTGTTGCATTTTCTCTCACATAAACCGGTTCGCCGTAAATATTCAATATGTTACATTTCCCGAGCGGTGTTTTCATTTTATCCCAGGAAGGCAGACTTATGAAAGTTTTTTGCGGTGAAAACCAGTGGACCGGCACTATTGGGGCACCTGACATCTGCGCAAGTTTTACGGCTCCGTTTTTTACTTTATGCAAAGGTCCGTGAGGCCCGTCAACCATAATCGCAACACACTCCCCTTCTTTCAACCTTGTGAGCATTTGCATGGTAGATTCAACAGCTCCTTTTTTGCCTGATGAACCTCTTACAACTTTAAAGCCCCACTTCTCACATACTTCTGCAACAATTTCTCCGTCTATTGAAGTGCTTATTAAAACGCTTAATTTTTCTCTGTTTCTTATACCGTGTACGAGAAATTGATTGGCGTGCCATAACACATATATACAGGATGAAATTCCCGGATTGTTAAATTCTTCAATATGTGTAAATTTTTCTTGCAGTCTGAGAACTTTATATGTAATATGTGCAAGACTTTTTACATTTTTCCCGTTAATTATTCTAACCATGCCTCGATTATATCATAAAACAGGTTGAAATTTTTTATAAATTTTGTTATAATTTTAAATAATAAATACTTTAAAAAGGGAGTGGATATATGAATAAATTTTTGAATTATGACATTATCGGGGGGGGGGGCTCTAAGCACTCCTGACGTTGGTTTTAGGGATTTAAGAGATTTCAAATTTAAGCATTTTGGTTTTACGTTAGCCGAAATGATGGTTGTAATGTTAATTTTGAGCATTGTTATGGCTGCAATGGCTCCTGTAATGACAACAAGGAATAAACTGGATCAGTCATCCCCGTGGCAGTGGGCGGGTAATGGTTCAGACGCCTATTATGGTTTAGGTGATGCACAGGTAGCTATGATAGGCCAGCAGGAAGCACAAAATGAAGATTCCGGCGCCCGTCTTGTAATCAATACCGGTGATGGTAAAGACCATATTTTATTTAAAAGCGGCGAGAATGTACAGGGCC
>CALUQH010000018.1 GCA_944322885.1 Candidatus Gastranaerophilales bacterium | reverse complement strand
TATCTCCGTCGACTAAGTGCTGACCTGATGGACACTCTGTTATTGTACATGTAGGTTCGTCAGGCAATTCACATTTACATCCGATGCTATTAAAAAATCCGCCCTGTGCTATACAAGCTTGCCTATCTGCATCGTCACAGAGATCAAAAGTAGGAGGGTCTATCAGACAAGTACAAGTACAGCCGTCGACAGACATTAGACCGCCATTCTCACAAAGTTGACATTGTCTTTGAGCAGCTTGTCGTTTGGCTTCAGTACAGCTCGGATTACACGGTCTATGGCAGATTTCATAACGGGGATCACTCGGTCCGTTATGTTCACAGATGTCACAATTAAGGTCTGTATAAAAGTTATCTGTTGGATCTATTGCATAAGAAGGCTGTTCCCATATACTACTTAATAGATTTGCATAAGAACTATGCCCAGTGGCCGATGCCAATATTTCCAAAGGCGTTTTTGATGCCTGATAATTCTCATTCTGTGGATTGAAATCTGTCAACAAAGCCCGGGATACATCCTTTAATGACTCATATGCAGAATAATAACTGTATGAAATCGTTGAATCTAGTTTCTTTTTTGTTACCCCAATAGTTACCGCTACTACTACTGAGATTATCAGCATTACGATTACTATTTCAGCTAAAGTGTAGGCTGACCGAAATCCTTTAGAGGTGCTTAGAGTGGCCCCCCCCCCGAATTTCTTAACAAAACTTAATCTTTTCATTGGCTACTCCTCAACTCAAATATTACAATATATTTTATTATAACATATTTATTTAAACTTGTGAACCCATAAAAAGTTTTTATTAATCTTTATAAAGTTTTGCGAGTTTAAATAAATAATCATCTTTTTTATCTGAATGAAAGCCTTCAGGAATAAAGTTCTCTTTGTATTTTTCTATTGCATACCTGTCAGTCATGCCGGAAATATAGTCGGTTACAATTCTTTCTATTTTGTGTTCCTCGCACAACGGCTTTAGCATATCAGTGTAAAGAAAAAATAATTCTCGTATTACATTTCTTGCTTTCTTTTCTTCTAATTTCGCAGGTGAATCAACATATACATTATCAAACATCCATTCTCTGAGTTTTGTTGTATAGTGCCAGCCTTCATCGCTCATGGCTACAACGGGCTTGCAAAGAGAATTTGATACAATTTCATTAATCATTTTATTTAATCTTTTGCTCTGAACCGATGAAAAATAGCTTATACAATCTTTTGGCAAATCGCTTTCTGAAATAATGCCGGCACGAATAGAATCTTCAATATCATGATTTATGTAAGCAATTTTATCAGCAAGCTGTACAATCTGTGCTTCCGGAGTTTTAGGTTTATATCCCCAGGTATGGGTTAATATTCCGTCAATAGTTTCAGCACAAAGGTTCAAATCTTCCAGAACCTCCACAACCCTTACGCTCTGTATATTATGGTGAAACCCGCCTTTTACAAGTTCATTCAACACCCCTTCCCCGCAGTGGCCGAAAGGAGTATGCCCCAAATCATGACCTAATGCTATAGCTTCAACAAGATCTTCATTAAAATCGAGCGCTCTTGCAATAGTTCTTCCGATTTGAGAAACCTCAAGAGTATGAGTCAAACGTGTTCTGAAATGATCATCAAAAGGTGAAAGAAACACCTGAGTTTTATGTTTTAACCTTCTAAAAGCTTTTGAATGCAAAATTCTATCCCTATCGCGCTGAAATTCCGTACGCAAATTACAGGGTTGTTCGGGACGCTTTCTTCCTTTAGTAAATCTGCTTTTTGTCGCAAATTCCGATAAATTATTTATTTCACGCTCTTCTAATTTGTATTTGATTGTTTGTTCAGTCTTTTCCATACCAGAATTTTAACAAAAACAGTTCGAAATGTTATACTTTGTCCGGTTGAGATTTTACGAGGTTTTTATTGGTTAAAGAAATATCCAGTGAATATTTTTTACGTGCATCGTCAACAAGAACTCCCGCTTTATTCATCAGCCAGCCTGAAACCAAACCGAAAAGTAACGCTTTTCCGCCTGCCACAAGTCTTGCAGTGCAATACAGAGAAGTTGCAATTGCGCCTATCGCAGGAATGCCGTATTTTATTGTCACTGAATATTTTTCATCTTTGTTATCAGATTTATTAAGGAAATAGCCGACTGTTCCTACTGTACCGAGAATTGAAAGCACATCGGTAGGAGCCGAGCCGAGCCTTAAATCACGAGCCTTGTCTACATACTGATTCGTTTCTATATCAATCGCCTTATCCAACGATTTCACGGCAGATTCAGCCTGAGAACGCAATCTTAAATATTCTTTTCGCGGAAGAAGCCGCTTATAAATCGTCAAAATTTCCTGAAGTTCGCCTTTATCTGTTTGAGATATTATATCTTCCACTTCATGTATATATTTTGAAATCGATTCTACAGATTCAGCGCTATAATTATATTTGCCGGAAGAAGCTTTAAATTTATTTGAAAGATTTTTCAAATCCGCAATAATTGATTGATTCAGAATATTTCTTTGCGCTGCCTCATTTTTACCGGACAATTTTTTATACTTTTCAAGATTTTCTCTCAAACTGCGAAGGACATCATTTGTTGAAGTATCCGCAGGGTTAACAAACTCCTGAATATTAGATACGGCTTTCATCGTAGCTTTGTAGTTATCATTGATATCATGCGTAAAGGACTGTCTTAATATACCTGTTTTATTTGACAGTTTACGTTTTGCAGGTATTAAATAATCTTCGGCAATAAATGACTGCCACATATTTTTTGATTTAAAATTTCTGACATCTTTTATACTTGCATCCCAGAAAAAGTCAAATAAACCGTCGCAGGCGCGTTGTATTTCCATATAACGTTCATTTCTGGCATTTATACCAAAACCTTTGCTGAAATTACTGTTTACAACTTTCATTCTTCTGGAAATTTCATTTAATGCTGCCAAAACTTTTGGGTCATTAGGGTTTTCTAACCTTAAACGCTCATTAATAACGGCAAAATGATCGGAAAGCTCAGAAAATTTTGTATTAGCAGTATTATAATAACTGTTCACTGTCCTTCTGCTTATTCTGTCAAAAAAGTTTGTAATTGACTGGTGTATTCTACGTGTAAATTTACGTTCACCGCTTTTACCCCACATTAAACGTTGAAATGCCACATCTTTTAAGGTAGTAAAATTGTTAACACTTTCCGTCTTAGCCTGAAATGCTCTTATTTTATTAAGCAAAAAAGTAAACAAATCTTCAAACTTCGTTCCTTTTGCAAGTTTCTTTTCCAGACCTGCTTTCCATTTATCCAAAAATTTAGCAAAACCTTTATTCGCGCCGCCGCTAAGTACTGCCAATGTTCCAAAACCTATTACAAGGGCAGAGGCAACAAGAGTTTTCCCGAGTGTATGACTTTTCTTTTCATTCACCTGTTCTGCAAAAGGCGCACTAATATAATAGCCGTTTTTGGGCTGTTTGAATTCACTAAATGCGGAATTTTGGGAACTGCCAACAGATGTAACCTGATTAATCATAACTTTCTAAACTTTTACTACCTATATTTATTAACGTTTTTAAAAGCCGAAAATTGCGGTTTTATTACATATTGTTAAATAGAAACAGCTTCCGCTATAACTTTTGCAGCCTCATTAGAGGATATTTTATCAGATAAAAGCGATTTTACAGTCCCGAGTTCTTTAATATTATTTGTCCTGTATTTGTCATCAAAAAGAAGTTTTTCTATTTCATAAGAAATTTTTGAAACATTTACATCAGCCATAAGAAGTTCGGGGACAATTAATTTATCCGCAATGATATTGGGTAAAGAAACGCGTTTAATACATCTTACAATCAGATAAATTAAATAAAATAACCACGGCCCCCGATATGCAATTATCATAGGAGTTTGATAAAGACAGGCTTCAAGTGCAACAGTTCCCGAGGCAAGAATTAATGCATCAGATACACTCAATAAAGCCTGATTTTCACCTTTTATAACTTTAAATTTAGCATTTTTCAAATACTTGTCATAAACTTTATCCGGCAAGTTAGGTGCATGTGAAATACAAAACTGCAAATCAGGATGTTTTTTTTGAAGATTTTCCGCAGTTTTTATAAAAGTTTTCATTAAATATTTCAACTCAAACTCTCTTGAACCCGGGAAAATCGAAACAAGTTTTTTATTAACATCAAATCCGTGTTTTTCAAAAAATTCTTTTTTATTAGCTCTATCGGGAAGTTGTGATACAAGCGGATGACCGCAGTAATGAGTTTTTATACCGCATTTTTCATACATTTGTTTTTCAAAAGGAAATATGCACAAGACTTCATCAATATTTTTCTTAATTGTATTAATACGCCATTTGCGGCTTGCCCAAATCTGCGGCGGGATGTAATAAAACACCTTAATACCGGCCCTTTTCAAAAATTTTGAAATGTTAAGATTAAATGCTCCGTAATCAATCAGCAAAACCAAATCAGGTTTATACTCTTTTGTCAAATAATCTACTATTTTTTTCCCGAGAATCAAATGATTAAATATTATTGATGGAGATACCCCTACAGCACCCATTTTTTTCTGGTCAGAAAATAATTTCACACCGGAGGCTTTCAAATTATCTCCGCCTACACCTTCTATTTCTATATCTGGATTAATTGAGCGCAGAGCTCTTACAACATGAGAAGCATGTATATCGCCTGAATATTCTCCCGTTACAATAAAAATTTTTTTCATATTATACAGCCATTATAACAATATCGTTTTCATCCGCAAATTGAATAACTTTTTCCTGATCAACAATAATAGTTTCATTAGCTTCCACTGCAATTAAATCAGCTTTATATCTCTTCATTGTCTTTAGAGTTTTCAAACCTATAGCAGGTATATCAAATCGTTTGTCCTGTGAAGGTTTAGCAACTTTTACAACAACCGCATTTTTCTTCGCAAGTTTTGAACCGCGCTTGATGCACATATCAGTTCCCTCTATTGCCTCTACTGCCATAATCATTTTATCTTTTATTACAACAGATTGACCAACATCGATTTTTCCCATTTCTTTAGCGAGCCAGAACCCGTAGTTCACATCTTCCATCTGAGCTTCCGTAGGCTTAATTTTTCCTAAAACACCTGACGGTATCATAAGGTTTTTGATAAAAATAGTCTGATCTAAAACTGTTATTCCTGCTTTTTCAAATTCTTTTACAATCAAAAGCATAACCTGATCATCATTAAGTCTCTGTGCTTCCTGTAAAAGTTCAATCGCACGCTTATCAAATTTATGAAGCTGCAATAAAACACGTTTATGCACTTTACCCAAAAACGTTGCCTGTTTTATCTGTTCATCTTTGAGTATTTGTTCTATTCTGTTTACTTCGCCGGGATGGCAGGAATAAACCTTTGAACAATATTTTTTCAACTGTTTCAAATTATCATTTGCAAGAGAAATACATACAACATCAAATCCGTTTTCTTTTGCATACTGAGCCATTTTTACAGGCAAAGTCCCGTCACCGGCTATTAATCCTTGTTTATTTTCCAACATTAATGACACTTTTATTTTCCTCTTTTACTTGAATTATTATATCACAATTATTATCTTTTCAAGGCGTTTATCTCATCGACTTCTTTATCCGTGAAAAGTTTCGCTCCTCCGAGCATTTTGGTATTAAATACAACCTGTGCGTAAGACTCAGCCAATTCAAGCTTTAAAAAAGCATCTTTCAAAGTCTTATCACCAACAATAAAACCGTGGTTTGCCATCAAAACAGCATCATAATCTTTAAAATATCTCGCAGTTTTTTCTACCAAATCCATTGAAGACGGCAGCCCGTAATCTGCCAGAGGGATTTGACCAAAATAGAAAACATTTTCAGCCATTACAGGCTCGTCCAAAGGGATTCTGCAGCATGCAAAGGAGCTTAAATAAGGGGAATGCACATGAATTATATAGTTAACATCCGGACGCTGCTTATAAAATTCAACATGGAGCATTTTTTCGGAAGAAGGTTTTTTATCTCCTTCGAGCAAATTTCCTTCAAAATCCATTAACACAAGTTCTTCTTCCGATAAATATCCATTTGCACTTCCGCTTGATGTAATCAATATTTTATCTTCAAATCTCGCTGACATATTTCCGGAATAACCTGGAGTAAAATTTTTTATTCCGGCAAGTTTTCCATATTCTATTAATTCCTGTTTTAAAATTTGTAACCTATCCACTATATTGACTCCTTATCCGGATCCTCCAGCTCTATTACCTCAGCATAAATCATCTTTTTAGCTGAAGGTGTATTAGAATTTTCTTCATCAAAAACTTTTAATTCCGGTTCTTCTCTATCGCTTCTTGCAAGACGATCGGGATTTTTTATTACCATTTTATCGAAATCAACTGAAGATCCTTTTGTATCCATAGCTAAAACAAAGGCAAAATATGTCTGACGACGTACCCAGTCATATCCGAAATTAATTTTGAAGTCATCAGGCCCCACAGCTATAATAAAAGAGTTTTCCTGAAACATTTCACCGTTCGGGGAGTCCCCTGTAAGTGTCAAAGTTCCGGACCAGGCAAGAGTTAAATATTTATGAACCCTCAAAGCTTCTCTTAAATA
The DNA here is from genome assembly GCA_944322885.1 of Candidatus Gastranaerophilales bacterium. Taxonomy (GTDB): domain Bacteria; phylum Cyanobacteriota; class Vampirovibrionia; order Gastranaerophilales; family Gastranaerophilaceae; genus Stercorousia. The sequence continues at coordinate 6,541 of CALUQH010000018.1, read as the reverse complement.
AAGATTAGCATGCCCGTATCTATACATATCGTACATTGCCATAGGCGTACCGTCCTGATAAGCAGCTGCAAAAAATCCTATATCCTGCATCCAGTACTTATATTGAGTATGAATTCTCGGTCCAATACGTCCGACAAACTGAGTATCACCTGTTCCGTATAAAGCAGCACTGCCTTGCAATACCAAAGATAAATCCAGATATTTTAAATTCTCTCTATCTCGGTAATTAAACAAAGACTGGCTTACCTCTGCCATATATCTGGTTCTCAATGTACCTATATCAGCAGGGGCAATATTTTCTCCGTGCCTGTTAGAATCATTATTCTGCATATAACCTATACCGAAACGATGCCTAAATGATAAATCTAAACCATCCTTAATCGTCGAAGGAACTATAGTGCTGTCTTTATAAATCAATTCTGCATTATATTTAGGCATTCTCGGGCCGAAGAACCATTCATCCATATATGAATTAACACCATACTGCATATATAATTTATCATCAAAGTATTGTTTACCTTTCATCATAAATATATCTGCAGATGAACCGTAGCCTAAATCAGTGTAGTTTGTAGCACTTCGATATTTCAACAAACCGCCAAAACCTATACCGCTTTTATTATTCAAAATAGGCAAAATCTTTACTGTGGAACCGTCCTGCAGAGGTGTATCAAACACAAAACCTGGTCCTAAATACATGCCAAGCTTACCGCGGGAACCAAATTCGGGATAATTAGCCTCGAAAAATTCGCGTTTCTTATTAGTATGAGCAGTTATTGAAGGGATTGTAAGTAATTCAAAATCACCATAATTTATTTTTGCCTTTTTTAAAGTGATTACATCAAGATCCTTCTTTGCGTTAACAATAATTTCCTTTGCCTTAATATGAACTGCAGTATCCCCGATATCATCAGATATTGAAGATCTGTCTTCATCATTAAGAATCATATTATTAAAATTATTACCGCCGATCATTTTGGTCTGAAAGTTAAGAAAATAGGATTCCTTAGACTCAATTTTACCGTCATGAAGAATAATTTTGTCTCCTTCCATTTCGGATTTTCTGGCGGTTACAGTCATAAATGACTGTTTCATATTCATTTTATCAAGAAAAGCACTTTCCTCATTCATATTTATCTGGATAAAATCACCGAAAATATGACTGCCTTGTTTTATAATTTCAACATTCCCGTATGCTTTCAGAATATTAGATTCGCTGTTATAAACCATCTTATCAGCTTTTAATGTTACATCCTGCTGGGGGAATTTTAAAACGGGAGAACCGGTTGCCGTAATATTTTGCTTATTATCATCATAATCAATATTGTCGGCATCAAGAACAATATTATTTGTAGTAGCCTGCTCTTTAACCCCTCCTTCAAGTTCTAATGTTTTTTCGGAAGTCTCAGATTGTTCTTCTTTTACTTTTTCACTTTTTAGTTTTTTATCAGAAATTTTTTTATCATTTTTTGTTTCTTTAAATTCAATATTCAAATCTTTCTTCAAAACAGCTTCATCTTCAGCTTCTTGCTGTTCCATAAGCTGCTTTTGTTTTTGAATTAATTCCTGAGTTTTTTTATAATCTTTTTCTCTGAGATAATTTGTAACCTTTATACGAACTTTCTTAAAAACAGGAGTTCCTCTGACAGGTTTTGTTTGATTCCCGCTTTTCACCTCAACTTCAGGCAAAGGAGTAAAAGGAGCTTCATAAAACGTTTCGTTAAACACTTGTTCCAAATCGGCAGGACTATTTACAAGTTCCTGTGAATTTACAGAACAAGGTGCCAACGCTAAAATTAGTAATGATATAAATAAATCTTTTCTCAATTCTCTGCCTTTTTAAATATAATTTAACGGATTATTAGGTTTACCGTTTATCCTTACTTCAAAATGAACATGCGGTCCAGTACTGTATCCGGTTGTTCCTTCATAGCCGACAACCTCTCCCTTATTAACAAACTGCCCCTGTCCTACTCTTATAGAAGACATGTGTGCATAAAGAGTACTTGTCGGCTTGCCGTTTACTATTCCGTGGTCAAGAATTACAACTTTACCGTAACCGCCGTACCAGCCAGAGTATATCACTTTTCCAGAATTTGAAGCTTTTATACTTCCTTTGTTAGGTCCAGCAATATCAACACCGGAATGAAAGGTTCTGCTGTTAAAAATAGGGTGGGTTCTCCAACCGAAAGGAGATGTAATTCTGCCTGATATAGGTTTCAGGAAACCTGCAGAGGTAACTCTTACATTTGAACCGCCCTTATTTCTGGCTATCATACTTTGTATGCTCGCGGATTGTCTTGCGAGTTCTCTTTCCGCGCGTTCATAAGTTTTTCTGTCGGTTTTATACTTATTAATCATACTCTGGTTCATTGCAATCGCTGATTTAATATCTTTTTTCTGGGAATTTATTTCCTGAATAGATTGTGCCAGAGCTATCTTTTTAGCTTCGACATCTTTTTTCATTGCGGCAATCCGTTCAGACTTTGCTTTTACAGCCTGAATACGGGCATAATCCTTTTTCAAAACTATTTTTTCAAAATAAAGCACATCCAATAATGAATTCAAGTCCTTGGCAGAAAGAATGAGTTCAAACATACCTGTTCTTTGATTTTTGTAAACCTGCCTTATTCTCCTGCGCATTTTAATATTTGCGCTGTTAAATTCCACTATTGACGATGTTAAATCTTTTTCCATCTGGGCAAGCTGTTTTTCAAGCTGAGCGTATTTATTTTGGGATGTCTGCAGACTATTTGAAGCCTGCTCAAGTTTTTGCTGGTTCTTGTACAGCTTATTTTTCTCCAAATGTTCTAAAGCCTTTAAGCGCTTAATTTTTTCATGAGTTACGCGCTGCTTCTGCTGAATATTTTTCAACTGATTTGCATCGGCAAATAGGCTTATATTCCCTATAAGCAGAGTCAAAAAAACTATAAATAATCTTTTTATAAATTTATTTATATCCATAATTTATTTAACCAGAAGAGGCAGCATCATCAAACCTACAGTCCACGCAATAAAAGTAACTGCAATAATAGCGACGATAGCTCTTTGGTGTTTTCTGAAAAATTCCATCCTGTTCCCCTTTAGTACATAATAAAATTGTACTATAAAAATATTTGATTTGCAAAATTTTAAAAAATCTATTAATATAACCTTATGGAATTCATTGCAGAAGTTGCTGATAAACGAGAAATACAAAAACATGATATCGGAATAAACCCTTTCCTTATTGAAAATAATATTGAAAGGATTTTGCAAATACTTGAATTTTTTAAATCTGAAACGCCATTGCTTCTTGTTAACGGTTTTATGGGAACGGGAAAAATTATGGTTGTAAATCAGGCTCTTTCTTTTTTAAACGAAGATGTAATAACTCTTAGATATAACTGTTTTGAAACTACAATTCTTGATGATATCCTGCTTGAATTCTTTGATAATTTCAGAAAACTTACAGTTCAAAATGTAATTAAAGTCCCTAAAACAAAAACAGACAACTTTACGCAAAAAATTAATGCTTATTTTGAATCAATCGATAAACCGGTTGTTGTTCTACTGAATTCTTTTGAACAGGTTTTAATAGATAATAAGCAAGAAATTTTAAATTTTGTAGAGCATCTGTCAAAATACAAAAATATCAAAGTAATTTTGATAGGCAGAAAATTTGATTATAACGATTTTAAAACGGATTACGAAAAAATTTCAGTCAGCGCACTTGAAAAAGGCATATTTGAAAAGTATTTAAAATCAGAAGATTTTAAACAGATAGGGCCTTTATCTGATGAATTATATAAATATACAAGAGGATACTATTTATACACAACACTTGCAATTAAGATTATGCAGATTAGAAAACTCAACCTCACGGAATTTTTATCCGGCTACACTAAAAGTTTTCTCTCTTTTAATGATTTTATTCTGCGTGAAGGCCTTTCCCTTGTGGATCCGGTAAGCGGGCATCTATTCAGATTTTTAACAATAATAAGGCATTCCGTCAATGTAAACCTATTAAAGACCTTAAACCTCTATGACGCCGAAAAAATCGGATATTTTGTCGATAATCTTGTGTTGACACGTGAAGGTTCACTTATTTATCTTCAGGATTATTATAAAATAATTGCGGAAAATTCAATTGCTGAAAATATTGGCATAAAAATACATAAAAGCTGCGTTGAACTCTATCAAACCCAGCTTCCTCTGAAACCTCTGGAAAGAGATTTGCTTATCTCCAGACAAACAATGCGCAAAGAAATCGAATATCACAGTATATTCATTCCGAAAAAACCTGTGCTTCCGAAAAAACCTGTGCCTGAAATCCAATTTATTGAACAAAAAATTCAGCCGCAGGAAAATGAAATTGTCCATACTAAACACGAAAAAGATGAGCAAATAAAAAATATATCTTTTGTTTTTGATTCGGAAGAAAATGAAATGGCAATCATGAACAAAATAGCAAATTCAATTAACAATTTTGTTGATATTTCAAATAAAAAATCAGAGGCACTTGAAGAAATTAAGAACCTTCATCTTATAGACTTAATAAACCTTGCAAGACAGGAAGAAAAAAACTTTAATTACCCGAAAGTTGCCATGATATATCAAAAAGCTTTGACCCTCAACTCCGATGATGACTATTACACTTTTCTACCGACAATGTATACAAAACTGGCTCTGGCGTTTAAAAATATGTCAGACTGGTTTAACTCGCTTAAATACTATGAGCTTGCAGTTGAATTTTATATGTCAACCGGAGATACGGAAAAAATTGAAGATTACAGATACGAAATTGCTAACATCTATTTCATAACGTTTAAACGCGACAGAGCTGAAAAAATATTAAATGAAATTCTTGAGCAAAAAGACAAACTCTCTGAAAATCTGGTAATAAAATCAGAGTTACTTCTTGCATCTATAACAGGAGAAAATGTAAAAAATATTATTCCCGCTAATACAACCTCTATAGAAAAACCCGTACTTGCAGAATTATATTTTAAACATGCATTAAGCCATGATGAAGAAGGGGATATAACAAATGCCGTAAAATATTACAAAAAATGCGTAGAAACATCACAAGATCCGAAAATTAATACGTATCTTTCTTCCTCGCTTTCTAATCTTGCAACGATATACGATGAAAACGGAAAATCAGACCTTGCAGTAAAATATCTGTCAGAAAGCCTCAGACTCGATGAAATTACACAAAATAACAACGGCATATATCTTTCTTCAATGAAGCTTTTTGACATTCTTAATAAAAAATCACCGGAAAAAGCTTTAATCTATCTGGAAAAAGCAAAAAACTGTGCAATAGAATTAAATGAAACATTTTATATAGCATCAGTTGATCTTGCATTCGGCGATTTCTATTACAACCGTAAAGAGTTTAACCCTGCACTTGAATATTATATAAATGCTTATAAACTTGCATTAAACAATTTCACAAAAGAAAATATTACCAAAATTAAAATGCGTATAAGTGATTTAAAAATCCGAATGGGTGAAGACAATTTTAATAAAATAGTGAAAGACCTGAATCATGTATAATAAAGAATTTTACAAAAAATATACCGAAACTTTTCTTGAACTGAATTCAAAAATAAATCTTATATCAAAAAATGATGAAAAAGTTTTGTGGGAAAAACATATTTTTGACAGCCTTTCAGTTAAATACTTTTTTGAAAAATATTACACTGCTGGAATTCCTGAACTTACTCTGTTAGATATCGGTACAGGGGGAGGGTTTCCGGCAGTACCAATTGCGATTACCTATCCGCAAATTGAAGTTTTTGCACTCGACAGTATAAGAAAAAAAATTAATGCTATAGAAACGATGAAATCAGAACTGGATATAAAAAATTTATATACCATCTGCGACAGAGCTGAAAATATTAAAGATAAATTTGACATAATCACCTCACGGGCAGTTGCACCTTTAAAGGTTATAACTGAATATGCAATGCCGCTATTAAAAGATGGGGGATATTTTATAGCTTACAAATCGCTTCGCACATCAGAAGAAATAGAAGATTCAATACAAACTTTCAAAAAATACAACGCACACGTAATTGATATAATCCCATACAACCTGCCCCTTGAAGAAAACCACACACGAAACCTAATTGTTATAGCCAAATAACATGTTTATGCGGCGATAGTGAAACGAATAATAATTGCAGGCGAAACAAAACTTCAAGGGCGTGTATTGTTTGAACGTAAGCGAGTTTACACGCCTTAATGTTGAGCCTTTTCAGATTATTAGCGAGTGTAACGTGCCCGCTGGTTTTGAGACACTTTTGCTACCCAAAGTGCACCCCCCCCTGTCCGGAGGACCCGCCAAAGACAAATAAAGTACGATTAGTTTGTTTTATTTTCCGATAACATGTTTTATGCATAAAAAAAACCACTCATTTCTGAGTGGGTCGTTTTCTGCATCCTAATGGTCTCTTTTAGTGTTTATTATTTAGGAGTTTATATGTTTTTGGGGTTAATGAATTCTATTTATATTTAGTGTTTCGACTACACTTAAATCTTATGTAATTATTAT
>CALUQH010000017.1 GCA_944322885.1 Candidatus Gastranaerophilales bacterium | reverse complement strand
TTCATATCAATTTCTACCATTTTTCTCACTTTCTAATTGCAATCTACACATTTTTAGTTTATGCTGATTATATCACAAAAATTTTATTTTGGGAAGGGATATGGAAAATATACTTGATAATCTTAATACGGAACAGAGAGAAGCTGTACAGACCGTAGAAGGCCCCCTGTTGGTTCTTGCGGGCGCGGGCAGCGGAAAAACAAAATTACTTACCTCAAGAATAGCATATTTAATAAAAGATTGCTGTGTTCGCCCCAGAAATATTCTGGCCGTTACATTTACCAACAAAGCCGCTAAAGAAATGAAAGAACGCCTCGGAAATATCTTAGGCGAAAACGTTGTCAAATACATGTGGGTAGGTACTTTCCACGGTATCTGCGGAAGAATTTTGAGAGAAAATATTGAAAATTACAGTTTCCAATCCGGCAAAAGACTTGATAAAAATTTTACGATTTATGATGAGGCGGATTCAAATGCCGTAATCAAACAGGCAATAAAAAAATTAAATCTCGATGATAAAGTTTATCAGCCGAAGCTTGTCAAGGCAGTAATTTCCAATGCAAAAAACAAAATGCAGGACGCGTACACATTCGCAACTTTTGCCAGAGATTTCAAATCCCAGAAAATTGCAGCAATTTATGAAGAATACGAAAATTCTTTAAACAATAATAATGCAATTGATTTTGATGATATGCTGCTTTTAACCGTAAAACTTCTTGAGCAGTGCAAAGAAGTCCGTCAATTATATTTTGACAGATTTCAGCATATTCTTGTTGATGAGTTTCAAGACACAAACATGGCACAGTACAAACTCATTAATATGCTCTATACAAACCTGCAGCCCGACATCCCGAAAGAACGCTCTCTGTGCGTTGTAGGTGATGTAGACCAATCAATTTACAGCTGGAGAGGCGCTGATTACACAATTATTTTGAACTTCCAAAAAGACTTTAAAAATACAAAATTAATTAAACTTGAGCAAAATTACCGCTCGACAGCAAACATTCTTAATGTTGCAAACGCAATTATTGAAAACAATACGGAACGTGTTGACAAAGTTTTGTACTCGAACAAAGGGGAAGGCGAGCTTATTGACTATTTTGAAGCTCAGGATGAAGCCGATGAAGCAAACTTTATTGCAAGCCGTATAAAACAGGATTCCGGCGGGGATTATAACAGATATGCCGTTTTATACAGAACAAATTCACAGTCTCGTGCAATAGAAGAAGCCTGTATGGCTGCAGGAATTCCCTACAAAATCTACGGCGGACTAAAATTCTACGACCGTAAAGAAATTAAAGATATTATTGCTTATTTGAGATTGATATATAATCCCGACGACTCACAGAGTTTCAGGAGAATTGTAAATGTTCCCAAACGTGCAATCGGCGACACAACAATAAAAAATCTTTCCGACTTTGCCGACAAGGAAGATATAAGTCTTTTTCAAGCATGCCAGCGTATTGAAGAAGCAATTGAAATTCCGCCGAGAACCCGCGCAAAATTAAGAGATTTTTCGGAACTTATTCTGAAATTTAAAGACGCTCAAAATTCTTATTCACTGCAGGAATTTGTAACGCTTGTAATTGAAAAAACGGGATACCTGGCAGAATTGCAAATGCAAAATACACCTGAAAGTGAAGCTGATATTGAAAACTTGCAGGAATTAGTAAACGTTGCAGGAGAATTTGTACCGGAAGAACAGGATAATGTTCTCGGCGAATTTTTACAGCAGGTTGCACTTGTATCAGATACTGATGCGCTTGAAAACATAAGCAATAACGTTACATTAATGACTCTGCATTCAGCAAAAGGGCTTGAATTTCCGATAGTATTTCTTGCCGGATGCGATGAAGGGGTTTTCCCTCACCAGAGAACTTTTAACAACCCGTCAGAACTTGAAGAAGAACGCAGATTGATGTATGTCGGAGTTACACGCGCAGAAGAAAAACTCTATCTTACATCTGCTAAACGCCGTCAAATGTGGGGCGAATACAAATATTACAACCCGTCAAGATTTATTGATGAAATTCCGCGGCAGCTATTAAATTCTATAGGATTTGAAGGCTCGACAAGCGGAACTTCAACTTTCCAGAACGCGGTATCAAAAGCTCGTACAGGAAAATCCGATTTTTCATACTCTGCTGCTCAATCTGACAGTTACGGATATGTAAAACCGTCATCAGGTTTCGGTAAAGGTTTTGTAGCTCCGACACGCGGACTTGCAACAGGGAATACAAAATCAGACAGAGAAAAACAAAATTCAACGTATTATGAAAGACCGCAGAGAACAGCTTCACGTACAATTCTTGTCAAATCAAAAGAAAATAAACAGCGCGATGAAGAAAAAGTAAAAGAATTTTTTAAAGACAACGCTATTAAGCGTATGCTTGAAGAAAAGAAACAAAAAGAACGCATGCAGCAGCAAGCAGAAGAAGAACGTCAAAAAAGAATGGAAACAACAACCCCGATTGAATATGTGTTCAACGAAGGGGAACGCGTCTTCCATGATAAATTAGGCATTGGGCATATAAAAGAAGTTACGCAGGTCGGCGACAGTATGATGTACACGATAGACTTCGGACGTCAGGGAGTAAAAGCAATGGATGCTGCGTATGCTAAACTGAAAAAGTTTTAATAATCCATAACCCAACCGTTTTCCATAAGTCTTGCAGTACAGCCGGAACCCAATGAAGTTTCTGTCGTAGAGCATCTTAAATCCCATTTTCCGGTAGTTTTCCAATAATCATTAGAATTACCGTTTGCATATATAACCCCTGCTCTGGGATAAATTGCTGAAGGACTTCCTCCGCATGCAATATGCCAGTAAAACACATCTCTGCCCCAGGTATTTGGCGCTTTGTCGCCATTTACATCAACAATCAAACGTCCCCACAAACCTACATCTCTGTCCATTTCTATATTCATTTTCATTCCGTTTTTTATATAAAGCCAGTATGCTTCCACATTTCCCGAGTTGTTGTTATTAAGATATTTTATAAAACATTTTTCATCGGAAGAACCTGAACAAACATGAATATCAATAATTCCAATATATTTATTTAACATTTCAGGAAGATAAATTGTATATGCTTCATCATCATTCTGAGGATAGTTTAATACAAAACTTGTTAAACAAATATCAGTTACTTCTTCATCCGCAGCCATTTTATTAAAAATCCCGCTAAGTAATGAATATGCCTGTTTTGCTTGTTGTTCAAGCACTTTTTTTTGATAATTTGCGATTAAAGCAGGCAGAGTCATTGCGGCAACCACACCTATAATTCCGAGTGTTATTAAAACTTCAGACAGAGTAAAAGCAAATTTTTTATACATAATTCCAAATCCTATAATAAAGATATCTAACTATATAATTAGATATTATAATTATACAGTTAGATTGTCAAGTTCTTGTCAATATATAGTAATGGAATGAAAAATGAATATATTTTGTCTAAAGATAATATAAGAAATTTAATTAAACTTTTAACAGCATTTGAAGGTAAAACTCTTACAAGGCTAAAAGTTGACATTAACCACAAGTACAATAAAACTGACTCTCTTGAAAATTTAACAAACAAATTAAGAAACGGAACAATAAAAGTAACAGAACTTTTAGAGATTTTTGACATCCTTGGTTATGATATTGTAGTCAAAAAAAAATAATAAAATTTAAAATTGTTACACATTAGACTAATCACCTTTTCATGGTAGGATTACTTATATAAGGTTACAAATATGGAATTTACTGAAACAACTATAGATTCACAACTAATATATGACGGGAGAGTCGTTAAAGTTTTTAAAGACAGTGTTGAGCTTTCGACCGGGAAAAAGTCTTTTCGTGAAGTTGTGAAACATTCCGGCGGAGTAGTAATTTTGGCCGTAAAAGGGGACAAAATCCTTCTTGTTAAACAGTTTAGATATCCTTTAAAAGAGGTTATGTTTGAACTTCCAGCAGGCAAACTTGAAATTGGAGAGGATCCGTTTGAAGCTGCCAAACGCGAGCTTGAAGAAGAAACAGGATATTGCGCAAATAAATGGACGCCGCTCGGCTACGTTTACACGTCACCCGGGTACAGCGATGAAAAATTGTATCTTTATAAAGCGGAAGATTTGGAATTTACTCACTGCCATCCGGATGAAGGTGAAATTATTGAAGCGTTTGAATACAGTTATGAAGATGTGCTGAAAATGGTTGATAACGGGGAAATTAATGACGCGAAAACTCTTTGTGCACTCTTGAGAGCAAAAATTAAAGGATAAAAAAATATGCCTGATAAAAAAATTAAAATGGTTGCAACAGACATAGACGGTACAATTTTAAACTGGGACTTCGGCGGTTTTACGCCCGAAGTTAAGGATTGTATAAAAAAACTTTCGGCAAGCGGGGTTAAAGTTGTTCTTGTAACAGGCAGAATGCATAGAGCTACTACATTTCTTGCAGATGATCTCGGGCTTGATACCCCGATAGTTTCTTATCAGGGCGGTATGATTAAAGATAACTGCGAAGGCGGAAAAGTTCATTACAGAAAAGATTTGGACCCTGACCATGCAAAAGAAATTATCAAGTGGGCAAAAGATAACGATATTCACATAAATCTTTATATGGATGATGTTTTGTATGTTGAAAAAGATGATGAAACAATAAGAAAATATACTGACGCAAGGTATATCGACTACACTGTATGCCCTTTTGATAGTCTGGAAATTAAAAACGTAAACAAAATTCTTGCAATCAAATATGGAGATGCAGACACAGTAACGGGTTGGGTTGATTATTTAAGCAAAAAATATCCCGAACTTTATATAGTAAAATCAACTCCTTATTTTTGCGAAATTTCTCACAAAGATGCCAGAAAATCCTGTGCCGTTGAATATTTGTGCAAAGAGTGGGGAATTAAAAAAGATGAAGTTTTAACAATCGGCGACCAAAACAATGATATTGAGCTTTTAAAATCCGGCGGGATAAAAGTTGCAATGGGGAACGGCACACCCGAATTGAAAGAATGTGCCGATTTCATCACCGATACCGTTGATAATAACGGTTTTGTAAAAGCTGTAAATAAATTTTGCATGTGAGGTAAAAATGTACAGAATAGGGCTTGGCTACGATATACATAAACTTACTGAGGGAAGAAATCTTGTTATAGGCGGGGTTAAAATTACTCATGAAAAAGGACTTTTGGGGCATTCTGACGCCGATGTATTAATCCATGCAATAATTGATGCAATGCTTGGAGCACTGGCTCTGTCAGATATTGGAACACTTTTCCCCGACACTGATGAACTTTATAAAGATGCAGACAGCACAATTTTATTGAAAGATGTTTATAACCTTATAAAAGAAAAAAAATATGTAATAGAAAATCTTGACAGCAATATAATAGCGCAGCAGCCGAAAATGATGCCCTATATTCCGAAAATGAAGGAAATTCTCTGCCATATTCTTGAGGTTGAGCCTGAAAGAATTTCCATAAAGGCAAAAACAAATGAAAAAATGGACGCTGTGGGACAGGAGCTTGCAATAGAAGCGCATGCTGTAGTGCTCTTAAAAAAAGTATAACAGGAAAATTTATCAATTTTATGTTAAAATTCTTACATGGACATAAAACAAAGACTTATGGAAGAAGCAGAAAAAGATTACCAAAAATTTTCCGCCTCGTTAATTCCGAATATTAATCATGTTCTCGGTGTCAGGCTCCCGAAGCTGCGAAAAATCTCAAAAGAAATATACAAATCAGGTGATTGGGAAGATTTTGTAAACCGTCAAAATTGTGAATATATGGAAGAAGTTATGCTTCAGGGAATGGTTATAGGTCTTGTAAAACTGCCGCCTGAACAAATTCTTGAACTTGTCAAAAATTTTGTGCCGAAAATTGACAACTGGGCTGTGTGTGATACGTTTTGCAGCAGCCTTAAATTTACCGCACATAATAAAAAACTTGTATGGGATTTTATTCAGCCGTACTTTAAATCTGATAAAGAATATGATATACGTTTCGCCTATGTGATGCTTCTTTCATATTATATTGATACGAACTTCATTGACAGCGTATTAAAATTGATTGACGAATTCAAAGACAAAAGATATTATGCACAAATGGCTGCTGCCTGGGCGCTTTCAATTTGTTATATAAAATTCCCTGAAAAAACTTTAGAATATTTGAAAGTTTCCAAACTTGATGATTGGACTTTTAATAAAAGTATTTCAAAAATTTGTGAGTCTTTAAGGGTTGATAAATCTGCCAAAACTATGCTAAAGTGTTTAAAACGGAGAGAAAAATGACAGATATAATCACAGAAAAAAAATTTGCGGCAGGACTTTCGATAACTTCAAATGCCGTTATAATTATTTTAAAATTTATTGCCGGGATTATATCAGGTTCTATCAGTATAATATCCGAGGCAATTCATTCGCTAAGCGATTGCCTTGCGTCGGTCTTAACATTTTTTGCGGTAATGAAATCCTCTGAACCCGCCGACAGCGATCACCCTTTCGGCCATGGCAAATATGAGGACATATCGGGTTTTATTGAAGGCGGATTAATTATTTTTGCAGGTCTTTTTATTATATTTGAAGCGTGCAAAAAGTTGCTTTTTCAGGAAACTGCGGAAGTCGATACGACTTTAGGTATTGCTGTAATGTTGTTTGCAGTTATTGCAAATTATGTTGTAAGCAGTATTTTGTTTAAGGTTGCAAAAAAATCAAATTCAATCTCCCTTTTCGCTGACGGTGAACATTTAAGAACCGACATATATTCATCTTTGGGTGTTATGGCTGGGCTTGTATTGATAAAAATTACGGGCATTGATATTTTAGACCCGATAATTGCAATAATTGTAGCATTATTTATTTTTAAAGCGGGATTTTCAATCTCAAAAGAAACACTGAATAATCTTCTTGACGGTTCTTTGCCTAAAAAAGATATTGAAGCCGTAGAACAAATTATAAACAATTTCAAAGATAAAGGGGTTTACGGTTTTAAAACCCTTCGAGGCCGTAACATAGGGCCGGAGAAGCAGCTTGATATGATTTTGTTTTTCCCAAAACATATGACAATAGAAGAATGCCACACAATTTGCGACAGTATAGAAGCTGAAATTACAAAAACTCTCGGAAACTGCATTATATCAATTCATGCCGAGCCAGAAGGCTGCGTAAAATCAGGTTGTAAAAGTTAATTAAAAATTGTAACGATACCCTTTTCAAATAAGTGTTTTTCAAGTATGCTTGGCGTGTGTGGATAAATTTCCGCACCTCAATTAAGGAGAAAATTATGCCAAAATTTAATTTGATGTCTTACATCATGCCGCCCGAAGATAAAATGTTTTTTACATATTTTCAGGAGAGTGCGGAAATTTGCCAGAAAACGGCAAGGTTATATGACAAAATTATGCATGACCATTTGAATGATGAATATAAAGAGAAAGCACTTAAATATAAGAAAAAAAGTAAATTTTCATACAGAGCGGTTTTAAAACAATTAAACAAAAGCTTTATAACGCCTATTGAAAGAGAAGATATTCAAACTATTGCCGTTCAGTTAAATAAAATTACAAAAAAAATTGTAAAAGCCTGTTTAAATTTGGAAGTGTACAGATTAAATGACTACACTGACGAGATGAAAGAACAGGCTTTAACTTTGGTTCAGGCAACCGACAAACTGGCCGAGATTGTTAAATTGTTCAAAAAAGTTTCGGATGTGGAGAAAATTACCAAACTGAATATTGAAATGAAAGAAATTGAATCCCACGGGGATGAAATCCACCGCCGTGCGATGGGTAATCTGTTCTCCGGCAAATATGAAGCTCTTGACGTTATCAAATTAAGAGATATGTACAAAGAAATAGAAAATGCCTTTGACGCATGTTTTTACGTAACAGATACAATATTAAATGTGGTTTTGAAGCAGTCTTAGGAAATTTAGAATATGTCAATAACAATTTTACTTTTAATAGCTGTAGTGTTGGTAGCTTTAGCATTTGAATTTATTAACGGTTTCCATGACTGTGCAAACGCCATTGCAACCGTAGTTTCAACAAAAGTTCTGTCGCCAAAGCAGGCTGTATTATTCGGTGCAAGTCTTGAATTTGTCGGAGCTTTGACAGGCACCCACGTTGCAAAAACTATAGGGTCGGGAATTGTAAATTCTGATATGATTACCCTTACTGTAATTTTCTGCGCGCTTCTTGCCGCTGTTATCTGGAATTTATTCACATGGTGGCTCGGACTTCCGTCAAGTTCTTCACACGCTCTCATTGGCGGACTTTTAGGGGCTGCAATCGTTAAAGCGGGTGTTGATGTTGTTCATTTTCATACACTTATTGATAAAGTTATAATCCCTATGTTTACATCTCCTGTTCTGGGATTTTGTGTCGGGTTTACCCTGATGCTTTTAATTGCGTGGATTATTATTGTATTGAGAGAATCGCCGCAGACAGTTAACAAACAGTTTAGAAAGTTGCAGCTTATATCTTCAGGTTTGATGGCGTTGAGCCACGGTTCAAACGATGCGCAAAAAACAATGGGTATAATTACTCTTGCACTTTTAGCAGGCGGAGTTTTGCATACAGGGCCGTCAGGAGAGTTTGAAATTCCTATTTATGTAATCATTGCCTGTGCGCTCACTATGGCGGCAGGTACAATGAACGGCGGTTGGAAAATTATTAAAACAATGGGGCATAAAATTATAAAATTAAAACCAATTCACGGGTTTGCCGCGGAAACATCCGCCGCAGGATTAATTTTAACCGCTTCTCATTTTGGGATTCCATTGAGTACGACCCATGTAATTTCAACCGCAATTATGGGTGTAGGATCAACTTTCCATGCACATGCGGTTAAATGGAGAATTGTAGGTAACATTGTTATTGCCTGGGTTTTGACAATACCTGCATGTATGATTATTTCATCAATAATTTATTATTTAATTTATAAAATATTCTAATTAAAATTCTCTCCTTTTTGCTAATGACTAAATCACAAGTGTATGTTTTCATCTTAAAAAAGGAGGGAATTTTTTATGGATGAAAACAAGAATGAAGAAATTTTTGAAGCAGAAGTTTGTGAAGTCTGCCGGTTTAACGCACCTAAAAGAATTTTAATGGTCGTAACAAGCGTTAACAACTTTGATGCAAACCACAAAACAGGATTGTGGTTTGAAGAATTTGCCGTCCCATATCTTGCATTCATCGAACGGGGTTATGATATAACCGTAGCAAGCCCGTTAGGAGCAGAAGCTCCTCTGGATCCGGAAAGTGAAAATTTATTTGAAGATATCAAATGGAAAAAAGCCAAGGAAGCTCTTGGAGATACAGAACAGTTAAACACTATAGATTTTACAAGCTATGATGCGCTTGTTCTTCCGGGCGGACACGGACCAATGTTCGACCTGTATAAAAATGAAACACTGGGAAAAATAATCAATGATTTTGAAGCAAGAAAAAAACTTATCAGTGCAGTATGCCACGGGCCTGCAGGGCTTCTTTCCGCAAAAAAAGACGGAATTCCTTTTGTAAACGGGAGAAAACTTACCTCATTTACTAACGAAGAAGAATATTATTACAAAAAAGAAAATCTCACTCCCTTTTTCCTTGAGGATGCGCTAAAGGATGCGGGTGCCGAATTTGTAGAAGGAAAACCCGATGAAATAAATGTCATAGAAGATGATAACCTTATAACGGGACAAAATTTTCAATCCAGCAAAGCATTTGCGAATGCAATAATAAATTGGTTAGGCCGCAACTAGCGGTCTTTTTTTTGACTTTATTGAGAAAATTTGCTAGTATTAATTTGCCGCTTAATTACCAAACGATACTAAAGGAGAATTTATGGAGTTAAAAGACCTTCCAAAGTGCCCTGTAGAAACGACATTAAAACTTATCGGCGATAAATGGAAAATACTTATCATACGCGATTTGCTCAATGGTACAAGGCGTTTTGGCGAGCTTAAAAAAGTTTGTTCCGGAATTTCTCAAAAAGTTTTGACAACAAATTTGCGCGCAATGGAAGATGACGGGCTTGTGCAAAGGAAAGTTTATGCCGAAGTTCCACCGAGGGTTGAATATACTCTGACAGATGTCGGTTACAGTCTTGCCCCTATTTTGAATGCTATGGCAAGCTGGGGCACCGATTATAAGGTATTCTTGAAACTTTTGCAAAAAAGAGGTTAATATGTTATTGTAATTCGCCCTGTAGGGGAATTTATTATTTTAGTTGCAATTATATATAATACTTTACATAAAATAGCAAAATTTATTTTATCATGTATTATATATGTAGGAGAAATTTAAGATGAAATTATTAACAGCAATTCAAAAGGCTATACCAGAAAGTAAAGGGAATGCCTTTGACAGCGCACATCTGAAACTTCTTTATTCTAATCTGCAGCCTGAAACAAGAGAAGAAGTTGTCTATAGAAGAAACGGCAAATCAGTCGATAAGATTATTGAATTTGATGTACATACAAATTCAAGAATTAAAACAACACACTATGATTATTTTAATGATAAAAAAATAAGATCTATTGACGAGTATGACCGCAAAACAGGCAGAAAACTCAGAACAATTAACTATGTTCTTTATAAATCAATTGACGAATTTGATCCTGAAACCGGTAAAAAACTGCGTACAATAAATTTTAATGTAAAAGATGAAAATAAAATTTCCTCAATTCAGGAATATGACTTGGAAACCGGGAAAATAATTACTATATCTATTTATAAACGCGACGGCAGAACAGTCAGTATAATCAAAAAAATTGACCCTGTCACTGAAAAAGTAACAAGCTGGGTTAATAATACAAACACAGACTTTAAACCAGCAGAACCTGTCAAACCGGTAAAACCATACATAACTACAAGATGCTATGATAATATTAAAATTATGGATAACAGAAATAAAGAGGATATTGCAAAACTTATAGATAATCTTTATAAAAACAATTTAAAATTTGAAAATATATAAAATTATTTTTATAAAAGGATACTAAATTTCATCATCCATTAAAGCTTCTCTAACAAATTTAACAGGGTTGCTAATAATATACTGTAAATCACCGGGAGCTTTTATATATCTGTATTCGTATCTTTCGGATTTAGCGGTAAAAGAAAGCATTCCGTAATCCATCAACCTTCCCATTGATGTCTGCGTTATATCAAGCCGATCAAATTCATTCAGCGGAATATCAATTTCAACAGGATTTAATACCCCGATTTTTATGTGCGCAAATTTTGTTGTAATAATGATTTTGTCATAAATATATCGTAATACCGGATAAATTATAACTGCAAGAATTCCAAAAACAACTACCCAGCTGAATATGCTGTGTGTATTCAAAAAAATGTTCCAAAAATAAATAAAAAATACCGGAGTGAAAATAATAGGCCAGAAAAGAGCCATCCAGTGCTTTTTTATATCACACAAAACGAGTTCTTCCATATCATCAGGCAAAGTTTCTGCCTCCGGTGTTTCATTATTATTCCCGTTATAAACCCTAGCTCCGTATGATTGGTCAAGGTGCTCTTTATCAATTACAACGTCAGCACGCAAATCACACCCGCAGTATCTGCAAAAATTATCACTGTCTTTAATTTGTTTTCCGCAATTCGGACAGAACATTTTTACCCCTCCGTAAGCCAATTTTAGCATATCATTTGACTTTAGTCAATCAGCGGTATACCATTAAAGCTATGATTTCAAAACAAAAACTTTTAGAGTTATATAATTTAAATCTAGATGAACTCTTAAACATTTCCTCAAAATATATTAAAAATGAAGTTGAATTCTGTTCCCTTGTAAACGCACGCAACGGAAAATGTTCGCAAAACTGTAAATACTGCGCCCAGAGCTCACATTACAGAACTCATATAGAATCTTATCCTTTAATAGAACTTGATAAAGTAAAGAAAGCCGCATTAGAGGCTAAAACTCACAAGGCATCCCGATTTGCAATAGTAACATCAGGAAAAACTCCCGACGAAAGTGACTTTGATAAAATTATTCAAATGATTGAAGAAGTGAATAAAATTGAAGGGATAAAAAGCTGTGCTTCAATAGGAATTTTAAATGAAGAACAGGCAAAAAGGCTTTCCGAATGCGGGTTAAAAAGATTTCATCATAACATAAATACGTCAGAATCTTATTATCCGCAAGTATGTACTACGCACAGCTGGCATAACAGGATTAATACCTGCAGACTTGTAAAAAAATACGGTATGGAACTTTGCTGCGGTGTAATTTTAGGAATGGGAGAAAGTGTTGAACAGCGTGTTGAAATGGCGCTTGAGCTTGCTCAAATTCAGCCTGATTCAATCCCGATAAATATTTTAACTCCAATTCCCGAAACACCGTTTGAAAACTATCTTGACAAAATTGATGAAGAAAATATTTTAAGAACGCTTGCAATATTTAAGATAGCAAATCCTGGGTCAATTCTTCGTTTTTGCGGTGGCAGAATGAGATTGTCAGACCAAAATCAACGCAGGGCATTAAATACATGTGTCGAAGGTATAATGGTAGGTAATTATCTTACAACTGCCGGCAAATCTCCCGATGAAGATATTGAAACCGTTATGGAACTTAGTAAAAAAATTAAATTGTAACAAAAATTTTACATTCACTAAATATTTTTAATCACTTTGCCGTTATTATTTGTACAAAGGAAGGTTAGAAAATGAGTGATGACAAAAAAATCCAATGGCGTCCGCCGATGAAAGCCCCTGAAACAAACTATTTAGAAAACTTCAAACTGAATTTGAATAAAACATTTAATGCAGATTGGATGAAAATCAGTCTGTGGGATAAAATAAATACCACTAAAAAAAATAATAATTCTGAAGTATATGATACTAATTCTGCATCACCCAAAATTTTAAAATTATGTGAGGATTGGCGCAATGTAATGGAAGCGGAAGCAAAGGTTAAGCAGAACAAATATAAGCCGGATCCGAATATTTCATTACAATTTTTTAAAGAAATTGAAGCAACCGCCAAACGATTAAATTGTAAACCCGAAGATCTTTGTGCAATTATATATGGAGAATCTCATTTTGACCCACAAGTTAAAAACAGTACAGGAAAATATACAGGCTTAATCCAAATGGATAAAACAAGTTTTGACAGCCTGCGAGTAGAAAACAAATGTACTTATAGAGAATATTGCAAACTTTCGCGTGAAAAACAGCTTAAGTATGTCGAAGCTTATTTAAAACACCGTATAGAAGAAAAAGGGTTGGAAGGTAAAAAACTTAGCGGAGGCCAGCTCTGGACTCTTATAAAGCGTCCTGCAAATATCAATAACAGCGTATATATAAGAAACCAGCAAAAAACCGTTGAAAAACTAAAAAAAGAACCGTCAAAATATCAATAACCCGTTATTGAATATTTTTCTTATCAACCCTGTCTGCGAGAAATGTTGATATTAAAGGTATAATTATATAATAAATTCCGCCGAGAATTAAAGCAGGCTTGGCAACTTTTATTCCATCTATATATTTGCCGAGTTTTGGAGAATTTTTGTTTGCTTCTGAAAAATTCTTAATGAATTTTTCTGTGGGTTTGTTAAGCATTCCGTTGATTGCATAGCCGCCTGCAATACAAAGTCCTGTTGAAATTGCGGCATTGTACATAAGAGCTTTTTTTCTTGACTGCTCAATTTTTGAGCTGTGTGCGGTTTGAGTTATAAATGCCGTTGTTGCAGCAGCGTCTGTCAGAGAAATTATATGCTGTTCAAAATTCGTGTTGTGAAATTTTTCTGACATTTTTTGGACAAATGATGTGTCCATTGCTTTTCCGATTAATTTGGAAAGACCTTTTGTTCCGCTGCCTGTGAATGATATTTTTTTATTTTTCTGCTCATCATACGTTTTTTTGTTAAACAGAACTGACATGAAAGGCGGAATTAAAGAACAGGTCATTATTGATTTAGGAACAGCAATTAAAAAGCCCAGACCGAGTTTGAATAATTGTGTTGCAAATTTGTATCTTCCGGAAGATTTCAGATTGTTTGCACCTGCTTTTAAATTTTCAACCGTAGATTTTTTTAAATATTTGTAAGGTCTTTTATCAATATTTTTAACAGCTTTGGCTACCGGAGAAGAAGCCGCAAGCATTAAAAAATAGCCGACGGCACTTGATGCAAGTGATTTTGCACAGGCATATTTTTTGTTTTCTATATTAGTGTCAGGTGTTGCCATTATTGCAATCGGTCTTGCAACTGTTGAAAGTGCAAGGGAAGCTGTTGCAACAAATAATGAACTGTTATCTGAGGCAAATTCCAATCCTTTTTTTAAAATTTTGTTATTATAAATCGCCTGTACTTTCATGTAAATTCATTATACAATGCTCATAATGAAAATCACAGAATTTCTAACAAAAGAATTGCAGGGCTGGAAACCATTTGAAATTGTAGGTTTGGCAGTTGTGCTTGTAATAATTCTGGTAAATGCTTTTGTCTTAAAAGACAGTCCTGCCGCAATTATCAATGCAATATGCGGTATTTTATATACAATTATTGCGGGAAAAGGAAAAATTTCCTGTTATTTTTTCGGATTAACCGGTTCGGGGTGCTATATTTATCTTTCGTTTATGAACGCGCTCTGGGGCAATATGCTTCTTTACCTTTTGTATTACATCCCGATGCAGATTCTCGGAATTTTTCGATGGAAAAAACATCTTAAAAAAGAATCCGGCGAAATAATAAAAATAAGGTTAAAGAATAAACAACGCCTGATACTTACTGGTATCGGGATTATCGGCTGTCTAATATCAGTAATACTGTTAAATTTCTTCAATGACAAAAGTCCTGTAATTGACGGAATTACAACATTTTTATCAATTCTCGGGATGTATTTGACGGTTAAACGTGCTATAGAACAGTGGATTGTATGGATATTTGTCAACGGACTTTGTTTTGTTATGTGGTTAAATCTTGTAATCCATGGTACAAGAGCATATTCAACGGTTTTAATGTGGGGGGTATATTTTATTCTCGCAATTTACTTTTATTGGCAGTGGAAAAAAGAATTAAAAACAGAAATTATATAAAACTTTATCAATATGTATAATAAATATTACATGTTATAATTTATTTGTAAAATAGGTGTTCGGGGAGTTCAAATGCAGAATAACAACGTATTAAAGCCTGATAAAATAATTGTTCGCGGGGCAAAAGTTCATAACTTAAAAAATATTGATGTTGATATTCCGCTTAACAAAATTGTAGGGATTGCAGGAGTTTCAGGCTCGGGGAAATCTTCTCTCGCACTGGGTGTTTTATACGCAGAAGGTTCAAGAAGATATCTTGAGGCACTTTCGACATACACAAGACGCAGAATGACACAGGCAGCCAAAGCCCAGGTAGATGAGATTTTATATGTTCCGGCAGCTCTTGCACTTCACCAGCGTCCGGGTGTCCCTGGTATCAGAAGCACATTCGGAACAGGGACGGAACTTTTAAACAGTCTGCGTTTAATGTATTCGCGTCTTGCAAACCACAGATGCCCGAACGGACACTATCTTGAGCCGACGCTTCTTGTTGCCGCCGAAAAAGAACTTGTATGCCCTGAATGCGGAATACATTTTTATGCTCCGGGAGCCGAAGAACTTGCTTTTAACAGTCAAGGTGCATGCGAACACTGCGGAGGTGTCGGAACAATCAGAACAGTTGATGAATCTACTCTTGTTCCTGATGAATCGCTTACAATTGATGAAGGGGCCGTTCTCCCGTGGAACTCTCTTATGTGGTCTTTAATGACCGATGTATGCCGTGAAATGGGTGTGCGAACTAATGTTCCGTTTCGTGAATTGACAAAAGAAGAACGGGATATAGTTTTTCATGGCCCTGCAGTAAAAAAGCATATTTTCTATAAGGCAAAAAATACAAATCAGGCAGGAGAAATTGATTTTACATACTATAATGCCGTGTACACAGTAGAAAATGCCCTGAAAAAAGTAAAAGATGAAAAAGGAATGAAGCGTGTAGAAAAATTCCTCAAAGAAGATATCTGTCCTGCCTGTCGCGGAACACGTCTTTCAGAAAGAGCAAGAGCTCCAAAACTTTGCGGAATATCTCTTGATCAGGCCTGCACAATGACATTATCAGAACTCATAAAATGTGTAAACGGCGTTTCTTCCTCTCTTCCCGAAGAAATGCGTCCTATGGCCGAGTCAATCTGCGAATCTTTTCAAACAACCGCAAAACGATTAATGGATTTGGGACTTGGATACCTGACTCTTGACAGAGCATCCTCAACACTTTCAACAGGAGAAAGGCAGAGAATGCAGCTTGCCCGTTCAGTCAGAAACAGAACAACAGGCGTGCTATATGTTCTGGATGAACCTTCAATTGGCCTGCATCCGGCAAACATTAAAGGATTAAACACAGTAATGCATGATCTTGTTGAGGATGGAAATTCCGTAGTGCTTGTAGACCACGATACGCAAATTTTATCAGAATCCGATTGGATTATCGAACTCGGCCCAGATTCCGGCGCAGACGGCGGTGAAGTTATTACACAGGGAATAATTTCTGATATTGTAAAAAATCAAGCTTCTAAAATCGGTCCTTTTTTATCAGGAAATAATAACAAACAAATAAGGACAAAGATAAACAGTTCTGATATATTTTCAGACGGTGAAATTAATCTTTCAACATCATCTGTTCACACCGTCAAACCGTTAGATGTACGCATCCCTAAAGGAAAACTTACCGTGGTAACGGGAGTTTCAGGCTCAGGCAAAACAACACTGATTCTTGAAAGTTTAATTCCGGCGTTACAAAATAAAATATCCGGTAAAAAACTTCCCGAACACATAAAAAGTATAAATGCCGATGGAATTAAACAGGTAAAACTTATAGATGCAACTCCAATCGGCATTAATGTCCGCTCAACGGTTGCGACTTACGCTAATGTTCATGATGAACTCAGAAAAATTTTTGCAAAAACACAAACCGCTAAAGAATTAGATTACAAAGCCGGTGATTTTTCTTATAATACAGGAGCCCTGCGCTGCCCGACATGTGACGGAACAGGAAGTATAAGTCTTGATGTCCAATTTTTGCCCGATGTTGACATACCCTGCCCCGACTGCAGAGGTTCGAGATATTCAAAACAGGCAGAAAATCTTAAATATACATCTAAATCCAAAGAAAAATATTCCCTGCCGGAGCTTATGTCAATGGATATAAACCACGCACTTTCGGCCTGCAAAGATTTAAATCAGGTAAAACAAAGACTACAGGTATTAAAAGATCTGGGTCTTGGGTATCTTACACTGGGAGAAGCAACCCCGAGTCTTTCAGGCGGAGAAGCACAGCGCTTAAAACTGGCATCCGAAATGAGTAAAAAACAAGGAGATACAGTTTTTGTTTTTGATGAACCTACAATAGGCTTACACCCGTTAGATGTACAGTCATTACTCGCGGTATTTCAAAAGCTTATTGATAACAACGCTACTGTTATTGTTATTGAACACGATTTAGATGTGATTAAAAATGCTGACTATATAATTGATATGGGCCCCGGTGGCGGAGAAGAGGGCGGAACAATAGTCGCCACAGGCACACCTGAAGAAATAGCAAAAAATTCAAACAGCATTACCGGAAGATTTTTGAAGGATTATTGACAAAATCAAACGTTTGTTTTATAATTACATTATGGTCTATGATAATGAAAAAGATGAAAATTCAAAAACAAGAATTTTAGAGGCTGCAACAAAGCTTTTTGCACAAAAGGGGTTTGACGGAACAAGCATCAGAGAAATCTGCAAAAAAGCTAATGTAAATCTTTGCATGATTTCATATTACTGGGGCGGAAAACAAGAATTGTACAACGGTATTATCGAAAATCTCCTTGAAAAACAGATTGAATACTCCAAAAATTTTCTTGATTTGAATAAAAATCCCAAAAGTATGAGCATTGATGAATGTGCTGATTTGCTAATGGTTATATCCGAAAAATTCGTTGACTTTTTCTATACAAATATTTCTTCGGATTTAATAGTTTTGCTGTTAAAAGAACAGCAAAAACCCGATTTTATAGTCAAATCTCCGGTTCTGGATTATATGAGAGCTGTGGTTGCAAGAGTTTTAAACAAAGATGTTAATGACAGGCTTGTTATATTTAAAACTCTCTTCATGCTTTCTCAGGTAAATTCTCCGCGTATTCTTCCGGCATTCTCGCTTAGACCTCTCGGGCAGGATGACTTCTGTGAAGAAGATATTAAAATTATAAAAGAAAATGTAAAACTTTATATTAAAAGTGTTATAAAGGAGGGTGCAAATTAGGATTAAAAAACTGCTCCTTGTATTAGTTTTGCTGTTTATGGCACAAAGCTGCTTTGCGGTTGATATTCAGGAATTGAATATTGAATTTTTTAACAGGTTTAACGATGAAAACTTGAACTGCTATATTCAGGATGCGTTGAATAACAACCATGACTTAAAAAAAGCCGGTTATGTTGTTGAACAGTACCGCCAGCAGACAAAATATTCTCTGGGGAAAGAACTCCCTTCATTCAGTGTCAGCGCAAATTATCTTGGGATAAAAGTTCCTGAACTGGACACTTTTCAATTAAAAGATAATGCTTTTATACTTCCTTTTATGGCAAGTTATGAGGCAGATTTACTTTTGAAAAACAGGGATAAAACGAAATCGGTAAAGAAAAGCTGGGAGGCTGCAAAACTTAATGAAAAAACAATTTATTTAGCACTTTTAACCGATGTCGCAACTGTTTATACAAATATTCTGCAGTATGACGATTTGATTGAAAGACAAACAAAAATTGTAAAAAATCAGGAAGAAATTTTAAACAGAAGCATTAAAAAATATGAACGCGGAGTTATAAGTTTAACTGAGTTGAATAATGCTAAAAAAAGTGTAGAAGCAGGCAAAAGTTCTCTCGAAAAATTACAAAAGGAACGCGAAACAGCAATGATGCAGCTAGCGGTTTTGACAGGGAATTCTTCCTCAAATATTGCTGATATGAAGGTAGGAGATTTGGAAAGTTTTGAATATTCCGGCAAAATCCCTGACGAAATAAGTTCTGATGTAATTTTTGCAAGACCTGATGTGAAAATGGCAGAGGCAAATCTTGAAAAAGCAAAAATTGATGTAAGAGTTGCTAAAAAAGAATTTTTCCCGAGATTTAATATTGTCGGCGTGTGGGCTTTTAATACCATAGCACCCGGGACATTTTTTTCATGGGAATCTTCACTTGCAGCAATTTTAGCAGGTGCAACGCAGGATATTTTTAAAGGCGGGATGAAGGTTGCAAATTTAAAAATTCAAAAAGCAAAGTATGAAGAACTTTTTGAGGACTATAATCAGACGAATTTGGAGGCTGTCAAAGAAGTTAATACATCGCTTTGTATAATCAAACATGATAAACAAATAGAGAATAATACAAAATCAGAGCTTAATTATGAAACACAGAATTTCCAAAACGCACAAAAAAAACTCAGACAAGGAGTTATTTCCGAGCCTGAATATCTGGCAGAAGAAAATAAATTTATAAATACGCAAACAAATTACGCACAGGCAAAAACACAGAGAATAGTAAATTATTTCACATTATATAAAGCCGTCGGAGGTCAATTATGAAGAAAAAAGCAATCGTTTTGATATTATTAGTTTTAATCGTTTGCGGGACTTTAGGATTTTTGTATTTTAAAAACCGTAAAACAGAAAATGAACTTACGCTTTACGGCAACATTGAAATCCGGCAGGTTGATTTAAGTTTTCAGGTAGCGGGCAAGATTGAAAAAATGCTGAAAGAAGAAGGCGATACTGTAAAAGCAGGTGAGTTAATAGCCATTCTAGATGATAAGGATTATGTATCAAATCTGGAAAAGGCAGAGGCCGATGTTGAAAAAACACTTGCCCTGAAAAACGATGCCGAATCAAAATTTGAACGTCAAGCGCCTCTGGTTGAGGATAATACGATTTCAAAACAGGATTATGACACCTTATTGAACACAAAAAACAAATCAAAAGCTGATTATGACGGCGCAGTTGCACAGAAAAATTTTGCTAAAAACCAGCTGGATTATACAAAAGTCTATGCACCGGAAGAAGGAATAATTATGATAAGAGTTCAGGAACTGGGAGCAAATGTATCTAAAGGCCAGCCGGTTTACACAATGGCAAAAACAAAACCTGTATGGGTGCGTGCTTATGTTAACGAAACAGATTTAGGCAACATCAAATACGGACAAACCGTAAAAGTTTACACAGACACAACTGATCCCAAAACAGGCAATAAAAGAGAATACAAAGGTCAGGTCGGATATATTTCTCCTGTTGCGGAATTTACACCTAAGACCGTCCAATCAACAGATATAAGAACAAATCTGGTTTATCGTATAAGAGTTTATATTTATGATATAGATGAATACTTGCGTCAGGGTATGCCTGTAACTATTAAGGTGGATTTAACTGATATTACCCCTCACCCTTAATCCCTCTCCCGCAAAGGGGGCGAGGGAATAAAAATAAAGAGGACTCAATGGTAACTAATAAAAAACACAGATATTATGCACAATATATAAAAGAATTTGCAAGACAAATGCGTCAAGAACAAACAATGCAAGAACGTAAATTGTGGCAGATAATACGAAACTCTAAACTTGGAGTAAAATTCCGCAGACAATTTCCAATAGATAATAAGTATATTGCTGATTTTGTTTGTCTGGAAAAACGACTTATTATAGAAATCGACGGCGGACATCATAATGGTTCTTTTTCAGATATACAAAGAACTTTTTATATTGAAAAACAAAATTTTAAAGTAATTAGGTTTTGGAATAATGAAATTGACGACAATATAGAAGGCTGCTATGAGTTTTTAATAAAGGAAATAGCTTCACCCTCGCCCCTTTGCGGGAGAGGGTGGCACGAAGTGTCGGGTGAGGGGTAATAAACAATGAACACCGTAGAAATTAAAAACTTAACAAAAACTTTCGGGAAAATAACAGCTCTTGATAACCTTTCTCTGAATATTGAAAAAGGTAAAATCACAGGGTTAATGGGCGCTGACGGAGCGGGAAAAACCACGCTCTTACGGACAATTATCGGACTATTAGTTCCCGATAAAGGAGAAATTTTAACACTCGGATTTAATCCTGTAACCCAAAAAGACGAATTAACACCGCTTATCGGTTATATGCCTCAAAAGTTCGGGCTTTATGAAGACTTAACGGTTATTGAAAACTTGACACTTTATGCGGATTTAAAAGGAATTTCCCTCGCCCCTTGCGGGAGAGGGATTAAGGGTGAGGGGTCAATACTTAATAAAATGCTTGAATTTACAAAACTTGCGCCGTTTCAAGACAGACTTGCAGGTGCATTGTCGGACGGAATGAAACAGAAACTCGGATTAGCCTGTACTCTTCTCGGCAATCCCGAATTTCTGCTTCTCGACGAACCGTCTGTCGGGGTTGACCCGATTTCACGCAAAGATTTAATGCAAATGGTGCGTGAAATGATAAACCCCGAAACAACAGTTTTATGGTCAACAGCGTATCTGGATGAAGCCCACAGTTTTGATACCGCAGTTGTTATAGACAAAGGAAGAGTAATTTATGAGGGTAAACCGCATGATTTGGGGGCAACGGCACAAGAATTTGAAGATAAAGTAATTGATCTTATGGGCGGATATAAGCAGGAAGAGTCTTTGATTGCTAAAAATTACGAATATACAGACATTTTACCCTCGCCCCATGCGGGAGAGGGTGGCACAAAGTGCCGGGTGAGGGGACAATCCGAATTTTATACCGTTGAGGCAGATAATCTTGAAAAAAAATACGGAAATTTTTATGCTGTAAAAAACAACTCATTTTGCATACAAAAAGGAGAAATCTTCGGACTTCTCGGACCTAACGGGGCTGGAAAATCAACTTCCTTCAAGATGATGTGCGGGCTTGCCAAACCGACAAACGGAACAGCAAGAATTATGGGAATTGATATTACAAAAGATCCAGAAAAAGCACGCTCAAATTTAGGCTATATGGCGCAAAAATTCTCGCTTTACGGAAGCCTTACCGTCAGAGAAAATCTTGAATTTTTTGCATCAGCTTACGGCATAAAATTTAAAAACAGAGCATCTAAAGTTCAGGAAATTATTGAAGTTTTTGGTTTAAAAGAGTATGCAGACCAAAAAAGCGAAGAGTTACCGCTGGGTTTAAAACAGCGTCTTTCAATGGCATGCGCTCTAATCCATAATCCGCCCGTATTGTTTCTTGATGAGCCGACATCCGGCGTTGATGTTCTGACACGGCGCGATTTTTGGAACCATATTACATCCCTTGCCAAAAAGGGAGTAACAATACTTGTAACAACCCACTTTATGGACGAGGCAGAGTACTGCGACAGAATAAGTCTTTTCTATCACGGGGAAACAATCGCTCTCGGAACTCCGCAGGAATTAAAGGACAAAGCCCGCGCAAAAACAATGGAAGAAACTTTTATAACGCTTATAAAGGAGAGTGAAAAAGAATGAAAATACTTCTTGCGCTTATAAAAAAAGAAATTAAACAAATTCTCCGCGATCCGAGCAGTATAATAATCGCATTTGTACTGCCCTTAATTTCTATCCTGATTTATATGTACGGGATAAATCTGGATTCTGTCAGAGTTACGATGGGGATTAAAAATGATGACCCGACGCCTGAAGTTGCGACGCTTGTCAAATCTTTCGGACACAGCAAATACGTTAATTCAATATATTTTGATAATGTAAAAGATATTGAAACCGCGATTGCCCGTTCAAAAATTAAAGGAGCAGTTATAATCCCTAACGACTTTTCAACAAAACTCGCAAGAGGACAAAATGCCGATTTACTGGTAATCACAGACGGTTCGGAAGTTAATACGGCAAATTATGTTCAAAGTTATGCTCTTGCAATTGCAAACAACTGGCTTGCAACGAGCAAATATGCAAATTCCGCAAAACAACCTGCAATAAATACCGAAGTCCGAACATGGTACAATCCCGATTTAAACAGTCATTATTTTATTGTTCCCGGATCAATCGCAATCACAATGACTCTAATCGGAATTTTATTAACCTCGCTTGTTGTTGCACGCGAATGGGAGCGAGGAACTATGGAAGCCATGCTTTCAACCTCAGTAAAAACAATTCATATAGTCTTAGGCAAATATATTCCGTATTTCATTTTAGGAATGTTGTCGCTCACATTTAATATTTTTCTCTGCATTGTTATTTTTCAAATACCATTCAGGGGGAATTATTTTGTCTTGCTGCTGGTAAGCAGTTTATTCCTCTTTACATCACTTGGAATAGGGTTAAATGTTTCATCAGTATTGAAAAATCAATTCTTAGCCAGCATGGTTGCCATGAGTGTAGGATTTATGCCGGCTCTAATGCTTTCAGGCTTAATGTTCCCGATAAATTCCATGCCGGTATTTTTCCAGCATCTGACAAGAATTTTACCGCCAAGATATTATGTTTCGTTTATAGAAAGCGAGTTTATGGCGGGAACAGTACCCGAAATTGTTACTGCCAATGCAATATATTTGACGATACTCGGTTTGATTTTATTTGCCGCTGTTTATAAAAATACTTCTATGAGGCTGGAAAAATACCCCTCACCCGCCCTTCGGGCACCCTCACCCGCACGAGGCGAGGAAAAACCATAATGGAGATAATAAAATGTTAAGAGATTTTTTCCGCAGAGTTCTTGCGCTGATGAAAAAAGAATTTATAACAATCTGGAATGACCCGAAAACAAAAGGGATAATTATCGGGCTTCCGATAGTGCAGCTCTTGATTTTTTCAAACGCTGCGACAATGGAAGTGCAAAATATTGATACAGCTGTTTTTGACCGTTCTCAAAGTGTCGAATCAAGAGAATTATTATCAAGGTTTGAAAATTCGCCGAGATTCAGAAATTTTTACTATGTGGATAATGAAGCGGATTTTAAAAAGAAACTTGATACACAAAAAGTCCAGATTGGATTAATGATAAATAATGATTTTTCACGAAATATCAAATCAGGGGAAACAGCAACTGTTCAGGTAATTTCAGACGGCAGGCAAACCAATTCGGCATCTATTGCCTCAGGTTATGCATCACAAATAATTACAGGCTACGGGGCGGAAGTTTCTTCATCAACAAAACCTCCCGCACGGGGCGAGGGAGTTATGAGCGGTGCAAATATAAATATATCTGTCCGTAACTGGTTTAATCCAAACCTTGAATATAAATGGTATATTTTAACAGTAATTGTTGCAATGCTCTCGCTTGTCACGACTTTAATTTTAACATCTTTGTCAATAGCGCGCGAAAGAGAACTCGGAACTTTTGACCAGCTTATCGTAAGCCCTCTTTCCTCTTTTGAAATTCTGCTGGGCAAATCAATCCCGCCTCTTATTATTGCAATGGCATTAACTATGATTATGACCGGAATTGTAATTATATTTTTCCATATCCCGTTTGCCGGCTCATTCCTTTTGTTTATGATTTCAATTTTTATTTCTCTGCTTGCGATAGTCGGCGTCGGACTTTATTTTTCTGCAATCTGCAACACCCAGCAGCAGGCAATTTTATCCGCAATGACATTTATGATGCCTGCGGTGCTTTTGTCCGGATTTATTTCTCCGATAGAGGATATGCCGGTTGCTCTGCAATATTTGACTTGGCTTAATCCTGTTAGATTTTTTATGGTTTTAACCCGCGGAATATTTTTAAAAGGAATGGGGTTTGCAGATGTTTTCATAAATCTAATCCCGCTGATTATAATTGCCCTAATAACTTTAACCCTTGCCGGAAGGACATTTAAAAGAAAACTCGGATAGATTTATAACTGCCCGCTATATACACAGGATAACAAACATTACACTTATATTTTTCTTGAAAAATGGAACTGTCCATGGTATTAAATAAAAACATAAGGATTTCAGGGGAAAAAACAAAATAGGAAGTTTCATTTTGAATCAAACAATATTAATTACGGGAGCAACAGGTTATTTAGGTACAAGATTAAGCAAAATGTTTCTTGAATACGGGTACAAAATTATTGCTCTTGCATTGAATCAAATGGAACAATTTGCGTATGAAAATGAGAAAAATGCAAAAATATATTATCTTGATAAAACTCCTATTCGACAGATATTTGATGAAAATAAAATTGATATTGTCATTCATACAGCTACTGTTTACGGCAGAAACAAGGAAAATATAACAGATATGATTAAAGCTAATGTTGAATTTCCATGCAGTGTTCTTGATGAGGCCGTAAAACATGATGTAAAAATGTTTATAAATACCGGTACTATACTCGTCAAAAATATCAATCCTTATGCCATGACCAAAAGTCATTTTGCGGATTGGCTTTCTTTATATTGTGACAACATTAAATGTGTCAATTTAAAACTTGATCATTTTTACGGACCAAATGATAAACCTAATAAATTTATTGCCTGGATAATTGAACAGTTAAAAAATAATGTTGAAAAAATAGATTTAACAGAAGGTTCACAAACAAGAGATTTTATTTATATAGATGACGTGCTTTCCGCATATAAATGTATTGTCGAAAATTATGAAAAAATATTATTAGGTAAAACTAACACATTTGAAGTAGGTACCGGCGCGCGCACCAAAATTAAAGACATCGTTATTTTAATTAAAAATCTACTAAACAACACAACAACTGTCCTTAATTTTGGTGCAGTACCATACAGAAAAAATGAAGTATTAAGCTATGAAGTTAATACAAGCGGTTTACGCCTGTTAGGGTGGAAACCGCTTGTTCCTGTACAGGAAGGTTTGAAAAAAATTGTTGAAATTGAAAGGCTGAACAAATGAAATATCTAATTACCGGCGGCTGCGGTTTTCTTGGTTCGAATATTGCATCCGAAATTTTAAAACAAAATAATCAATTATTGATATATGACAATCTTTCACGCATTGGCGGCGATGAAAATTTAAAATGGCTTAAATCAATTGGAAATTTTGAGTTTGTAAAAGAAAATACAAATGATTTTGAAAAAATTTCGAACGTAATAAAAAATTACAAACCGGATATAATATATCATCTTGCCGGACAGGTTGCAATGACCACATCTATTCAAAACCCGCGGTTAGATTTTGAAACCAATGTACTTGGAAGTTTCAATGTATTAGAGGCAGTAAGACAATTTTCACCACAATCTGTCGTTGTTTATTCTTCTACTAATAAAGTTTACGGAGATTTTGAATATCTTGATTATGAAGAAACGCCAACAAGATATATTTGTAAACAGTTCCCTGAAGGCTTTGATGAAAGCGTTCACCTCGATTTTCACTCACCATACGGGTGTTCAAAAGGTGCAGCAGATCAATATATGCTTGATTGGGCAAGAATATTCGGGTTAAAAACAATAGTATTCAGACATTCATCAATGTATGGAGCAAGGCAGTTCGGCACCTATGATCAGGGCTGGATTAGCTGGTTCTGCCAGAAAGCGGTTGAAACTAAAAATGATAAAACAACATTATTTACAATTTCAGGTAATGGCAAGCAGGTAAGGGACGTATTACACGCGGAAGATATGATTAAACTTTATTTGTCTGCACCTGAGCACATAGATACAGCTAAAGGACAAGTATTTAATATCGGCGGCGGAATTGAAAACAGCCTTTCTCTTTTAGAGCTTTTTACATTTCTTGAAAATGAATTATATATAAAAATGAACTATACAAAACTACCGCCAAGAGAAAGTGATCAGAAAGTATTTGTCGCAGATATAACAAAAGCCCAAAAAACTTTTGGCTGGACTCCTAAAGTCTCTAAAGAAGATGGTATAAGAAAAATGCTTGAGTGGGTGTTAAGAAAGGAAAATATATGTCAATAAAAGAGAAATTACAAATAATACTAATAACATACAACAGAGCAGAACACGTTGAAAATACATTTAAGCAAATTTTAGACGAAAAATCTCCTGTAAAAGATTATAATATACTTGTTCTAGATAATAATTCAACAGATAAAACCAAAAATGTTGTTGAAGAATGGCAAAAAAAGTATCCCAACTTAAAATATCAAAAAAATAAATACAATATCGGGCTTTCCGGCAATATTGCCAAAGCAATGGAAATTGCGAATCGTCAGTATCTCTGGATAATAGCAGATGATGATAAATATGATTTTTCTAATTGGACGGAAGTGGAAAAAGCCGTTAATAATAATGAAAAAATTATTTGTATTTCAAGATATGCATACGAAGAAAAAACAGATACAATGGTAGAATGCCAAATTGGTCAACTAACATTTATACCGGCAATTATATTCAACACATCAGAATTTAATGATGCGGTTATGAGAAATGTTGTTGACAATATATATACTCTGTTTCCACATTTAATACCCGTTATAAATTTTTTAAACAATGGCGGTAAAATTTATGTAATACAAAAAGCCATTGTTGAAAACGGTATGGAATTAAAAACTGATTGTTCATATACCAGAGGTCTTAAAAATTCAGAAGTATGCAACAGAAGCAGAAAAATGCAGTGGATGCTTGGGTTCTGTGAAATTATGTCATATATGAAAGATGATAAATTGAAACAGAAAACATTGATTACAAATGCAAAATTAATACATGGAAGTCTGAATAAATTTTATAGTGATATTGCATCATGGTATCAATATGATATAAATTTATTGTTTGATATCTTAACACAAATAAAAGGATTTCCACGATACATAATATTACTCAAATATATTAAGAGAAAAATATATTTGTATAAAAAGATAAAAATTGATGAATACAATAGAAAAATAAATTTACTTTGCGGATTATTTTCTTTTAAATATAGAAAAAAAACCATATAATAATTCTATTGGTAAATTATTCAAATATCATATTTTCCTGATACTCGTTTCTGTCTAAAAACGGAAACATGTCCTCAAGTGACGGCGAAATCATTGTACCGTCGTCCAACTTTCTTGCGGATAATTTCGGAGAAAAGGCATATTCTTTTTCTGTGACGACTTCACAAATAACAGGCTCGTTAAAGGATAAAACTTTTTTAATATCCTCTTTCAAGGAAATAGGATCAGAAAGTTTAACCGATTTAATCCCAAAGCCTTCTGCTAATTTACAAAAATCAGGAACACTTACGCCGCTGTCGACTCCCGAACCTGTCATATGTCCGTTAAAGAAATTCCTTTGAGTCTGCCTTATTGAAGAATATCCCGAATTATTTATAACAAATATTTTTATCGGCAGTTTATTAAATTTGATTGTTTGTAATTCCTGAATATTCATCATTATTGAGCCATCACCCGTAAGACAAACAACATTCCGTCCATTCGCTTCATAACAAGCTCCAAGAGCCGCAGGCAGGTCATAACCCATAGAAGCATCACCCGAATTCCAAAAAATCCTCTGATTTTCTTTTACGATTGCTGTCTGATGTGAACAAACACAAGCCGAACCGTTACCGGCAATCATAATATCATTTTCAGACATAGCATCAGTTAATTTATGTACAAAGTCATAAACATTGATAATATCGGAATTAGAATGATATTCTGCAGTATTTTCAAATGAATACTTTTGTAAGAGATTTTTGGAGAAATTTAACCACTCTTCCACATTTAATACAGGGAATTCTTTTTCTAAAGCAGGTAAAAATTCGTTTAAATCCGCATTAATTTTTAAATCAGGCTCAACAGTCGGTTTATCTAACTCAGCCCTGTCAATATCTACTACAATTTTATAGGCATTTTTTGCAAAATTTTCCCAGTTATAACTAACCTGCCTTATATTATTCCTTGTCCCTAAAAACAAAATTACATCAGCGTTTTGCAAAGTAAAATTCCCTGCTCTCTGCCCCACAGTACCGATTCGTCCGCAAAAATTCTTATGACCTGACGGCAATAAATCCATACCGTTAAAAGTTGTCACAACGGGAATATCTGCTTTTTCTAACAATTTTAAAAATGTGTTTTCTTGTTTTGAAAGTCTTATACCATACCCTGCAACGATAAGAGGTCTTTTAGCCGAAGTTAATTTATTTATAACATCCTCTATCTTCAAATCATAGTTATCAGGCTTAGGCTGCTCATATTCAATTAAGTCATTTTCATCAATTAAAGCTGCTTGAACATTCATAGGTATATCAAGCCATACCGGACCTTTTCTGCCATGGGTAGCTTCATAAATCGCTCTATCAATATGATATTTTATTTCATTCGGTTCCGTAACCATTTTGGCATATTTGACAAGCGGTTTTACAACGCTTATAATATCAACTTCCTGATCCCCTAATTGTCTTAAAGGAATTTCTTTACAAGAAGCCAGTGTTGTTGAATATTTTACCTGTCCCGAAATATATAAAACAGGCACAGAGTCTGTCCATTGTCCGAAAACTCCGTTTAAGCAATTTAATCCCCCGGGACCTGTTGTTACATTAACAACAGCAAGTCTTTGATTAACTCTGGCATAGCCTTCAGCAGCAATTGCACAGCCTTGTTCATGATGATTTGCAGTATAGGACAAAACGCGTCCTAAACTGTCATTAAGGTGCATAGCACCGCCGCCCGATACCATAAAGAAATGTTCCACACCATGCTCTTTTAATCGTTTTGCTATATAATCGGAAAGTTTAATTTTTGCCATAATCACATTATTCCTTGTAAATTTTTAATTTTGTCCAAATCATCCAAGTTAATACAAATATCAGCATTAGATTTTAACGCTGTTTTATCATTTCCATAGCCCCAGAGAACAGCCACAGAATATACTCCCGCTTGCTTCGCTGCATTAATATCACTCAAAGCATCTCCTATCATTACGGTTTCATTTTTATTCAAATTGTATCTCAATAAAATATCAGTTATCATTTCAGTTTTTGAAACAGATTTTCCGGATTTATCAATTGTGTATACATCCTCGAACATATCTAATTTAAACTGTTTTACAATTCGCATTGTAGGAATGTTCGGTTTAAAAGTTGCAATAAACAATTTATTTCCTGATGATGATAAACGTTTTAACAAGTCATAAATCCCCGGATAAATGTAGCTTATATCATCTTCATCATAATCATAAATCTTTCTGAAATTTGACATTACGTTTTCAATAATTGATTCATTTGTTAACTCCGGTGCTATAAGTTTTATAATCTCTTTTAAAGGCGGTCCTATAATATCAGAATTCAAATTTTTTACGTTTATCGGGTAATCAGCTGATTTAAAAGCCTTTTCAAAACAACGTAATACTTCATCAGACGAATTTATAATAGTTCCGTCTAAATCAAAAATAAAATTGCTTATATTGTTAAGCATACACACCGCCGGCTTCTTCAATCAATTTTTTGTATCTCGTTTCAAGCATAGTTAATCTGTGTGCATCCTCTTCAAAAATCATTTTATAAAATTCTCTCTTGTTTCTCAGCCACATAAGTTCAAAACCGACAGCTTTTAATATCCCTTTGTCAGCATTTTTATCTTCCATTGCTTTTTTAGCATCAAAAATAATTTTTCTTGTTTCAAATCTTGTCAAAGCATCTTTAGGCAAACGTTTAAAAAACGGTAAAGAATGAGCGGAAACACCACCGCCAATAACCATTTCCTTATTTACGTCCAACAGTTTAACTGCCATTGAATCAGCTATTTCAAAAATCTCTTCGGAATTAATATCTTCTCTTGTTAATCCCATAGAACCAGTCATATCAACACGTCCGAGAACAACACCATCAATATCTTTAAAATATTCAGACGAAATCATCTCATCTAAATTTTTAAAACCTGTAATCGTTTCAATATTAGCTAAAAATTTTATATCTTTTCTTTCTTCCTCCGGAAAAACAAATTTAGTGGCAAGAACGAATTTTTTTAACGCATAGGCCGTCTCAATCATTGGGGCAACAATCGTATTAACACCTATTGTTCTGGCTTCAAACATGTCTTTTATTGCCTCGCAGCCGCCAATTTTAATTGTTAAATCCAATCCGGCCTTTGTAACAATTTCTTTTAAACGCATAGCTTCTTCAAGCCTTGTGCCTTCAGCTTCGAATTCTGCTTTTATCCCGACAACATGATGATTCTCTTTTAAATCTATTAATGTATTTATCATTTTCTTTTCTAAACTATTCATATATAATCCTCTCACTTATTCATCACATGTAAATTATCTTTTTTATAACAATAAAATTTTTTTAACCCCTCCTGCATAGAAGTAAATTCAAAATTCGGAATTTCTTCTAATAATACAGAATTATCGCCTGTATACTCATTATTTAATGAAGATACTTTTATGTCAATTTTTCTTCTGTTACCATCAAAATTGTTAACAATTCCGGCAATATCTAAAAGACTTATGCTTTCAGACGGGGTAATATTAATAATCTTGTGTTTCGGTCTAATTTTAATAAAATGCTCAACAATTTTTTGCATATCTTCAACAAATAAATAATCAAAAACAACATTTTGATTAATAATTATATCTTGATTATTCAGAACCTGATTTATTGCATAACTCGGGAAACGATTTTCTTTTTCATTATAGCCGTAGCATGCAAAAATATTAAGGCATAAAATATCATCCCGCTTTTGAACTATTTCAGCTATCTTCAATTTTGATAGGCCGTATAAATCTTTCGGGACAACCTGCCCGATTTCGGTTTCTTTAACTTTATGAAGATTTCTCGACTTATCATACATTGCACCTGAACCGAATAATATAACCCTGACATCGTTCTTCTTAAATTTCAAAAGATTATTAAGCATAGAAATATTAATTTCTACCGTATCAAAAGCATCATCTATACCTCTTGCTCCGCCCACAGACGCACAGTGAATTATAAAATCAATTTTATGAGTATCAAAATATTTTTTAACATCTGTTTCTGATGCGAGATTAAGTTCAAAACTTCTCGGACAAAACAGAGTATATTTATCCTGTAAATACTCTTTTAAATTTCTGCCTATAAATCCGCCGGAACCTGTCAAAAGAATATTCATTATTTATTTTCCTTAACAAATTTATGAATAAGTTCAGATGTCTTATCAAGTTCTTTTTCCGATAAAGCGGGAAATACTCCTACCCAAAATGTATTATTCATAATGAAATCAGTATTGGGGAGTAATTTATAATGTTGTTCATTCAACTCCTTTGAGTTAAGAAGTTTTGAGTTACCTATTCTTAATTGGATGTCATTATCCACAATCATCGGCTGGCGTAAAATATTACCTGCAAAAAGCTGTCTTGTCCCGACACCGTTACTTTCAAGATATTCTACAAGTTTTTGCTTGGAAAGGGGCGGTTTAGTTGAAATTAAAAATCCAAACCAGGACGGTTTAACACCTTCTCTTATTTCCGGCAATATTAAATAATCTTTTAAATCCGACAATTTATTCATAAGATACTGTGCATTATGTGTTCTTTTTTGAATAAACTGCGGGAGTTTTTTCAACTGTGCGCAGCCGAGAGCCGCCTGCCAATCAGTTATCTTAAGATTAAATCCTATATGTGAATATGTGTATTTATGATCATACCCGAAGGGGAGATTACCGAGCTGCATTTGAAAACGTTTTTTACATGTATCATCTTTTCCGGGTTTACACCAGCAGTCACGCCCCCAATCTCTGAATGACAAAATTATGCGGTACAGCTGCGGGTCATTTGTAACAACAGCCCCGCCCTCGCCCATGGTCATGTGGTGTGCCGGATAAAAACTGTAAGTCCCGATATGTCCTATTGTACCGAGTTTTTTACCCTTGAACTCGCCGCCTAAAGCGTCACAACTATCTTCTATTAACCACAAATTATATTTTTCGCACAAATGTACAATCTTATCCAAATCATAACTGTTACCCAATGTATGCGCCAAAAATATTGCTTTTGTTTTATCGGTTATAGCTTCTTCAATTTTTTCAGCGTCAATATTGTATGTCCCGATTTCACAGTCAACAAAGACAGGAATAAGCCCCTGCTGAATTATAGGGTTAATCGTTGTCGGGAACCCTGCCGCAACAGAGATGACCTCATCACCTTTTTTAAGCCTTTTATCTCCAAGTTTATGAGAAGTTAAAGCAGAAAGTGCCAACAAATTAGCACTTGAACCTGAATTTGTGGAAAGCGCAAATTTTACGCCCAGATAGTCCGCAAATTCCTTTTCAAATTTATCGTTAAATCTTCCTGCCGTCAGCCACATATCAAGCGAAGCATCTACCATTGCTTCTAATTCTTCACAACCCAGAAGTTTTCCGGAAGCAGGAATGTATTTAAAATCCCTCGGCTTCTCATAAACTTCATTATAATACTCTCTAACAGCTTTTTTAACTTTATCGCGCAACTCTTGTTCCATATTAATATCTCTTCTCTATCTTATAAAATTATATTATAAATAAGATAAAAAATAAAATTTTTTAATTTATCTCTGAAATTTATCAATTCTCATTTTTGCATTTTCTCTCATCTGAAAAATACTTTGCTAACAAAAAACTAACAAATCTTTTTTATTCTTAAATTAACCCCTGAAATTAAGGATAGTTATGAAGAAAGATTTTATTTTATATTTAATATTAACCTTGATTTTGTTATGCGGATATTTTTTGTTTTTAGGTTCATATCCTTTATTGGATGTTGATGAAACAAGGTATGTTGATATGGCGCGTTCAATGCTTAAGAGCGGTGATTTTTTGACGCTATATTTAAACGGGGATTACTTTTTTGAAAAACCTCCGCTTTATTTTTGGATAGAATGTTTTGCGTTCAAAATTTTTGGCGGAACAAATGAATTAACCGCAAGACTGCCGATTGTTTTACTTTCGCTTTTACCGCTGGGGCTGCTTTTCGGAATTTGCAAAAAAGTTAAAGATATCAGATATGCTTTTATAACATGTGCTGTTCTTTTAACATCTTTAGAATACATTTTGATTACAAAAATTGCGATTTTGGACAGTGTTTTAACGAGTTTTGTATCAAGTGCCGTTTTATGTTATTTTTACACATTTTTTACCAATGAAAAAAATAAAAAAATATTTTGGTGTTTGACTTATATTTTTACCGGACTTGCCTTAATGGCAAAGGGAATTCCGGGTTTTGTAATTCCTGCCGGAACAATTGCTGTTTCAACTATTCTTTTCAAAACTTACAGAGAAACTTTTAAATATTCTTTCTTCGGGATTATACTGTTTCTTGTAATTGTTTTGCCATGGCATATTTTAATGCTTAAAACATACCCCGGATTATTTTTTGAGGAATATATTTATAAACATCATATTTTGAGATTTTTAGGCTCTGATGTAATCCACAGAAGTCAGCCATGGTATTTTTATCTTTTAACTTTATTATGGGGATTGTTTCCTCATATATTTCTATTTTTGCCGGAATTTTTCACAGGAATTGCCCGAAAATTAAAAATACGAGATTTTCGATTTAACTTTTGTCAAGCGGATAACTTAGAAAAATTTTTAATTCTTAATACGGTTACGGTTCTCATAACACTTTTGTTTTTCAGTTCATCAGGTGCAAAGTTAATTACATATATTCTGCCGATTTATCCTTTTATTGCAGTAATAATAGGTGATATTTGGATGAAATATATGGAACAAGATAACAAAGCAATAAAAACATCATTAATAATTATGAATGCAATATTTTTGTCGGGAGCCTTTGCTGTCTGCTTTGCTAAATTTGTTCTGCCGGCGTCTGTTTATAAGGATTTTTTCCCAATTCAGATAATTTCGTTTATTTTGATAGTACCTTTTGCCAGTTTAAATCTTTTGCTGATTTTGAGAAACAAAAGATTTGAAAATTTTATTTCAACGATAATTTTTATTTCCGTATTGTCAGGCTGCTTAACACCTTTTGTGTATAAGTTTGATTACTCCTACGGACAAGATGATTTAATGAAATTTGCCAAACTTGCAAAAGAGAATAATTACACAATTTCAACATACAAAACAGGCAAAAAATACAGCCTTTTATATTATTCAAATCTACAGCATGTTAACTTTCAAACAGATGATGATTTAATGTGGCTTGGTAAAGAATTAGATAAGGAAAATCATCTTGTTATAACCAGAAATAAAGAACTTGAAAACCTGCCTGTTAAGGTAAAGATTAAAGGCATTAAATATTCAGTTATTGAAAAAACAGAAAATATTATGCAAAGCACAAAAGAACAATAACTCCGCTTACAATTAATAAAGCTCCCATAATTAACGGGATTGTTACTGCTTCTTTAAAAATTATAAAACTCAAAATCATGGTTAATACAAGACTTAATTTGTCTATTGGCGCAATTTTCGATAAATCACCGATTTGTATTGCTTTAAAATAAAAAAGCCAGGATAACCCCGTTGCAATACCGGAAATTATTAAAAACAAATAATTTTTATATGTTAATTCTTTCATTTGATCTGCCGAATGAGTTGCAAAAACTATTCCCCAAATCAAAATCAAAATTACAATAGTTCTTATGCCCGTTGCAAGATTTGCGTTTATTCCTTTGACACCCATTTTACAAAATATTGCGGTTAGTGAAGCAAATACGGCAGACAAAACAGCGTAAACCTTCCACATTGTTAAACTCCTTCCGGCAATATAATTGTAAACATCGTACCTTTATTCGGCTCACTTTCAACAATCACTTTTCCGTTATAAAGCTCAACAATATTTTTTACGATTGCAAGCCCCAAGCCTGAGCCGCCGTTTTGCCGGCTTCTTGCCTTATCAACCCTGTAAAACCTTTCAAAAATATGCTCAAGATGCCTCTGCTCGATTCCGGCACCATAATCCTTCACGGACAATTTAATCTGCCCGTTTTGTTTATCAAAAATAACGTCAATTTTATCCGAACCTGAATATCTGATGGCGTTAGTTAAAAGGTTTGATAAGGCAGTTGAGAGTAATTCCTCATTACCGAAAAATTCAGAGTCCGCGTTTTGGACAAAATTAATTTTTATAGGTAAATGCGAAAAATTAGAAATATTTTTTTCTATCATAGAATTAAGATTGAATTTTTCAAAATGTTTCTTTTCTTCGGTTTTTGCAACTTCTATTTCTGAAAGAGTCAAAATATCATTTACAAGTTTGTTAATTGATTTTATCTGAAATCTGATTATTTCAAAACACTCTTTATCGTTATTTGTAATAGAATTGTTGCTTTCTATAAGTTCTATTGCGGAATTTATTGCAGTTATCGGTGTTTTGATTTCGTGAGTGATATTTTGAAGAAAATTTGATTTATATTCTTCAAGTTGGGTTAAACGTTGAATTTGATTTTTTAATCTTGTTGTCATTTTTTTTACCGACATTGAAAGTTCTTCCAAAAGTTCCAGATTAGGAACATCAATCGGGGTATCAAGTTCACCGTTTGCAATTTTTATTACACTATCTTCAAATCCATTGAAAGTCTTTTGGGTTCTGTAAAATACTTCTAATAACCCCCACAATAGGATGAGAACGCAAATCCCGAAAAAAATCATTAATGTCATCTGCCCCTTTACAATTGTCCCGATTACATCGTCTTCGGAAATTGTTATTTCGAGGTAATACTTGTTATTGTCAACATTAATTTCTTTGACATCTCCTATCATTTTATTTTTTATGGAATGTCTGTATGTATCCCATTTATTTTCTTTTCCCGGCAATACAGGAATGTTATAGGATAAAATGCTATTTGAATTATCGTTTTTTGATGATGCAATCAACTTTTTATCTGTATCAAAAATTCTGATTGCAATATCTTCATCTTTGAAATCATTTGTATATTTTTTTATTGTTTCAAAATCTTTATTTTTTAGATAGGGAAAAACCGCCCATTCAATCTGCCTTGTAAAAACCTGTAATTCTTTTTGTTCTTCTTCCATATAAGAATGATTAAACTGAATTATATTAAATAGAGAAATAAAAAGAAAAATTAAAACTATAATTAAAGATTGAAATAATCTTGTTAACCAGTATTTATCTCTTTTTTTCATTTTATATCACTCCTTAAGTTTATATCCCATCCCGCGGACGGTTTCAATACTTTCTCCCAAATCTCCGAGTTTTCTTCTTAAGTTCACAATTTGCACATCAATTGCGCGCTCCGAAATTTCAAAACCATCGTTTCCTCTCAAATATTGAAGCAATTGAGATCTGGAAAAAACAATTCCGATATTGGACATTAGTATATCAAGAATTTTAAACTCAAAATTTGTAAGATCAACAGACTTTTCATCAATTTTTACTGTTTTTTTAAGATTATCAAGGACAATATTTTTGTAAATTTTGTTTGAATAATTAATTCCGGAGTTTTCCAGATGAGCCTTTATTCTGGCAAGGAGAATTTTATTGCTGAAGGGCTTTGAAATATAGTCAATCGCTCCGTTTTCAAACCCTTTCAAGATATCTTCTTCCATTTTTCTTGCTGTCAGCATTATTACCTGAACAAATTTTAAAACCTCGTCATTTTTAATCATTTTGCACAAATCAAATCCATCCAATTCAGGAATCATTACATCCATAAGAACTAAATCAGGTCTATCATTTTTTATAATTTCAAGTGCCTTC
This sequence comes from Candidatus Gastranaerophilales bacterium, assembly GCA_944322885.1. Taxonomy (GTDB): domain Bacteria; phylum Cyanobacteriota; class Vampirovibrionia; order Gastranaerophilales; family Gastranaerophilaceae; genus Stercorousia. The sequence continues at coordinate 45,953 of CALUQH010000017.1, read as the reverse complement.
AACCCGTCAAATGCCTTTTGAATTTTGTAATAACCGGCAGAAAGTAAAACAAGTTCAATAAGCCTGTTTATCTGAGGTTCATCTTCTACTATCAAAATTTTTGCTTCTGTTAAATTATCAGACATCTTATAAAACCTCTGGCATATTATCTTTATTATCAATCAGCCTTGTATACACAAATCCGTCTTCAATTTCAATTAATTTATAATATCTGTTATTCGTAAAATTTTTGGTAACAACATGATAAATATTATCACAAAATTCTTCCCTGTTGTGATGGTAATGACCGGATATTATTGCGATTACATTATTATGCTTTTTTAAAACTTCCAGATACTGTTCTTTTTTATAAAGACTATGATTTCTAATTGGCGTATCAAGCACCGGAAAATGCTGTAAAATAACAACTTTTTTATCTGAATACTTAGTCAGCATTTTATCAAGCCAGATAAGTTCTTTTTCTTTGTAATAACCGTTAGGTCCGGGGATAATTTCTTTAACACCATTCATAGTGATAAAAACAATATCGCCTTTTTTAAAAACATAATTTGATTTTGAACTGTGATATGTCCCTAATTTTTTTCTGACTAATTTCATGTATTTATCATGAGTAAGATTTTGGTTTTTCGCTAAATCGTGATTCCCTGCCAAAACGTAAGACTTGAATTTTAAATCTTTTATTATCTCAAGAAAAAGAGATAAATCTTCTTCTCTTGGTTTATCAATATTATCGCCGGTGAAAACAACAAAATCTATGTCACTGTATTTTGTATTAACATCAGTTACAAAATCCTTTAAATATTGAGAATTATTTTGGGTCAGATGAACATCTGTTACCTGAATAAATTTGACTTCATGTGCATAAACCGGGGTAAAGAAGCCGATTATTACAGTTAAACATAATACCAACAATCTTTGCATAATGTAAATATAAAATTTTTTTGTTAGTTTTATGTTAGTGTAATTGTAACTCTTTAAATAATTATTTGCGGCAGCAAGAATAACTAGTCACAACTGCCCGCCCAAAAAATTTATAAAAACTTAAAGAAGCTATGGTAACATCCTTTTTGCTTATGATTTCTTCCTTTTTAAGCGAAAGCAAATTTTCTTTGTATTTAAACGTTTTTTGCTAAAGACATCGATTTCGTATGCCGTATTATCTTAATTTCTTAAATAAAAATATAAACGGAAATGTTGTTATTTAAAGCGGTTGAAAAATCCACCGCCAAATTTTGCATACAAATACTTAATGGTATTTTCAGTATTTATAATATCATATTCTTTTAGGGCAAGAAACTGAGATAGTTCTGTTTTACCTAAATGTAATTTAATAGGACAAGCAAATTTCATCGTAGATGTAACATTATATTGCAGTCCCAATCCATACCTTCCTCTATAATCTTTTACAATAACTATTTCTGAGTCAGAAGAACCCCATTGAGAAATATTTTTTATCTGTTTTTCAAGTTGAGTTTCAAGCAATTTTGCAGATTTGAGTTTTGTTGAACTTGTTGATAACTGTCGGTATAATTGATATCTAACTTGCTCAGAAATTGAGGCTTTAAAATTAATTTGAGGTTTATTTTGAATTATCATTAGGAAATCCTTTCATTAAGGATAAAAACTTAAAAATATTTTTTTTGCTAAGTAAGCCGCCCGTTTAAGAATACAACATCAAGCAGCTTCCTACCTGTACAAATTGGCTCAATGTCTCACTATTATATACTCCTGAAACAAGTTCAGGATGACATTTTAATATTTGATTTCCTACCAAATCGGACTTTAAAATATAATTACACACAGGATTTTCGCATTAAAAAGAGGGTATCTAAAACCCTCTAAATTAAATAGCAAGGGAGAGATTCGAACTCTCGACCTCACGGGTATGAGCCGTGCGCTCTCACCAGCTGAGCTACCTTGCCATATTTTTATATTCAATTTGTTAGAAACGATGTGTTAAAATTTGTATCTCACAACCGCCGAGTTAAATCTTCTCATAAAAAATTTTAAATTTCAAGCATTAATTTCCAACTTTACTTTCCAGCTTATTCATTGCAGCTTCCGCATTCAGTAATCTTCCACAATAAACACCATTTACATTCAATTCATCTGATGTTTCCATTAATAAATCAATAAATTCCTGCGGTTTCAAATCATGTTTTATGCTTAAAAAAGTATTATACAAAGTTCCAACAGAATTTGACCAGCATACACCTCCATCAGCACCCTCATATTGAATACTTTTGCCATCGCCGTGAGCTATTGTTAAATGCTGTTGAGGAATATACAAAAACTTTGTATCTAAAACTTCTTTTTTTATATTTTTTAAATCATTTTCATCCTGCCACGTTACTAAGCTGTAACTTTTGGGAGAATTTACATCACCCTTTGGATTTCTGTCTGTCCCATTTAAACTTATGCCATATAATTCCTCAGTATTATTAGAACAAATAAATATACCTTCCTCTATTGCTTTTCTGCACAGGGCTATATTTTCTTCATAATTCAGGTTTTGCGGATAAAAACCGTAGCCTATAACAATTGTCCTAACCTTTTTAGCATCAGGAAGAGTTTTATTTTTTTCTATAATATCATTAATTGCCTCAGCTAATTGATTTGTCTGAACTTTTGGATCCATATCAGTTACGCAATAGTGAACTATTTCTGCATCAGGTGCTGTTTTATGCATTATTGAAAGCATTGCTGCAACATGCCATGACGGGTCTTCATTTGAATTTATATTTGTCCCTATATCTGTTGATGATTTGACTTTATCATTATAAATATCATGGGGACAGTATTTTTGATCTAAAAGAGCTGCCGTTCCATAACCTGTGTAGCCGATTTCATGTAAACTTTCAATACCACAGCCCATTTTATCCATATTATATTTGTATTTGTCAAAAACAGCTCTCTGTTCGTCAGACATTGTAGTATAATCATCAATAACCAAATTCAAAAGTTGCTCATCTGTAAGCTGAAGATTAGATATATCAACACCTTTTGCATCTTTTAAACCTTCTGTTTGAGCATCGGGAATATCATCATAAGTCTTTATATCTTTTGTGTACAATCTAATATAATTCCCGTAAAACATATATCCGCTCCTGTCATCATAAAAAACAGGCTGTATACCTTTTGATACAAGTTTGGAATGCATTTTGTCAAAACCGCTCATATTTTTATCATTTTCATTATTCTCATGTTCAACAGCTAATCCACGTATAACAAAGGCTGCTATACCGGTATCAGGTTTTAGCTTATCTTCCCATACAGAGCCTTTTACATTACTATTTTCAAATTCTTCCCTGGAAACTATTAAATCATTATTCACATCAACCGATTTAAATAGTTTTAATAAAGAATTTATATCCATTAAACTTCCTTTATCGTTTTATATATTTTACGGCATCAGATAAAAAAACTTTAATAAAAAAATTTTTTTCATTTATAATATTTTATGAGAATTTGTCAAAAAAGGTTATTTTTTTATGATTACCGACATGACCAAGGGTGACCCATTAAAACATATCCTTGTTTTTTCAGTACCGTTGCTTATAGGCAACATTTTCCAGCAATTATACAACATTGCTGACCTTGTAATTGTAGGAAGAACACTAGGTGTAGAATCCTTTGCGGCAGTTGGAGCTGTTGCGCCGGTGTTTTTTCTTATAACTTTTATTATTGTAGGTTTAACTAACGGATTTGCGGTAATAACAGGACAAAGATACGGTGCCAAAGATATACATGGTGTTAAAAATTCTTTTATTGTTTCTACAATTCTGAGTACCATTGTTACACTTGTTTTTTCTGTAGCGTGCAGTATTTTTATTAATCCGATTTTGCACTGGATGAATGTACCGGATAACATTTATCATAACGCTTTTTGGTATGTGGAAATAATTATTATAGGTTTAATTATTACAACATTATACAATATGTTATCAAGCATAATAAGGGCATTGGGGGATAGCAAAACGCCTTTATATTTCCTTATTGTTGCATCATTAATTAATATTGTACTTGCTTTAATATTCATACAGATATTTCATTTGGGGGTTCCGGGCTCTGCAATTGCGGTAATTCTATCTCAAGCTGTATCTGTAATCCTTTGTATATTCTTTATAAAATACAAATTTCCTATTCTGCATATAAGAAGAACAGAATGGTTTATAAAATTAGACAAAAACTTTTACGAATCAGCATACGAACATTTGAGAGTCGGAGTACCGATGGCTGTTCAATTTTCAATTATCGGGATAAGTATTCTGATTATTCAAAGTGTATGCAACACTTTCGGTTCAAACGTAATAGCCGCTTTGACAGCAGCCCTAAGAATCGAGCAGATAGCGACACTACCTATGATGTCATTCGGAGTCGCACTGGCTGCTTATGTCGCTCAAAACTTCGGGGCAAGAAAATTTAAAAGGATAAGATTGGGTGTCATAAAAACTTCTACAATAAATATAGTGTTGAGTATTCTTATGGCATTTGTAATGAGAATATGGGGAACCGATGTTATTGAGGCATTTATCGGGACAACCACAAAAGAAATAATTGACATTGCGCACAAATATTTATTAATAAGCACATTATTCTATTTCTTTCTCGGGCAAATATTCATTTACAGGAATGCACTGCAAGGTATGGGAGAAACTTTATTCCCTCTGCTGGCCTGTATAGCAGAACTTGTAATGAGGGCATTCGCTGCTGTATATTTGGCGATTAAATTCGGTTATATCGGAATGTTTTATGCGGGGCCTATTGCTTGGGTAAGTGCTTCTACAATAATGTTTTTTGGATATTTCGGCAGTATAAAGCATATTATTTATAAAGTTAAAAGTAAACTTCACAGTTATTTGTCAGATAATTAAAAAACCTTCCGGCGTGAGCTGAAAGGTTTTTTTAATTATATCTTTTATATTTTTGTTATAGAATGTCTGCAGCATTTATAGATTTTCTTTCGCTTTCCTGAACTTCAAAGAACGGTTTGGCTTTGATATTCAGCATACCTGCAATAACAGATGAGGGGAAGATTTCGACAGCGTTATTCAAATCATTCACTGCACTGTTATAAAATCTTCTTGCCGCTGCAATATGTTCTTCAACTTCGGCGTAAGTCTGCATTGCCTGAACCATGGTTGCATCTGATTTCAATTGCGGATAATTTTCCACATTTACCATTAATTGATCCATTTTACCTTTAATTGTATTGTCGAGTTTTATTTTTTCTGACATATCCTGAGCTGATGCCGCTCTCATTCTGAGTTTTGTAATATCTTCAATCAAAGATTTTTCATGTTCCATAAATTTTTTGGCAATAGTCAAAATATTAGGGATTAAATCGTAACGTTTTTTTAGCTGGACATCAATACTTCCTTCAGCTTCTTTAACTTTATTTTTCTTTTGGATAAGCTGAATATAAACCAAATAAGGTCCGATAACTGCAACTGCAACAATTAAAAGTAAAATTTCCATTTTAAATTCCTTTCTTATAAGCCTAGTTTTTTATCCAATTTAAAGTAATGAATGAGATTAAATATTGAAATTAATTGTATAAATACTTTTTCGTAAATTTGCTTATTATCAAGCGGTACTGATACGTCGCCTACTTCAAAGAAATTTACCGGTGTTGAGATAAATAAAGTAATGTATTTATCTTCTATCATACAATGGACATCAAATCCTCCGATAACTTCTCTTATGTTTTTTAATCTTTCCATAAATGTTGGTGTAATGATGTATCTGGCTTCTACCTGATCATCTGAATACACATCATACATTTGATTAAATTCCGGATCTTCAAGGGTGACTTCTTTTAGTTTTCTGTCAATATTAGTTTCTTTTTCTCTTCCAAAATCGAACGAAAGCCCGTCTGATGACAACTTCACATTTTTTACCGGAATTTTTTCCGCGAATGACAAAACTCCGGTTACGACATCAACAACCTTTGAGTTAGCTATTTTATCAGCCTTTTCATCCCCAAAATCTTCTGACAAAAATGACTTGATTGCCTGTTTTTGTCCGGTTTGCCCGATAGCTTTTTGATGTAAAAGAGTTTTCCCTTTGTAAGGTTTATTTAAAACTGTTTTTACAATTAAGCCTTTAAAATCAATGGCTTCGTTTTCGTTAATGTTTTTTTGATAATTATTACTGCGTTTTTCTGCATGGGTTAACTTTGTTTCAACAAGCATTACATCCATGCCCTTGTAATTACCGGTAATTCGGTCATCATCTGTTTTATGCCTGAAATAGCGGAATAATCCTGTTTTACGAATTTCTTTTTCGGTAATAAGTTCTTTATCACTGTAATTAAATTGTCCGAATAATGAAAAAATCTCCATTAAAAGCTGGTGTTTTATTTTACGTCTGAAATCATTCTGCTTTTTCCCTACAATTAAGAATATAATGAAAGCGGGAATAACAAGGATTAATATATTAGCTTTTTTGAATAATAAAAATCCCCCGATAGAAATTAAAAATAAAAGACAAGCAATCCAGCCCCAGGTATTTAATACGTTGGAAGATCCTTTCCTTTCCTGTTCCAGCGGTATAATCTTAGGTTCCAGTTTTTGAGAATAAATTTGTTCAAACTTTTTATGTAATTCTGTTTTATCCATAATTAAGAAGTTTATCATATGTTGTTATGATGAACATCATATATTTAAACCAGATAACCTACTTGCAAAGTTGAAAGTTTTATGACAGAATTGCATGAAAAATGTTATTAGGAGGTTTTATATGTCAACATATATTGAAGATGTTTATGCAAGACAAATTTTGGATTCACGCGGCAATCCTACGGTTGAAGTCGATGTTAAACTTACAAACGGCGTAAGAGGGCGTGCTGCTGTCCCATCCGGTGCTTCAACAGGTATTTTTGAAGCGCTTGAACTAAGAGACGGCGACAAATCAAAATATATGGGTAAAAGTGTTCAAAAAGCTATAGACAATGTAAATAATATTATCGCCCCTGAACTTGTCGGGGAAAAGGCATCTCATCAGAAAGAAATTGATACATTTATGATAGATATGGACGGTACGGAAAACAAGTCTAAACTCGGTGCTAATGCTATTTTGGGGGTTTCACTTGCGGTTGCAAAAGCTGCTGCAAAAGCATACGGAATGGCGTTATACAGATATTTAGGCGGTATTAATGCCCTAACCCTGCCTGTCCCGATGATGAATATTATAAACGGCGGAGCACATGCTGATAACAACATTGATTTTCAAGAGTTTATGATTGCTCCTGTCGGGGCTGAAAGTTTTTCCCATGCTATTGAGATGGGATGTAATGTTTTCCACACCCTCAAAAATGTTTTGAAAAACAAAGGAATGGCAACATCAGTAGGCGACGAAGGCGGATTTGCTCCAAATTTAGGGTCAAATGCAGAAGGAATTGAAGTTATCTTAGAAGCCATAGACAAAGCCGGATATAACACAGACCAGATTAAAATCTGTCTTGATGTTGCTTCATCGGAATTCTATGAAAACGGAAAATATAACCTTAAAGGTGAAGGAAAATCCTTTGACAATAAGGAAATGACCGACTTTTTAGATGAATGGGTTAAAAAATATCCGATTATTTCAATAGAAGACGGTATGGCAGAGCAGGATTGGGAAGGCTGGGAAATGCTTACCAAAAGAATAGGTTCACATTGCCAGCTTGTCGGTGATGACCTTTTTGTCACCAACACAAGAAGATTAGCAGACGGAATAAAACGCGGAGTAGCAAATTCTATTCTTATTAAAGTAAACCAGATTGGAACGCTCTCGGAAACTCTTGATGCAATATCAATGGCGCATGCGGCAAGTTATACAACAATAATTTCACACCGCTCAGGAGAAACCGAAGATACGTTTATTGCTGACCTTGCAGTTGCCGTAAACAGCGGGCAGATAAAAACAGGTTCCGCATCTCGCTCCGACAGAATGGCAAAATATAACCAGTTGTTGAGAATAGAACAGAAACTTGGTTCCGCTGCAAAATACATAGGTTTGCAGGCATTTAACGGACAAAAATAAACTTATTATATCGATTTCAATATTAAAATAAAATGACTCCTTACGGGGAGTCATTTCCTTTCCGAAATGTTACTAAGTTAAGTGTGTATATTAATCGTTATTTGATTTGTATTTGTAGCTTAAAAGACTGTAAGTATCAGAAGAAGAGGATGAACTGTCGCCGTAAAATACAGACATATCAGTTGCACGTTTATTATTAAATTCATCTTCCACTTCCATTCTCGCACAATTTATGTCGTAAGCTGAAATTTCGGCACTCGTAATTCTTCCGTCATGGTTTGTATCCATTTCATCAAAATGTTCAAGAATTTTTGACATTGTGCTTTCTGAAAGTCCCGAGCAGCCTGACGCATACAATTGAGTTAATTCAGTTCTCGTAAGTCCTTGGGTTGATATTCTGTTTGAAAGATTGCTCATTTCGTCAGAAGTAATAATGCCATCTCCGTCATCGTCTATAGAGGCAAAGTTGTTTTGTAGATATGATGCAAATGTTTGGTTTAAAACCCCGAGATTGGATGTGTTGGTTCTTGCTTCGGTTAAATTTTCCAGTGTTAAACCGTTCGGGTACTGAGAAGCAAGATAAGAATATGTATTTGTTAATCCGGCATAAACACCGGCAAGAAGATTATTATTAGCCATACTACGCACTCAATTTCTACCTTGTACTGTCATGTTAATGATTTTAGATTAAAAGTCAAACCTCTAAATGAATGATTTGTAAAAATATGTAACAAAGCCGCTAAAAAGTTTAAAGTTTTTCGAAAACCTTTCCGATATACATTTTGTTGACAGATTTTATAAGGAGTGTGTACTCATGGATGAAAAAAAATTTACTGATATGGAAGATTTGATGGTAGATTACGGTGAAATGACAAGTTTTGATTTTAATTCACTTGACTATCAGCAGGTTAGGGATTTACAAAAAATTACAGACAGTGAATATGCAAATAAGCCCTATCCGTTTAAGTACGGCAAATTTGATCTTGTTGATATGATTCATGCATTTATCACACAGTATCAAAAGAAAGAAAATGCATAATTTCAACTAACTAAGGAGTGTGCAATGAATAACAAAGAACTTTTTGAAAACAATTGTTTTCCTATTTCGTGGTGCGAAGATGAGGAGCATTTTGCACCTCAGGTTCCGCAGCGCAAAGATTTGACAACATTGTTAGCAGAACTTGAAGATATAAAAAACAGAATAGATGAACTGGATGCAAGAGAATGGCATCTTGCAAAGCTTGTGAAGTTTCACAAAGAAGGTTTTACTAAATAGCAGACTCTGCTGTTAAGAAGAACAGCTGCCGAGATTTGGGATAGTAAAAATTTATAACAATACATATATACATTTACGCCGCCGAAAAACGGCGTTTTTTTTGCGCTGCGCACGTAGAAACATAAAAAAATAAGACGGATTTTTCTAAATCCGTCTGAGAATTACATTTTGTCTTTAAAATAAAAGGAGCTGTACATTATGCGGGGTTGATGCGCGGTTTTCCGACAGAACCGATTAGTATATCAATTACTTTCGGCATCTGGCATTTGAAAGAATAGTTTCCGTTTTTAAGAGAACATTTTGAGCAGTCGCATTTTATTGAATAGCATTCTAATGCCTGTTCTGTCCAACTCTGGGTAATAGAATTTGAGATTTCGCCGTTATTTTGCGGATAAAAAATTTCCTCCATAAAAGCCACTCCTAAAAGATATTACTTAACCCATTTATATTTTAACCTGCAATAAAGTCATTTTAATCCTTTATTTAATGTATTTTTATATGTTTATTTTGACTAATATTATGATTTACTATATGATATTTAAAATCAAAATGGAGTTAAGTATGAAAAAATATATAATTATCTTTGCGGGTTTATTTCTGTTAACCTCTGCGGCTTTTGCGGTTACTGATGAAGAAATTATAAAGGAACACAGTATTCAAAGCAGAATTAACAAAGTCGGAACTGAAATTTTAAATGCAAATAAAATTGAGGGCAGAATAATTTTTGTTTATGACAAAGATGCGAAAGATTCGCTTTTAAAAATGGATACAACTGTTACAAGCAGACAGATTGTAATGTTTAATGAATATTACAAATATATTGAAGATGATAATGAACTTGCAGCATATCTTGCAAGACAAATCTCAAATGCTTCAAGAACTTTTGACGGAATGGGCAATGGATGGCTTACGGCACTTCAAATAAAAGCAGCTCCGAAAAAATTTGAACTTGTTGCGGACAAAAGAGCCGTAGATTATATGGTGAAAGCCGGATATAACCCGCTTGCACTCATCACATTTATAAATAAGGCTTTTCCGCAGCACTATCAGGATTTTATTTCAAATAAAAATTTGACCTCTAAAAGACTGGCACGTATTTACGAATATATTTTTACAAAATACCCTTCTTATCTTGCGGATAATGAATATTTAGAAAATCCGAATTATCAAAATTTTTTACTGACTTCCGTAAATAACAGAAAGTTACTTGAAGAAAAAATCAAAAGCGGTTCTAAGGAAAAATTAAAATATGAATAAATTTATTGTTACGGCTGTACTTCTATACTGCATTTCGCTTCCCTGTTTTTCGGAGGTCGTCAGAGATGAATTTGCTGATGCGTATTTCAAAAGTGTTCATGTGGAAAAACCTGCAGCACACTTGAATTACAATTACGAAAGCACTGTAAAAATCCCTATACGGCTGCATATTACTGAAGATATCAAAGATGAAAACCACATATATGAAGGTCAGCCTGTAACATTTCGTGTTGTAAGCGATGTTGTCTACAACGGAAAAATAATTATCCCGAAAGGAACAACAGTCCCTGCCAGAATTGAAACAATAATAGCAAGCGGAATGAACGGTATTCCTGCAAGTATAATTTTCGGGGATTTTAAATTTGAAAATATAGATGCGAGTAAGATTGATTATACCTATGAACGTTTCGGGCAGGACAGAAGCCTCTGGGTATTTCCTTTAAAATGGGCGCTCACTATTCTTCCCCCGACAGGTTCGCTTACAAACTTTATAAAAGGCGGGCATGCAAGGTTAAAGACTAATAAAATAATAGAGATTAATTATTATCCTGAGTGGATATAATAATTAGTTAGTCAAAATCAAATAAGTCTTTCATATCAACACCAAGGTTATCAGCTATACATTTTAATTTTGAAACAGTTATATCTGTTCTTGCAGTTTCTAACAGGCTTATCATTCCTCTTGATACACATTCTGAGGCTAAATCGTCCTGAGTCAATCCTTGTTTTGCCCGAAGCTCCTTTATGCGATTTGCTAATTTTTGTAAATAAGCCTTGTTCATTTAATTATTGTTAGCTATACTAACAATATGCACAATTAGTACCACTAGCAAAAGAGGATTAATAATAATGGAAATTAATAAAAAACGAATTTTAAGAGAAATTGAAATATGTAAAGAAGCGGCAAAAAACAATTTTGATGTCTGTTATTAAACTTATACGGAACTTAACAGCAGATTAGACATGATTATGTATCTGTTAATAGGTGATAAAGATGACTAATCACCCAAATTCAAAATATGTTCAAATATCCCTTCATTATACCTGTGATCTTCTGCACTGAAAGGTAAAACAATTCCGCCAAATTGTTTTTCAACATTTTTTATAACATTCAATGTTTTTGATTTCGGGACGTAATCCATTTTTGTCACAATAGTGAATATCGGAAGGTTATAAGCCTCAACCCATTCTCTCATCTGAAAATCGTTTTTTTGAATTTCATGTCTGCCGTCAATGAGCTGAATTAATGAAGATATTTGTTCCCGTTTAAGTAAATATTCTTCCAGATATTTCTGCCATCTGTTTTGTGCTTCTTTGGATACTTTTGCATAGCCGTAACCGGGCAAGTCAGCTATCATAAATTTATCAGAGAACTGGAAAAAGTTTATTAATCTGGTTTTCCCCGGAGTATTGGAAGTTTTTGCCAGTTTTTTCTGGTTTGCAAGCGCGTTTATAAACGAGGATTTTCCGACATTTGAACGTCCTAAAAGCGGGAATTCGGGCAGTGTATAAGAAGGACACTGCGAGAGTTTTTCAGCGCTTATTAAAAATTTTGCCTGCATATATTTTATCATTTACCTGCAGCCTTTTCTTTCTGCTTTTTCAACTTGTTTTTAAATAAAACTTTTTGAAACAGGTTATACATTTTTTCGCTGTTAACAACGGTTATTTGAGTTTTTTTATTGACAAAATCAACATTTACATAAGGTTTCTGGTTAAATATATTATTCTCGATGCTCACAAGTTGAAACAGCCCTTCAGTTAATACACTGATGGGCTCTCTCAAAAATATTTCAAATGTTTTTCTTATATCGAACTTTTTCATATCCCGGTCTGGTAGTAGTTGAATTATTTATTATTGAGCTTTTACTTTATATTTTTCTATTTTCTTTTGAATTTCAACTTTATCGGAAGCGTTAGGATTCATAGCCAGATACTGTTGATAGTATTTAACAGCGCCTCTGTAGTTGAGTTCTTTTTCATACGACATAGCTTTCAGTTTTGCAATCTGCGAACTGTTATGATAGAAATCTATAGCACGGTTGCAGTATTCGATTGCTGAAGCATAATTCTTTTCCTGATACTGTCTTTGCGCAATATCAAAGAATTCATTTGATTTGATTTCACAAAGATTAATATACGCAATACCATTTTTTGCAATAACATTATCAGGGTCTTTCATCAAAGCTTTTTGCAAGGCCTGTCTTGCCGTTCTAAACTGTTTGTTATGTACAAGAATTTCAGCAAGGTATAAATCATCATCAACATTGTTAGAGAAATTGATAGCGTTTTCAAAAGTATAAACAGCATCTTTTTCTCTGCCCATTGCAAGGTAAGCCTCACCTTTAATTACGCTGTCCATAAGGTTGTTGCCTGCAGCCTGAATAATATAGTTAAGACTGTCTTTTGCAAGCGGAGCCTGGTGGACAAGTCTTGCAAGTTTTAATTTTGCAAGGTGAAGTTTTAAATCATTCGGGCACTGTTCAATAGCTTTGTTTACATAGTCGTAAGCAAGATAAACTTCTTTGTTAGTAGTTATGCCCTCGTTACCGCCTCTTTCTTTAGCCATTTCATAATATGTATTGGCAAGACCGATTATAGCTTCATCGTTATAATTTTCATCACCAACCAATTTTGAATAGTAATCAAGAGCTTGATCATATTTTTTAATATGAAGTGCCATGTTAGCTATTTTCAAACGGCCTTCTGTATAGCCGGGGTTAATTGCAATTGCGGTTTTCAACTGTTCCATTGCAAATTCTTCATCTGCACGGTTTTCATAAATTGTTGCAAGGTTTAGATAAGGTCTTGCATTTTCCGGTTTTACAATCTGTGCTTTTTTGAAAGAATTTATTGCGGCGGCCTGGTTACCCTGCTTAAGATATAATTCACCCTGCAAAGTCAAAGCAGGTGAAGAATTAGGGTTAACATGAACAGAGTGGTTTACCCATGTTAAAGCTTTTGAATAATTTCCTCTGTAAGTTTCAACCTGAGCCATGTGATACCATGCAGTCGGGTTGTGGGAATTGTATTTCATAGCTTTCATAAAGTAATTTTCGGCAGAATCCAAATTACCGTTCATCATTTCCACAACACCTATATTATCGTAAGCCGTTGCAAATGAAGGATTAATCTTTAATGCTGTATTAAACAAATCCATTGCATCGTTTGTATTGCCGAGTTTTAAAGTTGCAACACCCATTGCATTGTAAGCTTCATAGTATTTACTGTTAAGATTTACTGCATTTACAAATTCTCTGAGAGATGAATTTATAAGTGCACGTGTATTTTTTATATAGTCAACATCGGAAGATGTGGTTCTTTGCAGATAAACAAGCCCCTGAGCATAATGAAGAGTAGGGTTTTTGGGGTATTGTTTCAGCAGTTTATCAAGCTCTTTTTGTGCAGGGTCAAGTTTATGCTGTTTAGCCATAGAAACAGTTCTTAAAGCAAGAAGATTAATGTCATTTGGTTTAAGATTTAACTGTTCGCGAATTTTATTATCTGCTTCTGCGCAGTGGTTGTATTCAATCAGCCTTGCAATTTCCGGATAAATTTGGGTTGCTGATTTCGCAGGTGCGGCAGCAGTTTGTTTAGCTGCATTCGCTGTATTTTTTTGAACCTGAGCCTGAAGTTCTTTTGCATACACCTGTGTAGATAACGCAGTCATAACGACGATAGATGATATTAATAATTTTTTATAATTCATGTTTTCTCCTGCAACCGGTTAGAAGTTGACTATTTTAATTATTCTAAAAATATTGTATAATAGTAACTGTAAAAAATCAATAATGTAAACGGTGTAGAAAACATGGGTATCAACACAATTTCCAAACAGGACCTTGAAGATTTTAAATCGTATATAATTGCGGAAAAAAACTTTTCTAAACATACGGCAAAGGCTTATTGTTCGGATATTTTGAGCTTTCTTGTCTGGATGGATGAAGTTTCATGCGAAGACATTGACCTTTCTAAAATCAGGGAATATTTGCATTTTATACAAAAATTCAATTATAAAAAAACGACCTTAGCACGAAAAATCGCATCATTAAGAACTTTTTACAAATACTTATACCGCGAGCGAAAAGTTGACTCAAATCCTGCAATGAGTCTGATAAATCCCAAACGTCCGAAATCATTGCCGAAATTTTTGACCCCTGATGAAGTCGAACAAATTTTGAATAATACAAAAATTGAAACTCCTGCAGGATACCGGAACAGAACGATTTTGGAATTGTTGTGGGCAACAGGTATGCGTATATCCGAATTATCAGGATTGAATTTCGGAGATTTAAACCTTGAACATAACGAAATAAGAGTTTTCGGAAAAGGTTCAAAAGAACGTATAATTCTTGTCACAGACAGAGCAAAAAATTATCTCGAACGTTATATTGAAACTGCAAGAGCACTTGTACCGAAAGGTTTTCCGGTTCCCCCTCAGGATGAAAATTCCCCTGTTTTCATAAATAATACAGGCTACAGACTCCAAACAAGGACTATAAGAAACGTTATTAACGATGTTGTGGAAAAAATAAATCTCCCGAAACACGTTACTCCCCACGTGTTCCGTCACAGTTTTGCAACCCATTTGATAGAAAACGGAGCGGATTTAAGAGTTGTGCAGGAGCTTCTGGGGCATGCAAGCATTTCAAACACGCAAATTTATACCCATGTTTCAACACAGCATTTAAAAGAAGTTTATAACGAAGCCCACCCGAGAGCTTAGGAACGTGCCGTTCCATCCGCCACTCAGTTTTGCATTAGTGGCTTCTGTCATTACTAAAGTTCTTATCATTCTAACTTTCTATCTACCAATTTTTTCTTGCACAAAATTCAAAAATCGGCTAAACTCATTTTATGGATGAAGTAATTGAAAAATTAAAAGAAATCGGGCTTAATGAATACCAGTCAAAGGTCTACGTTGCGCTTTTGAAAAAGTTTCCTGCAACGGGTTATGAGGTCAGCAAACTTGCAAATATTCCGCAGTCAAGAACTTACGATACCCTAAAAGTTCTTGAAACAATGCATATTGTAATTCCTTCCAACACAAAACCAGTGACATATACCCCGATAAAACCGAAAGAATTAACAAAGCGTTATAAAAGAAAGATTGATTCAACAATTAACTTTCTTGAAAAAAAATTGCCAGACCTAAAAGAGGACAGCTATACCGAACCTGTTTTAACGGTTTCGGGCACGATTAAGATTTACGACAAATTAATTGAAATTGTTAAAACCGCAAGGGATAATATTTTTGTTGCACTCTGGTCGCACGATTTTAAATATCTCGAACAGCATCTTCTTGACGCTTATAACAGAGGACTTGATATTAAAATTGTAAAATACGACAATTTTATCTGTAATTTCGGAACTGTGTTTGAACATTCCGGAATTTCAATGCTTGACCATTATAAAAATGACAAATTTATCTTCCTGACGGCGGATAACAGTGAAGGTATTTTCGGAATAACAAAACCTTTTAAAAATATGCAGCCGAAAGTCACTTGGACAAAAAATACCGAAATTGTTTTTCTTATCAAAGCTTTCAGCGTTTTCAGCATGTATCTTGTGGATATTGAAAACAACTTCCCTGAACAGCTGCGATATTTCTATGGCGCCGGCTTAAAAAAACTGCGTGATAAAATTTTACATTAATTTACTTTCAAATAATTTATGAAAGATGTATAATTTTTTTGTAAGGAGATAGTGATGTACGGGTATAGTTTTGAATTAATCACAGGTCCTATGAGCTGCGGTAAAACAGAGGAGCTTTTGCGCAGAATAAGACGTTCAATTATTGCAAAGAAAAAAGTAAAAGTAATTTCCCCAGATATTGATACGAGAGCAAAAGGCGATTATATAGAATCAAGAAACGGCCTATGGCTTGATGCAATAAAGGTTAAGCACGCAATTCAGATTATGAGTGTTGTAAAACCTGAAGATGAGGTAATCGCAATTGATGAACTCCAATTTTTTGACAGCAATATCGTAAAAGTCATTTCAAAATTGATGGATGAAGGCAAAAAAATAATCGGCACAGGTCTGGAACTTGACTTTAAAGGCGAACCTTTCGGAAGTATGCCTGAATTAATGTGTATAGCAACAACAGTGGATAAGCTTCATGCCGTATGTATGAAATGCGGATGTGAAAATGCAACTCGCACCCAGCGCCTTATTGACGGTAAACCTGCTGACAAAAATTCACCTCTGATTATGATAGGCGGGGATGAAACTTATGAAGCACGCTGCATAAAATGTTACGAGCTTCCTGACGTTGAACTTGAAAAGAAAAAACGCGGTTTTAAGCTGTTAAATTTTGACAGAGTTTAATTTTGCATAAAGAAACCGGTATCTTATAAGATACCGGTTTCCCCAGGCTTAGAATAAATTAATTACTGTTTTTAATGGAATTGACTGTTATGTTTTGTCAGCTTACGCTATTCTGAACAGCCAAAAGCAATAGTAATGTGTTCTCTTGGGTTAACAGCGGAGATTTTGTATCCGCGCGGGTCAACAAGGTAAGCAAATTCGTCGCCTGTAGTCTGGAATAAGCCCATTGTACCTGACAGAGCAGTTCTTGTAACATCAACCGGAGCTTTAACTGTTTCCCATAAGCCGTCGCCTAAGTTACGTGCAGCAGCACCGAATTGTCCCTGGAATACGTGTCCTAACATATAACCTGCGTCGTTAGATACGTTTTCAACAGCGTTACCGAGGTTAGTTACAACACCGCCGACTGTTCTGCCTGCTACACCGACTAACGAGCCTGCAAGTGTGAACGGCATTTCAACCAGTCTTGCAACAGGGTTAACCTGTTTTGATTTGTTAACCTGTGCCTGCAAGATTTGTTTAGGTAATTTAGTTTTGCAGTCGCCGTTTTTGATTTCGGTAAATGACAATTTCAAAGCACCTTTGTCACATCCTGAAGGTCTGATAACTTCTACTACCTGACCTGTTACGGTTGAACCGCAAGGATATGTTACACCGTTAATTGTTACGTCTTCAAGAGTGTTTGCTCTGAAGTATTGGCCTACGTGAGATGATTTTGCGGTTAACTGGTCAATCATTTTTACTTTTAAAGTAGGAATTTTAACGATTTCTTCCTGTTCAACGAAAGCATTTTTGTTTACAGGGCAAGCAGGGCAGATATTGTTAGCTGTTTTCGGGTTAGTGTCATAGCCTAATGCAACTCTGACTGTCTGCATCATAGAAGCAACTTCTGCGCGGGTAGCTTCTTTGTTCGGCATAATCATGTTCGGGTTTGGTGAATCTTTCAAAGCACCGTTTTCAAGTGATTTTGCAACCGGAATTCTTGCCCAGTTAGGAATAGAAGCACCGTCTGCGTATTTGCTTAAGATTTCATCAGCTTTACACTGGTCAATGTCGCAGGTCATACCTTTAGCAATTGTTGTTAAAGCTTCAACCCTTGTTACAGGATGGTTTGGTTTAAAGTTACCGTCGGGGTAGCCCTTTAACAGGTCTTCATCAACAGCCTTGGCAATTGCAGCGTTAGCCCAGTTGCTCATAGGAACGTCTTTGAATAAGCCTTCTCTCGGCATATCGCATTTGTCAAGGTTGAAACCTTTAACAAGTATTGTAGCAAATTCTGCACGTGAAATATTTCTGTTAGGTTTGAAATATCCGTCTGGGTAACCTACTACAACATCGTTAATAGCTAATTTATCAATGTCGCATGCTGCCCAGAAACCGTTCGGGACATCGGGAAACTGGCATCCGCCCAGGTTTGCGGCAGCACCTGTAGTTTGCATTATCTGGTTTGGAATTTCATACGGTACAAAAGATTTTCTGACCGCATCAATTGAGTTTGTAGACTGGAAGTCTATAGGGCAGTTGTTACCGTCCATCAAGCGTTCATTTCTGTCAATCGGAATACCGTTATGACGTGTAGGAGCTTCGTTAAGGCAGGGCATTTCGGTTGCTGCACCTGTAACCTGTCCTTGTGAAGAGATAGTTGTACCGTTAACGTTTGAAGAAAGTACACGCGGTGTAGACGCAATCGGTGTATCTGTTGAGAAGATAGAGTTTGCAGGTTGGCCTACATAGTTGTTAGTACCGTAGATTGCGTTAGGATAACCGTAAACCTGTTTCATATCTTTTCTGTCGGGTTTGCCTGTCTGCGGACATATTGCGCAAGCCGGTTCTGCCGGTTCATCGCAGCTGATTTCATCAGGACAGCCGCAGTCAGATTTTTTTTCGCAAGGATCACAAGGGTCTTTGCAAGGATCTTCACACGGGTCCTGTTTTTGACAGTCACAATCAGGCATAGCTTTTTTGCATTTTGAACATGTGTTCGGTTTTGTGGTTTCACACGGACATGCAGGACCTGTAACTACAGGTAAAGGTTCTGCGCACGGTGCCGGAGTTTCCGGAGCTGCGCAGGGACAAGCCGCCATTGCCTGATTCAAGGAACACGTTGCTATTCCAACGGCAATTGCAGCTGCCACAGTAAGTTTTTTAATAGTCATTTTTACCTCCTTGTGTTGCGGGCTTTTTTCGAAAAACCCCAAAAATATTTTTTTTAAAAAACAAACTAATACTAGATTATGTACTTCATTTGTTATAAGAAACATTGCCAAAAGCGGTTATCCACGCAGGCTATTTGAATATCGTCAGGGCTTTTTGTAATTGACTTTCAGCATTTGTTCGGATATCATTTTCTTATTATGAAGAAGATTTTTTTAGTTATTTTGTTTTTATGTTTTATATTCTGCGGCTGCGGGAAAAAACAGCCAAAATCAGATGTATTGTCTGAAATATATAAAAGGGATAAGATTATTGTCGGGGTGAGAGAAGACGCTGCACCTTTCGGTTACAGGGACGAAAAAGGTAATCTTCTGGGATTTGATATTGAACTTGCACGAACAATTGCTAAATCACTTCTCGGAAATGAAACAAAGGTGGAATTTGTTCCTGTCACGGCTTCAAACCGTATAATGAAACTCGCCTCGGGGGAAGTTGATATGCTTGTGGCTGCAATGTCAATTACGCGGCAAAGACAACAGATATTAAATTTTTCAATTCCTTACTATATTGCGGGTCAGGCAATAATGGTTAACAGCGACAGCAAGGCTACAAGCCTTAGCGATTTTGAAAATCAAAGACTTATTATAGTATTTGGCTCAACCAGTGAAAGAAATCTCCGCTCAAACGTTCCGGGGATATCTGTTTTAGGTTTTAAAGGTTATGATGAGGCATACAAAGCGCTGAAAGCAAAACAGGCAAACGGAATGATTGCTGATGATACAATACTTTTACGTTATATAATACGTGATAAATCTGTCAGACTTCTGAAAAAACGCTATTCAAAAGAACCTTATGCAGTTGTTTTCAGAAAAGAACCTGAGTCTGAAAGACTTTTACAGCAGGTTGATTATATAATGGATAATCTTAAAAAAACGGGCAAACTTGACAAAATGCTCGAAAAATGGCAGATAACATCTGATTAGGGGTATAAAATATGGTTTTCTATTCCGATTTACATATACATTCAAAATATTCACGTGCAACAAGCAAAGACTGTGATTTGGAACATCTTGCAATGTGGGCGCAGAAAAAAGGACTGGACTTGATTGCAACGGGGGATTTTACGCATCCTGCATGGTTTAATGAAATTAAAGAAAAACTTGTTCCTGACGGACAGGGCGCCTACAGACTTAAACCCGAAATAGAAAAACAAATTTTTACAACCTCAAATCCTGTAAGGTTTATTCTTTCGGTTGAAATTTCAACAATTTACAAAAAAGGTGACAAAACAAGAAAAGTTCACCATGTAGTTTTTGCACCTGATATTGACACCGCGCAAAATTTCAGACAAAAACTCGATGCAATAGGTAATATAAATTCTGACGGGCGTCCGATATTAGGTTTGGATTCAAGAAATCTTCTTGAAACGGCTCTTGAATCCGGAGAAGGCACTTTTATAATCCCTGCACATATCTGGACTCCATGGTTTTCTGTTCTTGGCTCAAAATCCGGCTTTGATTCAATCGAAGAATGTTACGGGGATTTATCCGAACATATTTTTGCCGTAGAAACAGGTCTTTCATCCGACCCCGAAATGAATTGGCGGGTGTCAAAACTTGATAAATTCAGACTTGTATCAAACTCTGACGCGCATTCGCCTTCCAAACTTGCCCGCGAAGCAACTGTATTTGACACAAACCCTGATTATTACAGTATTATGAACGCCTTAAAAACAGGAAAAGGATACGTCGGCACAGTCGAATTTTTCCCCGAAGAAGGTAAATATCACGAAGACGGACACCGAAAATGCAATGTCTGTATGACACCCGAAGAAACTAAAAAACTAAACGGTATCTGTCCTGTTTGCGGAAAACCGATGACAATAGGGGTTTTAAATAGAGTTTGTGAACTCGCTGACAGAGGTTGCAATAATACTTTCAAACCTGATACGGCGGGGGAAGTTTACAGCCTTGTTCCTCTGCCTGAAATTATTTCGGAAATCTTAGGCGTCGGCCCGTCTGCGAAATCCGTTACAAAAGAATATGAGCGTTTAATTTCAAAATTCGGTTCTGAATTTTCTATATTAAGAGATGTTCCGGCAGAAGACCTTTCAAAAGATTTTCCGCTCCTTGGAGAAGGAATTTCGCGCCTGCGCAAAGGTCAGGTTATAAAACACGCGGGATATGACGGAGAATATGGAGTCATAAGACTTTTTGAAGAAAATGAACTTGTAAAAAAAAACTCTGTAAACCTTAAATTTGATATTGATATCCCGAAAACTCCTTTAAAAACAGTTGAGAATTATACTGTTTCTCATAAGGAATTTAATATCCCGCAGGTTAAAGATACTCATTCGGAAGCTGAAACAGAGAAGCATTATGGTCTGGATGAATTTCAGCAGGCGGCTGTTGAAAATACAAATAATCAGCTTTTAATAATCGCAGGCCCGGGTTCGGGTAAGACAACTGTGTTGACACGACGTATCGCACATTTGATTGAAAACGGAGCAGTACCTCAGCAGTGTCTTGCAATAACTTTTACGCGCCGCGCCTCACAAGAGATGTATGAAAGGCTTCAAAAGCTTTTGAAGGACAGAGCCGAAAAAATTAATATTCATACTTTCCATTCACTCTGCCTTGCAATATTAAAAGAAAATTATGATAAAGCGGGATTAAGTGAAGATTTTAATGTAATCAGCGAACAGGAAAAAGCTCTATACAGTGTGATACCCGAAAACATGATTGAGTTTGACGACCTTATAAAGCTTACGGTAAAACTTTTTGAAGAATATCCCGATGTAAAAGAAAGTTATCAATCACGCTATAAATACGTTTCGGTCGACGAATATCAAGACATTGACGAAAATCAGTATAAACTTATAAAACTTCTTGTTCCCGAAAACGGTAATATTTGTGCAATCGGCGACCCTAATCAGGCGATTTACGGTTTCCGCGGAGGTAATTCAAAATTCTTTAATAATTTTAAAGAAGATTATAAAAATGTTCAAATAATTAATCTTAAAAATAATTACCGTTCAACAGAAAATATTGTTAATGCTTCAAACCAGATGATTGATGCATACAATACAGTTTCGCACAACAACAAACTGCACGATAAAATTACAATTCATACAGCCCCGACAGATAACGCAGAAGCCGAATTTGTTGTAAGCACTATTGAAAATCTTATCGGCGGACACAGTTTTTTCTCAATTGATTCTGACAGATCTGACGGAGCAAGAGAGGATTACACTTTTTCAGATTTTGCAATTCTTTACAGAACATCAGCACAGTTAAAACCGATTTTAAACGCTCTTGAAAGATCCGGAATGCCTTTTGTAAAACTTTCCGACGATATGCTCTGCGACAGACCGCCCGTAAAGAAACTTCTTAAAAACCTTACGGATGACAAACCCATTACAGAACAATTAAAAGAAAATTTTACAGATGAAATTGAAGATTATGTTCAAAAATACCTTCTCTGGATTGCAGAAAAATTCCCAGATAAAAAAGACTTTATCCATGAGGTTTCTCTCTTAAAAGAATCCGATACTCTTGACAGACGTGCTGACAGAATTGCTTTGATGACGCTTCATTCTTCAAAAGGTCTTGAATTCAACTGTGTATTTATAACAGGTTTGGAAAACGGAATTTTACCGCTTTACCGCGCACAAACGCCCGAAGAAATTGAAGAGGAACGCAGACTTTTATATGTTGGTATGACAAGAGCAAAAGAACGTTTATTCTTAAGCCGTGCAATTAAACGAACAGTATACGGTAAATCGGAAAATCTTGAAATATCTCCGTTTTTAGCCAAAATTGAACAAGATTTACTGGAATATTCAAAATTTGAAAAGGAACAAAAAGAGCAGAACAAATCAGAACAGCTAAGCCTGTTTTAAAATTAAAAGCTTTTCCACTTAAATAAAAAAGCAGAAAAGCTTATTAACTTATTAAAAACTAAATTATTATTTTACATTACGAGACATACGATGTTCAAAGAATTCTTTAGGCATACTAGCAATTCTTTCTGCTAAACTACGTTCAGAATGATAATATTCATTAACAACTTTTCTCGATAAGCCTAATAAACTTTTTATTCTTTCTTTTAAAGAAGGTTTTTGACTTTTCATTTCCAAACTTAATTTAAAAACAGTTTCACCCCACATGTGGTTATAATCATACATAGGTGCACTCTTATATTTCAGTCTGCCAATAACATCTTTTTCTCCGGACGCTAAATCATTTATCCCTTTAGAGTTCAAAAAAGCATCTTTTAATGTTTTAGTCCATGGTCCTTTTGTAATAATTCTACCATTGAAAGCAGGCTGTTTTGTTGCAATAGTCAAATTTGACGAGGTAAATTGATTAATTTTCATAAGTATAATTACTCCTTGCTATTTATATAGCTATAAATGTATTAACTCATTCATTATAAATACTAAAAACAAATCAATTAAACAAACTATTAATTTTTATTTCAATCAAATATAGTAATAATAAATGGAGCGTAGGGGATTCGAACCCCTGACCCCGACACTGCCAGTGTCGTGCGCTACCAACTGCGCTAACGCCCCGCATCAATCATAAATTCAATATAACATAAACAAATTTTTATTGAAATAATTCAGGAGCTTCTTTTATAGTTATTTCTTTTTCACCAATAAACAGCCTGTCTCCTTTTGCTATTGAAATATTATGAAAACATTCTTTCAACTTTTTCAAATCCTTCACTTGCATATACCGCCCGTTTTCAGATTTTGCATATTCAGAAAATAACGTCCAGGTATCATTATCAACAGAGTAATGATAATGTGTCTGAGAATTTTCATACCTGTGTTGTTCAAAAAAAGAAAAATATTTTACACGCTCATTAAATATTTTTTTAAATTTTTGGAATTGTTTTACAGAATATGGACTGTCATCAATTTTTTTACTACCGATAAGCAAAGCTCGCTCAGGTTCTTTTATTAACACAAACAATGAATTTACTATTTGAGTAAAGTTTTTCTGATTAGTTTTATCATCCCACAAATGAAATCCTGCAGCTCCTTTCAACGGGTTTACAAGCCCGCCTCCTATACATGTTTTTATACCCTCAGAATAAAATTCATCAGCTTTTAAAATATTAGGAACATCATGCCAAAAATCAATACGATTTTTCTTTTGCAGTTTTGAATACCATCTTCTGTCAACAAAACGAATATTAGAGGTAAAAGTAATTGAATTTTTATCCATACTTTTGTAAGGTATCAAAAGAAAAAATTTTGCTAAAAATTAGTAGGATTTAAGCAAATTCATAAAAAAAAGAGCCTAAAAGGCTCTTTTTTTATGGTGGAGGTTAGGAGATTCGAACTCCTGACCCCCTGCGTGCAAAGCAGGTGCTCTACCAGCTGAGCTAAACCCCCGCAATTAATTTGCGTTTTTTATTTTATTGTCACAAGAAATATTGTACATGCTGATTTTTTTTTGTAAAGTACCCTATCTAAATTTTTATTACTCTATTTTTATTGATAATAAATTATATATTTCAGACAATCTATCTGTATCATGCAAATACCAGTAACCTATTAGTGTTTCAAAGGCAGTTGCCTTACGATATTCACTCTGGTATTGACGCCGCCCGACAGGAATAGGTAAATTTCTTCCGCGGCGGGAGATTTCGTGTTCTTCATCCGTCAAATATGGCTCAAGTTTATGCAAAAGTTCAGCTTGAAATCCCATCTTGACCTTATCAGTTGTAAGTTTATGCAAATGTGTTGAATTATTTGTCATCTTTATTGTCTTTTCACGAATGTAAAGCTCCCAGACGGCATCTCCTATATAAGCATAATTTCTTAAATTCATTTCTTCCATAAAAAGAGTTTACTACAAAATATTGTTTTTAACCTATAATTATGTAATAATTCTTTCTATAAGGGAGAGGTTTTTATGTTTAAAAAAATTTTTGTACTTGCTGTTTGCTGTTTTTTAAGCAGTTCTTTTGTTTTATCACAGGAACTCGGTGTTATGCAGAATAATCAACAGGCCTGCCAGTGTAATCAAAGTACAAAATGTCTTGACTTAATGACTTCAATGTATAACGAACGCGCTACACTTTATAATGTTTTAAATCTTTCAAACGACCAGCAAAAATGCAAAGATGTTATTGACCAGAAACGATATGAAGAATTGGGAAAACTTTTTAAGCAATATCAACAGGAAGAATACGTATTGTCAAAAATGTGCGAGCACAGCGGAGCCTCTGATTCTGCTGTAGCCAAGCAGGAAAAAGTTATTGAAAACATAAAAAAAGAAATGCAAAAAACTGCTGACAAGTATGACAAAGAATTCAAATCAATTTTAAATTCCGAGCAAAAAGCTAAATACAATACCGTAACAAAAATGAAACGCAAAGAAATTAAATATTGTATGAAAAATAAAGCTTTTTATGAACGTGACCCTAAACTCAGACCCTTCGGGCAAAAAATGTATTACGGAGAACAAAATAACGTACTCTGTCCGGTTCATAAAAAATGGCATCTGTTTGGCTTCAAACATAAACCGGAGCAAACCCCCGATACAATGCCTAAAACACCTATTATTGAACCTGCAACAGGTTCGGTTGTTGAATAATATTTTATAATGAAACAATTCACTTAAACAAACGATGATTTTTTTACCGTTATCATTATAATTATTGATATGAAGAAATTAGCTGTTTTTTGTTTGGCAATAATTTTAAGCACGGGTGCAAGTTTCGGATGGGGATTTAAAAAAGATACCCCGGAAACAGAAGGCAGAGGATATGTCGGAACACTACCCGATATTTCAAAAAGCTTTAATACAAACGAACCTAAAGACACAAAACCGCTTTTTGAAGAATCAAAAGATTTCAATTCAGCAAGCGAAATCAAACCTGTTCCGAGAGACAATCCTGCTTTTGTAAACATTATTTTGAAAGATAATAAAACTTCGCCCTATCTGAATGATATTAATGAACTTCTGCCACAGCTTGAAAATCTTCTTATTTGTATTGAAGATAAAGAAAGCGTCCAGCTTTTTAATGCAAAGGCATTCTTTTTCACAAAAACAGTAGAATACTTACGCAACAAATATGAAAATACTCCCGAAAGCAATTATATTTCATTCAAAAAACTCATGGAACTTTCAACCCATACACAGTCCGTGGCCACACTGCGCGCAGAAGCAGAAAAATACAGACCTTATCTGGCATATACAGGAGCAGGCTATTTATACAACGACAATGTCATAGACCAGCAGCTTGATTATTTAAAAACGGAAATAGAGGACACAATAGTTGTTCTTAAAGAAGCTCATTAAACAAAATTTATCCTGCAATTATATTTTTGTCAAAAAATTTTACTTATAGGTGTTGACAAAAAAAATCTTTTATGTTATAAAAAGTGTGGGGTAAATGTATATTTATAAGTCTTGTCAAATGACGAGACTTTCTTTTTCGCTACAATGTTTTTTGTCAAAACCCTTTGCATAAAGTGTTTTTTATATCATTGTAAACTTAATGTAACAATTTACTGTTTTTATTAAAGTTTTTCAAAAATTTTACCGAGATAAAAATTACGGACAGAGCAATAATTAATTGGAGGTAAAATTTTAATGAATTCAAAAACTGAAAACGTTATGGTCATGGACTGTAACACAGTTGCCAATGGAATTTTGCACGACATAAATGACATTGACAAACTGGAGAAAATGATTAGCAGTGAGTTGAGTTCTGCAGACTTGTTTAAAATAGATTGTGCTATCTTATCATCTCTAAGGAACACCCAGAATTTTTCAAGAGATTTACTAAAACAGCTGGAAGAAGGCAAAATTGAGACGGTTTCCGTTAAACCGCCCAAAACACTTGAATCAGCTATGGCCGATATTCAACAAGAAACAATGATTGATATTACAATGCCTCTCCAAAATATGTTTGATGAAATGGCAAATTATGTCTCAGAAGCGTTTGTTTAACAACTAATTTATAAGGAGCAGAAAGATGAAAAAGTTACATGACCCCGCGGAATTGGAAATTGATTATTCCAAAATCACCCCTATTAACGATGTATGCGAAACAATTATGTTATCAGAAGAGTTATTAAAAAAGTATGAAATAGTTATTGATGAAAGCAAAATTGAACAAATAATCGCAGAAATTCCTGAGGAAAGACGTCACACATTGACATTTGAGGAAAAACTCGAATATGTAAGAAAAATTCTTTCATACGATGTGACAGAACCTATTAAGAATTTATTTGACGATGTTTTATGTTTTGTAAGCAAACTTTAAATTGATAAAAAAAGAGAAGATTTAAATCTTCTCTTTTTTTTACTTTTTATCCTTATCCGAACGCTCTCTTACAGACAGTTTTATCGGAGTTCCGAAAAATCCGAAAGCTTCCCGCAGTTTATTTTCAATATATCGTTTGTAATGATCTTTCATCAAATCAGAATTATTCGCAAAAATTACTATATGCGGAGGCTGAACGCCCGTTTGGGTTACGTACATAATTTTCAGTCTTTTGCCTTTTGATGAAGCCGGAGGGTTAAGCATGTAAGCTTCTTTTATTATTTTATTTAAAAGCCCCGTAGAAATACGTTTTGTACATTCTGCATAAACTTTTTCCGCTTCGGTAAAAATACTGTGAAGCCGTTGTTTTGTTACTGCTGAAATATAAATCTTTGGTGCGTATTCTAAAAACGGAATATCATTTGCCAGTTTTTTATTGTATTGATTAATTGTATTAGACTTTTTATCTTCGATTAAATCCCATTTATTAACGGCGATAATCAACCCCTTCCCGGCTTCGGTAATTATAGATGCAATTTTTTTATCCTGATCGGAGATTCCCTGAACTGCATCCAATACCAAAAGAGCGACATCGCAGTCTCTTATTGAGCGTATGGCCCTGTCAACGGCAAATTTTTCAACTCCCCAGTCAACTTTGGATTTTTTTCTGATACCGGCAGTATCCACAATAATAAATTCTCTGTCGTTAAAAGTAATAGAACTGTCAATACTGTCGCGGGTTGTTCCGGATACATCCGATACTATAACTCTGTTTTCATTCAAAAGAGCATTTACAATAGACGACTTACCGGCGTTCGGACGCCCGACAATTGCTATTCTTATTGTATCGTCGTCTTTTTGTTCAACATCTCGGGAAAAATCTTCAGTAACCAGATCAAGTAAATCGCCAACGCCGCCCGAGCCATGAAGAGCAGAAATACCGATAGGCTCGCCTATAGCAAGAGAATAGAAATCATTAATCATCATCAGAGATTCGGGGTTGTCCGATTTATTTACAGCAAGAAAAACGGGTTTTCCTGATTGTCTCAAAATATTTGCAATATCGTAATCTACAGGATTCACCCCTTCTTTACCGTCAACTAGAAAGATAATTTTATCAGCTTCTTCACAGGCTATTTTTGCCTGATCAAAAATAGACAGCATAATCTCATCCCCGTCACCGGGAATAATTCCGCCGGTATCGATTACAGTAAAAATTTTGTTCTGCCATTCAACATCAAAGTAAATTCTGTCGCGTGTAACTCCTGGCATATCGTGAACTATTGAATTTCTTGTTCCGATTAAACGGTTTACAAACGTTGATTTTCCGACATTCGGTCGTCCTACAATTGCTACAATCGGTTTTTTCATAAGTGTATTATATCATGGAAATTTTTATTTTTTATTTTTACAAATCTTATTTTTATATTTAAAAATATATCCTTTTTTAAACACGATATACTTTTGTCTATATTTTTATTATTTATGTATAATTATAGATGTGAAATATTTTATAATTTTTATAACAATATTACTTATCTGGTCAATTTTTATCGAGCCGAATATACTTATGGTTAAAAGGCTTGCCGTAAAGGACTCCGCACTTAAAGGAGTAACAGTTGTCTTTGCAAGCGACTTTCATATAAAACCCTATGAAATGTACAGACTTAAAAGGATAATAAGAGCAATTAACAGGCAAAATGCCGATATAATCATTCTCGGCGGAGATTATGTCAACGGGCATAAAAAGGGAAACTCAATGACAATTGACAAAATTGCAGGCCAATTTTCAAATCTTAAGTCAAAATACGGAGTTTATGCGGTAATAGGAAATCATGACGGATGGCAGGGAAAAGAAGAAATTATAACGGAACTTAAAAAAAATAATATAAATGTCCTTTTCAACAGCAGCAAATGTTTTGAACGGTTTTGTATTGCCGGTGTTGACGATATGCAAACAGGAACCCCCGATATCAACAAAGCCTTAAAAGGAACTAAAACTCCAGTGATTCTTGTTTCACATACGCCGGATATTATGCCGGATGTTCCGTATAATGTTAATCTTACTCTTGCGGGACATTTGCATGGCGGACAGGTAAGACTTCATAAAGCACTAATAACACCTTCCGCTTACGGAATTAAATATGCAAACGGTTTTCTTGACGATAAAGGGAAAAAAGTCTACACAACAAAGGGACTCGGAACAAGCATTTTACCTATAAGATTCAATTGTTTTCCTGAAATTGCGGTAATTACTTTTTACTAATCGAAATCAAGAAGTTCTTTTAAATTCACCCCCAGAACATCCGCAATAATTTTTAATTTGGAAAGGGTAATATCTGTTTTTGCTGTTTCCACCATAGCTATAGTAGAGCGGGAAATCCCTTCAACATCAAGAAAATCATCCTGTTTTATATTTTTCTCTTTTCTGATTTTTTTCAAGTGCTGTGCAAATTTTTTCAGATATTCATTATCCATGTAATTCATTATCAACCATATTGACACTTCTGAAAATCAGCCTTACTGACATTATTTTTTAACAATTTTTAATTTTATTTCCATTTTTATTGATTTTTTAAAATATTATTATATAATAAATTTGTAAAAATATGAGGGTTAAAATATGGAAAAAAATTTGAAAAAAGAAATGATTACTTCAATAGAAGTTACACGCGAAAGTATTAAAAATTCTCTGGAAATAACACTGGAAAGCTATACCGAAGCTTTTTCAAGACTTGATCTGCTTACATATCTTCTGATTGGAAGTGAAAAAAAATAAGTTTTTTACTCATAATGTAGCATTTTTAAAGAATTATGTTATTATATTATTAAAAAACACTTTTAGCCAAAAAATTTTTCGGAAACTTTTTTTGAAAAATTACATCTAATAAAATAAGTTGTGCAACAAAATGGTTAGAAGTATTTGGAGGACATAATTTAAGAATGAGAAACATTATGAAGAAAAGCATTATATTTTTCGGGGCATTTTTGTTCCTGTCAGGCTGGGTAATCAGAGATAACGTATTTGCATACAGCCCGATTGATTTGTATGACAACGTATGGAGATTGATTAATACCAAATTTGTCGACCAGACAAACAACTCGCAGGATTGGGCAAAATGGCGCCACAAGTATGACAATCAGATTAAAACAAATGAAGACGCTTATGTAGCAATCAATACAATGGTTGCAAGCTTAAACGACCCTTATACAAAATTTTTGGATCCTAAAGAATTTGCGGAAGAAACAAGTTCTATCAAAGGTTCGCTGAAAGGTATCGGTATCCAAATCGGGGTTAAAGACGGCAAATTAATGGTAATTGCGCCTATCGAAGACACCCCTGCGGAAAAAGCAGGATTGAAAGCTGATGACGAAATCCTTGAAATAGACGGTGTAAGCACAAAAGGGATTACTGTTGACAAAGCTGCCGATAAAATCAGAGGTAAGGAAGGTACACAAGTTACTCTTCTTGTAAAACGTGCGGGAATGGAACCGAAATTATACACTATTACGCGTGCTGAAATTGAAGTTAAATCAATTTCACAAAAAATTCCGACTGAAAATATCAAAGTTCCCGATGACTTATGCTATATCAGATTGAGCTCTTTTATCAGCAGAAATGCAACAGCTGAATTCGGAACAATATTAAACAACAACAGAGATAAAAAAGGGTTTATTATCGACCTCCGTTCAAACCCCGGCGGACTTTTAACAAACGCTATTTATATCTCGGATATGTTCCTTGACGGCGGAACAATTGTCAGCACGGTTGACAGGGACGGATACAAAGAAACTCAAAGAGCAGCTGCAGGAGTTTATACAAACAAACCGGTTGTTGTTTTGATTAACAAAGGTTCGGCTTCGGCTTCAGAAATCTTCTCGGGAGCAATGAAAGACAACCACAGAGCAATCATTATCGGCGAGCAGTCTTTCGGTAAAGGTCTTGTTCAGGAAATCAACAAACTTCCTTATGAATCAGGCATAAACATTACAATCCAAAAATATCTGACACCTAACGGAACAGATATTAACAAAAAAGGAATTACACCCGATATTGAAGTTAAACTGACAGAAGAAGATGTAAAAAATAAAAACGATGTTCAATTGAAAAAAGCAATAGAAGTGTTGAGCAAAATGACAAATGGTCAGGAAATTGCAGCTCAATAGATAAACAAATTTTATAAGAAAAATACCTGTTAGTTAAACAGGTATTTTTTTATTGTAAAATATTCTTATGAATAAAAATATAATCCTCATCGGCATGATGGGCAGCGGAAAAACAACAGTGAGTAAAGAGCTTTCTAAAACGCTGCCTGAATACTCTCTTATAGATATTGACAGCGAGATTGAAAAAAGCACACAGAAAAAAATCTCGGAAATTTTCTTGAAACATGGCGAGCCTTTTTTCAGAATGCTTGAATCAGACAAAATAAAAAAATTCTGCACTGGCGAGAAAAAAATAATCAGTGCCGGAGGCGGAGCTTTTGAAAATGAAGACAACCGTAAAATCATGCTTGAAAACGGAGTTGTAATTTATCTCAAAGCAGCAGCCGACGAAATTTACAACAGAATAAAAAACGAAACCCACAGACCGCTTTTAAAAAGAAATTTTTCTCTTGAAAAAATTGAAAATATAATGAAAAACAGAGAGAAAAATTACCTGAAAGCAAACCACACAATTGACACAACCGGAAAAACTCCCTATAATATCGTCAAAGAAATTCTCGGGGTAATCAATGATTAATCTGTCAGTTAATATTAAATCTGAAAATAAAAGCTATCCTATTTTTATAGAAAGTTGTACGGTTTCTGCATTAAAAAAACAAATTTTATCTTTTTTAAACGGGAAAAACTTTCTTGTTGTAATATCGGAAAAGGTTGAAAAGCTATACGGAAAAGAACTAGGCTTTGACAAATCTCAAAAATTTGTATTAAAAGACGGCGAAAAAGAAAAGAATTTCAAAAATTATAAAAGAATTCTTGAAAAAGCCCTGAAAATGAAACTTACGCGCCATGATGCAATTGTTGCAATAGGCGGCGGCGTTGTCGGAGATATGGCAGGATTTGCAGCGTCAACTTACATGAGAGGTATAGGCTATATTCAGGTACCGACAACCCTTTTGGCCTGTGTTGACAGTTCTGTCGGCGGAAAAACGGCAATTGATACAAATTACGGAAAAAATCTCGTAGGCTCGTTTTATCAGCCCGATGCTGTTTTTATCAATCCAGGATTTTTAAAAACCCTTGATGACAGGCAGTTTAAAAGCGGTCTGGGTGAAGTTGTCAAATACGCTTTTATTGAAAAAAGCTGCAGGTGCGGTGAAGATTTAAACCTCACAAACTTTTTAAGCGAAAAAACTTCAGATATTCTAAGCCGTGATGAAAAAACTCTTTCCAAACTCATAGAAATCTGCGTAAAACTAAAAATTTCCGTTGTTGAAAAAGATGAAACAGAAAGCGGATTAAGAAAAATTTTAAACTTCGGGCACACTTACGGCCATGCAATCGAAAAAATTACCAATTACAAAAAATACACACACGGTGAAGCCGTTGTTGAGGGGCTTAAATTCGCATTTAATCTCGCGGTTAAGAGAAATTTGATTGATAAAAACTACAAATTTTTTGCTGATGATGTAATAAAAAAATTCAATTTCCGTGAAATTCCCC
This sequence comes from Candidatus Gastranaerophilales bacterium, assembly GCA_944322885.1. GTDB lineage: Bacteria > Cyanobacteriota > Vampirovibrionia > Gastranaerophilales > Gastranaerophilaceae > Stercorousia. Next base: position 12,952 of record CALUQH010000017.1, on the reverse strand, counting down.
CATTTAATCAGGAAAAAATGATTGAACTAATGCAGATGGATAAAAAGGCAACATCAAAACATATTGTCTTTGTTCTTCCTACAGACTACTCAACGGTAGAGGAATTTAGTCTTTTGCCTGAAGAAATAAGTTAAACATTCATATTACTATTTTTTCTTAAAAAGCCCTGTGAATTTTTTCCATCCTTTTGAGAAAAAATTTCCAACCTTTTCCGGTGCATTTTTAAAAAACGGAACAATTTTAGATTTAAATTTAAATCCCGTAAAAATCAATGCTCCGGCGGCAACAAGTCCGAACAACCACTTTTTCCATGCAGGAGTTTTGACAAGATTATTATTCTTTGACGGCTTAAATTCATCAACTTTCGGCTGTTCAAAGCCCGGAACTCTCGGAGGATTGTCAACAAGCGGAGTAACAGGCCCGGGATTTCCTACATATCTCGGCGGCTGACCTAATACGTAAGCAGGTGCATCAAAATCCAAAACACCGCTTTGCGCCAGTAAATCCAAATTATTTGCCCAACCTATTGCCATAGTACCACCTTTTACCTTTGTACACTTATTTATATAAAAAATATTTTTGCCGAAAAATTGCTTTTTAATCTTTTATTTGTTAAATTTTGTAATATGAAAGGGATATTGAAAGAGAATAAATACCTTATTATTTTATGGGTATTGTGCATTTTAGGGCTTATATTGTTCTGCGGACATTATTCGGGAATTTTAATAGATTTCGGACGGGAAGTTTACTATCCCGAAAGAATTTTAGAGGGAAAAGTTTTATACAAAGATCTATTTAATATTTACGGCCCGCTGGCTTACCAGATTAATGCAGTGTTATATGCAATATTCGGAGCAAAACTTTCAACACTGTACGGAATTGGTGCTGTTTGCTCTTTATTGACGGTAAGCGGAATTTATTTAATTGCAAGCAAGTTTCTATCAAAGTTTTTGAGTTTTTCGCTCGGGCTTTTTACGATTGCTGTCGGAATTACTACTACTGCAATATTTAATTTTCATTTTCCGTATTCTTGGGCTGTTTTGTATGGTTTGATTGCATTTTTGTATTCGCTTTACTTCCTGCTAAATTTCACCGAAACAGGAAAAAATAAAGACCTTTGCATAAGCTCATTTTTAGCGGGAATTTGTATTACATGCAAATACGATTTTCTCTTATACGGGTTAGTCGTCCTATTTTTTATCATAAAAGAGAAAAACCGGAAGGCTCTTTTGAGTTTTATCTGCGCGCCTGTAATAAGTTACGGAATTTTATTCATTCAGGGTTTAAGATTTTCCGATTTAATAAGCTTTTTAGCCGTTGTAAAATCCATGGCTAAAAGCAAGACTCTGATGTATTTTTATCAGAACAGCGGAATTTATTTTCACCCGAAAGTTTTAATTACTGATTTTATTTTATTTTTAAAATTTGTAATTCCGTTCGGGGCAATTCTTGGCGGGGCTTATTTTTTTGATAAAAATAAATACGGTTCAATCGCCTTGTCTGTTATCGGATGGCTTTCATTTTTGTGGTTTTTCACAGGCAATTTCAAAATCGCGTTCGGCTTTTTACCCTTACTATTGCTAATATTTGCACTATGCAGTTATAAAAAATTCAACTTAAAACTTTTAATTCTCGTGTTATCAGCGCTCGCTGCAGGTGCAAAAGTTTTTTGGGTATTGCTTTTACAAAGTTACGGAACATATTATATATCAATACTTTTAACCGCTTTTCTTGCGCTTCTTTTCGCATATATTCCGAAAAAACTTGAAAAAACAACAGGCATCTATTTTATTATTGCCTGTATTTTTATAATGATTGTTAATTTTAACACTCTTAAACTAACGCAGTGTGAAATTTCTACGGATAAGGGAACAATTTTTACACAAAAATTTTATGCAGAAAGTACAAATCAGCTTATTGAATACCTTAAAAATTCAAAGGGTAATGCAGTAATTTTCCCCGAAGGAATGACCGTAAACTTTCTTGCGGGAATAAAATCCGATGATTATTATAATTCCCTGCTTCCTTTGTATATTGAAGCTTTCGGTGAAGAGAACATTATTGAACATTACAGAAAAAATCCGCCTGAATATATTATTTTCAACAACCTCAATATGAAAGATTACTATTTCCAATACATTTGTCAGGACTATGCGCTTGGTTTTTGCGAGTTTGTAAAAAACAATTACACATCAGAAAAAATAATTGACAGCGGTTTCAGGTACATAATCTTTAAACACAAATAATTTTTTATGATAAAATTTAATAGCAGAGGATTAACCCTCTCCCTAAACCTCCCATGAGGGAAGGCAATAAAATAAACACAGAAGGACAAATATGGAAAAATACTATATTACTACGGCTATAGACTACGTAAACGGCGCTCCGCATATCGGACACGCTTATGAAAAAATATTGACGGATATTATTGCAAGACACTATACACAAAGATGTGATGATGTGTATTTTCTTACAGGCACTGACGAACACGGTATAAAAATTCAAAAAACCGCAGCAGCGCAAGGGATTACACCTAAAGAACTCTGCGATATGAATGCCCAAAAATTTAAAGACGCATGGAAGGCTTTAGATATTGATTACAAAAAATTTATCAGAACAACCGATGAAGACCACGAAAAAATTGTTCAGAAAATTTTTGACAAACTTCTTAAACAGGGCGATATTTACAAACATTCCTATGAAGGTTTATACTGTCAGGGATGTGAATGTTTTTTAAATCCGAAAGATTTAACAGAAGACGGTCTTTGCCCCGACCACCTGAAAAAACCTGAAGTTGTAAAAGAAGAAAACTATTTCTTCAAACTTACAAAATACAAAGATATTTTAATTAAATATATAAAAGAACATCCTGACTTTATTGTTCCACAATTCAGAGCAAACGAAGTTTTAAACCAGCTTGAAGATATTCAGGACATATCTGTTTCCCGCGCCAAATCAAATGTTCAGTGGGGAATTGATGTCTTAAGCGACAGCGAACAGTCTATATATGTTTGGATTGACGCTTTATCAAATTATATTACCGCTCTCGGATTTGACACGGAAAACCCTTCCGATACTTTCAAAAAATACTGGCCTGCAGATGTTCATGTTATCGGAAAAGATATTCTGAAATTCCACAGTATTTACTGGCCGGCATTTTTGATGGCACTTGATTTACCTTTGCCAAAACATATCTTTGCGCACGGATGGATTACAATAGACGAATCTAAAATGTCAAAATCTTTAGGCAACGTAATTTCGCCGACATCTGTGCTTGAAAGCTTCAATTTGGAACATCCTGATGCTTTCAGATACTATATGGCATCATCCGCTCCCTGCGGACGCGACGGAAACTATTCGGATGACGACTTTAAAGAAAAAGTTAATGCCCACCTTGCAAACAGCATGGGAAATCTACTAAACAGAACCCTTTCTATGCTTGTAAAATATTTTGACGGCGAGGTTAAACCGGAATTCAAGGGTGAAAATCCGCTTGCTAAAAAAGCACTAGGCACTGTTCAGATAGTAAAAAACCATTTTGATAATTTTGAGATAGCGGAAGCGTCGCTTGAAATTATTTCACTTGTAGATGCCGCAAACAAATACGTTCAGGACAATGCACCATGGACACTTGCCAAAGAAGAAAAAATGATTGAATGCGGTCAGGTGCTCACAAATGTTCTTGATATTATGTGTATTATCAGTGCACTTATTTATCCTTACTGTCCGAACATTGCGGCTGATATGGCCCGCCAGCTTTCATTTAACCTTAAAACAAAATTGGATGATTTGACAGCAGACAACATAAAGACAGGTAAATTAATCTCAAAAGAAGATATAAAACCTGTATTTTTAAGGGTTGATTCTGAAATTGCGGACAAATCTCAAAAGAAATAAGATTAGTTTTATAATAAAAAAAGAGGCTTTTTTAAGCCTCTTTTTTTATTCATCTTCCTGCTGTTTAATCAAGCTTCCGACAGCCGCATACATAGCTGCTGAAATCTCGGATGTTGATGTAAACGGGCCATAGTCTTTAATAAATTTTGCAACATCAAATGTATTAAGATAATTTTGTAAGGCAGCTGTTGATGCATCTGTCAAACCACCAACAAATATAAGGTTTTTAAGATAATTTTCAGCTTTTTCCTTAACGTCTGCCTCATCATAATCAGAAGAAGAAAATTCTGCTTTGTCGTTTTCTTCTTTTTCTTTTACTGAAACACCGTATTCTTGAGTTTGTTCTTCCTGTGCTTCTTGTAATTCTTCATCTTCTTCCACTGCAGCTGCAGCTGATGTGTAAGCTTTTGAGTTTACTCCTGTAATTTCCATATACCTATCCTTTCTGTAATTTTTTTACAATTGGTATAACGGACATTTATAAAAAAATCTTTAAGTTTTTGTGAAGAGATATTAAATTCTGGCACTCACCAACCATTTACGAATTAGAAAGGATTTAATATATACTTCATTTATATGATTAATTAAAGTTTTTTTATTTATATCCGTTTTAAAAGCATGCAAATTATTAACTTTGAGGCATCCTATGTTTAACAGTGTTAACAATCCTTTCGGAAACAGAGCAATTTCATCATCGACTTCATCTGACAGCAACGGCAGACGGCAGAAAGAAGATCCCAAAGAAGAATTAAAAAAATATATTGACGAAGATGAGCCGGATGAAGTTTTAATCGGCGGCCAGCCTATTTTAACGGAAGACGAAGTTTTAGCCATGACAAATCAGTACATTGCCAGACTAAAAAGCGAACACGAAGACAATGAAAAAATTCAAAAAAAACTGGATAAGTATCTGGAGAATTTTGACGTAAAAAAATTTATGAAGAAAAATCCGAACATGACAAGTCCTGATTTTTATATGGTTATGTACAACGAAACAGAAGGCCTCGTTAAATAATTAAAGAGCTGTATAAAAGTCTTTTAAAAGTTTACAGTCATCTTCAATATTAGGGCTTTCACACACTATCGCGCCTTTTGCATTAAATTCTTTCAGAACTTTTAACAAATCCTTATAGTTCATATCTGATTCTTCAAGATTAAGGTGCTGCCGCTCACCTTTTGCTGTATATTCAATTCCTGCAAGGTGCCCGTGGAAATTTTCGAGTGCATACTGGCCGATTTCTTTTCCGATTTTTTCAAGAACATATGAAAATTCGTCATAAGTATTATATTGCCCCGCAGTTCTTGCATGGAGATGTGAAAAATCAACACAGGGCAAAACCTGCTCAAATTCTTTTGAGAGATTTACAATTTCATCAATATCGCCCCATTGTGTAGCTTTTCCCGTTGTTTCAGGGCGGACCCAGACATTTATTTTTTCCCGCTCAAGAACATCAATTATGCGTTTCGTCTGTTTTTTAACCTGATTATAAACAGTCTGCTTATCCCCGCCCATATAAAAAGCTGCATGGTAAGTTATACTGAAAGCCCCTGCCTGCTGTGCTACGGAAGCCGTATCTATAATTCTCTGAACACTTGCGTCAATCTTTTCTTCTTCTTTGGAGTTAAGATTAATATAGAAAGGGCCATGAGCTGTAATTACAAAATCTTTAGATTGTTCTTTTACAAATGCCCTGTGTTCATCATTCATTCTTACGCCGTGAACAAATTCAAGCTCCATTCCGTCAAGTTTCATTTCTTTTAGGACATCAAATGCTGCCGGATAACTTCCCTTTCCCGTTCTTAAGGGCATACCGGCTGTTATAAAATTAAGTTTGTCAAATTTAAATAAGTTTTGCAAGATAAGCTCCTGTTACTGTCATTAATAAACATATTGTAACACTCAAAATTATATATGCAAAGGCATAAAAAAACTGATGATTTCCAATCATTTCAAAAAGTTCAAGCGAAAAAGTGCTGAATGTTGTTAACCCGCCGCAAAAACCTACTGTTAATGCCAGTTTTAATGCGGGAGATATTTCTGCTTTTTCTATAAATAAAATATATAAAAAACCTATTATAAAACATCCGATAATATTTACACAAAATGTTGCGGCAGGAAGATTTATCTCAAAATATTTTGCCATATTACAACTTATAAGATATCTTACAACAGCACCAATTCCGCCGCCTAAAAATATTGAAATTATATTCAGCATAAAAAAATTATAACATAAAGTTGCGGATTAATGGAATATATGAGGGTAAGGGGCGAGCAGCAAAAAATCCGAATTTACAACATGGTGTTTTGTGCTATCATGAAATTATGGCTATGAAAGAGTGGAGATTTAATAAATACGAAGGGCAGGAAAAAAGTTTAATAAAAAGACTTTTAAACTCCAGAGGGGTAACCTCGGATGAGGATATAAAAGAATTTCTTAACCCTCTTGAGATGAAACTTACTCACCCTAAAGCTTTTTCTGATATGGAAAAATGTGTTGAAAGACTTTCCCGCGCGATTGATAACGGTGAAAAAATTGTTATCCACGGCGACTTTGACGCTGACGGAGTTACATCCACATCTCTTTTATACAGAACTTTCAAACACCTCGGGGCTGATGTAAATTACTTTATTCCGGACAGAGAAAAAGAAGGCCACGGTTTTGACACAAAAGCTCTCGTACAGATTATGACAAAGGTTAAACCAAAAGTTATAATATCTTGTGACTGCGGAATTTCTGACGTTGATGCTGTTAATTTCTTAAACAGCTTTAAAATTGATGTAATAATTACCGACCACCATGAAGCTCCCGAAATTCTTCCGAAAGCTTACGGAATAATTAACCCGAAAGCGCCGGATGCACTAGATGAAAAACTATCCGCAAAACAAATTAACTCTTTAGCTTCCCTTGCAGGTGTCGGGGTTGCTTTCAAAGTTGCACAGGCACTCCTTGAAAAATACAACAAGCTTGATTTTATTTATGACATTCTGCCTTACGTTGCCGTCGGAACAGTCGCGGATGTAGTTCCATTAATAGGTGAAAACAGATATTTTGTAACAAAAGGTCTGGAATTAATATCAAACGGAAAACACTGGGGGCTTTCAAGGTTATTGGAAAGCGCAGGTTATAAAGGACAAATTACATCAGAACAGATTGCCTTCGGGATTGCACCGAGAATTAACGCATCGGGACGTCTTGATACCGTTGATGCGGCAATAAAAGTTCTGATTTCCGATAACAAACAGGAAATTGAAATGTCAATTCAGACTCTTAATGAGTTTAATAAGGTTCGTCAGGAACTCTGCCAGAATATTTTTGCACAAGCTGATGAAATGGTTAAGGCCGAAAAGAACAGAAATCCTGCAATTGTTTTATTTAACAAAGATTGGCATATAGGAATTATAGGTATTGTAGCCTCTATGCTTGTTGAAAAATACTACAAACCTGCTTTTTTAATGACATATTCAGACGAAACCAAACAGTTCAGATGTTCTGCAAGAAGCATCGAAGGAATAAATCTTTATGATGTTATTTCAGCAAACGGGGAACTTTTTGACGGGTTCGGCGGACATGCTATGGCTGCAGGTCTTGCTTTCAGCGAAGAAAAATCCTCATTTGACACTGTTAAATCGGCTCTGTGCAAAACCGTTAAAGAAATGTCGCAGGGCAAAGATTTAAAACCTTTTATTAATATAGATTTAGAGTTGACGCCTGATGATATTACGGTTGATTTAGTCGAACAGATTTCTCAACTTGAACCTTTCGGAGCAAGCAACCCGAGTCCTGTTTTTGCACTAAAAAATTTACAGATAAAAGAAAAAAGACTTATGGGAGAAAATAAAAACCACCTTAGATTAACATGTCAGGCAGGAACTTCCGAATTCAACTGTATAAGATGGAAAGACGGTGATATATCCCTCGTAAAAGGTGATCCTTTAGATATTGCGTTCCATCCGCAGATTAACGAATATAACGGAGTTACAAGCGTTCAGTTGATTATTGACGACATTCATTCACCTTATCTGAAAGATGAAGAAGAAAATCAATTAAAACAAAAACTTTACGATCACCGCAAAAAAACAGATATCTTACCGCAGGTTAATGACTATGTTAAAAATTCAAAACAGAATATTCTGATTTTTGCGGAGAGCAAACCTGTTCTGGATAAATTAAAACCGTTTCAGGAACTTTTTGCCCGGACAATAACGCGCGACAATCTGCGCCCGTGTGATTCTCTAATGCTTTTTGATTACCCTGCTGACAGAGAAACTTTTGACAGAATTCTCGGTCAAACCAATCCGCTCTCGCTTCATTTCATGAACTATGATATTAAATATATGGATGAAGAAGAATTTTTGAAAACAGTCTGGGGTATGCTGAAATTTGCCTGCCACAATAACGGCGGAAAAGTTGAGCTCAGAAGATGCGCAAGTTTCTTAGGAAAATCATATAAAGTTTTTGATTTGTTATTCTCTATTTTTGAAGATACTGATTTGATAAAAATAAAAGAAAAAACAAAAGACTATTATATAGTTGATTTTACCGGAGAAGATGATATAACAAGAGTTCTTCATTCTCCGAAATACACAATTTTAACAGACCTTATTGCCGAGTGCGAAGACTTTCAGAAAACAATGCTGGAAGATGATGTATACACTCTTGTGTAAAACTGTTATTATAATCTGATTTTATAAAACCTGCCGGTTATCTGATTTGAACAGGCATTATCAGACAGACGTAATCTTCTTCATTGTTCGGTTTAAACATTGTAGCCGAAAGCGGTGTATTTAAACCGATTTTAACTTCATCCGCATCAATGTTTTTCAATGCTTCAAGAACAAATTTATAGTTAAAAGCAATTGTCAAATCTTCGCCTGCATAATCTATATCAATGCTTTCTTCAGATTTACCGGAATCAGGAGTATCTGCCATTAATTTCAATGTATTATGGCTGAACTCAAGTTTTACAATACTTGTTTTTTCATTAACCATAATTGATACACGTTCCAGAGCCGATATCATCTGTTGAACATTAACAAGAGCTTCTTTCGGGCTTTCTTTCGGAATAAGCTGATTGTATTTAGGGAATTGTCCTTCAAGAAGTCTTGAAATTGTTGTTGTTTTTTCTGATTTAATTATTATTTTTGATTTTTCAGTATAAATTTTAACTGTATCTTCATCAATAAAACCACTCATTTTTATAAATTCATTAAGAGTTTTTGAAGGAATAATAAGCTGTTTTGAATGGTTATCTTTATTATCAATAGTTTCTCTGACTCTTGCAAGGCGGTTTCCGTCAGTTGAAGCAATTTCAAGAACATTTTCCGATATGTCGCAAACAATACCTGATAAAAGGTTGCTGGATTCATAGCTTGCAGCAGCAAAACCTGCCTGTTTTACGGCTTTTACAAAAGGTCTGATTTCTATTTCAAAACCTTCAGCCTCATTTACCTGAACATTTGCAAATTCAGGCGGAAATTCCGAAGCAGAAATACCTATGATATCAAATTTTGAATTCTGACAGGTTATATTAACAGAAGTTTGTCCGTCAGCCATTTCAAAAGTAATAAGTTTGTCGCCGAGCTTTGAAACTATCTCATTGAGAGTTTTTGACGGCAATGTAATTTTTCCGTCTTCTTCAACCTGTGCATCTACAAGAGCTGTTACGGTAAAATCCAAATCTGTTGCAACCAGTTTAATTGTACTTTTATCAATAGTTTCAATCAAAATATTTAAAAGAACGGGCTGGAGAGCTTTCATTGAAGTAGCTCTTTCAACAATCTTAATTCCGTTATACAAGTCTTCTTTTTTTACGACAAATTTCATTATTTTACTCCTTAACTTATCCCTCTTTATGACTAAATTATATCTTAATAAAAAAACAATTAAAAGAATACTTAAACAAAATTTTACCTTTTAAATTACCTCTTCTAAGTTTTGAACAATAAATTTTCTATTATATATTATATTAATAATTATATATATAAATATAATAGTAATAATAAGCTCAAATTATTTGTAGAAAACCGGCTGAAACTATGATTATTATTAGATTTTCATTGTAGAATATTTTGTAGAAAATATGTATAAAAATGTTTTATTTTTGTAGAAAACTATTAATTTCAAAAATTTCTGTAGAAAACTCATGAATTTTCTACTGTTTTCTACAAAATTTTCTACTGATTTCGTCAAAAGAATCGCCGCCGAATTTTAGTAAGAATTCGTCAACCAGCACGCAGGCAATTCTGCTTTCCGCAATAACCGAACAAGCTTCAACAGCGCAGGTATCGGAACGTTCAAAATGAGCTTCGCATTCTTCCATCGTTTTTAAATCCACTGTTTTCAAAGGTTTTGGCATAGTGGGAATAGGTTTCATAGATGCGGTTACAATTAACGGTTCTCCGTTTGTCATACCGCCTTCAACTCCGCCGGCATTGTTTGAATGTCTTACAATTTTTCCGTTTTCGACAAACATTTCATCATGGAACTCGCTTCCGCGCATTTTGTATGAATGATGATTTCCTATTGAAACAGTTTTAACCGCAGGAATACTCATTACTGCCTGAGCTATTTTTCCGTCAATCATTCTGTCCCAGTGAACGTATGAACCAAGCCCTACAGGAAGATTTTCAAAAATTACTTCAAATTTTCCCCCTAAACTATCCCCTTCGGTTCTTGCTTTATCTATTTCAGAGTGAAAGTTTTCGGGATTTTTTTCCTGACCGATTTGAAGAATTTTTGATGAGCATTTTATATCAAATTGAGCTAAAATTTGTTTTGCAACCGAGCCGACAGCAACTTCAATTGCTGTTTTGCGGGCACTGGAACGCTCAAGAATGTTTCTTAAATCTTTATGGTTATATTTTATGCTTCCTGCATAATCTGCGTGTCCCGGGCGGCATTGTGTGAAGGATTTTTCTTCCGTAAAATCTTCTGCCATGACGCTCATTATTTTCTGCCAGTTTTCGAAATCTCTGTTTTGAATTACAAGAGTAACCGGCGAGCCCATAGTTTTTCCAAAACGCACGCCGGAAGTAATTTCAACAGTGTCTGTTTCAATTTTCATTCTGCCGCCGCGGCCGTAACCCTGCTGACGGCGTTTGAGATCTTCATTGATTTGATTTATATCAATATCAAATCCCGCAGGTATTCCCTCTATTATTGCGGTCAAGCATTTTCCGTGGCTTTCTCCCGCTGTTAAAAATCTGAATTTATCCAACATAATTATTTTTTGTTTGCATATTTAAGAAATATCTGCTCTTTTGTCTGCATCATTTCTTCCGTAATCTGCCATTTTCCGTTAATCTTTTTTACTATCATATAAGTTTTCAGCTTATAAGTTTCACCTTTTGGCTGTCTTAATGAGCTTACTTTATATGCCCCATTTCCTAGTGGAGTTACTGAAATATTTGTATAAGTATTTTTATAACCTCTTAATTTTGCTCCTGCCTGCCCGATTTTCATCTGTTTTATATAAGTCGCGGTGTCAGTGTTTACATCAACAAGTCCGCCGTCAGGTTTTACAACCTGTCTGATAATTTTTGCACTCGGCGAATACATTGTTGCAACTGTGGGGCTGTATGTGTTTGCAGCATTTACATAACTGTTGAAGAAGTTTAAAGCTTCATGTGAATCATCTGCAAAAGCTTTTAAGCCTGCTGTCAAAATCATTGTAAATACAAACATTATTGATAATAATTTTTTCATATTTATAAAATCCTTATTTACTACTACACATATATATAACGATAAAAATAAAATTTTGTTCATTTTAATTATATCATATAAACTTCGGATGTCATTAAACAAAATAGTTAGTAAAATTATTATATGGATTTGCAAATCTTATCTGAATATCTGGATTATCTTGAAATTGAAAAAGGTCTTGCCGAAAATACCCTTGAGGCATACAGGAGAGATTTGGAAGATTTTTTTGAGTTTTGCGGGGATATTGATATCAGGGATATTCAGAGAAACAGGATTAACTCTTACGTTAGAGAACTTTATGAAAAACATTTTTCTCCGACGAGTATAATGCGGAAAATTGCGTCTTTAAGAGGTTTTTTCAAATGGGTTTGCATAAACAATATTCTCCAAATAAACCCTGCTCTAACGCTTGAGCAGCCGAAAGTTCCGCAAAAGCTCCCGAAAGTTATGACGGTGGAGGAAATTAATAATCTGTTAAACCAGAATTTAAACAAACTTCAAAGAGTTATTGTTGAGCTTTTATACGGCTGCGGGCTGAGAGTGTCGGAGCTTGTAAATTTAAAAACAACGGATTACGATTTGAAAGGAAAGTTTCTGGAATGTACCGGAAAAGGCTCAAAAGACAGAATTGTCCCGCTCGGTAAAAAAGCAGTACGAGCAATAAAAAATTATCTGCCTGAAAGAGATTATCTGCTGCAAAAATATAATATGAATACAAAACAGCTTTTAATTAACGAGAAAGGAAAAAAGGTTAACCGTCAGGAAGTTTATACATTTATTCATGAAACCGGTAAAAAATTACATAAGTCTATATCTCCGCATACTTTGCGTCATACATTTGCGACCCACCTGCTTGAAAACGGAGCGGATTTAAGGGTCGTTCAGGAACTTTTAGGGCACAGTAACGTTTCTACAACCCAGCTTTATACTCATATAAGCAAAAAACGATTAAAAGAAGTTTATTTTGCAATAAACGGTAATTAGTAAAAAAATATGTCGATGTGATGTCTATATTTCCATGTAACGAAATGTAAATGGTAATTTAAAAAAGGCTGAAACTCAAGTATACTCTTCATAGGATAGGATAGGATAGGATAGGTGGGTGCATTGTAAAGTCTTTTTTGGTAATTCCGATATTTCATGTGTACAAAAACTCAGGAGCATGAAATCAATGGGATTAGCAGCTGGACAAGCGAGATTACTGAGCATCACAAGCAGAAAATCTGATTGTGAATTCCAGTCAATGCGTCTATCTCACCAGAAGATAGCATTGTCCAGAGAACTTGCTGACCTTTCAAACGAATATCAAAATTCTTTAGACCAGACTAAATTAGTTTATGATTATTACG
>CALUQH010000016.1 GCA_944322885.1 Candidatus Gastranaerophilales bacterium | reverse complement strand
AATGTTGTTCTTTGCTGGTTAATCTGTTGCCCTTCAAATTCAACATTGGTTTTTCTGGCTGTCAGGCCTAAAAATCTAGCTTGTGACGCTGCCATTCCCATCTCTGTCGATCTTCCTTTCGTTAGTTTTAGTACTTGTAATCATGTTATCGACACATGGGTCTGAAATCTTTAATTATGTTTTTAAATATGTTAAGAAATTGTAATATATTAACTTTGCTATTTACTTCTAAAACGGTCTGAAATGTAAGACAGGATTGCTCCTCCGATTTCTTCATTCGGATCGAAATTTGAAGTTTGGGGACGCAGAGAATTTTGTATTAACATCTTAACAAGAGGACCGAATGCATCGGGGACCTGTGTTTTTCTGTAGATTCCAGCAAGAAATGTCTGGATATTAGGGGATGTTGTATTGTTGAAACGCGAGAGTACAGGATACATTTTATCAATGCCTTTAACGCCCGAATCTGCCATCCTGTCTATAATATACAGTGTTTCTGTTATTTGGGCTTCGTTGTTTGAATGAATTAGTATATCCGCAAGATATGGCAGGGCTGCTTCTTTTTGGGAAACAAAACAATCAACCTTATTCCTGTCAAAGAGAGCATAATTCCTGTCCCACGAAGGCAGTACGCAGGGTTTATACTGTGTAATATTATAATTATATACTGGTGTAACGTAATTATACATGTAAACCTCTATGAATAAACAAACGGCGGACCGTTTTTGATTTCCAACAATATATTTTCAGCCATGACTTTCAATTCTTCTTTTGGTTTTCCGTTATCGACCTGTTTATAAAATTCATCAACCAATGGTTGAATTGCTGCATCTTTTTTTGATTTAAAGTTTCTTAATTCTGTTGATACAAGTCTGTTTTGGAGCTCAACTTCTGTTTGTGCATTTAATTTTTTTACCTGAACTTCTTTTATAGCTTCTCCTGCAAGCTTCCCTCCGTAACTCAGGGCGGTAAGTCCTGTTATTCCGAAGAATAATTGCTTAAATTGCTTATTATCAGTATCCAGAAGCCAGTTATAGAAAAAGGCTCTGTAATCGTCTACGTGAGAATAGAATGTGGGTTTTGGGGTTCCGTCTCCGCCTATTGTTTCATTTACTTTTGTTGTTGAGGTTTTTGATTTTTTTACCAGTTTTTGTATAAATTCATTGAGTTCGCCTTTATCCCAGTTTAGATTTTCCAGATATTTTTTTATTGTTCCCTCTTTTGCATCTATTGATTGTAAATATGCTTCAAGTAATTTTTTATCGTTATCTTTTGTTTTAGTTGATGAATTTTTTACAATATCCGTAATTTTATTTTCAGTTTCTTTTACTGCTTTTTCAAGGTAGTTTTTGCTTTTGCTTAAATTTCTTAATGATAAATAACCGAGTCCGACAATTCCAGCAACAGTTGCTGCTCCAAGCAAAAAATAATTCATATTATTTTTTTTGGAGTCTTCTTTATTTTTTGTTTTTCCCGTAAATTGCAGGTGTTTCCCAAAGTTCGGAAGGATTTTGTCTTTGTCGTCAGAAAGATATTTGCTAAATTCGCGTGCTTTTTCAGAGAGCATGCTTCTTGTTATTTGAATTTTCCCCGCAAAAGACTGGGTTTCTATGTTTATCAATTGTTCCTGCATATTTTTTTGTATATCAGCCTCACGCTTTTTAACCCAAACTTCTTTAAATCCGTCAAAGAAAGTTTTACCCATAAACGCCATTGCAGTAAGAGTTAGCACTCCGATTCCGGCATGAATTGTTTTTCTGGTCGGACTTTGAATCATTTGATACAGCGCCTGATGCGTTTCTTCATTAAGTGCAACGTTTCTTGTTGTTGCAGGAAGCCTTTTTTCATTTGAAATTTTTAAATTAATCCTTGTGTTGCGTCTTACAAACGCGGACATAAGAGCAATTGCACCCATAACTCCGATTGTTACGGCGCTTATAGGTAATATACTTGATTTATCCGGATTTTTTTCATAAAGTCTTGAGGGCATTTTTACGCTTTCGGATATAACGAGAGTGTCGCAGGTGTTATCAAGATTTGTTTCTGCATCGTCTTTTATAAAATTATTAACAAGGACGCCTTCTTTTGTTTCGGAGTTCGCACGCCTTTGGGAATTTGTTAAATTTTTTTGCTGTCTTAATGTTTCACTATCGCGAAGCGGGCTGATTGTCATTTTCTTCGAAATCCTTTTCATTTTGAGTCAGCTTTTTGTAAAGTTCATGTATGAATGTTCTTAATTCAAAAGCCTTTTTTGTTTCATCAATTTGTTTGTTATCATTATCAGTATCCATGGGCTGAAATATTGAGAATAAAGATTTAACTTTTTTCTTTAAATCTTTGAAAGTATCTGATATTTTCTTTTCTATTGAGGCTTTTAATTCCCCCATCATTGCGGTTAATTTATCAGATATATCAGCAAGTTTTTGTTGAATTGTTTGTATTGTATTTGAGATAGCTGCCGGAAGATTTGCAATTGTTCTTATAGTTCCGCCCAGAACTGTATTTAATACAAAATTTAGAGGTTTTGCAACTATTGCGGGAGTATTATTTGAAAAAAACTGTGCAATATTAGCTAATTTTTGGCTAGAGTTCATCAATGCATTTTGAAAAGCCTGCACTCTTAATGCGAAATTCTGAGCATCTTGTTCTCTTTGAAGTTTTGCCTGTTGTTGAGCTTTTAAAAAAGCTCCGATTGCAGCACATTCATTCCAGCTCATTTCTCCGGGTTTTGCGGAAAAGTCGGCTTTTTTCATCCCTCCTCCGCCTGACATCCCGTTACAAATCGGGCATGCTCCTAAAGGCAGTCCGTGAGGACATGTTCCTACTCTTGCGCTATTTGTTTGTAAAGATGTTACTGACACGAAAAAATCCTCTAATTTTAGAAAATAGAGGACTCAAAGAAATATACCGTACACATACCCGGACTGCACGCAGGTTATTTTGTGTATTCTTTGAGTGTTCCGGCTTTTACGGCTGCGGCAGCAGCTGGAGATATTCACTCCATTTCCTCTTACTTAAAAGCGTAAAATAAGCAAATCATTAAGTCAATTTTTTATAGTGAAATATTAAACAAAGTTTAAATTAATTTAAATTGATAAGAACATATAACAAAAATTTGTATGTTTGTTTTTATATATTGATATGAATAAGATTAATTTGGTAAAGCCTGTTCTAAGATTGTATAGGCCTGATGAATCTGAAAAATTATGCTCGTTTTGTGTGCCGAGAAATAAAGCGGGTGAGATTTTTGTAAATGTCAAACCAGGTTCTTTTTCAAACAGTTACCGTTTTATTATAGAATTGAGAAATAAACTTGGAAAACTTTTAGGGCATGAATGCTATTCCCATTTTAATAACACGGACAGTATGACCGGTTTGTATATAGAGGTTTTGCCGGAGTACAGGCAAAAGAATTATTTTTTCGGGGAAATTCTCAGGCTTGCGAGTATTATACAAATGATGGAAAATAAAGTCAGGACATTTTCTATAAAATCAAAGGACACTGCAATTTATTTTCATTCAAAATATAAATTTGAACCATCAGTTACCTCATTTAAGGATAGAGACGAATTATTAAAAACTTTAGCTGAAGATACCTCTGATGACTTTCAGGGTTTAGCAGTACAGGCCAAAGACTTAATCGGACAGATTAACAGTCCATCATCGGCTGAAGCACAAAGAACAATGTGTAAACAGACGAATGAACTTTTGAAAAGGTATATAAAAAAGGCAACCGCAAAACAGGATATAAAACATAAGTTTAACTGGTCAATGGATATGACTCTGAAAGATAAAACTATCATGGAAAATAAAGACTATTTTAATGCTCTTTTTGTCAAACACGGTATTGATTATAAAATATAAAAATCTCTCTTTTTTAATCGGCTGGTTTTGGAGATAACTTAGAATTAAGGTTATAAAAATTATAAATTATAAGTTAAATTTTCTTAAAAAATATTACATTCTTATTTGCGTATTTTAAATAACTAGAGTACAATTAAATATATTATGGTAGTAACAGAGGAACAATTATATTCTGACATCCCGCCAACGAAGCTGAGGAACAAGGAGGAAAAATTTAAACCGGCTAAAACAAGTAAGTTTTGGCTATGGGTTGCAAGTATGTTTTTCTTTAACATGCTGCAAAATCGTTTTTATGCATTCAGATATAAGGGAGCAGAAAACTATTTTGAAGGTGATCCGGATGTACCTGTTATTCTTTTTGCTCCACACAGCAACTGGTGGGACGGAATTGTTTTTTATAATATTACCCATAGAATTTTCCATAAAGAAATTCGTTTGATGGTGGAAGAATTGAACAGGTTTCCGCTTTTAAGACGCGGCGGTGCATATTCGGTTAATAAAAAATCTCCGCAGTCGGCAATGAAGGCTTTACAGTATTCTGTAGACGTTGTAGGCGACATAAGAAATATTCTCTGTATTTTCCCGCAGGGAATAATAAGACCCCCTCATTACAGACCTATTGAGTTTCAAACCGGGCTTGCTTACATCGCTCAGAATGCAGTTAAAAGATACGGTAAAGTAAATCTTATTCCGCTTGCTGTTGATTATACATTTTTCAGGGATAACAGACCGGAGGTTATTGTTGAATTTGGAAAGCGGATAGAATTATCTCAAGATAATCTGCCTAAAGACAGAAAAGAATTAACCCATAAACTTGAAAGGGCAATGGAAGAAGTTTGCGATAATCAGGCCTATGAAATATCTCATGGGGATATTTCTAAATACAATATCCTCTTTAAACAGCATTTAAAATGGTACAGAAGGATTGAACAGAGGCTGAAAAGTATCGATTTGCCTCCGGTTTCAGGTGTTTAACGGCCTTTACTTTAATATAATTCTTTCAAAATTTCCAAAATTAAGGATTTGAACTTATTTTTTGCATTAGCGGCAGCTTCAATAACTTCTTCATGTGAAAGCTTTGCACCTGATGCGGAACTGGCAGCATTCGTAATACAGCTTATCCCGAGGACATTTAAACCGCAGTAATTTGCAACGATTGCTTCGGGAACGGTTGACATCCCGACAGCATCCCCGCCGAGTTTTCTTATCATATTGATTTCTGCCGGAGTTTCATAGGATGGTCCTGAATTTGCCCAGTAAACACCTTTTTTTATATCAATAGCCAGTTTATCGGCGCACTTTTCTGCAATGTCTATAAGTTTTTTCTTATAAATTTCGGACATGTCCGGAAATCTCTCTCCGAGTGTTTCATCATTTTTACCGATAAGCGGATTTGAACCCATAAAGTTGATATGATCCGTTATAATCATCAAATCTGCCGGTTTGAAACTTTCATTTACTGCTCCTGCGGCATTTGTTAAAATTAACGTTTTTACACCGAGAGCCTTCATAACCTTAACCGGATATGTTATTTCCTGCAGAGAATGACCTTCATAAAAATGGTTTCGCCCTTGCATCATTATAACATTTTTACCGTTAATATCCGCAAAAATGAGCCTTCCCTTGTGTCCCTGAACAGTTGATTTTACAAAATTCGGAATTTCGGTATAAGGGATTGCATAATCGCAGTATTCATCAGCAAGCTCCCCTAATCCTGAACCAAGGATAATTCCGATTTTCGGCTGAAAATTATTTGTTTTTTTATTGATAAAATTTACTGTGTTTTGCATTGTATTCTATGTAACCCCTTATTTAATTAAAAAAGTTAGAGTTTTCTCTAACTTTTTATAAATAACCTATAAGACCGTGTATTTAGCACTAGCCTACCAATCTGTCATCATCAGCTTCTGCTGCTTTTACCATAATGGCATGTTCAACAGGATTTTCTTTTTTGTATGTTGTATCAAAGTTTTCTTCAAAATTGAAGTCGTCATGGGCTTTTTTAGCCTGATTTTCATCTACCAATTTTTTAGCAAGTTCAGCAATTTCGTAAACAAGCTGGTATCTGTTATCTGTATTTTCATTTAAGTCCCATGCAACTCTTATTATTTGATCCATCATAAATTAAAAACCTCACTTTTTGTTTCTGTAAATAATAGTATAATACAAAAACTTTTTTGGCAAGTGGCAAAAAATCATGTGTTGTTGTATAATCAGCTTATGAAAATTTTTGAAGGTATGCACAAATATGTTTGGATAGAATTCGGGGTTTGGTTTTTAATATTATGTGCTGCAGTTGCGGGTATAAGAATTCATCACTATAATACACAAAAGAAGCTTGTTACATACCAGATTTTTATGCCGGATGTTGACGGACTGATTGTCGGCTCTCCCGTAAAGTTTATGGGTGTGCAGGTAGGTTATATAGATAAGGTCAAAATTGTTGCAAATGATGTATATTTAAAACTTGTAATTACGGAAGATGATGTTGAATTGCCTAAAGGTTCTATTGCAACAGTAGAATTTAACGGTATGGGCGGTTCTAAATCTCTTGAAGTTTATCCTCCGACTGAAGAGAGTCTTGCTTCAAATAAAATTATTGTTGTTCAGGAGCCGAAAAGGCTGCATGATTCTCTGGGATTGTTGAATGATATGTTTGACAAAATAGGTTCTATAACAAGCAGATTGTCTTTCTTTGCAAAAGAAACAAATGGAGCTGATTTGAGTAAGGGAATTCATACTGTCGGTATTGAAAATAACTTAAATGTTTTAAATAAGTGGATAGAAGAATTTCGGGTGAAAAAAGAACACAAAGGAGCGGGAAATTATGAACAAAGAAAAAGTCAGAATAATCAATAATCCTGTTATTTTATTGAATTTATGCACAATGCGCGACAAGGATACTGACAGTCAGGGAGTGCGTATTGCGACAAGAAAAATCACAAGATGCCTTTTATACGAAGCTGCAAAAAATCTTCCTCTTGTTGATAAAGAAATTACAACTCCTCTAACAACATTTACTGCTAAAACAGTAGATCCTGATATAAATATTATAATTTCTCCTATTTTGCGTGCTGGTTTGATTTTTACAGATGAAGCAATTGATATTTTACCGCAGGCCTGTATAAGACATATCGGAATGTACAGAGATGAAAAGACTTTAAAACCCGTATGGTACTATAACAAAGTTCCTATGGAAGCTCCGAACCCTGAAAAATTTTATATTTATATTACGGATCCTATGCTTGCAACGGGTAATTCTTTGATAGAAGCAATAAAACTTTATGCCGATAAAGGTATCCCTATAGAAAATATTAAGGTAATTTGTATTATTGCCGCCCCGCAGGGTATTGAAAATATACAAAAACATTATCCCGATATAGAAATTATAACCGCAGCCGTAGATGACCATTTAAACGACAAGGGATATATTGTTCCGGGTATGGGGGATGCGGGTGATCGTATATTCAATACTTAAGCTTGAAAAAGTGATTAAGGAATGATATAATTAAACCAAGATGAACATAAGAACAGAATATATGGAGAAGTGAAATTATGTTAAGAAATGTTAACACGGGGGGGGGGCGTGCCTCAGGGCTTTTATCAGAAATTGTGGTTTTGCAAATATAAATAAAAAATATTATACTTGTGACATGAATCATCACAACAGAAAAACTTTTTTATTGGTCCATTTATTTTCTGTACCTGCCTTTACCCTGGCTGAGGTCTTAATTACACTTGGAATTATCGGTGTGGTCGCGGCTATCACAATGCCGGCTGTGATAACTAATTATCAAAAAAAACAGACTGTAACCCAGTTGAAAAAGGCTTATTCTGTTGTCAGTCAGGCTCTTGTAGCTTCTCAGGCGGAAAATGGTGAAATGTCATCGTGGGGTTTGGGTAATATAGGAAATTTTACGGATGATAAGTATGAAAATTCTAATGAAGGATACAAAATAATAACAACAGATTTTGTTAATAAATATTTTGTTCCTTATTTGAATGTAAGAGACAATTGCGGGATTAGATGCCCTAAACAATCAGGAGTAAAAAGATATCGCTTAAACGGTCTTGAATGGGATTGGAATGGCAGATATTACTATATTGTTTATATGGCCGACGGTACAATTATTGCATTTATGTTTGATAATTTTGAAGGTGTATTAAATTCTGTCTACATGTATGTTGATCTGAATGGTGATAGAAAGCCAAATCGTGCGGGGCGGGATATTTTTACGTTTAATTTTGGCGGTTCGGCGACTTGGAAAATAAATATGGCCGGAAACGGGCTGGAAAAAGACAAGTTGTTAGAGGCTTCCCGTTCCGGTTGTAATAAGAACGGAGGAGATTACTCCGGAGACTACTGTGGAGCTCTGATACAATATGATAATTGGGAAATTAAAGACTATTATCCTTGGTAAACTTAATAATATGAATAATTACCTTAGTGTTTGATTAATTATTCCTCCATTATCTTTATATTACCAATAATCGTACCATCAATAGTTTTAATATCGGTATCAAATTCAATATCTGCCCAGTGAAGATTTTTTAAAATTCGTAAAACAACCATTTCTCTGGCTTTCATATCACAGTCGGCAATTTTTACAACAAAAGCTTGTTCTGTTTCTGTATTAACAACAATACAAAGTCCGCCTGCTCCGACTTTTGCGACCAAACCCGCCGAGTTTTCAATAATTTTTGTATCGGTTCTGTCCTCTCCACCTATTATGTATGGATGGTTCAGAAATGCATTTTTAATCTTTTCATATTTTGGGTTACAGAACAGATTTAAATACCCGTGTAACATATTAGTTAAAGGCATTGACATAATAGGAACGCCGCATCCGTCTTTTGTTACTGGATATTCATGCGTAAGCCGGCAAAGTTCCGTAATTTTAGCTTTTATTGCCTGTTGAAGCGGATGTTCGGTGCTATCATAAGTTTTTAAATCCCAATTTTTCATTTTGCATAAACCGAGCATCATAATGTGTTTTCCGGAACAATTGTTTTGCAAAATGTTTACAGGCATACTACTCAAAAGCATTTTTGTCTGCTCTGTTTTTGAAAGTGGTTTGTGCAGCCCGCATTTTAGGTAACTTTCGTCTAACCCTATTTTCTTGAGCAGGCGCATTGCCGTATTAACATGTATTTCTTCTCCGGCATGAGAGGCGCAGCAGATTGCAATTTCTTCCTCTGTCATATTATAGAATTTATCCATTCCGAAGTCGATAATAAGGCTTGCTTGAAGCGGCTTTGCACAGGAACGAAGATAAAACGGATAATTTTTGGCATCACCGGTAAAGTCAAAAGCCCGATTTTTATCAGAAAGCACAATAAATCCGTAATGCTCCTGCTCAACAAGTCCATCCCGTACATATTCTACTAAAAGTTCAGGTTCCGTATTATTGCTGGCCATTACGTTTAACAAGCTCCAAAAGCTGCAGCATCTTACGTTTTAATTTAATATTCTCATCTTTTAATACTGCAATTTCTTCTTCATATTTCTGGTTATTATCGCTGAATTGTGTCTCGGACTGCGGAACGGTATTATAATCAAGTATGAATCTTTTTTTAGCTTCATCTTTTAATATAAGGATAGCTTTTAAATCATCTTCAGTAACAAATCCGAGTTCGACCATCACTTCTCCGAATCTTTTTGGATGTCCGCTTTCCTGAGCTTCTCTGTGGGCAAGAATGGCCTGCTGAAGCTGATCTACTGTTATAATACCCTTTTGCTTAAAATATTCCCCTGTTCTGAATTTGCCAGCAATATACCCGGCCATGGCATGAATTTCCAGTGACTCAGGCTTTTTAATAAAATTTTGTTCAAGGCATAATTCATAATATTTTGCAATTTCTTCCATGGAAAGGAATGTATTAACCGAAATTTCAAGCATACTATACTCATTCAGGCAGCATTGAAGAAAATTGTAAATATTATTATCAAGGCCGTATTTTCTTTCGGTTAATTCTGTTTTGCCCTTAAACGTTATTGTAGGGATAAATGTTGCAAAAACGTCATCTTTATTATTTCTTAGAAATTCTTCATAAGCTTTGTCCCTCATTTCGTCTGCAAGTTTCAAGTACATAACCTGTTTCACCCAAAAAGGAACATTGAAAACTTTATTCAGAAATAATTCAAAAATATTTTTTTTCAAATCAACCTCTCATCAAAACATACTCTATATTTATCTATTATAGCATATATTATTAATAATATCAAGATGTCTTACCCGAACGGGGGATTTATTTACTCTGCTTTGTGCTATTGATTTCTGAACGCAAAAATTGTATTATAGGTTTATAACAGGAGATTTAGTATGGAAAAAGAGATGAAGAAAAAGATTTCGATTGCGGTTATCGCAATTATAGGAATTATTACGACTATTAAGCTTGCAATAATTTATTATAATGCAAATTTTAACCCTTATGCACTCTCAAGTTTTTGTTCGGTCAATGATTTTATAGACTGTGACGGTATTGCAAAAACTACGGAAGCTCAATTTTTTGGAATTCCGCTTGCATATTGGGGATTGTTTTTCTACGCATTTGTATTTTTGATGCTGTTTGCCCCCAAGCTTAAAAATTATAAACTATTTAAATTTATGGAAGTATTTAAAAATCCTCTGGATTATCTGGCTTCTTTAGGCTTGTTTGCCTTTATTATTTCAATGATACTTCTTTGTTTAAGCCTGTTTGAAATTAAAAAATTGTGTGTACTTTGTGCATTTACATATCTTTTGAATCTTTTAATCGGATGTATTGCAACTGATTTTAAGAACGGCGGATTTATACATTCTATAAAGCAAAGCGTATTAGACTTTTTAGACGCTATAAAAGTCAAAGCATATTTGATCGCATTTCTTGTTGTAATGGCTGCGGCTGCAGGTTTTTTAACATATACCGGGACTTCTTATGTATTTGCACCTCAGGTAAAACGCCAGCTTGAGCTGAGAGAATATATTCATCCAAATTATAAAAAATATAAAGTTAAGGGAAACATTTTAGGTGATGAAAATGCGAAGATAATTATTTATGTATACTCGGATTATCAATGCCCTATTTGTCCTGCTCAGAATATTATGATGTACAAACTTGCGAAAGAAATGAAGGGGATAAGAATTGTACATAAAAATCTCCCTCTGGATACGGAATGCAATCCTTATTTACAGGCTCCTTTCCATCAGGGTTCATGTCTTGACGCAAGGTATGCAATAGCTGCCGAAAAACAGGGGAAATTCTGGGAAATGAACAGTATTCTGTTTGATAAAAAACCACAGACAGAGGAGGCTCTTCTGGAAATAGTAAAAAATATGGACTTTGACATTGAAAAACTTCGTGAGGATGCAAATAGTCCTGAAACAGCACAGAAAATTAAAGAGGAGATTAAACACGCTCATGAGCAGGGTATAAACGGTACCCCGACTACGGTTATAAATGGTAAAATAGATATCGGTATGAAAGAATATCTTCAATACAAAGAAATGGTGAAAAAACTTGGAGCAGAAGAAAGATAAAATAGTAATTCATACCTGCTGTGCAATTTGTTCCGGATATCCCATATCTTATTTACAGGATATGGGGTATCAGGTTACCGCTTATTTTTATAATCCGAATATTTATCCGGACATAGAATATCAGAAACGGCTTGAAGCAGAAACAATTTTATGCTCTCATCTTGGTTGCAGGCTTATTGAAGAAACTTATAAGCCCGATGAATTCTTTGAAATTGCAAAAGGGTTGGAAGGAGAGCCCGAAAAAGGCAGACGCTGTGATAAATGTTTTGAACTCCGATTAAGAAAAACAGCAGAATTTGCGAAAAAAAACGGGATAAATAAATTTACGACATCAATTGTGATAAGTCCGCATAAAAGTTTTCAAAAACTTTCCAAAATCGGTGAAAATATAGCACAAGAGTCTAATCTTGAATATGTGGCTATTGACTTTAAAAAGAAGGACGGTTTTTTAAAAACAAATAAATTATCAAGAGAACTCGGTCTATACAGACAAAATTACTGCGGATGCAAATTTAGTTTAAGATAAATCATATATTTACACTATGATTATTCTGAAAAATGTTATATAATAAAATAAAACAAAACTTGATTTATAAAAAATTTTTATTAAAAATAATACAAAAGGAATATTTTATGAATAAGAAGATTGCTTGGATATTATCAGCATTTTTAGTATTAAATTCATTGCAGGTTATTGCTGCAGGTGTTGACAAACTTGAACCTATCGGTAAAAAGTCTTCAGGGATTTCAAAAACTTCCCGTTATGAAGAATTGTCCAGAAGAAAACGCGAAGAAGCGGAAAATCAGAAAGTAAACAGAGGTCTGGATAAAGAAACAATGTTTTATCCGAATGCAAATATAAAAAGTGCAATGTCAAAATACAAAGCAGGCAATTATACAGGCTGCCTGCAGGAACTTTTTTCTTTAGTACAAAAAGAACCGGCAAATGCTCTTGCATATTATTATATGGCAATGGCCTACACGCATATTGACCGTCAGGCTGATGCTATAGAAGCATACGAAAAAGTTTTATCCCTAAATCCGAATGAATATCTTGCAGAATATGCAACAAGAGGAAGAGATTGTTTAACAGGCGGTCCGGCATGTCAGGATGCCCAAACAGAAGAATTATCCGAATTGGATAAATTTATAAATGCTCCTTATGGGAATGGTTTGTCTCCGGAACTCAATCAGGAAGTTAAGCAGAAAGAGTTGACCAATATTAAAGAAACTATTAATAAAAAAGAACACATGGAAGAACAGGATGTTGAAAAAATCAGACAATTTGACGACAAATATGAATCCTTTGCCGACGGTACGGAAAAGATTGCCCAGGTAAGTGATGAAGATGTTTTAAATGCTATTAAAACATTGAAAGACGCCGGTGTAAATGTTACCGTTCAGCAAGACAACCCTTACGCACAGATGACTCAATATCAAAATCCGCAAATGGCAGAAATGAGTATGTTACTTGGCGGAAATAATAACAATAACGCTAATAACATGATGAATATGATACCTATGCTTATGAGTCAGACACAGAAAGGCGAAAATATTGATCCGCGGGTTATGCAGGCATTAATGATGAATTCTATGATGTCGGATTTCAACTATATGAATAATAACAACAACAATAATTAATTGTATGGTTTTAGATTTTGAAACAGCAAAAGAAAAATTGTTGACAAGCCTGGACGAAAGCTGTCAACAATTTTTCGTCAAAAATGGCTATATTTTAGAAAATGCTTATTATGAACTTTTGTCTGATAATCTGGAAAAGGCAAAAAATCTCTTTAATGCAATAAAAAATAATGATATTAGGGCTCACTGGGCATCATTTATGATTTCGTTGATAGAAGGGGATGTTAAAGAATATCCGTCATATTTTGAACTCAGGAATTTTTTGGAAATAGATTTGAATATTCTTCTTACCTATTATAAGGGCGATTATGTCGAAAAGATAATACGCTATGCTGATTTCATGTTTACTATTAATCCCGAGGTTCATAAATTTATAGGCCGTGTTCTATATAATAACGGATACAATGAACAGGGAATGTTTTTTTTAGACAGAGCAAAAAATTATTTTTATCATGATCCGGAATTGCATTATCTTCTGGCCTATATTTATTATAATCATAGTGATTATGCAAAATCGGAAAGGTCTGCCAATGACTGTCTCTATATTTTACCGAATTATTTTCCGGCTGTAAGTTTACTAAAAAAGATTAAGGAAAGAAACAAATAGTTTGCAGAGTATAATTGTTCATGATACACTTATTTTTGCTAAAGACTTGTTAACAGGAGAAAATACATATGATTATAATAATGGAACGTACCGCAACAAAGGTGCAGATACAGCGTGTTATCGACTTTTTAAGAGATAACGGCTTTGATATAAGATTTAATCAGGGACAGATTCATGCGGTAATTGATGCTATAGGCGATAAAACAACTGTTACTCCGGGTAGAGTTGCTGCATTTGACGGTGTAAAAGAAGTTAAAATTATAAGAGAGCCGTTCAGACTTGCATCCCGTGACAGAAAGCCTGAAGATACTGTTATTACATTTGCTAACGGTGTAAAAATAGGTGGAAATAACAAACCTGTTGCAATGATTGGCCCGTGTTCGGTGGAAGAAGATTATGAAGGGCTTTTGAAAGTTGCGCTTGCCGGAAAAGAAATGGGTTGTGAATTTTTACGTGGCGGAGCATTCAAGCCGAGAACTTCTCCTTACGACTTTCAGGGTTACGGTGAAAAAGCCTTAAAATATTTAAAAAGGGCAAGTGAAGAAACAGGTTTGTTAACTGTTTCAGAGGTAATGGATGCTTCTGATTTGAGTATGATGTGTGATTATGTTGACGTTTTGCAAATCGGCGCAAGAAATGTACAGAACTTCAAGCTGCTTCATGCGGTTGGAAGATGTCGAAAACCTGTTATATTAAAACGCGGTCTGGCAAGTACAATCAGAGAATTTTTGCTTGCTGCGGAACATATTATGTATAACGGCAATCCGAACGTAATTCTTTGCGAACGCGGAATTAGAAGTTTTGACAGCGCGTTTACCCGTAATGTTATGGATATAGCTTCAATTCCCGTTATCAAAAAATATTCTCACCTTCCGATAATTGTTGACCCGAGCCACGGAACAGGCCAGAGGTATCTGATTGAACCTATGGCAAAAGCAGGACTTGTTGTCGGAGCTGACGGGATAATGATAGAAGTTCACCACGATCCTGAAAATGCTCTGTCAGACGGTAAGCAAAGCTTGCCAATCCCGATGTTTAAAGAGGTTATGGGAAGAATTAACCAGTTTAATAACAGGCTTCACTATGAAAAGACCTGTTTATCCGCGAATGTTAATTAATTCAATCTTGAAAAAGAATGAACAACCTGTTATAATTATAACAGGTTGTTCATTTTATGAAAGGAGTGCTTTATGAAAGATAAGTTAAGAATGATTAATCGGGGGGGGGGCATTCTCAGCTAACAGAGGGCAAGAAGGCAGGACGTCAGGCAGGTTATTTAATCGTCATCCTGAACTTGTTTCAGGATCTCGTTGGCGGAAGACTGGATGTCAGGAAGGCAAGAGATCAGGCTGTTATCAGTGAGCAAAGCTCACGAAAAAATATGCACCTTCCCTGTATAGGGAAGGATGGGATGGGTTTTAATCAATCAAACAATAGAGGCTTGCTACCCACCCATATTCCCTCCCTAATCAGGGAGGAAGAAAGTCTCGTTTCACTTTTCACCCTTCACTCTTCACTAAAACAAAAAACCGCATTTACTCTGGCAGAAGGTGCTACGCACGTAGCCCTGTTGGACAACCAACGTAAAATAGCCTTCACACTCGCTGAGGTTTTAATAACCCTTGGCATAATCGGTGTAGTTGCAGCAATGACAATCCCGTCATTAATTCAAAATTACAGGGATAAAGAGCTTATAGTTAAAACTAAAAAGGCTTATGCAGTTATTCAAAATGCTGTTTTGCTTGCGAAAAGTCAAAATGACGTAACAGACGGGGACAATACCTTTTTATTTGATACTTCAAAGACAAGTGCTCAGGTTGCACAGGAGTTTTCAAAGTATTTTAATGCTCCGAAATTATGTCTTAATAGCAGTTCCAAGGATTGCAAAGATTTATATTATGATATTCAATTTGCTACCAAAGAAGGAGGAATGTCATTTAGAAGTGATACTCCCAAAATTATTCTCAATGACGGCACTGTTTTGAGTATTGCGCAAATGTCTTCTTGTTATAGGGTTAATAATGATTGTGTGCAGGATATTAACGGTAATTGTGTCACCGATGCGGATGGCAATACTACTCCTAGACCATCAATTCATACTGATTGTGCATACATATATTTTGATGTAAACGGTGCAAAATTGCCAAATCAGTTCGGGCGTGATAATTATCTTTTAAAGGTTTATACGAACTCTATAAAGGGCAGCAGTTGGGCGCCGGAGGGAGCCGCAAGTCTGAAAAATATTTTGACGGGAAAAGATAAGCTTGAATATACTAAATTCTAGGCATTTCTCTGGAAAAATCCCGCAATTTCTTTGTGCGGAAAGAATTTTACAATCGGCCGTCCGTGAGGACAGGTGTACGGCATTTTTGTCGTACGCCATTTTTTAACTATTTCCTGCATTTGCCATGTGGAAAGTTTTTGGCCCGCTTTGACAGAAGCCTTACAGGCTGTTGTAATAAGAATTTTTTCTTCAAGCCTGTCAATGTTGCCGTCAATATTTTCCAAAATATCCGCTAAAATTTCTTTAGGATTTACTTTGGCTATCATTTGCGGAACTTTTTTGAAAATAAGTTCGTTTTCTTTTAAAAATTCTATCCCGAATCCGAATTTTTCAAATTTTTCAATATTTTCTTTGATAAGCTCTGCTTCAGTGCTCGATACGGGAATAACATCCGATACAAAAAGCATTTGTGATACTATATTTTTTTCTGACATAAGTTTTTCATAAATGTATCGTTCTTCTGCGATATGCTGATCAATAATTTCAAGTCCGTCTTCTTTTTCGACAAGAATATAGGTATTTTTGTACTGCCCGACAATATTTTCTTCCGGTTCCGGTGTTTTTTCGACCGGTACAAAAAATTGCCGCTGTTCTTCCTGAGGCTGCTGGTTATAGTTTTCTTTTTCAGTTTCCATCATTTTGTCGGAGATATAAATTGTATCCTCATCTTTGTTAAAAATAATTTCTCCTGAGCTTTCAAGTTTTGGCTGTACAAAATCAATTACATTTTCTGTTATACTCGGCATAACAGGGCTAGCAGGTTGTGCCTGCTGTCTTTCCACATAATTCATCAAACCAGCCTGAATAGATGTGTATATAAAATTAAATACCTGATTAGGATTTTTATATCTGACTTCTTTTTTTGTCGGATGAACATTTACATCAACATCTGACGGCGGGATTTGCAGATTAAGAACGATAAAAGGATATTTCCCGCTTGCAATAAGGCTTTTGTATGCGGTATCAATTGCTTTTTGAAATACGGGACATTTGACCGTTCTTGAATTTATGTAAATATGGTAGCTTTTTTTGCTTGAGCGTGTGTAATCCGGTGTGCTTACATAGCCGCTGATTTTCAAGCCCGATAATTCATCCGTTCTCAAAACCTCTTTCAGATTTGAAATTACGTCAGCTGAATAAACTTCTTTAATAGTTTGTAATAAGTTGTTTTGTCCCGTAGTTTTGAGAACTGTTTTTCCGTTTTTTTTCAATTCAAGCGAGCACTCAGGGTGTGCAAGAGCAAGTGATTGGATGAGTTCCTGAATGTATGAAAATTCCGTATTTGAACTTTTCAAAAACTTAAGACGTGCGGGGAGATTATAAAACAAATCTTTTATATCCATAATAGTCCCGACTGCACAGCCTGTTTGCACCTGCTTAACTTCGGAGTTTTCACACTTTACTTTTGTACCTGTTTCAAAGTCCACAGTTCTAGTTGTACAGGTTAGTTTTGAAATTGATATAATACTTGAAAGTGCTTCACCCCTGAAACCCAGTGTATGGATGTCAAATAAATCCTCATCGGTTGCGATTTTGCTTGTTGCGTGTTTCGAAAATGCAAGCATAATATCATCAGGATGAATTCCGCATCCGTTATCGGCAACTCTTATATCACGGCTGTCGTTGTTTATTTCAATGCTTATTTTTGTGGCGCCTGCATCAATAGAGTTTTCGACAAGCTCTTTTACAACGGATGCTGGACGTTCAATAACTTCGCCCGCTGCAATCTGGTTTATTAAATGTTTTGATAATTGTTTAATCCTCGCCATACACAAAAAGCCCTCAATCTTAATCTCAATCTACATCAAAAACAAATTCATCTAAATGTTTGATTACAAATTTGAAACATTTCTATATGATAGGATTCGATAAAAGTATTACCCGTTTGGGTAGGGTGCAAAAATATTAAATCGGGAGAAAAGACTTGGGAAGAGCAAAAATTAACACAAAATTAAAACCGTCCAAAAAAGCTGATTTGCAGGTGGTAAAACCTGTCAAAACAACAAAATATAGCGATATTGACTTAAATAATTGGAAAGCTTATGACCATGTCAAAACTGATACTTTGTGGGAATTTCCGACAAGGTTAAGAGAAGGCGGGCATTCTAATGAATATCACGGGAATTATATTCCGCAGATTGCACAGCAGCTCTATGAAAGGTTTACAAAGAAAAATGATGTTGTTCTTGACCTGTTTTTCGGCTCCGGAACTTCGGGAATTGAAGCCGTTAATATGGGCAGACGCTGTATCGGCGTTGAGCTTAAAGATGAGCTTGCGGAAAGTGTTTCTCAAAAATTTACACCAAAACAGCTTGTAACTGATGTCAGAATAATTTGTGCGGATTCGGCATCAGAAGAAGCCAAAGAAAAAGTTCAGGCAAGTTTGGATATTATGCGTGAAGAAAAAGCCCAGTTCTTAATTCTCCATCCGCCTTATGATGATATTATCAAGTTTTCTGATAAAAAAGAAGATTTATCAAACTGCGATACTACAGAAGAATTTTATGATTTATTTGAAAAAGTCGCTAAAAATGGCTACGATATGCTTGAAAAAGGACGTTTTGCGGCACTTATAATCGGCGACAGCTACAAAAATTCAGAAGTTCAGCCTCTTGGTTTTGAATGTATGGCAAGAATGATGAAACTCGGGTTCAGACTTAAAGGCATAATTGTAAAAGATATTCAGGGCAACGAACGTGCCAAAGGCAAAACAGCAAATCTATGGCGTTACAGAGCACTTGCCGGCGGGTTCTTTATCTTTAAACACGAATATGTTATGGTGTTTGAAAAAAAATAATTATTACCAGTCGATTTTACCTTTAGTCAGTATGAGTATACCCTTTCCCCAAACACTTTCTGTATCGGCGTTAGTATCTTCATGACCTCTTGGCAATACGCCATTTTGAGTTAGATAAAAATCAAATATGTCATAGCTTATTGTATTCGGTTTTTTCTCCCCGTTAACATCAACACGAATTCTTGCGCATCCTATAGGCTTTTTGAGTTCTGTTGTCCCTGTACAGCTGCTGCTTATATGATAAAATAATAATTGTGCACCGTCAGCAGTTATAAGCGAAGAACCAATATCAGAACTCAGACTTCCGCCTGAGGGGAATTTCATAGTTCGGGTAAAACAACTGTTTAAGTCTTCTTCTGTAGTTTTACAGGTTTTAACGTTATTCATGTATTTTGAAAAAAGTTCTATATAATCATTTTCTGAAGAACAAAGACCTTCAATCGTTCCTCCGTTGTCATTTTGCATCATAAGATATGCTTGAGAAATACTTGAATATACCTTTTTATATTGAGCAACAAGTTCTTTTTTTTGAGTGCTGTTAATAATTGACGGTATTGTCATAGCTGCAACAACACCTATAATTCCAAGTGTAATTAATACTTCTGCCAGAGTAAAGGCGCTCCAATGAATATTGTTAGCAGAATGTATGTGTGTAGCACCTTTAGCTAATGTAAAAATGTTTAATGTCTTGCCCTGTACTGACTTTTCGGGGGGGGGGGCAATTCTAAGCTCTCTTAAATCCATAATTTATGCCTCCTGTACTTTTTCTTATTATTTACTTTATTTCAAAATTTGTCAATACTAAATTTTTAAACTTTTAACAACTTTGACCATTAATTCATTCCAGCTTTCTTTTTTACCGAGCCTGAATAATTTAACGCTGTCGTACCAGTCGCAGTGTGTCAAATCCATGTGCCACCGCCAGTTGTAATTATAAGGCAATAAGACAATGCATGGTTTACCCATGGCTCCTGCAAGGTGAGCTAAAGATGAGTCGCTTGATATTACGAGGTCTATATTTGCCAGTGCTCCGGCAGTGTATGAAAAATCTTTTAGACTTTCTGCCAGATTTGTTATGTCATATTTTGAGGCAAGTTTTGCAAATTCTCCCGCACCTTCAAATGTTTGAGCAGAATATATTTTGACACCCGAAAGCTCAAAAAGCGGTGCAAAAGCTTCTACATTAATAACCCTGTTTGTTTCGTAATAAGTATTACCCTGCCATTTTATTGCAATCTTAAATTTGTCGTTATTAAAAAATTTTTCTTTAAAATATGTGATTTTGTCAGGCATCGCCTGTAAATATTTATCGTGATGCATAAAAATTTCGTTATTATTCAGCCCGAGAACATAAGGTATACTTAGAAATGGAATATGGTAGTCAAAGTTTATTTTATTCTCATCGTAAAATAAGCCCATAACCTTTATATCTGGGAAATTGTCCTTGAAAAGCTGCGAAAGTTCTTGTTGTGGTTTTAGAATAATTTTTTTGCATCTTTTTTTAAGCTCCGGTAAATATCTCGCAAACATTATCATGTCACCGAATCCGGCTTCGTAATATGTGTAAAGAGTTTTGTCTGAAATATCTTCACCCTGCCACAATTTTGCTTTTTTCATTAAATGAGGATAAGTTACATCCTGAGAAATTATTGCCGTTTGACGGCATAGTCTGTTTTCAAAAAATTCTCCCCCTTTTTCATAGTTTTTTAATCTGAAATATGCAAGAGAAAGAAAATATTTTACTTCTTTATCTTCAGGATTGATAATTAAGCATTTTTTAAAGCATTCAACAGCCTTTTCAGGTTTATTTAAAAATAAATATAGACTTGCAAGATTAAATAATGTTTTCTCGGATTTGGGGTTGAGTTCAAGCGCCTTGATATATGCATTTTCGGATTTTTCATATTCAACGTTCTTTTTGTATGCCATAGCAAGTAAAAAATATGTTTCAAAGCTGATGACTCCTTGATTTACTGCTTCTCCAAGAATTTTTATTGCAGATTTAAAATCCTGTTTTTCTTCATATACTCTTGCAAGATTTTCATAAAAATAGCTGTCTGCTTTTAGCGAAATAGCTTTTTTGATATACTTTTCAGCTTCTTTAAATCGTTTTTGAGAAAGCTTAATTAAGCCTAAAAGATTTAAAACGTCATAATTATCGGGTTGAACACTTAAAATATCATTATATATTTTTGATGCCTGTTCAAGGTTCCCGTTTTGATGGTATTTAAACCCTATATTAAATTTTTCTTTCAACGATTCGGGCATACGGTTATTATATACAAATTTTTTGAAAAAAATCAAAATTTCATGCATTTAAAGGATAAAATCCTGAGAAATATGGTTTATTCTAAAAATGTACATCAAAGGCATGCCCAAAAATATAAAAGGCATGGTGTAAAAGGGACAATATTACAAAATATTAACCAAACTTGAAGAAATGTTAAATCCCCTGAAACCATGATGACATCATGGTTTTCACGGAAAAAATATTGAGGAGGAAAGGTTAGAAATAAAAAAGTTGTCCGCGTCTGATGTATAGAGTACAATTAATACTATATTCAACTTCTTGTAGAGGTAGGATGATTATTGATGCAGAGTAAAGTTAAACAAAATCTTTTACAAATACAGGAAGACATCGCACCTTATCAACCAAATATAATCGCAGTGACAAAGTATTTTGATGAAAGCGCAATTATTGAAGCATATAATGCGGGATTGCGCAACTTCGCAGAATCGAGAGCTGTTGAAGCTGTTAAGAAGATTGAAAATCTTTCTTCAGAAATCAGGAATAATTCAAAATTCCATTTCATAGGCCATCTTCAGACTAACAAAGTTAAAAAGGTAGTCGGGATTTTTGATTATATTCACTCTGTAGATTCAGTTAAACTTGCTGAAGTTATATCCGATGAAGCTCAAAATGCGGGAAAAATCCAAAAAGTTCTGCTTGAAATGAATATCGCTGGAGAAGAACAAAAATACGGATTTTCCGAAAACGAAATTTTCGAAGCGTTCACCTCTTTAAAGGAGCTTGAAGGGATTGAAATTGCAGGTTTAATGTGTATGACACCTCTCGGGGCGTCTGAAAAAACGCAGGATGAAGTGTTTTCGGAGATAGTTCAACTTAAAAAACAGCTTGAGAGCAAATTTGATTATCCGTTAAAAGAACTGTCAATGGGAATGAGTCAGGATTATAAAGAGGCAGCTAAATACGGTGCAACGATGTTAAGGATTGGTAGAAAATTATTTAATTAATGTAAGATAAACGGAGGAAAAACGGTGGCAGCAG
The DNA here is from genome assembly GCA_944322885.1 of Candidatus Gastranaerophilales bacterium. Lineage (GTDB taxonomy): Bacteria > Cyanobacteriota > Vampirovibrionia > Gastranaerophilales > Gastranaerophilaceae > Stercorousia. The sequence goes on along the minus strand of CALUQH010000016.1, from coordinate 2,569 downwards.
TAACAGACAAAATTAAATCGGTAGTGGATTTTTTAGTAAAGGGATTTGAACCCAGAGAAACTATTTTTGATGAAATGGCTCAGGAAGTTGAAGATGATTATCCTATTCAGGACAATTTAGCAATTGATCCTTCATATTCTTATCAGCCTGCAGCTGATAGGACTAATGAACTAAAAGTCGTTAATCATCCAAGTTTTAAAGGTTATGAAGTAAAGGTTATGGAACCGAGATCATTTGAAGATGCTGCAACAATTGTTCAACACCTCAGAAACAGAAAGACCATCGTTTTAAACCTTCATCTTTTAGATAAAGAACAATCTCAAAGAACAATTGACTTTGTATGCGGTGCGGCTCACGCTCTTGACGGTAAACCGCAAAAAGTAGGTGATCTTGTGTTTGTATTTACACCGAGCAATGTTACATTATCAGTTGATGTATCTGCTAACCAGAATAAATTTAATGATTCATTGTGGAGAGCTCCTTTACAGTAAAAAACTGTGCTCCACAGATGAATTTTATATTATGAGAAAGAGAGAGATAGTTGAATATGAGGTGCTTTGCACCTCTTTTTTTGTAAAAATGTGAAATTTGTGTTAAAATTATAAAAGGACAGAAGAAAGGAGAAGCAGACTATGGAAAAGGCTTATAAACGATATAGTTTCGGGGGGGGGGCACTCTAGGCTCAACCGGAAGGCCGGAGGGTAAGAAAGCAAGAGGGCAGGCTAGTATCGGAGAGCAATGCTCACAAAAAAGTAAATACCTTCCCTTAATAGGTAAGGTCAGGATGGGTTTCAATCAATGTCTGCCATATTCCTCCATAATTAAGGAGAGGAATAGTAGTTCTCCGAAGCGAACTTATTTACTTAAGAAAAAACGCGCTGCCTTTACGTTGTCAGAAATTTTAATTACACTCGGGATAATAGGTGTTGTCGCAGCAATTACAATGCCTTTGCTTATTGGTAATTATGAGAAAAAGAAGACTGTAGCAATTTTAAAAAAATCTTATTCTGAATTAAATCAGGCTCTTTTAATGGCTGAAAGAGAAAATGGCGACCTTACTCAATATCAAGGAGCTGATAATATTGCTCTATGGGTGCAACATTATATAGAACCATACATAGTTTTTGAAAAATCGGTGAGTTGTCCTTCTAATACAGCAAATCCATGCGGAGGAATTGTTCGCCCCTTTCCTTTAGGTGGTGGAGAACGAAGTAAAACTGCCGGATATATGATTGTTCATCCGGGTGCTGCGGCTGGTTGGTTTTTTTATTGGCATGCATACGGAAGTATAAATGTCAAAATTCATGTAAACAATCCAAATAAGTCATTTTTAGGTAAAAATGTTTTTACTTATGTTTTAAAACCTCAAAAATATTCATATTTTAAACCGTTTGGTCTGCAAGGAACTTTTAATGATTCTCAATTTACCCGTGAAGAGTTATTATATGGTCCTATTCGTACAGGCGGTTGTTTTAAAGGATCAGGCGGTTCTGATTATTATACCGCAGGAGATGGGTGTTCTGCTGTAATAATGCTTGATGGCTGGGAAATTGCAAAAGACTATCCTTGGTAGCTTTTTTGATTTGATAAAAATATAAAATTATGCTATATTTTTCAAAGTTATGAAAATGAAAAATTTTGCAATTTGTTTTAATCCTAATATTGACCATTCTGTTGAAATAAAAAATAAACTTTCAAATATTTTGATTTCAAGAGGAATTAAAGCAACCGCTTTGGATATTGACGGTCTTAAAAAGGGTTTTGATTTCGCTTTTGTAATTGGCGGTGATGGTACAATATTAAAAACTGCAAGATTTTATGCAAAATTTCAAACACCTGTTTTCGGTATTAATTTGGGGCGTTTAGGATTTCTGTCACAATCCTCAAAAGAGGACATTGAAACATCTGTTGACAAAGTTCTTGCAGGCAAATTTATTGTTGATGAAAGAATTTTACTCCAAAGCGGCAATTATACTGCCTTAAATGATTTTGTTTTAAAATGTGCTTCAATGGGAAGGACATCAAAGTTTGTTCTGAAAATTAATGATAAGCCTGTTTGTGACTATCTTGCGGACGGAATAATTATCTCGACTCCTACCGGTTCAACCGCTTACGGCCTGTCTGCCGGAGGCCCTGTTTTAACCCCGTCTTTAAATGCTTTTGTAATAGTGCCTATATGCCCTCATACTCTCACAGCCCGTCCTCTTGTTATTTCTGACAGCGAAAAAATTACGGTCTGCGTGGATGAAGCCAAAGAACACTATTTGTATGCTGACGGGCAGGAAAATATTCTGTTTACTAAAGAGATTAATATTGAAAAATCAACTTTAAAAGTGAAACTTGCGCTTCTTGAAAATTCTGATTTTTATTCGGTACTGAGTGACAAACTTCATTGGGGTGTTCCTCTTAATTATAATTATTAATTTTTGTTCATAATTTTTTGATAATTTCTTGTACTTTTTTTCTATTTAAAATAGTATGTTATTATACTATTGTAGATGTCTAATTATACAATTATATAAAGAGGTAAAAAAGTGGAAAATTTCGTATCAGATATCTTTGCTAAAAA
>CALUQH010000015.1 GCA_944322885.1 Candidatus Gastranaerophilales bacterium | reverse complement strand
GTTTTTATGGCAATATTTGTACTATTGCTTATTGTTCTGTTGCTTGTTGAGCTTCCAAACTGGGTTGTTAATTTTTGTATAAGTTTGAATATTGCTCTGGGTGTTGTTCTTTTGATGATTTCTTTATACGTTAAAAAGACACTGGAGCTGGCTTCTTTCCCTTCAATTATTCTTATCGGCACAATGTTCAGACTTGTTCTGTCAATCGCATCTACCAGATTAATTTTGTCAAAGGGTGAGGCAGGAGAAGTAATTCATGCTTTCGGGACCTTTGTAACCGGCGGTAATATGATTGTAGGCGGTGTAATCTTCCTGATTATTACTGTTGTTCAGTTTATGGTTATCACAAAAGGTGCAGAACGTATCGCAGAAGTTGCAGCCCGTTTTGCATTGGACGCTATGCCCGGTAAACAGATGACTATTGACGCGGACTTTAACGCCGGTTTGATTTCTCCTGAAGAAGCAACCAAAAAACGTGAAGATTTGCAGAGAGAATCAAACCTTTTCGGTAGCATGGACGGTGCCATGAAGTTCGTAAAAGGTGATACTATTGCGGGTATCATAATTGTGTTGATTAACATTATAGGCGGCTTGTGTATAGGTTGTTTGATGAACCAGATGCCTATCGCTGATGCCGTATCAAAATATACGATTTTAACAATAGGTGACGGTTTGGCTTCCCAGTTGCCTTCACTTTTAATGTCAATTGCGGCAGGTGTATTCATGACTCGTTCTTCTGCAGCTAATTCTTTAGGTACAGATGTAACTGGACAGATTATAAGCAAGCCGAATGCTCTGTTTTTGGCTGCAATGTTCTTATTCTTCCTTGCAATTACCGGGCATACCTGGTTCTGGCAGGGGACAGGACTTCCTTTCCTTCCGTTCTTCCTTTTTGCTGTCGGATTATTTATTGCTGGCTTCTCTACTTTGATTAATGCTGATGTTCAATCTCAGTTAGGTCAGTTGGAAAATGTCCGCCAAAATATGCAGGATCTTGTTAACCCGAACAGAATGTATGAACGTTTAGGGGTTGATGTTTTGAGCTTGCAGGTAGGGTCAAATCTTCTTGTAATTGCCGACCCTGACCAGGAAGGCCAATTGCTCGCCAAAATAGCCGCTTTACGTCAAAGAGTTACTGATGAACTCGGATATATTCTGCCAAACATAAGAATTATGGATTCATCCGCGCTCGATGCGAATGAATATATGATATCAATCCGCGGAAATACTGTAGCAACCGGATATGTTTATCCGGGTAAATTAATGGTAATTGCAGACCAGTGGGATGCGATGAAAAAGGATGTTCCACAGGATGCTATAATCGGTATTGACCCGACTTATCAAACACAGGCTTACTGGATTACCCCTGAAGAAGCAAAAACTGCCCGTTCCGTAACAGCAGTTGATTCAACCGACGTTATTGTAACTCACCTTCAGGAATGTGTAAGAAAACATGTTGATGAGGTTATGACAAAAACAGACGTTCTTAAACTTATGGAACTTGTTCGTTCACAAGACCCGACGCTTGTTAATGACCTTGTACCGACAATTATTTCTACAAGCGATTTGAGAAAGATTTTTGTTAACCTAATCAGAGAAAAAGTTTCTATTAAAGATATTATATTTGTATTTGAAAGATTATGCGATTACGCAAGATTTTCAAAAGAACCTGATATCTTGTCAGAACGTTTGAGAGCGGCTTTGGGACGTCAGATTTGCCTTGCAAATGTCGGTGATGACAGAGTATTGTATGCCCTGACACTTTCTCCAGAATGGGAAAAAACACTTGATGACAGCTGTCAGAGAACCGAACTCGGTACAATGTTCCTGTTAAATCCTATGCAGGTACAGGAATTAATTGAAACAACTGCGACAACCTTAATGCGTGCGCATCAGGCATGTGGCCAACAGCCTGTAATTTTATGTTCTCCGAGAATAAGACTGCCTCTCTATCAGCTTCTTGAACGTCATATTCCGACAATTGTTGTAATCTCTTATTCCGAATTGATTACCGATATTAAGGTCGAGGCCATAGATACAATAGGCGAGTCTTATGCGGTAGAATAGTATATATTTAGATTATTTTTTATGAAAAAGCTTATTTTATTTTTAATCTCAATTTATCAAAAAATTTCAAAGCATACCCCTGCGGTGTGCAGGTTTTATCCGACATGTTCAGAATACACACGTCAGGCAATAGAAAAATACGGTGTAATAAAAGGCGGATGGCTTGGAATAAAACGAATTGCAAAATGTCATCCGTATCATGAGGGCGGGTATGACCCTGTACCTTGAACTTTTATAGAAAATATTTTATAATAATTAAGGATACTTAAGAAAGGAGCAAAGTATGGTTAAAATGTTACAAATCGTTAAATCGGGGGGGGGGCAAATCTAAGCTCCTATAACGGTTTTACACTTGCGGAAGTATTGATTACTCTTGGTATTATTGGTGTGGTTGCGGCAATGACTATGCCTGTTTTAATTCAAAATCATAAAAATGCAGTTGTTGAAACGCGGCTTAAAAAGTTCTATTCTGCCATAAATCAGGCCATAACAATGGCAGAGAATGATTATGGAGATAAAAAATATTGGTTTGAGGATTTGGAGGGTGCGCAAACAGATGATGAGGGTAATCTGATTCCAGGTTCATCAGAGGCTGAAAAATGGTTTAACAAATATTTAGCACCTTATATGGAAATTATAAAAACTGAAGAATTGTCTGACGGGACATTTATTGTATATTTCCCTGACGGTAGCGCGTTGAAACAATATCAACAGGCAACAACAAGAGATTGGTTCTTTTATCCTTCAAAGGCTAAGGATTGTATTGAGCAATACGGTGATAGAGGCGGTAGCGGAGTATGTGCATTTGCTTTTATTTTTTGCCCAATAACTGACAATACAGATTGGCGTTATCATTATAATAAAGGTTTTGAACCATACATGTATGCTTGGGACGGTACATACGAAAAGCTTATTAACGGGTGTGAAGACCAAAATCAAAATGCCATCGGAAGAATGTATTGTACTGCACTAATTCAATATAATGGCTGGAAAATAACTAAAGATTATCCTCAAAGAATAAGATTTTAATCATTTAACCCATTTAAAACTTCTTACATAATCTGAACCGTTAATATCACCATTGATTTCTACTGCAAAAATTCTGTAGATATCAGTTGCATTTTTGATGTCAGGAATTTTACTTATGTCTGTTTGCAATAACAGTTTTTCCGTTTGGCTGCTAATACCGGGGATTGTGTTAAACAGGGTATTTAATGATGCGTTTTTAATCTTTCCGAATACGGTTGTAATATTTTTAGTAAGACTTCCATATATTTTCATATCGGCAACCGATGTTGTCAGATTGTAATTCCCTGTCATATACATATTCAAATCATTTCCGTTTGAATAAATATTTATATTGTCAGCTATGCCGTCTGCAATATGTATATCTCCTGATATACTATCAAAGTTTCCTGTTTTTAGCGGTGTAACAAGATCAATAAGGCTGTTTATTGAAAGCCCTGTAAAGCCACCTTTAAGAAGGTTTCCGGCTTTAAGCAGATACTCAAGAGAACCGAGTTTGGGCATTCTCCCATCCGCAATTTTAAATGTTCCGTCACCGGAAAGCGTTTTAAAGCAATCCTGACTGTCGCCTGTACAGCTTAAATTAAAATTCCCGTTAACCGAGCCGTATACCTGCCCTTTTAAGTCAAACAGGGCTTCTGACATTATAAGTGCATTTGCTTTATCAAGATTAATATCAAGATTAGTTCTATGTGTATTTATATTATGTTTAAAATTGCCGTTAACAGAGCCTTCTGCAATATTAAATTTAAAGTTTTTGATATCTGCAAGTCCGTTTTTATCAAGACTGAGATTTGCCGTAAAATTGTCAGCATTTATATTTCTTACTTTAATCTTATCTGCTTCAATATCTGCATTGTTGATTACGAGCTGGTCAATATCAAAAGGCGGAAGGTTATTCGGTGAAACAGTAGGATTTCTTGTCGCTTCGGCTTCTACATCTCTCAAGGTTTCCGTTATTTTATTAACATTTAAATCACCGACCCTCAATTTTGCATAGTCTATAATATAAGGCGGAGTAAGATTATTTTTCATAACCGCATTAAGAAATACATCATTTGTAATAACCGTACCTTTACTTGTTATATAAATTTTGTCATTTTTAAAATCAAGGTTTACATCTCTGATTGTTGAGTCAAAGAACGGAATATCAATACTTGTTATTTCAAACTTGCCGTTTATTTTCGGATTGAGAGATGTACCGTTAAGCACAAGGTCTGATGTAAATACCCCCTGTTTCATAAACGGTTTTCTAAATATTATATTGAATATTTTTGCATCTGTCGGAGTCTGCGTTTTCACTTTAAAGTTGTTAAAACCTATAATATTGTCCGTTAAAAGTGCAAGTGTTCCCGACGCATTAAGCTGCGGTGCGATGTAAGGTTTGTTATTAAGAGATGTTATAATTTTGTCATATTGCAGTCTGTTAATTTTTATTTTATTTGGTGAATAATTACTGTTTATAACAATTTTTACGGGATTTTCCGCATCTCCAATGGAAGCTCCCATGTAATAAAGGCTGGATGAAGCATCAATATTTAAGTTAGAATTTGTATTCAGGTTATTTAATGTTCCGTTTACCCTTGATGTTAAAATTACATCACCCTTAAGTTTTATAGGATAAACTGCCTTGTTATTGAAGTATTGGTCAAAAAATTCCTGTGTAAGCTTTGTATTGAGATAAATATTAAGGTTCGGATTTTTTTGAATGTTTGCGACTTTGCCGGATACAAAAACAGGCATACTCCCGAGCTGAGCATTAACTTTATTTATATTCAATGTATCGTTGTTTAATAAAATATCTCCGCTGTTTATAACAAGTTTAATTTTTTTAGGCTTATATAAAATGTTGATATCGTTGAGCGGAGCATAAACGGTAATATTGTTGTTTCTGGCTCTTGCTTTCAGGTTGATTTTTCCTGTTAAAATTTGAATATCATTTAGCTGTTTAGCAGCGTCGGGCGGTAAAAATGCCTGAATTTCTTTATTATTAATAGTATTCAGGTCAAATGAATTTATATTGCATTTCCCGTTTACAACTCTTTTCGGGCTGAATAAGCCGGAAATATAAAGAGAAATATCATAAGGGCTTTTATTAAATGTTCCCTTCAATTCAGAGAGTTTGAAGCGAGAATTATTAAGTTCAAAGCCTCCGCCGTTTGTAATAATTGCGGATTTTGCTCCTCTGTTTGGATAAATCCGTCCTTTTACAGATAATTTATTATAATCGATTTTATTTATATCACCTTTATATGAAGCATTAAAGCTTGAATTAACAGTTGCAAGGTCATTTTTGTACGGTATTTTATACGGGAAAGCTGAAATTCCGTCACCAAGATTGAATTTAGGTGATAGAATTTCTAAACTTGCATCAGTCCCTTTAATCTTACCTTTTGCCGAAATTCTGGATTTGTTAAGCAATGAATTAAGTTTAAAATCGGCATCAAGATTATTAAAATTAATTACTCCTGATGTATTTGAAAGTGTGAGCGGGAGCTCTTTTAATTTTATTGCTGCAGAGTGAAGGTTAATATTCCCTTTTGCGAAAATATTTTTATTAAAAACAATATCTTTCGGATTTTTTACTTTCCCTGTAAGGTTTAAGAAAAAGTCTGAAGAACCGGATGCGTTTTCAATGCTTTCTGTCATTTTTTGGATATCCGCAAGCATAGGAGATGTTTTGATAATTTTTATTAAATTACCTAAATTCTGTCCCGCCGTTTTTACGGTAAAATCAAGATCTCCTGCAAGAGAGCAGGTTCCTTTTACAGAAACCGGTTTCCCGTTGAAGTTTGCAGTTTTTGTCTGGAATAAAGTATTTTGATTATCAAAATCAAGAGTTCCTGAACCGTTTGTCAAAATCATATTGTGGATGTCAAGAAAAGATACAGTTGCATTTTTAAATCTGAACTGTCCCCACCCGTGCGGATTTTCTCTTGTACCTATAACATGCAGATTAATCCCGCCTTTCCCTTTAATATCCATTATCGGGACAGGACCTAAATCAAAATGCAGTATATCGTGCAGCGGATTAAGAACTATTTGTGCTGTTTTCAAATCTACATTTTCCGTGCTTGTAATCATTAAATCAGCATATTTGTCGTGATAAAGGTTTATCGGCCCTTTTACATATACTGTTTCTGTAGGGCTTGTCGGCACTTTTACATCAAGATTAAGCTTTTGCCCGTTAAATGCTATTTTGATTACAGCTTTTTCAGCATTTTTAATAGGTTGCACCATATAAGCATCCCATACAAGTACGTTTCCGAATACATCAGGAAAATCAGCCTTCCCTTTAATTTCTAAATTCCCAGCCGCTTTGCCCCAGAAACCTGCCTGTTTAAGTATAAATAAGTCTATATCAGGACAAAGATTATGTTCTGCAGGGAGCAGTGAAACAATGTCTTCCGCCTTAGATTGATTAATTGTTACTTTTAAGTCAAGCTCCGGGATTTTATTATTCAGCTTTGTAATTTTGCCTGTGGTGAAAGATTTTATACCTTTGGCAGTAATTTTCATTTCATTGATGTCAATTCCGTTTTTTATAGTATTAACATCCGTTTTTATTTCCATTTTTCCGTCAAGATAGACAGAAGTAGAAAAATCTTTTTTAAATATCCCGAAGTCATTTATGTATAGTGCTGTTTTTATTTGTTTATGCTTATCACCTGTTTCGACTGTATTTGCCGTAAAGTTGACGAGTCCTGAAACTGAACTGATTTCACCTTTGGAAAGAGCTTTTGCATAAACTGAGAAATCGGATAAATCAAGGTTTACAAGATGTCCGGAAAGTTCTGCCTGATCGTCTGAAATTTTATTCAAAGGCAGTTTCAAATCGATATCGGCTTTAAGGTAAGATGTTTTCTTCCCTGTTTGTAATTTGGCGCTTGTTGATAAATCAATATGTTTATCACTGTTAAAATTTTTTATAACAAGGTAGTCCCCTGTTAGTGCAAGTTTTTTTGATTGCAGCCGGTCATCAAGATTTATTCCGTAATTTTCAAGATTTATGCAGGCATGTTTGATTTTGAACGGTGAGTTTATGTTTTCTGATAATTTATAATCGCCGAGCCGGAGTTCTGAATTTTTTGTGAAAACAAGATTTGCAGTTATATTTCCTGCTGAAAAATATTTAATATCAATATCTTTAAATATTAAAGGCAAAAGTTTAATATTGATATTTGGTTTTTCTACTTCAAGAGCTCTGGAATTGTCCTTATTCAATACGCAAAAACTATTTGCTTTAACCCATACAGACGGAGTAAATCCCATTTTTAACTCAGGGTTATCTAATGATATTTTATAACCTGTTTCTTTTAGAACAATCCGTTCAATATAATCAGCTCTTTCAGGCAGATTAATAAGAGCAGGAATCCCCCAGTAGTAAGCTCCATACAAAACTGTTAAAGAAAATATTGTTATTAAAAATTTTAAATTCCTGCCCATATCCTGTTAAAATTATACGCTTAATATTGCTAAAATAAAAGGATTTTGGCAAAATGTTACAATGTTAAAGTTTTATGCAAAATTGGTGATGTGTGTGGCTACGCTCCCTCTTAAGTTTAGACCGTTAATTTTATACAAAACTTCAGGTGGCGGGTGGAGCGGCTACGCTCCTTCTTGAGTTTAGACCGTTAATTTTATACAAAATTCCAGGTGGCGGGTGGAGCGGCTACGCTCCTAGTAATTTTCGCAAAGAATTTGAAAATATGCCTGTGAGTGGTGGCAATTCGGGCATTTTAGCGGCGCGGATTTGCCGTGATGAATGTATCCGCACTCTCTGCACATCCAGTTTACTTCTGTGTCTTTTTTGAAAACAGTTTTGTTTTTAACATTTTCAAGAAGTTTGAGATATCTTTGTTCGTGGTGCTTTTCTGCGTGTATAACGTGGTGAAAAGTATCTGCAATTTCTTCAAAACCTTCTTCTCGGGCTGTTTTTTCTCCATCAGCGTATAAAAAAGACCATTCTTCTTTTTCTCCTGCTGCTGCACTTTCAAGATTTTCTTCGGTTGTGCCTAGTTCAAAAGGGTATTCTGCGTTTACATGCCCTCTTATATCTCCAAGAAATTCATAAAATAATTTTGCATGTTCTTTTTCGTTTTCTGCAGTTTCAAGAAATATTGCTGCAATTTGTTCATAGCCTTCTTCTTTAGCTTTTTTGGCAAAATATGTATACCTGTTTCTTGCCTGAGATTCTCCCGCAAATGCGTTTATAAGATTTTGTTCTGTTTTAGTCCCGCGTAATTTTTTTTCTGCCATAATTTTACCTCCGCAGATATTTTAAACTTATTAATTGTTATGCGGTATTAGACTCACGGGTAATAGGTTTTGCTAAATATACTACTTTATCGGGATTATATACGGCAAAAAATTTTTGATAATGGATTATGTAGACATAGGGAATTGAATTATGAATTTCTTAGATTATACTAAAAAATTATCTGAAAAAATAAAATTTTACGATTCTATAGCGCAAAATCCGTTTTGCTCCATAAGTATGTCAAATCCATTTGCCAGACCCGTTAATATAACAATTGTATGGGTAGAAGATGAAACAGGAGAAAATTGAGTTAAATTCTTTTACCTGTTTTCCTGTCAAAAAAGTATAAATCATCAGAATCTATGCTTAACTCAAGATTCTCTCCGGTGTTGAAGTCTGCGGGAAGTTTAGCGGAACATTTATGTTCTCCGATGTTGAAATAAGCTATTTTTTCACTGCCCAAAAGCTCTGTTATATCCACTTTTACAGAGAATTTTATATCCCCGTCCGGATTGAACATTTTCTCGGGGCGTATGCCTACTATGACATTATCCTGTGTTTTGTGCGGAAAATCCTCAGAATTTATAAAATTCATTTGCGGTGAGCCGATAAAACCTGCAACAAAAGTATTTGCAGGATTGTTATAAATTTCTTCAGGGCTTGCAACCTGCTGAATTACACCCTTGTCCAACACGACAATTCTGTCACCCATTGTGAGTGCCTCTGTCTGGTCGTGAGTTACATAAATAAATGTAGTTTGCAGTTTTTCGTGGAGTTTTTTTATTTCTGAGCGCATTTGAACACGTAATTTCGCATCAAGGTTGGATAGCGGTTCATCCATTAAAAATACTTTGGGATTTCTCACAATAGCACGTCCGAGTGCTACACGCTGGCGCTGTCCTCCTGAAAGCTGTTTGGGTTTCCTATCTAAATATTCTCCTAAATCCAGAATTTGTGCGGCTTCCTCTACCTTTTTTGCTATTTCTGCTTTATCGACTTTGCGCATTTTTAGCCCGAAAGCTATATTTTCTCTTACTGTCATGTGCGGATATAGAGCGTAACTCTGGAAAACAAAAGCTATATCACGATCTTTTGGCTGAGCATCATTAACTTTTTTGTCCCCTATAAATATCTCGCCTGCAGTAATTTCTTCCAAACCTGCAATCATTCTTAAAAGGGTTGATTTCCCGCAGCCGGATGCTCCTACAAGGACGATAAATTCTTTATCATTAATTGTTAAATCAATATTATCTATAACTTTTTTCTTATCGTAAATTTTAGTTACGTTCTTTAAAACAACATTACTCATTTTAGCCCCGTTAGCAGATTAGTTTGCCGGTTTTTCAACAGGAAGTATTACATAAAAAGAAGAACCTTTCATAACTTCCGAATTAACCCACATAGCGCCTCCCATTCTTTTAACCATAGTATAAGCTGTACCTAAAGTCAAAGAACGTACAATCGTTTTTTTATGCACTTTATCGAGCTGTGTATAAGGTTCGAAAAGCCCTTCCATTTCAGTTTCGGCAAGTCCGACCCCTGTATCTGTTACTGTAATTCTTATATAAGAATTGGCGGACGCATTTTTAATTATTTTTGCTCCTGATTTTTCAATAACTTCGGGTTCAGGGTAATCGACTTTTATGTTAATTGTACCGGCATCCGTGAGTTTGATAGATGTTTCAAGTATATTTTGCAATATTATTTTAATATCATTTTCATCATTATAGATTGTTTTTTTCAACAGTTCGTCAAAATCGTAGTTTACAATCAAATTTTTTGCACTTAAAACATTATCATTATTTCTTACAACAGATTGGATTGCATTAGTGATATCAAACGGCTGTATATCACAGGTAAACAATGAAGATTCAGCCTGTGAAAATTCTATAAATTTTTCCATAAAATATAACAATTCTGTTGAATTTTTGTTAATAATTTTTACATACTTGGATTGTTTGTCGGTAATTTCACCTCCAAGACCGTCTAAAAGTGCTTGAGAAAAACCTATTATTGATTGTATAGGTGATTTGATTTCATTAGATAATCTTACAAGCATAAGATTTTTTTCTTTATTCAAACGGCCTGTTCTTTCGGCTATAGTCAGCACATTTGTCATTGCCGTAACATCTCTTATTGTAATGAAATACTGGTCAACGTATTTTTTTACATTCATCTCAATGAAAAATTCTTTACCTTCAACGGTAAAAGCCCCCGTTACAACGGCAGTTCTTTTAGCATAAGATTTTTCAGCCATTTCCATACCGTTGGCAACAAGTTCATCAAAACTCAGTCCTTTTAAATCACCTGCATTACTTTCAAAAATTACGGCCGCTTTATTATTTACCCATATAACCCTGCCGTCAAAATCTACTACGAATACGGCATCCGGTAAATTTTTAATTACTTCTTTCGGGTTTATGTTACTAAATAAATTAGTAAAATTCATTGTTGCATTACTTCCCTTAATGTTGTATACTTTATATAACATTTATATATTTGTACAGGGTACACTATATTTCTTAATATATCATAAAAAGTTTGTAAAGAATGATTATATATTAATTTTTGTAATTTTTTTTTTACAAACTAGCAAAAAAAATTGTTTATGTGTTTTAAAGCATAAAACGAGATAAAGAGATATATACCTAATCGTTATGACAAATTGTCGTAACCCCAGAAAAAAGAAAAGAGGATGTGACTATGAACGAAATCCCTAAAAACCCTCAAGGTTCAAGCATTCCACAGCAACCGCAGACCCAGAAAATTGATCAAGTAAAACCGGAAGCTGTTCAAGACACTACTCAAGCGCCTTCGGCAGTGGTGCAGACAAAAGAAATTAAGGAAATTCCGGAAAATCCTGCTGATCGTTCTGCAATCAAGGTCGACAACCTTGAAAACGATATCAAGGTTTTTGTGTCCAACCCTGAATTAGCTGCAAAAGCACTTGAAGTTGCTGAACTTGCAGAAAAAAAATACGCAGATGCTGGGATTCAAAATCCAGAACTTAAAGCTCTCGCAGTAAGTAAGGCTTTTGTTGAAGAATTCCAAAAATAACGGACTTTAACAAAGCCTGCTCAAAAAGAGCAGTAAAACTTAAATTTTAAAATCCATTTTTGTTGTCGTTTGATAAATAATCGACAACCGCTTTCAGCCCCAATTTATAACTGTTTTCTCCAAATCCTGATATCTGCCCTATGCACACGGGGGCAAGGTATGAATGGTGTCTGAATTCTTCTCTTTTGTAAATATTGGTCATATGGACTTCAACCGTCGGAATATTTACAGATGCTATAGCATCGCGTATTGCGACACTTGTGTGAGTATAAGCTCCAGCATTTATTATAATTCCGTCAATACCATTATTGGCAGAATGAATTTTTTCAACAATTTCGCCTTCAAAATTACTCTGGAATGTTTCTAATTCTATTCCGAGTTCAAACGATAGTGCGTATAATTCTTTTTCTAAATCTTTTAATGTCATGGAGCCGTACTTTTCGGGTTCACGTAATCCAAGCATATTCATATTTACGCCGTTTATAACAAGTATTTTCATGCTTTTTCTCCAAACACTATTATAGTATAAAATCAAGGAATTGTAAATTTTTATTAACTTTTTAATTACATGTGTAACAAAAAAAGCATGCTTGCATTATCATGCATGTACAACTATCCCCAAATCTCCTCCCAAGATTATTGTTCAAAAGCTGTACGAAAGTGTGCAGCTTCTTTTTTTATGTTTTTTTGACAATCTTGACTTCTTAAAATAAATGACTAAAATATATATGTGAAATACATTTACGGGGATGTAGGATGAGATTAGTCGAAAAGCTTAAGGAATACGAAAATCAATATATGTTCATCAAATGGGCAACAGGTGGTGAATACGGAAAACTTATATATGCAGGCGAAGACTTCATTGAGTTTAATGTAATAAATGTTGACACAATGGATTACGCGGAAACAGTATTAATCCACAGCCCGTTAATATTAGAGGTTGCAATCGGCGGGGCTGATGTCCAGAGGATTGTTGCAGAGGTTTCTTCTAAAATATCAATTGATGAAGGTTAATTCTTAAATATTAAAGCTTTTTCTTGAGCCTTCTTCGTGGTAGAAACCGCCGCCGCATATTGTTTCAACAACTTTCAACACAAATTCTCTCGGGGCATCAACCTGGTTAAGGTAAAATTCGCGGTTTGGCAAATGCCTTATTTTCATTATTGAATTTTGGGTAGATTCAGGTGGAATGAAAAGAGAAGCAACTTCGTTATCAAGGAGTTTGCCCATTTCTTCATCGTGATCCATAACTCCTTTCATAATCTCATAATAATTTCCCTTAATTGCCATAATGCGGCTAGAGAAAAGATGTTGTCCGTCTTCTCTGTACAGAGCCTGAGGCTGGTAATTGCAGCGGGTTGTAAAGCTCATTTTGTGCCACAAAATATTGACAATAACAACAGATTTTTGGGGATCTGTATCAACGTAAATATTTTGGGTTGTTACGTTTCTTGATGAGAATGCTTCCTTTAGTGTATCAACAACAATTTGCAGGTTATCAATCATTCTGATAAAAATTTCATTCGTGTTGATGTTGGCATGCTGATAGTCCAAAAATTGTTTATACATGTGCGTAGAAACAAGTCCGATTCTTTCCTGAATCAGGGCTGATTTTCTTGCGGATGTTTCAGAATTATCAAAACTTTCGAAATTATTTAGCAATGTTACCGTTCCTTATACCCACATGTAATAATAAACATGGAATTATGTAAACATTATATGTTTTTTTTTTACAAAGTAGAATACATAAAAAGGTTTATTTATGTTTATTTTAATTTAAATGCAAATATAATTATAATCGAATTTAACCGGCTTTTCTGCATATTAGAATAATTGGGGCATAGGTCAATGGCAGATGCGGATATGTTTTTTGGTATTTTTCGCAAAATTCTTTAACTTCTTTAAAAGTCCAGTGTTTCATTGTTAGAGAGTTTACACCAGTGTTTTTCATGTGGGCAAGAAGTTTCAGCGGATTTGAAAATTCTATTGTGTGTTCAAATTCTTCTGTATACAGAATTTCAAAACCTGTTGAAAATATATCCTTTAGCTCCTTAAGTGTCCGGTACTCCAGAGAAAGCCCGCATAATTCTTTAATCTCCCGGTAGTTGTCTGGGGAAAACGTAGAAAAAGCGAGAATTCCGTCTTTTTGCAGAATATTTAAAAGATGTGTGTGAAGTTTTTCAAGGTTGGAGAACCATTGAAACATTGCATTTGAGGCAATTAAATCCATTTTTTGCAAGGGAGTAATTTTTTGAGCATTGCCGCAGATAAATGTAAATTCAGGTATTATTTCGGATAAGTAAGTCTTTGATTTTTCAATTAAATCGTTTGCATAATATTTCTTATAGTTGATATGTTTAGTCAGTTCATTTGTCAGTAACCCCGTACCGCTGCCCAGTTCCAGAACATTGTCGAAATCGTTTCTGATTTTAATAAGATTTTGGACAAGTTTTTCTGCGGTAATTTTTTGAACTACAGCATTGTCGTTGTACTTTTCCATACTTTTTTCAAATTGATTTTTTATAATTTTAGGGTTTATCGGCATTTCAAAATATCTTCCCAGCTTCTGAAATTATAAAACGGGAAATGTCCGCTTTCAAGCATAATAATATTGTCAGTGTTATTTTCCCAGAAATTTACTTGGTTTTTAGCGGGTATTATAATATCATATTTGCTTATCAATGCTTTATCATAAAAATTTGTATAATTAATATGCGTGTTTTGAATAAGCCTGTATAAATTGTTTAATTCCTCTACCCTGTTTCTTATCGGGCGTTTTACTGGGGTTTTCATATAACGTTCAAAGTCTTTTTCTTTATCAAAAATATTACGGTAAAATTTTTCTTTCAGACCTTGTTCTGCATGGCGCAGTGTAAGTAAAAAGGGCTTTATAGGAATTCCATTTTTGTCGTCAACAGGAAAAGGGGTTCCGTTTATTGCTGTTTTTTTTGAAAATTTAGGTAGACTGTCTTTAAGCATGTATGCGATAAAAACTCCCATAGACCAGCTTATTAGGCTGTAGTTTTCATATTCGGGGATTTCTGCAAGGTCGGAATTGTTGTAATCAAAAAACATTAATACATCATAATCTTCGTATTCAAGAAATTCAAACGGACAGCTGTCAAAACTCCAGCCTGCGAAGAATATTATCAGTTTTTTGTTATTTTTTTTGTTTAACCAGTGATATTGCATCAAAAAGTTCCTTTTCATTAATATCCGTTGTTAAAGAAATTCTTATTCTTGATGTCCCTTCAGGAACGGTCGGCGGTCGTATCGGGAGTGTAAAGTAACCGTTATTATAAAGAATTTCGCACATATCTGAGGTTTCTTTGTTCCCGCCTATTATCAGCGGAATAATATGACTCTGGCTTCCCGCTTTTTGACCTAGTTCAAGCATTTTTTGTCTTTTTGTAAAAGTATGCGGAAGTTTGTTTTCTATAATCCATTTTGAAAAAGCAATATTTATCGGAGGCAGAGCTGTTGAAAAAATAAATGAACGGGCTTTGTTGGTAAGATAGTCAATCAGTATATTATTGCCGGTGGCAAATGCACCCATGGAGCCTATGGCCTTGCCAAATGTTCCTATTATTAAATCTATTTTGTCAATAAGCCCCAAAGATTCTGAAACACCCAGTCCGTTTTGCCCAAAAACTCCAAAAGCATGTGCTTCATCTAATATAAGCATGCAGTTGTATTTTTCTTTCAATTCAACAAGTTTTTTTATATCTGCAATATCTCCATCCATTGAAAAGACGCTTTCTGACACAATTACTGCATTATTGAAGTTTTTCCGCTCCCGAAATAAAAGTTTTTCAAGTGCTTGCATATCGTTATGAGGATACCTGAAGAATTTGCTTTCGGAAAGTCTCATCCCGTCAATAATACTGGCATGATTAAGTTTGTCCGAAAAAATAACGTCTCCACGTCCCGCAATACAGCTGTTTATCCCGACATTTGCATGATAACCGCTGTTAAAAAGTAAACAACCGTCTTTATTGAATAAATTTGAAATCACTGTTTCAAGCTCTTTATAAACGGGCAAAGTTCCTGTTAAGAGTCTTGCCGATGCACTTCCGAAAGAATAATTATCTCCGGCAAATTCTAAAAAATCTTCAGTAATTTGTTTATTGTCTGCAAATCCTAAATAATTGTTTGATGACAAATTAATTAGTTTTTTATCGTTAATGTAAATATATTTTTCGTCTTTTCCGCCAAAATTTTTTATATATCTGAAATGTGAGTTTTGTTTTAAATTTTTTAAAATACTGGAGTAATATTCAAGCATAGATGTAATGTATTATAAAAGTTTTAAAAAGTCTATTTATAGTTTATAATGTTGTTATACATAGATAATGATATTTCATTTGAGTTTCTGATTGAAAGGTTCTTGAATTTCGGTATAATTCTCAATTCTTAATCTTTCTTTATACAATTGTTACAATTCTTTTCATTTCGGGTATATAACTAATATATATGTATTGTTTAAAAGTCTTTTATCAAAAAGATATGAGGCGTGCTTATGAATTATGAAAGAATTTCCAAAAAACACTCGGGACTTACCCTGTCAGAAGCCTTATTTACAATTGCTATAATAGGAGTTATAGCATCTTTAACAATCTTCGGATTGATGGCAAAATTTAATGATACTAAAAATATTGCAGCATTAAAGAAATTTTATACTTCAATCAGTCAGGTAACTATGTTTGTTATTCTGGACAGATCTGCACCTAAATATTGGGGTTTGGATCAATATTCACAGGATTCATCCGCGTTGGCCTTTTCATATTTTAAACCGTATTTTAAAGTTGTAAGAGAATGTTCAAATTCAACGGGATGCTGGCAGTATCCGACAAAATTTTTAAGCGGAAAAGTATATTTACAAAGAGCTCAAATGTACCAGTACATGTTTACTCTGGTTGATGGAATGAATGTTTTAATAAATGTTTACCCGAGGGACATAATAAGTTCGGAGTTTGGTGTTGATGTCGAACGGGATTCAGTTGTATTTATCGCTGATGTTAACGGAAATGCTATGCCTAATCAGCTTGGACGTGATATATTTGCATTTGTCCTTGACGGTAAGGACATAGTTGCGGCGGGATATGATAACACTTATAACTGTAATAAAGCCGCATCAGGTTTAACCTGTGCTGCAAGGGTTATAAATGACGGTTGGAAAATAACTTATTACTAATTTTAATAATAATTTCAGCTCCTTTCATCTTTCATAAAAAAGACCGGTGGGGGCCGGTCTTTTCTTTTTTATATTTAAACTTATTAGTCTTTTGTTCTCATTGTAGGGAATGCGATTACATCTCTGATTGATGGTGAGTTTGTAAGAAGCATTACAAGTCTGTCTATACCCATTCCCATTCCGCCTGTCGGTGGCATACCGTATTCAAGAGCTGTGATAAAGTCTTCATCAATTTCCATAGCTTCTTCATCTCCGGCTGCTTTTGCCTGTGCCTGCGCTTCAAATCTCATTCTCTGATCAATAGGATCTGTTAGTTCTGAGAAAGCATTTGCAATTTCCCATCCGTTAACTCTTGTTTCGAAACGTTCTGTCAGTCTGTCATTATCTCTGTGAACTTTAGCAAGAGGAGAGATTTCTCTCGGGTAGTCTATAATGTGGCAGGGCTGAATTAAGGTCGGCTCTATTTTTGCTTCAAATACAGCTTCTACAACCTGTCCCCAGTTCATTGTATCTTCAACCTGAACATTCAGACTTCTTGCTGTTTCAATAGCCTGTTTTGGCGTATAAATTTCCATAAAATCAACACCTGTTGCTTCTTTGATGGAGCCAAGCATTGTCTTTCTGTCCCAGGGCGGAGTCAGATCAATTTCATTTTCACCATATTGAATTTTTAATGTTCCCAGAACTTCTTGAGCAACATAAGCTACCATATTTTCTGTCAAAGTCATCATATCATTATAGTCGGCATAAGCCTGATATAATTCTATCATTGTAAATTCAGGGTTGTGGCGTGTGTCTATACCTTCATTTCTGAAACATTTTCCGATTTCATAAACACGTTCTGAGATTCCTCCGACAATTAATCGTTTCAGATATAATTCAAGAGCGATTCTTAATGTCAAATCCATTTCCAGAGCGTTATGGTGAGTTGTAAAAGGTCTGGCGTTTGCACCTGATGCCATTGTTTGCAAAATTGGAGTTTCAACTTCAAGATACCCCTGCTTTGCCAGATATTCTCTGATTTTTTGGATAATAAGGCTTCTTTTGCGGAATGTATCTCTGCTGTCCTCATTTACAATTAAATCAACATATCTCTGACGATATTTTAGCTCAACATCGGTTAATCCGTGGTAGTGTGTTAATTCTTCCATTTTCTCTTTGCTGATTTGTTTATTCGGCAAGGGAAGAAGTGATTTTGACAGGAGTTTTAAAGATGTTGATTTAATAGAAAGTTCTCCTCTTGGGGTTCTTCTTATAGTACCTGTAAACCCTACGATATCACCGATGTCTATAAGTTTTAAAATTTTCATTTGATCTTCTGACAGATTTTCTTTATGGGAAAAAATCTGTATTTTTCCTGACGAATCCATCAAATCAATAAACATTCCCGTATTACGGATAGCCATAACACGCCCTGCAACGGAATACTTATCTTCTGTTTCAACTCCTGCTTCAAGATCTTTATATTTATCCTGCAGGTAAGCTGCATCGGCATCTTTGTCAAATGAATAGGGGTAAGGATTAACACCTTTGTCAGCTAAATCTGCAAGTTTTTGTATTCTTGTTTGTCTGATTTGTTCTTTAGTTGAACTTGGTTCATGTGTTTGTTGTGCCATTTTATAGTTCCTCTTAATTTATACACTTTTATATTAAAATTTTAGCACAAACAAAACCAAATATAAAAAGACCGGATGTAATATCCGGTCTTTTTCTGAAATTTTATTATTAACCTGCACCGAGCTGTCTTTTTAATTCATCAGGGCGGGAAGATCTTTGAAGAGCGTCTTCAATTGTGATAAGCCCCTGTCTATACAGACCTGCAAGAGCCATTTCAAGAGTCTGCATGCCCATCCCCTGATTCATCTGAATTGTAGAATAAATCTGGGCAGCTTTTGATTCTCTGATAAGGTTTGCAATAGCCGGAGTTACAAGCATGATTTCCTGAGCCATTACACGGCCTTTTTTAGTTCCGTCCGGTTGTACTTTTTGCAGCAGGGTTTGAGAAAATACCGCAACAAGTGAGTTAGCAAGCTGTACACGGATTTGTTGCTGCTGACCTTCGGGAAATACGTCAATGATACGGTCAATGGTTTGAGCTGCTGATGACGTGTGCAATGTTCCGAATACCAAGTGACCTGTTTCAGCTGCTGTTAGAGCTAACGCAATTGTTTCATGGTCACGCATCTCACCTACCAGAATGATATCAGGGTCTTCACGGAGAGCGGATTTCAAAGCATTTGCAAATGATCTTGTGTCCATACCTAACTCACGCTGGTGAATAATACTTTGTTTAGATGTATGAACAAATTCTATAGGGTCTTCAATTGTTAAAATGTGTTCGGCTCTGTTTGTATTTATATAATCTATCATTGCCGCAAGCGTTGTAGATTTACCTGAACCTGTAGGCCCTGTTACAAGAATAAGTCCGCGCGGTTTATCAGACATTTTTCTGACAACTTCCGGCAAACCTAATTTGTCAAATGAAGGAACAATAGATGTAATTGTTCTGAACGCAGCAGCATAGTTACCTTTATCTTTGTAAAAGTTAACCCTGAAACGGCTTAGCCCTTCAATACCGTATGAAAAGTCGAGTTCCCATGTTTGTTCAAGCGTTCTTCTTTGTTCATTTGAAAGCATAGGGAACAATAATGTTTCTACATCATCCGGACTTAATGCTGGATAATCATATCTGGTCAGATTACCGTCGATACGTGCAACCGGAGGCAAACCGCTTGAAATATGTAAGTCGGAACCACCATCAGCAACAAGTTTTTCTAAAAGTTCTTCTATTAACATCTATTTTACCCTTCCTGAAAGTTCATTAACGCGTCATTTTCTCTCATAGCCAATTCTATCAAAGTATATGTCATATAAGCACCCAGTGCAACAGCCTTGGGATCTAAATCCGTTTTATTTGAAGCCTCTATTATAGCGGTATTTATTTCCGGATTTTCGTCTTTGATGTAGTGAATCATTTTTTTACGCCAGGACGGCATATCTTTAAATATTTCACTAAAAGCCTCTGCTGCATTCTCTTCTGAGATAATCGGTAACATAGTACTTCCTTATTTTACAATTTAATAGATTTATTATATAAAAAATTTTTACAATAGTCTATAAAAAATTAAGAAATCATATATTTGAGGTATAATTTTTTTATGAGATTGAGGGATTTAAGGCTTACAAATTACCGTAACTGTAAGGATTTAGAGCTATTATTTGATTCAGGCAAAATTCTTATTATCGGAAAAAATGCTCAGGGAAAAACTAATATTCTTGAAAGTATTTATCTGCTTTCGACTTTAAAAAGCCCAAGAACCTCAAATAATATTGAATTGATTAATTTTGAATCTGAATCCGCAGAAATTAATGCAAATATTGTTAAATCAAATACGGATATTGAACTTGATTATTCTTATTCGCGGGAAAAGAAAAGAGAATTAAGAGTTAATAAGGTAAAGACAACTCCGAAAAATTTTAAAACTGTATTAAAAACAGTTCTTTTTTCAACTGCTGATTTGCTTTTACTCCGGGGTAACCCTTCTGACAGGCGGGATTGGCTGGATAGGGCAATTTCTCAAATTTATCCTGCTTATGATGACAGACTTTCAAAGTATGATAAAATTCGTATACAAAAAAATAATTTGTTGAAAGATTATCTGAAAACCGGTAACCCAAATGAAACATTGCTTGATGTGTATAATGAACAACTGGTGATTGCCGGAAGTAATATAATTTATCTGCGGAAAAAATTCCTCAAAGAGATTGAGCGTGTGGCACGTGAAAAGCATAGAATTATAAGTGAAACGGAAACTCTTGAAATGAAGTACGATTGTTCATTTCTTGATAATGAATATGAACTTGAAGAAATTGCCTCTGCATTCAAAAATTCGCTTGAAGCAAGAAAGCTTGAGGAAATGCGCAGAGGGCAGTCTTGTGTTGGTCCGCACAGAGATGACATAATTTTTTATATAAACGGCAATGAAGCAACAAAATTTGCATCGCAAGGACAGCAAAGAACCGTTGTACTGGCTCTCAAACTGTCTGAACTTGATATAATAACGGAAAAGAACGGAGATGAACCTGTATTATTATTAGATGATGTGCTTGCGGAACTTGATGATATAAGGCAGAATTATCTTTTAAAATCAATAAATGAGAACACCCAGACAATTATAACCTCTGTTGATACTGTTCTTTTTGAAGAAGAGTTTTTAAAAGACGTAAAGATTTACAAAATAGAAAATGGATATATTTTGTGACATAAAGAATATTATCGGAAACTAAAAACAAACTAATCGTACTTTCTTTGCCTCCGGCGGGTCTTCCAGACAGGGGCACTTTTGGTGGCAAAAGTGCCTCAAAACCATCGGCACACTTCACTCACTAATAATTGCAACGGCTCAGCTTTAAGGCGTGTAAACTCGTTACACTCAAATAATACACACCTTTGTCATATGCTTCGCCTGAGATTATTGTTCATTACGCTATCGTCGCAATAGAACAAATAATCCAGCTGTTAGTAGAGTGAACAATCATATATATTAACAGATTATTTTGATTCCGATAATATTCTTTATAAATACACATTCTTTAAATGCTCAATTTTTACTTCAGGTTTCAAGGTAATTCCGATTACATCTATCCTGTAATCTTTGACTTTATTTTCTGTTAAATAAAATTGAACACCTTTTTTAATATTTTCGTATTTTGTGTTTGTAATCGCTTCAAATGGTGTCCCAAAAACCGCTGTTTTTCTTGTTTTTACTTCTACGAATACTATTGTATTTTTATATTTTGCGATGATATCAATTTCGCAATATCTGGAATAGTGTTTGTTTCTTTCTAAAATTTTATACCCGTTTTTTTCTAAATACCGGCAGGCAAGATCCTCTCCCGCATCCCCGAATTTTCTCTTATTCATTACTGTTTTAGACTTCCTCTTGCAAATTCTTTGATGTCAGCGAGCTTGAAAACATCTTCAACAACACAATTTTTACTCCACCGCGCCGGACAAATATCAATTCCGCCCCTTCTTGTATAAAGTGCGCAGACAAACAGCTCGTCTCCGGCCTCCAATAAATCGTAAAGCCGTTTATAAATCATTTCGCAGCATTCTTCATGAAAATGAAACTCAGAGCGGAAAGAACTTAAATATTTTACCAGACTGTCTTCTAAAATATGCTTTTTAGATTTGTAGTATAAAAATAAATCCCCGAAATCAGGCTGATGTGTAACCCTGCAGTTTGAACGGAGAGAATCGAACATAAGGTAATAATTTTTAGCATTTTGGAAATTTTCTGTTGATAATAATTCAGGAGCTTCTTTGAATTTTTCTACGTTCAAGGTCTTTTCATCAACAAAATTCATTATGTTATTAAAATTTTTAAATATTTCAACACGTTCCGTGTTATTTTCCATAAAATTGGCAGTAACACGAGTTTGAAGTTTTTCGCTCAAATCTTTTTCGATTTTTTCTTTACAAATTTCGATACATTCAGAAATATTAGAACCGAATCTTGTCATATTGTAGGAGTTCAAATATAGTTTTAATGATTTCGATTCTATAAGAAATTTGCTTGTGCAATCATATCTAAGTTTCAAAACTCTTGTAACCGGCAGACCGTTTTCGGTAAGTGCAGAAAATTCATACGCGTGCCAGACATCAAAACCTTCAAACGGGAGGTTATTTTCATTAATATTATATTGTTTTCTGTTTTCATATCTTGGGATTGCAACAAGAAGCGATGGATTGTAATTATTGCTCCCTTCAGATTTTTTCCCTAAATGTGTTGATGCAAGCTCGTCAGTTTTATTCATAACAAAACCCTAGCAAAAAAGCTATAATTTTGCAAAAGTTTTTTATTAAAAAATTCCACTCATTCATTTGAAATAAGAGGAATTTTTAATTAGCAAATTTTTATAAAAGCATGATGGCGTAGCTACTGTCCCTATGCAATATCTTCATAAGCTGCAGGATTATTCAACAAATCATAGTTAATTTCGTTTTCGTTGTCTGCAATTGCGGCAACGACAACAGCATCAGATGCTACATTAACAAGGGTTCTCATCATATCTGTTACTCTTTCGATTGTAAACAGGAATGCAAATCCTGCAACAAGCTGTTCCGGACTCAAGCCCATACCGTTAAGGATTAAGGCAATCGTAATCAAACCGGCGCCCGGTATACCCGCACAGGTTGAAGATGCTATCATTGCAAGCAGGCAGATTTCAATAATTAAAAACGGAGTTAATGCAACACCATATGCCTGTGCCAAAAATATTACGGCCACAGTCTGCAATAAAGCTGTTCCGTCCATATTCAATGTAGCTCCGAGAGGTAAAACAAAACTTGAAATTTTATGTGAAATCCCGCGTTTTTCACAGCATGCAACTGTTAGAGGCAATGTAGCGGATGAACTTGCGGTTCCGAATGCCACCATTAAAGCCTCTGCTACAGCCGAATAAAGCATTATAATATTGACTTTTGAGAAAAATTTCAAAAACAGCGGATAGACAACACACAACTGGAGCATAAAGCCTACAAACAATACAAGAAGGTATTTTGAAATACTTGCGAAAATGTCTATACCAAAACTTGATACCGCACTTGCAGTAAGAGCAAATACACCTGGTGCAGCAAAGAACATTATCCAATCGGTTATTTTCATTGTTGCGGCAAAAACAGATTCAAAGAATGAAACTATAGGTCTGTTTACATCACCTACTTTTGCTAAGGCAACCGCAAATATTACCATGAATACTATAATCGGAACCATATCACCTGATGCCAGAGAATGTATAGGATTGTTAGGTACAAAACCTAAAAAGATATTCAGGATATTTCCCTGTTGCTGCTGCACTGCTGCGGCAACAGATGCCTGAACCTCACTTGCAGTATTTGCGGCAATATAATGTGCAGCACCGACTCCGGGTTTGAAAATAAGTGCTAATACTGCTCCTATAACAACTGCGGCAGTTGTTATAATACCGTAGTATACAATCATTTTTGCCCCGAATTTCCCGAGTTGTCTGTTATCACCGACACTTGTAATACCAATAATTATTGCCGATACAACAAGCGGAATAACAACCATCTGTATCAATCTTATGAATACCTGCCCGATAAATGTTAATAAAGTTGAAACCAGCGGATATTCATGGCTGTGTAAAAATATTCCGACTAAAATCCCTAAAATAATTCCGAAAAAAATATGCCAGTTTCTTTTTATACCAAGACCTAATGCAATAAGTATCTGCATGTGTAATTTCATATAATAACCTCTTTTTATAATCGCTACCCATCAATTATACAACTTTTTATTTAAAATATCAAACATTTTATATAAAAATCATAGGTTTGAGGGAGTAATTATCTATATATTTTTTATGTGTTCAATTTGAAGTAAACATTAAGAGTGACATAATCTTTGGAATTTTTACCAATTGCAAAACCATCGCAATAAAATTCAGGATGTATATAATGCCATTCTTTGATAAGTAATATTTTCTTTTCAAGTTCAGTGTTGCCGGCAAAAGTTGCAAGAAGTCCATCATATAAGTTCTCAGGGTAATCTATATAGATTTTATGTTTTTCAGAATTTTTTTTATTATAATCACTCCCTTCCATCCATAGATGTCCGCCGCAATTTGACAATGCTTTGCAGACTATAGGAAGAATTTCCTGAAATTTACCGGCTCCATTTTCTTTTATAAAACTAATATAATAATCATCATTAAAAATAGGGTGATTTTCGCGATTTTTGTTCAACCAATGGCATTTCAAGGTTTTAATTTCAGTGCCTTCATTTACAAATCCGATAAAAAATAAAGAAGCATAGTCCTCTCCTTCAGATAAGGAATTTTTCATTCTTGACATTTTTAAAATTTCTTCTTTATATTTGCTGAAAAAGCTGACATGTTTTTCTAACCATGAAAATAATTCTGTCATATTTTCATTATTACGGTGTTTCAGACCAATATCAAATCGGGTACATTTCTTATTGCCCTTGTCATGTACCATTGTTAAAAAATTAACCATATTTTTTTTATACAAAAAATTAATTAACGGAACGTCTCCGTAAAGTTTGTATTGGTCTTCGCTATATTTATTAAGATAGTAAATTTTGAATGCAATATCACTATCTGCAGCAGAAGTTATGTTCATCCCTAAATAGTCAATTACGCCGGGTTTTATATTTTCTAATGTACTTTTATCAAAAAAGTTTGAAAGTTTCCGGTCGATTTTGTTATCGGCATTTAAAATTATATAAAATCCTTTTAATATATTAATAAAAAATAATAAAAAAATCGGGATGACAAGATTCGAACTTGCGACCCCCGCGACCCGAACACGGTGCGCTACCAGACTGCGCTACATCCCGATAAGTTGTATTGAGTTAAAAAATCGGAACGACAGGATTTGAACCTGCGACCTCTACCACCCCAAGGTAGCACGCTACCAAGCTGCGCCACGTCCCGATAATCAACTTTCAATTTTGGAACACGGCAGCTTGGCAGCGTACGCTACCTAAGTTCCTCCTTCTTTTTCGATTGACAATCGAAAAAGTGGAGTCCTTGCCACGTCCCGATATAATTGTCAAAGTTCATTTGTACGAAAATATTCGTTACTTTTCTATTATATCACCTAAAAATTTTTTGCAAGTTTAATTGCAATTTTTTCTAAAAAGTGTTAAAATTTTATGTATGAATATTAGCGATTATAGAAAAAAGATATTTTTAAATTCTCAATACTGTAATTATTATAACGAAAATAACGGTACTGTATTGGCAGGTATTTTAAGAAAATTCGGGTACATGTATTCCGTGGTTCTTCCTGATGAAAAACTCAAAGAAATCAGCAAAACTTACCGTAAATTTACGACGATTGTTAATACCTGTGTCGCTGCAGAAATCATTTTATATATTTATCTTATAGTATTTCCGTTTTTCACAAGTTTTATGAAAATGCCGTTTATTGCGGCCGTACTTGTTCTTTCGTTAATTCCTCTTTTAATGCTTTATCTGACTTATTTGGGGATTAATTATTTATATGAAAATTATTTAACCCGATACGTGGGAACTTTCAGACGAACGACATTTAATCCGTCTCTGAAAAATATTGATGAAAAAACTTTCGAAAATTATCAAAAAACACCAAGAAAGAGTGTCTATATTTTATCGGCAATTATTGTAATTTTTTGCTTATACGCTTTTGTTCCGGTTTGGGTAGAAAATTTAAATTTAAATAAAAAATTCGATACAGCTGTTAAGGTTTCAAATGTATATTTAGCTTTTGTGCCTATATCTGCTGAAGTTTATGCTAACAGAGCTTACGCAAAATTTAATTTAAAACAGTATAAAAGTGCTGAAAAAGATTATGAAGCAGCTAATAAATACAGTTTATCGGATAATTATTCCGAAGATATTTTGGGCGTAAAGACATATTATCTGACTCCTCAGGAAATGATTAAAGATTTTGATGCTGCTATTGCTGCAGAAAAAGATGAACCTGTAAAATATCTTTTGCAGTATGAAAAAGCTACTTACCTTTTGAAAATTAAGGATTATAATTCTGCACTAAATATGTATAATACGATTTTAGGTGCTTATAAACAGAAAAAGAAAGTTTTCTTTTCTCCTGCAAGAGCATACTATAACAGAGGTACTGCACTAAATAACCTTGGAGATATAAACGGTGCAAAAATTGATTTTGCAATTGCTCGGAGAATGTGTCCGGAGTGTACGTTTACTGCTGATACGACACTTGTTCAAAGACCGTAATATTAATCTGTTATGGTATTGAGTTTTTAATTCTTTTAATATATTCTAAATTTGAGAGAGGGAGAATTTAATGCTTATTTTAGAAGATTTAAAAGAAATTAATGATGTAATAAAAGATCTTGCGGAATTTATTCAAAAAGATGAAACTGTTAAGCCTGATTTTGAAGAGTATTTAAAAACAATCGGGCAAAACAATATGAATATTCAATCTGCTTGTTTTACTTATATATTTGAAAGAAACTTGGAAAATAAAAGTATATTAAAGTTGTATTTAGAAAATACAAAGAAATTATCTGCCCCGGTTAAAAAAATTGTAAAAGCTTTAATGCAGTCAATTTCTTCAATATTTGAAATCAAAAGAGTTTTACAAAACGGCTTTGAACTTAACAACATAATTAATGAAAAGACATACAGCGTTGTTTCCCTTGTCAAAATGACAACATTTCGCGGGATGGGAGCTGGGCAGTATGTTGTAGCACGTATATTTAAATTTGAGGAAGCTTATTATCTTCTTGAAATTTCGGGCGTTTTACCTGCGACAAGGAGAGATGATGCTTTAAGATATTCTGTTGCTAAAATTATTCAAAATCCGGAGCTTGTCTATCTTGATAACCAGCAGAAACAGAAAGAGATTGAGAGCGAGATAAAAAATATCTATAATAAATTTATTGACTTTTTTGGTAAAGATGAAATTGTAACAATAAATAAATTTGCGGATGACTTAATCGGCGCATTCAATGACTTTGCCGAAGGCGGAGAGAAAGTTGATATTCAGGATAAAATTCAGTTGCCTGATTCTTATAAATTCTTTAATGTTTCTGAATTCAACAATTCTTATGAAAACTTTCTTGAAAATTCGCTGGGCGGATTTTCTTCCCATAAAGAAACTTATGATGTGGGTATTATTTTTGATAAAGAACTCGGGCTTTATGCGGTTCCTTTTTATGAAACATTCAACAAAATTATTGAAAATGCTGACAGTGTTGAAAACGCAAAAGAGTGTGTTGAATTTTTCCTGAATAATGATAAATTTTCCGCAAACATAATAAAAAGACTTGCAGAAAGACATGAAAACTTTATGGATGTTGTCAACAAGCTTTTAGGAACCAATTATACACTTGATGAGTTGTTGGAAACATACAAATCACGATATTTGGAAAACAAAATTTATTCATCAACTACGGTATTGTATAAATCCAAGGCTTTTTCAAAAACTCTTGGTATAATCGAAGAAGATATTGAAAAACCTGATTTGGAAGGCGTTGATTTAAGCAAAGTCGGAAGAAACGATCCCTGCCCGTGCGGAAGCGGTAAAAAATTCAAAAAATGCTGCGGGGCTAATTTATAACAATTCAAGTAATGCCTTTGAGCTAAGACCGATAATATTTTCAAGATCGCCCGTATAAGATTTTATGTATCCAGCGGGCATTTCTTGTATTCCGTATGAGCCTGCCTTGTCGAAAGGTTTAAAATTATCGACATAATCCCAAATCATTTCATCCGTAAGATTTTCAAATGTTACATGGCTTGTTGTTGAATTTTTTTTATATTCACCTGTTTGAGAATCTATAACAATAATACTTGTAACAACAAAATGTGTTTTTCCGGAAAGCCTTTTGAGCATTTCGAAGGCTCCCTGCCGTCCCTGTGGTTTTCCGAGAATTTCTCCGTCTAAAACGACAACGGTATCCGCCCCGACAATTATTGCCGGCTCGGACAAAAGAGGAATAACGGCTTTTGCCTTGTTATAAGCTAAATTTTCAATAAATTCATAAGAAAAAACCGTCGTCGTATGATCTTCGATATACGGGGACGGTATAATTTCAAATTTAACTTTCATCTTTGTCATAATATCGGCTCTTCTGGGAGAAGAAGATGCCAGGACAATTTTTCCCACCATTTGTTCTCACTTTCTTTTCAGTTATTATAACCTAAAAAAAGTGAGAACGTAAATCTGTTAATATCGGGATGTTTTGTTATACCTTGCATTTCTTGCATTTACCGCATAGCATGCGATATTCAGCCTTTGTTTAAGGTTCATCATATTTCTGTACATGCTTGCGTAATCATTCATTGCATTCATCATTTTTTGCGGATCGACCATTGATTCCATGTTATCATGGTTGTCGACTTTTTCTTCCGCATATTTTTTTACCAGAAGCTGGTCAATGTAATCTTCAGCACCTATTGCCATTGGTGTCCTCCCTAAATTTAATTGTTATCCTATTGATGTGTTTTGGTGAGAAAGTGTAAACTTATCCTATATATTTCCTATATATATACTAAGTATTTCTTTCCCAAAAAATTGCTTATTTTTACAAAATTAGTTAACATTTGTTAACATAATAAATATTATAGAAATTATAGTTTTACCTTTTGTCTGTTTACCAGTTCCCGAGAGAGTGGAATAAAAAAGCCTTCCCTGACTAGGGAAGGTTTGGAAGGGTTGCGATTGGATTAATGTTAAAAGTTTGCTACCCACCCCTGCCCCCTCCCTAATCAGGGAGGGAGTAAATAAGGATTGCTGCCCACCCCAACTCCTCCTCCTGGGGAGGGGAAATAATCTTCTCACCTTTGGAGAAGGTCAATTATATTTCCAACAATATTTATTATGCTATAATAAATTTATGGGAAGTATAAAAATTGTCTCACCTGTCAAAAAACCGGAAGATATTGACGTTTTCGCAAAAGAAACATCTTGCAGGGATTATTACGTTTATCATAAAAAATTCTTAAATAACAATTTTGAATACGTAAACGAATTTGTCGAAGCTGCAAGACGCAATAAATGTGCGATTTATATAAACTTTAAACATGATATTACAGAGGAAAATCTGCCGGAAATAAAAAAAATGCTTAAATTTTTAAAAACGGCGGGGATTGACGGAATATTTGTAAACAGCTTTGCGATTTTAGAGGCTATAAAGGTTTTCAATCTGCCCTTTAAGGTAATAGCGGATTCTTACTTTGATATTCACAATCTTGCGGGAATTGATTTTATAAACAATTTCCATAAAGTTGATGAAATAATCATAACTGAAGAAATATACATGAAAAATATTTCCAAGATTAAAAAATACACCAATCTTCCGCTTGCTATAGACAGTGACAATCTTCCTTACTGTGCGGAAGATATTAAAAAACTGAAAGCCATAGACAGTGTAGTTATTAAAGGGAAATTCAACAACTCTGAGGAAATTCTGGAGGCGATAGAACTTATCCAGAAAATTCTGGATAAACCAAAGCTTTTTAAACATCAAAAGTTACCTTTTAAGCATGTAAGAAAGAGTATTTACAGCACAAACCATTTTCTTGGAGTTGTTGTGAGTGCTGAAGGGCAGGATTTCAAATTCAGCCGTAATATAAAGAATTTTGACTGGGATATAAAAAGTCCGCGGATTAAAAAGGATATAGGTTACTCTAAAAAAGATATTTACCGCATTAATCTGCGTTTGTCAGAACTTGCTCAATTGAAAGAACTTGAAAAATATATAAAAAAGACAGGTGTAAATCCCGTTTATTCTGTTGAATACGGTGAAATCCTTGCAACACGCGATCTTGCCACAAGTAGTTTTAAAGATATTATAACAAAAGTAAAAAAGTTCTGTGCAAAATACGGAATAAAATTTCAGCTTTCTACCCCGAGAATACTTATTGAACGGGATTTTGACAGGGTTTATGAGTATGAAAAGCAGATATTGCTCCAAACTCCTGCACCTGATAGTCTTATAATCAATAATATAGGATATTTTTGGACTGCGATAAATGATCCGGAAATAAATCATATTCCGATAGAAATCGGTCAGGGCATAAATTTGCTTAACAGCCTTTCTATAAAATGCCTGAACAACCTTGCTCAGATTAATACCGTTGATTTTACATCGTTTTCGGATATTGAAAGCACAATAAAGACTATAAAGAAGATAAAAAACGATATTCCGAACCGAAAATATACAATTGCAGGTAATATAAGGGTTCCAAGCCTCGGGCTCTGTCCGTTGAATAATGACAGCGCAATTATTTCAAGACTTTCCTGCAAGGCGCCCTGCCACAGAGGTGGGTATGCTCTGCATGACCCGTCTTTGGACAAAATATTTCCGTTTACGTGCGATGGTTTTTGCAGAATGCACATGTTTGAAGATAAAATTCTTGAACAGTTTGACAAAGTTGAGGAGCTTTATAAGGCCGGAGTTAATGAATTTGTATTTGATTTCAGCGCGTTGAACGCAAAATTTGTGCCTGTGTTGTTGAATAAGTTTTTTGCGGAGTGAACTTAACTACCCTCTCCTTGAAATAAAATAACGTCATTGCGGACTAGATCCGCAATCGCATAATCATTGAAGTTTGCTACCCACCCCTAGCCCTCCCTGACTAGGGAGGGAGAAATAAAGCCTTCCCTGGATAGGGAAGGTATGGAAGGGTTTTGATTGAAATGATCTCTATAAGATTGCTACCCAACCCTG
The DNA here is from genome assembly GCA_944322885.1 of Candidatus Gastranaerophilales bacterium. GTDB lineage: Bacteria > Cyanobacteriota > Vampirovibrionia > Gastranaerophilales > Gastranaerophilaceae > Stercorousia. Next base: position 14,729 of record CALUQH010000015.1, on the reverse strand, counting down.
TCCCCTCCCTGACAAGGGAGGGAGAAAAATATTGTTACCCACCCTGCCCCTCCCTAATAAGGGAGGGTAGTAAAAAAACCTTCCCTAAATAGGGAAGGTTTGGAAGGGTTTTGATTGGATTAATGTTAAAGTCTGCTACCCACCCCTATCACCTGTCTTGCCAGCTTTGCGATAAACGGGCACGGCTTCGCCTTTCGCCCTTTGCAAAGCGGGCGTTCCCTAACCAGGGAGGGGAATAAAACAAAACAAAACCGGCCTGTGAAAATTTCACAGACCGGTTTATATACAATCTTAAAGGTAATAATTCCGATTATTTACCGTATAATACAGCTCTTGCAGCGTCAGTAGAAGGTAATACTGTAGAGTCAAATATCATAACCGGATAAATATCTGTCGGGTTAGTTACTTTACAATCAGCGTTAGTTCCGTCAGTGTCACTATCACAAACAACAACTTTGTTAGGACCTTTAGTACCGTTAACATCTACGAAACCTGAACAAGCTTTTTGTCTGGTATAGTCCCATGCTGTAACACCGCTGAGGTTTGTATCTTTAGTACATGCAGGTGTGCCAATAGTCGTAGGAAACTGGAACATAATACCGTCATTCATAAATAATGTTATGTTATCTGCTCCGTTAGTAATGCCGTTTGTGTTAGCAGTACCACCAATTGTGTATTCAGCAGCTTCAAGAGTTTCACCACTAGTTCCGCCTGTTGTTCTAACAACGTTCATTCTTGATTTTAAAATGCTTTCAAGCTGAGCACCAGAAGTTACATCACCGAAGTCAACTTCGTCTAAAGCAACGTTAAGAGTAATAGCCTGAGACAATGCTGACAAAGCTTTTTTGTAAGCAGCTTTGTACTGAGCGCCCTGAGTAGAGTTCATCAATGTAGGCATAGTCATTGCAGCTACAACACCGATGATACCTAAAGTAATCAACACTTCTGCGAGTGTAAAGCCGAATCTTTTTGTCATAATCTTTTCACCTTTCTTTTTTGTAAAACTTTCTGATTTCTCAAAATGCTTTACGCTTTTTTATCTCTCTATCCTAAATTATTATTCATCGAATCTTTTTGCTTTGTGGATATGCATAAAAAACTTTTGAAAAATCTTTTTGTACTTTCATTTTAAATTATGTTTCAAAAAATGTCAATAGGTTTACAAAAATTATTAATTAAATTTAACTAATTCTAAAGGATTAGAAAACGAAAAATCATACGAATGGATGAGATTTCTACCCTCTCCCCAATCCCTCCCCCAAGGGAGGGATAAATAAAGCCTTCCCTGAATAGGGAAGGTTTGGAATGGTTTCGATTGAAATAATTTATCTAAGATTGTCACCCACCCCATCCCTCCCTAACTAGGGAGGGAGAAATTAAAGCGTTCCCTAATCATGGAGGGGATAAATAAATACACAAAAAAAACGGCGGGGTGAAAACTCCGCCGACAAAAAGATTCGAACTTTATATGAGCGTTTAGGGAAGATCCCCAACCTACTCACCCGCGCTACTTACCGTACAATACAGCTCTTGCAGCATCAGTTGATGGCAATACAGTTGAGTCAAATATCATAACCGGATAGATATCTGTCGGGTTAGTTACTTTACAATTATCTCCGGTACCACTTTGGCTGTTATCACAAACAACAACTTTGTTAGGACCTTTAGTACCGTTAACATCTACAATACCTGAACAAGCTTTTTGTTTGGTTATAGTCCATACACCTGCATCACCAGCAAGAGTTGTGTCTTTAGTACATCCTTGAGCATTAGTCGGATTATAGCTGAACATAATACCATCATTCATAAATAATGTTACATTGGTTGTTCCCGGTTGAGTAACAGTATTTGGTATTGAGTTCCCTGTATTTGCAATAGTATATTCACCAGTCGCAAACGAATCTTCACCTGGCCCTACTGTTCTAACAACATTCATTCTTGATTTCAAAATTTCTTTAAGTTGAGTGTCTGTGCTTACATCCCCAAAATCAACTTCGTCCAATGCAACGTTAAGAGTAATAGCCTGTGATAATGCTGACAAAGCTTTTTTGTAGGCAGCTTTGTACTGAGCGCCCTGAGTAGAGTTCATCAATGTAGGCATAGTCATTGCGGCAACTACCCCGATAATACCTAAAGTAATCAACACTTCTGCGAGTGTAAAGCCTAAACTTTTTTTCATAATCTTTTCACCTTTCTTTTTTTTTGTAAAACTTACTCTCTTTAACTACTCTATGTTATTGTTCAATTTTACGCGTTTAAATAATAGTTTTTATAAAACTAATTGTTGTACACTTATTTTAAACTATTTTTCAGTGATTGTCAAGGGGTATTAAGTGTTTATTACGCAATTTAAATTTTAAAACGTGATTAGGTGACTTATTTTTATTCTCAAAAAAGGGTATTATATATCTTTATGGACAATAAAAAATTACTCGGAAAAAGAATTAAAGAAATCAGAAAATTTAGAGGGTTTACACAGGAGCAATTATCGGAAATGATTGATATCGAAACATCTTCATTGTCGGGAATTGAATCGGGACGTTTTTTCCCTTCTTTGCATGTGTTAGACAAAATAGCTTCCGTGCTTGATGTGGAGTTGGTTGAGTTTTTCAGATTTTCATCAGTTAATATCCCCAAAGATTTAGATAAAGAAATTTTGAGTATAATTGATAAACAAGACGAAAAAAATAAACAGATTATATATAAGTTTTTAGTTGCGGCTTTTTCTGTTATAGGGTGAATTGTATAATTGTCACCCACCCTAGCCCTCCCTGATAAGGGAGGGAAAAATAAAGCCTTCCCTAAATTGTGTGGTGAAAATAACCACCCTATCCTTGAAATAAAATAGCGTCATTGCGGACTAGATCCGCAATCGCATAATAATTGAAGCTTGTTACCCACCCCTGCTCCCTCCCTGACAAGGGAGGGGGAAAATAAAGCCTTCCCTGATTAGGGAAGGTTTGGAAGGGTTTTGGTTGAAAATATTAAGCTTGTTACCCACCCCTGCCCTCCCTGATTAGGGAGGGGAATAAAAAAGCCTTCCCTGACTAGGGAAGGTTTGGATGGGTATTTAATTATTTTATGATAATATTCATCTATGAACGATTTAAAAGAAAATGCAAGATTTCTTCGTAATAATATGACAGAACAAGAACGAAAGTTTTGGCAGATTATTAAAAACAGGCAGTTTTACGGCTACAGGTTTTTACGTCAATATGTTATTGGGGAATATATTGTAGATTTTATTTGCAGAGAAAAAAAGATTATAATTGAACTGGACGGCGGTCAGCATAATGAGCAGAGTAATATAGTCTATGATTTATCCAGAACTAAATATCTGGAAAATAAAGGATATAAAGTTATAAGATTTTGGAATAACGATATTGATAACAATCTTGATGGTGTGTATTTACAATTGAAAAATGAATTCGGGGTTAATGATTGAACTGACACCCACCCCGACCCTCCCTAACCAGGGAGGGGGAAAATCAGAATTGCTACCCACCCCATCCCTCCCTAATCAGGGAGGGGAGATGAATGGTTGAAAATTTAATTTACTCATGGTATCATCTGTTTTGTTGATATATAAGAAGAAGGGGTAATTAGTAATTATGACTTGTGTATTAGAAAATAAGTCTAATGTTTTAGACGAAAAAGCAAAAAAGACTATTCGTAAAGCATTAAAAGTATTGGGCAAGAAGAACCTCGCATTTATTATGCACAGCGGAAGTTTTCCGTCAGCCCGGAACCAGAATACGGGATTTGGCAGTATTAACAGCGATGGCGGCAAAGAGTTTATTGAATACGCTTCGGGGCTTTTTGACGCAATACAACTTGGACCTGCTGGCAAGACAAAGTCCTGTGATTCTTCTCCATACACAGGTACAATATTTTCAGGCAATCCGTTATTTATCGATCTGAAAGAACTTACTACAAAAGCATGGGGAAAAATTCTTTCCGAAGATACTTACAACAGAATTGTGGCTGAAAACCCTAACAAGGACGTAAATAAAACGGCTTATTCTTATATTTATAAACAGCAGGATGAAGCTTTGCAGGAAGCATGGAATAATTTTAAGGCTAATCCTGTCAAAAAACTTGAAAAAGAGTTTAATCATTTTAAGTCAGAAAACAGCTTCTGGCTTGATAAAGATGCTCTTTACGAAGCTTTATCAATAGAACACGGGAATGATTACTGGCCTTTATGGAATTCCGAAACTGATAAAAATCTTTTCAATCCGTCGTCTATTGAACAGCAGATTGAATTCGGAAACCGTATTAAAGAAATCGAAAGCAAGTATTCGGATGAAATTGAAAGATATAAATTTATACAGTTTATATTAAGTAAGCAGAATGAAGAAACAAGAAAATTTGCTGAAAAACATGATATAAAAATGATTGCGGACAGACAGGTTGCTTTTTCTGACCGCGATACATGGGCTTATCAGTCATTATTCTTGAAAGGATGGTGTCTGGGATGTCCGCCTGATTATTTCTCAAAAGACGGACAAGCATGGGGTTTCCCTGTTATGGATCCGGAAAGACTTTATAATGCTGACGGTTCTCTGGATGACGGCGGAATTCTGCTCAAAAACCTTTATAAAAAAATGTTTAAAGAAAACCCGGGCGGTGTAAGAATTGACCATATTGTGGGACTTATTGACCCCTGGGTGTACAAACAGGGCAAAAAACCGAAAATTGAAGAGGGGGCAGGAAGGCTCTATTCTTCTCCGGAGCATCCTGAACTTTCTAAATATGCGATTGCAAAATTGGAAGATTTAGATACCGAGCTTACCGCAGATAAGGAAAAAAGGGTTAAAAAGCTTACTAAACAGCAGATAAAAGATTATGGCAGACTTATTGAAAAAATTGTTATTGCTGCTGCTAAAGAAGAAGGACTTGATAAAGACGCAATTGTCTGTGAAGATTTAGGAACTTTAACAAATCCTGTTGCTTCTGTTATGAACACTTACGGGCTTCAGGGAATGAAACTAACCCAGTTTGTCGAAGCTGACAAGCCGAAAGATCCTTACAGATGCTGTAATATATGTAAAAAATGCTGGGCAATGGTCGGAACTCACGATAATGAGCCGATAAAAATGTGGGCTGATCAAAATATTCATACGCATGTCGGTTATCTTCATGCAAAAAATCTTGTTGATGATTTGTTTGCGGAAGCTGATAATAAAGATGATATTATCGTTAGACTTACGAACGATGCTGAATTTTTGGCGCAAACAAAGCTTGTTGAACTTTTTGCATCTGCTGCCGAAAATATTCAGATGTTCTTTACTGATTATTTCAATGTGTATGATGTTTATAACAGACCGGGAACATCAGGCGATGCAAACTGGAGCTTAAGACTTCCCGATAATTATAAAGAATTGAATGCAATAAATCTTGCAAATATTCTCAAACTGGCTATTCTTGCAAGAGGGCATGAGTTCGCGGAAAAAAATAAAAAAGTAATTGAAAAATTAGAGGAAATAATATAGAATAAACAGGGTTAATATCCGCCAAAGCGGGGATATTAACCCTATAATTTTCTAAGGGGTATTAATGAAAAAGTTTTTGATAACATTATGTTTACTGGCTAATATAGGGATTGCAATTGCCGCAGAACCAGCAAAGCCTTACGAACCTTCGACTGAAGCCAAGTTGCAGTACAATCAGGGAGTTGATTATTACAAAGTTGGGCAGTATGATCAGGCAATGGCTGCTTTCAGACAGGCAATCAGTCTTGATCCGAATTATATTGATGCATATTACAATCTCGGTTCAATTCTTGAATATTTAAGGCAGGATGAGGCTGCGCTAGCTGTATTTAAACAGATTATGGTGAGGAAACCGGATGATTACGAATCTGTTTACAAGGCTGCAAATTTAAGCTACAAATTGGGCTTTACGGATAAAGCAAAAACATATCTGTCAATAATTCCGCCAGAAAGCAGCGTTTATGCAAATGCTCAGGCTCTTGCTTCAAATTTAAATACTGATATGCAGACTATTAAAACTGAAAAAGCAAAAGAGGTTAATCCGTCTAAAATTGATCAGACAAACGGAATGTATAATGATATCCCGAGTCCTACAGGGGTTACAACCGATAATAACGGAAATGTTTATGTGGCATGTTTTTCTGACAATATGATTTACAAAATTTCGCCGGACGGTAAGAAAGTTATTTTTATAAAAACTCCGAAATTAAACGGCCCTATTGCGATGGTCAGCGATTCTGCGGGAAATATTTATGTTTCAAATTATAATGCTGATAATATTGTAAAAATTTCTCCGACCGGTGAAATTACAACTCTTGTTTCAAATGTTAAAAAACCTTACGGAATGCATATAAACGGTCAATTGTTGTTTGTTTCTTCACAGGGTTCAAATTCGGTGTTGAGATATAAGCTGTAAATCTTTAATTCTATTCCTTCACACCGCCCTGCAAGATGTCGGAGATAAAATATTTTTTTCCGAGCAGAAAAACACCGATAACAGGTATTGTACAGATAACAGAACAGGCGAGAAGCTCTCCCCACAAGGTAATTTCTCTGAAACTTCCTTTGTAAATCGCAAGCCCGACAGGAAGTGTACGCATACCTTCCGAATTCGTAACAATTAACGGCCACATAAAGCTGTTCCATGTCGTAACAAATGTGAATATCGCAAGGGTTGCAACGGTCGGAAGCGCAAGGGGCAGCGCGATTTTAAAAAATGTTTGAAAGAGGTTACAGCCGTCAATTTTTGCTGACTCTTCCAAATCTTTAGGAAGCCCCAGAAAATACTGGCGCATTAAAAATATTCCAAATCCCCCGAACAGTGCAGGAAGAATTAGTGCCTGATACGTATCTATCAAATGCATTTCTCTCATTAAAAAGAAAAGAGGTATTATATTAACCTGAGGCGGAATCAGCATGGTTATCAAAATTAAAAGAAAAAGTCCGTCCCTGTATTTGAAATTCATTCTTGCAAAGGCATAACCCGCAAGAGAGGCAAAAAGTACCTGACCTATTGTTGTAATCGAAGCTACTACAAGACTGTTCAAAAAATAAATACTTAAAGGTATATCTTTAAAAACGTTTTTGTAATTGTCTATAGTTAAATTTGAGTGAAAAATTTTTCCTGCGTTAGAGAAAATTTCGCTGTTGTTAACAAAGGATAAATTAACCATGGCCAGAAAAGGATATAACATGCTTATAGCAATTAAAATAAGAGTTAAATAACCTAAAAATATCCTTAGCTTTCTCATAAATCTATTATATTACAAAATATAACAGAGCAAACATAACGCAAAGGGAAAGTGAACTTAAAACGAACCATGTATGCATTACGGGGTGCTGGTAATCCCAGATTTCTTTTAAAGTAGTTGCAGCATTTTCAATTGTTTGCATAATCTTTATTCTCCAATAACATATAAAATCTTTATATTTATATCTTATGCATTAATCATTTTTGGACATCACCTAATCGGTTGATTATTTGTATTCTTTAGGATAATATACACTTATGCGGAATGTAGAACTTTTGATGCCGGCAGGCAATCTGGAAAAGCTTGAATATGCCGTAAGCTACGGCGCTGATGCAGTTTACCTCGGTGTTGTGGATTTTAGCCTTCGTGCTATGAGAAAAGGCAGTCTTATAACTATGGAAAATTTGAAGCAGGCTGTTGATTTGGCTCATTCACTGGGGGCAAAGGCTTATGTGACAATAAACATATTTGCTTTTAATAATGATATCAAGCAATTAGAAGCTTGTCTCGATAGATTTAAAGACGCAAAGCCGGATGCATTTATTGTAAGCGATTATGGTATTTTAAACTTAATAAAACGTAATATCCCGAATGTGGATCTTCATATAAGTACACAAACTAATACTTTAAATTATGAAAGTGTTAAATTCTGGAAAGATTTAGGTGCGAGTAGGGTAATTCTTGCTCGTGAACTGCCGATAGCAGATATTGCTGAAATAAGACGTCAGGTGCCGGATATAGAGCTTGAATGCTTTGTGCACGGAGCACAGTGTGTATCTTTTTCAGGGAGATGTCTGTTAAGCGATTATTTTTCAAAAGGGGAAAGAAAGGCAAACCACGGCAACTGTTCACAGCCATGCAGATGGAGCTACAAGCTTGTTGAAGAAACCAGACCTGGTGAATTCCTCGAAATTAATCAGGATGATAGAGGTTCGCATATATTAAGCCCGAAAGATTTATGCCTTGTAAAGCAGCTTCCTCAGTTGATTGATGCGGGTGTTGATTCTTTTAAAGTTGAAGGAAGGACAAAAAGTCTTTACTATGTATCTGCTGTTGCAAAAACTTACAGGCAGGCAATTGATGAAGTTTTGAAAAATCCTTCTGCTGATATGGAAAAATATTTTACAGAGCTTCAAAAAGTCGGTAACCGCGGTTATACTACCGGATTTGCACTCGGGGATAACAACGGAGAAAGCTACAGTTATGATATTTCAAAGGGTTTAGCAGGTGCTGATTTCTTGTGCGAATTTCAAGCGCGCCGGCAAGATAGTATACAATCTGTTGCCGATGGAAATTATTATCTTGTAAAAATTAAAAATAAAATGCTTCTCGGAGATGTTGTAGAAATTATTACTCCTGATGAGCAATTTACAGCGACGGTAGAAGGTATTAAAAATGAGGATGGAGAGGATTTGCCGTTAGGAAATACAAATGATGATGTGTATATTAAATTCTCTCAATCGCCTAAAAATCCGAAATATGCCCTTGTTCGAACTATAGGAGTAAAAAATGTTCATTAAACCGGATTACGATTTAAAAAGTATTTATGATATAGACCTTGAGGAACTTAAAAATCAGGGTATAAAGGCTTTGTTGTTTGATTTAGACAGTACTCTTATGGGCTCCAGAACTGGGTGCTATACCGAAAAAACTCTTGAATGGCTCAGGCATGTAAAGAAAGATTTTTTTGTCGGGGTTGTATCAAATAACAATAATCCTGCTTATATGGCAAAAGTTCTTGCATGTTCGGATTTCCCCGTGGTATTTGAGGCTCATAAACCGGATGTTAAAGTTGCGGGTGAATTTATGAAACAGTATTCCCTGACACCTGAAACAACCTGTTTTGTTGGTGACAGACCTTTGACGGATGTTATGTGCGGGAAAAATCTCGGGTGTAAAACTATTCTTGTTGACTCAATTACTGCCGATATTGAAAAGCCTATTGTCAGATTTGCCAGATGGCTTGAAAGATGCAGCGTTAAGAAATTTTAATTTTATTATTCTAAATTAGCAAAAATTTTTATTCACAAACTTTAATTAGACATTAAAATACAAAGTTTGAGGTAATTTAATTATGACAACTATTATTACAGATAATGGACAAATGTACAATACCCCCGGTTTTTGGACAACAGCCGGAGCTCTGGTTGCAGGTTCTGCAGCTCACAGTGCGGTTAAAAAATCTAATACTTTAATAGCAGAACCGCTTATAAAAACAATGAAAGAAACATCGCAAAGTTGTGATAACAAGACCTTGCGAGCAGCTATAAATGACGCATTTACAAGTGCTAAGTTATCAGAAAACGGAGTAGAACTTTTAGATGTTAAACAGGTTGCCGAAAATAAGTTAAGATCGTTTGATTTTTTTAATAAAACAAAGAATGTTGCCTATCTAAAAGAACCTGTTGTTAATAAAAAATTGCATGAAGCATTATTAAATTCATTGCCAAAATTTTTAAGAAAAACTAATTACAGCGAGCGTATCGTAAATTTATTTGAGTATATATTTAAAACAGGTAATAATGCTGCATATTTACCTAAGACAAAGAAAATAGCTATTAATATTGATAAATTGGGAGTTTTAGCTTTTCACGAGATGGGACATGCTATTAATCATAACCAGAGCAAGATTTGGAAAGTAGTACAGGGAATGCGAGTCCCTACCAAGGTTGCAAGCGGAGTATTTGCTTTGACTGCTTTATTTAAACGTAAAAAACTTGAAGGAGAACATCCTGTTAATACTTTTGATAAAGTCACAACATTCGTTAAAGATAATGTAGGCAAACTTGTTCTTGCATCAGCTGTACCGATTGTTGCAGAAGAGTTGATGGCTACATATAGAGGCAATAAGATGGCTAAGAAATTATTGCCGGCAGAAATGTTTGCAAAAGTCAGAAAAACGAATAGACTGTGTGCTGTTACATATATTACCGCAGCAGTTTTATCCGCAATAGCTGCTCGTGCCGCTTCAGAGATTCGTGATAAAGTAGCTGAACCGAAACTCGCCGGACAAAGAAATGCATAAGACTTTAAACGTTAAAGTTAAAATATTTGTATAATAAAGCCGGATACAATACTGATACTTACAAGAATACCGATAATCTTCATCGTATCTTTAATATTTGCGTTGTGTCTGAATAAAATCAAAATTCCGAGTCCGGCATTTGATAAAAGTCCGGCCATTACTGCGCCGAAGCTTATTGATCCTTTTATTAACAGCATTGTCAGCGCAATAGATACGGCACAGTTCGGAATTAAACCTATGAAAGCAGTAATTACCGGTTCAAGTATTTTTATTTTGCCAAACATTACATGAAGTGTTGAATGTTCTGCATATAACGCAATTACATAGTTAAGTAAAACAGTGATAGCAAGAATAAATACAAAAATATTCACTGTGTGTTTGACAGGATGAATTATTAATTCTCGTTTTCTTCTGTGAGAAACACTGTGTTTACAGCAGCCTTCATGTTCTTCTTTATCAATATCATTATCTGTTTCTTCCGCAATAGGAATATATTTATTATCTTTAAGTATAAAGTCAATTAAATATCCTGCACAAATTCCGATAACAAGCTTAATTCCTATTATCGGCAGTACAAAGTGTGTCTGTTCAGGCGCGGCCAGAAGTATTGGAATAGCTTCATCAGATGTTGCCAAATAAATTGCTATAAGTGTACCTTTTGTTATAAATTTCCTTATATAAAGAGTACTGGCAATAACGGAAAATCCGCACTGTGGAATAATTGCAGCAAGACTTCCTATTATAGGTGATGCCTTTTCCGTATTTTTCATAAAGTTATTGATTTTTTCGGAATAAAAATATTCAATAAATTCTATAAATAAAAAGACGATAAATAATAAAGGCAGGACGTGAAAACTGTCTATAATTGCGTCGCAAAGCCAGTCGGGCATTCCGAAGTTTTCTACAAAAGTGTCAAAACCCGAAAACATATTTTCGTTAATTGAGTTTATTTTGTTTAGAATATCTATCAGCATAATTTAATAATAATACAAACAAGCCGCTAAAGAGCTTGATCCTTTCGTATTTTTTTCTGTTTGTGTTTAGTTTCTTTTTCATCACATCCAAGAACTCGGTTTAAATGATGAATAAGTTCATCTGAATGGTACTGAATTGCATGTTCGGATCTGTGGTGAATATCGACTAAATGGTAATGCATAGCCATTTCTACCTGTATAAGTGCAATATTGTAATTATACAAAGAATTTATATATTCCGAGAGTGCCTGTATATATTCTTTTCTGGCATTTTGAAGAGCGACATAATTAAGCTGGTTTGATTTGTATTGTGTTTCTACAAGTTTTAAATTTTCAAGCGACTGTTCTGTTTCCATACGGGCCGTAGGTATTTGATTTTGAGCTTTTTCAACATTGTTTAAAGCTTTTTTTACTTCAAAATATAAATCTTTTTTGAAGAGTAAAATTTCATTGTCCGCAAGATTAACCTGTGCATCGGCCCCTTTAATGTTGTGTTTTAATTCCATTAAATTTACTGTTGAATTCAGATTAACTCCGACATGAAAACTGTTGTTGTTTGTCTGGTTTGTATGGTTCAGACCGTATCCCGCATTTGCCGTAAGGTCAGGTAAATATGTTTTTTTTATGTAAATCAAGGATTGCTCCATTGCCTTTTTGGTTGAAATCAGTACGTTCAAATCGGGACTGTTATCATAAGCAATCTGTACCGCTCTATCCACCGGAAATGTAAATGTCTCAGGCATGAAAGGGACGGAGCCGTTTTGTTTTTCTCCATAGGCAAAATCATTGTTATAGGCAAATGTATATGTATCTTTAATGTCATAATCCGGCTGGTTATCAAGATACATGGAATTGTTTAAATCAACTTTAGCATTTTTATAATTGTTTTGGGCTTCTATAAGTTTAACTTTGGCATTACTTAAATTTAATTCTGCTGTTGTAAGGTCTGTTTTGTTCTTGTTTTTTGCAAGTTTTACGAAATTCTCATTAATTTTAACATTATTTTCTGCAACCTCAAGCATTGCTTTGGATTTTAAAAGGTTGTAATACTTAAGCTTTATATCAAAAAGAGTAGAACAGAGACTGTCCATAAATTCATATTCAGCCCCGATTTTATAAAACTCTTCCATTTTTATATAGGCGGTTGTTTTGCCAAAATTCCATATGAGTTTATTAACAGTTACGCCAATTGATGGCAGTTCTCTATAGTGTGAAAAGTAATATGTATTATCCGAGTTATTTTCGTTATAAAAACTTGCCCCGGCATTGATAACCGGAAAATATTGTGATTTAGCAATTCCTACATTGCTTTTTGCGATATCAAGGTTATATTTTTGCCGCCTTATTTTCGGGCTGTTTTGAAACGCAGCAGCAACACAATCCCCTATAGAAAGAGTCATGCCGTCTTTAATTTCTATAGGTCTGAATAGCTCCTCTTCATCTTCAATGGCTTCAGTCTTTACTGCCGTAAAAAATATAAAACATACAAGCAGAAGGCTAAATATTTTTCTAATTCTCATATCTTAATTATACAACATGTGTCAAGTCAAATTAGCAAAAATTAATGTTTATAAGTTTTAGAATTGTATGCAGGTAAGTAATAATAATAAATATACCCCGAATTTTCAAGCTATTCCGGTGGCAAAAGTGAAAACCCATCAAGCTGAAATTACATTGTTAGAACTTGATAAAACAACGGATAACACAATAATAAAAAATTTACAGTTATTATTTTTATCGGATAATATATTAGACAGATTCCCGAATACATTAAAATCTGCAATGCGTGAATTTATGAAGAATGCTTTCGCATCGGTAAGTAAAGATGGTGTCAAGGGTGTGCTGTCTGTAAAAGACGGAGTGCCAACAGGACTTGTAACATATAAAGTTGATAAATCTGAAAATTCAATTTATATAGATTATCTAGCTTCCTGGGTTCCCAAGAATGCGAAGAAAATAAAAAATAACGGGAAAATGCTAGTTGACCATGTTTACCAGGAAGCTATGCATAGTGGTATTTCAAGTATAACTCTTACTCCCGGATTCAATTCCTTAATGTTTTATAAAAAATTAGGATTTAGACCATCTGCTTCGGAAATATCAATAGATGCTAAAAGCATAAGAGAGCAGATGCGGAAGTTAAAGAATATATTTTTATATGAAAAAATAAATGATGGTAAATCTATAAATTTAAAATTTTAATTAATACCGTCAAAATTGAAAATTAATCCTTTATCATATTTATTAAATATTTAATTTGCCTACTAACTCTTTTCTTTTTCTTCGGTTAACATTCTCATAATAAACTCCTATCTTTTTTAGCCCTTTTAATACACATATATATATATTTTTTTAGTTGCCTTTGCCCAACGAGGAGAATACAACACTCTATCTCTTAATGTTATAGCATTAGGAACTGCATTTTGGTTTATTTGAGGGAATACATTTGGAATTCTGCCACCTATTATTATAAGTTTATTGGTACCTTTTAAAGGGTACATTAGCCCTGTAGAACTTCGTAAATATTCATTTTTTTTAATAAGTTCTTTTGTATCGGTGTTATACTCGTACAATGGGCAAAACCAAGATGAATTATCTTCTTTACTATTTGTCACTTCGGATACTCTTATTCCATAATCTACTTCTCTATTTGAAATTATCAAATATCGATTTTCAGTCAATTTATGTTGCCCAAAAAACAGAAAATTATCATTAAATTCCGGATATAACTGTATATAACTATTAACAAGATCTTGGTATTTAAATGTTGTTCTAGGATATTTTTCAGGAGGTGTAATATAATCTTTGTCCCCCTTTTTGATTGGTTTGGAAATTGTGCTGTTCTTTATATCAACTATTTCCATTTCTTCAGTTTTAATCATATTACAATAAGAAGCTATCTTACCATCTTTCAAATTTGTCATTATGTAAGGTATAATATTGGTATAGTAAGGATATATTTGATCTCCGTGTCTAGGATAACTTCTACACATTGAACTCCTGCCAAGTATTGAAAATGAATTATTTTCAGGATTATATATCTGATATAGTTCAGCATTTTTCTTTTTAGGGTATGTTTCTTGAGAAATAACTCCAGCATTAAATAATACCCTACCGTCATCCAATACTATTGCGTGTTGTGGATGGTTAGAAGGTGTCAATAAATTTAGATAATAAGGGAATTCTTTTATTGTTGTAAATTTTCCTGTTGATGGGTCGAATATTTCAAGGTGAGAATAGTTATAACCAACGTTTTGCTTGGAATTTCTTTCTATGATTAGAACTCGCCCATCTTTCAAGATAGTTGCAGGTCCCGGTAAATATTTAGTTTCACCCACATAATATAAACCCGGTTTGGGATTAGGATCTTTTGGATTATATTTAGGTACTCCGCCAGCAAAAGAGCTACAGGAAGCTGATATAATAATTCCAAAAATTAACAAAAATATTATAAAAAGTCTTTTCACATTTTTCATCACTTATT
>CALUQH010000014.1 GCA_944322885.1 Candidatus Gastranaerophilales bacterium | reverse complement strand
CAGCAACAAAACGAGTGTTGTTTGAGCGGTAATGAGATTGCGGATCAAGTCCGCAATGACAAAAATTTAGCGAGTTCACTCGTTTTTGGTTGAGCGTTACAATTAATTAATGAGCGGAATGTCGGTCGAGAGCTTCTTTGCGGTACTTTTTGCTTGGTTGTCCGCATTAAACGGGTCTGTAACAGCACTGCTTTTGCAGTGCCGTTTCGCCCTCTGCGGACAATCCGCTTGTCGGTACAAGAAAGTACCAACAAGGTATCTTTAGCAGATTGTTTTGCTTCCGATAACATATTTTATGTCAATGTACACACATCAAACATAAAAAAAATAATAAAAAAATAACACCCGCTAACGGGTGTTACCTTTTATTAATTTTGATGAGTTAATTATTTTCCATCTCATCCATAGCTTGAAGCTGTTTTTTCTTGTAATTATGGATTACCGCATCTACAAGAAGCTCATAAGATTTCATATTCTCGATATTCGGAAATTCTTCTTTGAGTTGTTCTCTGACCATTGCTTCCAGCTTACGTTCGTCAGAACTTGATTTCAATTCGTCAACTCCGCTAATCAACCTTACATAATCCGGAGATGATTTATCCATATTATGATTCATGAAATTTAACCAGCGCAATTTCGGACTAAGCTGCTGTTTTAAAGTTTTCACAATCTTTAAATTTTTAAATCGGTTTAGCATTTGTTGACTCCTACCATAATTTATTGTTTAAAATTGATTTACCTTCTTTGTATTATTGTAAAGTATCCTGAAAAAAATAATTTACTTTTTTACAAAGATTGTTTACAATTCTTTATAATTTACTGAAATCCGCAAGACGGTTGTATTTAGATTTCAAAAGTGTTAGTAATGCAAGTCTGTTTTCTTTAACATTTTCGTCTTTGTCCATGACCAGAACATCATTAAAGAACTTTTCAACCGACGGATTAATTTCTTCAAGCTGTTTTAAATAAGTTTCATAATCCATATCATCAGTTAAAGTATTAATTTGTTCCAAAAGCATAGCCTCAGCCGGTTCTCTAAATAGATTTTTATTTACCTGCTTTTTAGAATCTTCCTTTAATATTCTCAAAACTCTGTTTGCACTTTCAAGCATTGCAGGTGAATTAAGTTTTGAAACAACCTCAACACGTTTTACATAATCCGTTAAATCTACAAGCGGATTAACGTTCGATGCACAGGCTTCAAGAACATTTTTACTGTATTTTTCCGATAAGAAAATTATTAACCTTTGGATAAAGAATTCATAAATTTCATCGGTAACTTTTCCCGAAAGTCTGTCAGTACAAGAGCCTGCAAAATTTTTAACTTTATCAAGAACATTTTCGCCTTTTCCTGCAACAGGAAGCAGTAATAATGTTTCGTTAACAAGTTTTGTCAAATCTATTTTTAAATTATTTGCAAGTATAGTTCTTATAATACCGAGAGCAGCACGGCGCACACCTAAAGGATCGGAAGACCCTGTCGGTTTTTTCCCTTCTGCAAACACAGCACATATATTATCAATTTTATCTGCTATACCTACAATTTGTCCTTCTTTTGTTTTGGCAGTTTCTCCGTCGGCATTAAGAGGGAAATAGTGTTCTTTTATCCCTTCACAGACACATTCAGGTTCACCCGATACTCTTGCATAATCCGCACCAATAAAACCTTGAAGTTCTGTGAATTCAAATACAAGGCTTGTTGTCAGGTCAGCTTTTGCAAGTAAAGCAGTTCTTTCAATCATAGGGTCATTACCTGCAATAAGTTTTGAAAGCATAACAAGTCTTTGAGCTTTGTCATACATTGTACCCATTCCTTTTTGGAAGGTAATTCCTTTTAAATCTTCAACATAGTCTGCCAGAGGCTTTTTAGTATCTTCATTAAAGAAGAAAACAGCATCATCAAGACGTGCTTTTATAACACGAACATTACCGGCCTTAATATTTTCAAACTCATCGCCGATATAATTTGTCATTGTTATAAATTTGTTAATAAGTTTACCGTCTTTATAAAGGGCAAAATATCTTTGATGAACAGCCATAACAGTAACAACAAGTTCTTCCGGAAGTTTCAGGTACTCTTCGGAAAACTCGCACACAGCTGGCACCGGATATTCCGTAATAAATGTTACTTCTTCCAGTAAATCATCTGTATAATATGGAGTAGCACCTAATTTATCAGCTTCTTCCTTCGCTTTTTCTATAATTCTTTGTTTTCTTTCTTCCTGATCAACAATTACGCAGCAGTTACGCATAATTTCGACATAATCGTCAGGATTGTTAATATAAACGTTCTGCTGGGCAAATCTGTGACCACGGGTTACATTTGATGATTCTTTATCTATAATTTTGATTTTAACTTCATCTCTGTCAAGGATAGAAACAATCCATCTTATAGGACGGGAGAATTTTTCATCGTTATCAGCCCAGCGCATAAAATGAGAGCCCTGAAGCTTCAAAACAATTGACGGAACATTTTCCTGTAAAAGTTCAACAATAGATTTACCTTTGATTGTAACTTTGGCGTGAATATAATCATCTTCTATATACAAATCTTCAGGGTTAAGCCCGTTTTTACGGCAAAAACCTTCCCCCGCTTTTGTCAAATTACCCTGTTCATCATAAGCAACTTTTTTAATAGGCCCCTTTACAATTTTTACTTCGTCTTTGCTTTCTTTATCCAAACCTGAAACAATAACAGCAAGACGTCTCGGGGTAGCATAAACCTTAACATCTTCAAATTCAACTTTGTTTGAATTCAAAAAGTTTTCAAAACCTGTTTTCAGCTGATTAATAGCTGAGGGGATAAATTTATAAGGTAATTCTTCGCATCCTACTTCCAATAAATATTTACTCATTCTCTGTCCTTTTTATTATATTTTTGCCTTAATTCAATTATAATTTATCAAAACAGAATGTAAAGTATTAAGCTTGCAGGCAATCTTCAAAATCTTTATTTATATATTCCAAATTATTCAAATCTTGAGGCTTAAACGTTCCGTCATCCATCTTTTCATAAATAGAGCAGCGGGTATACATTTTGTCAGTTGCCTCCTGAATCAGATTTGCTATATCTGCTCCAGTATAAGATAAATCATAAATTTTGTGGGCTAATTCTTGTTTATCTACATCTTCATTCAATTTTTTATCTTTCAGATAGAAATTAAAAATATCCAAACAAGCTTTTTCATCAGGCTTTTTAACTTCAATAAGATTTCCGAGTCTGCCTTTTCTTTTTATTGCACCGTCTATCATGTCCACCCTGTTTGTTGTTCCGATAATTGCGACTCTGGCTTTATTCTTTTCAATTCTGTCAAGCAGAGTTAAAAACTGAGAAACAACTGAATTATTCGGGACATTATTATTTCCCTCCCGCCGGATTGGTAAAATAGAATCAATTTCATCTATAAATAACAACGATGGCTGATTATCCTCCAACTCCTTAAATACTTTTCGCCACAAAGCCTCTGATTCTCCAAAATGGGAACGCTCAAGTTCTTTTGAATTAATTTTCACAAAATGAATATCCTCGCCTTTCCTCTTTTTAGCTTCGCCGATTACTGCAAGAGCCAAAAGAGTTTTGCCTGTTCCCGGAGGACCGTATAAAATCGTGCCCCTGTTCATTAAGCCAGGGAAAGCTTGCGGATACAATAGAGGGAATAAAACCTTCTTTTTCACCGTATCTACTGTATCATCCATGCCTGCAATATCATCGAAAGTTCGGTAAGGAATGTCTGATACTTTTGCATCAGAATTTTTCTTCACATTAACATGGTTAGCAGTTTGATTGTCCGTATCAAAACCTGATAATTTTTGCGGCTTTTGGATAATAAAACCGTTTTCAAGCTTAAAGCCTTCTGTAAAAAAGCTTTCAACAGGGAACTTTGCGTCATAATAAATCAAATTTGTTTCTTTGTCCGTTTTTAAAAGCCTGAACCTGATTTTATCATCTGTTTCGATTAAATCATTATACTTTGCAGGAATTTTATGCTGCGTCCAGAAATATGAATCTTTTTTTTCATCATTTGAAAGATTTCTGGATTTTCCATAGGTATAAAAATGATCTTTATCCATTCTTGCAATCAAAAATATATCTGAAGCATTTTTATCATTTATAATGTACACAAATTTAATATTCTTAGGATTTGGAATAAATGAGTTTTCTTCTGTTAAAGCACGTTGAACATCAAGCTTTAACAATGGTCTGTCAAGATCGCAAATAGTAATTAAAGTTTTATCATCCAATCTGTGTAATGTATCACCTATTTTTAAAGAAAGCAAAATATCATTCGCATTAAGCCCTTTCAACAAATCTAAAGTCACATTACCGAAATCCGTATCTTTTTTATCCGGAGAAGTATCTTTTGAGCATGCATCGTTATTATGCACATTATCAGATTTCTTTGAAAACCAGCCGGAGAAAGAAACATAGTCCTGCTGAGCAACATTTTCTCTGAATATGTGAGTCTGAATCTTTTTATAATTTTTTATACTCGTTGTTTGATAACACGTGTTTACAGGATAAATTTTCATATATTAATTAAATCTCAAAAAAATTTTTTTTGCTATTAAAAAAGCCGTTATTTTTATGATAATATTAAATTATAGAATAGAAAGAGGAATAAAATTATGTCAGGACACTCAAAATGGTCAACCATTAAACATAAAAAAGCAAAAGTAGATTCTCAGCGGGCAGTTGTATTTCAGAAATATTCAAGAGAACTAATTGTATCCGCAAGATTAGGCGGCCCGGATCCTGCCGGAAATTTCCGTTTAAGAACTGCAATTGAAAAAGCAAAAGCAGCAGGACTTCCCAACGACAATATTAAACGCGCAATTGAAAAAGGCGCGGGTGCAGGTGCTTCGGAAAACTATGAAGAACTAATTTATGAAGGCTACGGTGCCGGCGGTGCCGCAATCGTTGTGGAAGCAATGACTGATAACAGAAACAGAACAGCAGGAGATATAAGAAGCTTTTTCACAAAGTATAACGGAAGCTTGGGCGCTACAGGCTGTGTCGGGTGGATGTTTGATCAGCGCGGTTTAATAACTTTTGACCAAAGTACCGATTTTGATAAATTATTTGAAGCGGCAATAAATCTTGATGCGCTTGACGTTATTGAAGAAGAAGATTCTTATAAAGTTTTAACAACACCGGAAAGTTTCCAATCCGTCGCGGAAGGTCTGGAGAAAGAAGGCTTTAAAGCTGAATCAGCCGAACTCACAAGAATCCCCCAAAACACTGTTGAAATTACCGATGAAAAAACAGCAGATCAGCTTTTGAAACTTTTGGACAAACTTGAAGAACACGACGATGTTCAAAATGTTTATTCAAACTTTGATATATCAGACGATATTTTACAAAAATTAGAAAACTAAAATGATTGATAATCTTAGACAAATATTCAAATTTCTTGATGATGCTTCAAACATTCAAAGTATCGTAAATGTACTGCAGGAAGTTTTTCCTCTCAATGCAATATACATTTACGATTCTACAACCGATTCCTTAAGAGATTTTTCTAAAAGCTGGATGTTTATAAAATCCAAAGAGTTAAATAATATTTTCAAAAGCTTTGGAGAAAAAAAATATATAACTGAAGGCAATTATTCCTATTATGCCCTTTTCAACAACGGGCAGGTTATAGGGATGCTTGAATTCACAGAAAAACTTCACAGCAGGCTGTTAGAATTTCTTGAACTTTCAATATTTTGCATTTCATTAAAAATCCAAAATATAATCTTAAGTGAAAGAATGCAAAAAAACATTGATTTTCAGGATTCAATGAAAAATATTGCAAAAATAATAGAAACTCAGTATGAAACAGGCTATATAGTTCCTATTATCGGAGAAATGATTGACAAATTTGTATCTGATCACCTTGTTTACATTTTCATTGACAACAAGCTTGTATGGCCTTCTGCCTGCAAGGATGAAAAAATATTTGAACTCATCAAATGCCTTAACAACAATTCAGAATATATTCTGACTCCTGACAGAAAAATAGGGCTTTTTCCTTTAATTAGCGAAAACAAATTGCTTGGCTGCATCGTTACCAAGGGAACAGACAGCGTATTAAGCGATAAAGAAATTGAATATCTTGAACAGCTTTCCAAACAAGCCGCAACAACTATCAACAGGGCAAACGTTTATGCGGAAATTTTAAAACACGCAACGCTTGATGCCCTAACAGGTTTTTATAACCGCAGACAGCTTGAAGAACGTATTAAGCAAGAAGTCTCAGGAGCTAAAAGGCAAAAAAGAAATCTTTGTGCAATTATGATTGACATAGATTTTTTCAAAAACATAAACGATACTTACGGGCACGCCGCCGGAGATTTGGTTTTAAAAACTGTTTCCAGAACAATTAAACTGCAATTGAGGGATTATGACGTTGCAGGCAGATACGGCGGTGAAGAATTTGTAATTCTTCTGCCTTACACAAATCTTGAAGAAGCTTCTATGGTTGCGGAAAGACTAAGAAAAACTGTTGAAAAGACTAAAATTGATATATCGAAAACTAATGTTAATACACAGGTAACAAATATCAGTGTTACAATAAGTCTTGGAGTGCACCAGTATAAACAGGAAGAAACTGAAGAAAAATTCATAGAAACAGCAGACAAAGCCCTGTATGATGCAAAAAATAACGGACGTAACCAAGTAATTGCAAAGGAATAGAGTATGAAAAGCTACAAAAAAATATGCAAAACACTTGAAGATACAAAAGAACTTGCTCACAAGTTTGCAACTTTAATCAAAGACGGATGCTTTATAAATCTGTACGGTGAAATAGGCGCCGGAAAAACTGCTTTTGTAAAACTTGTTGCAGATGCTCTTGATGTTAAAGAAAAAGTTACAAGCCCGAGTTTTGTAATCTTAAACGAATACCATACGGGTTCAATTCCCATCTACCACTTTGACCTGTACAGATTGGAAAATGAAGGGATAAAAACGATTTATGACGAACTGAGAGAATATTCAGAAGGCAAACAGGTTACATTTGTTGAATGGGCGGAATTTAATCAAAACGAAGCACCTTTTAACCATATAAAAATTAATGTTACATACTCTGATGATGAATCAAGAATTTATGAATTCATCTCCTGCGGAAAAGATGAAATAATAGAAGGATTAGAAAAATGATTACACTGGCTTTTGACACCTGCCTTGATAAAATGTATGCGGTTATAAAAAAAGACGGACAAATACTATCTTCACGCGTCGTAGAAAATAAAGACAATAAATACCATTCGGCTTTTTTAATCTCAACTTTGCAGGAGATTATGAGCGAAAATAATATTAAACCGCAAGACGTTGACTTAATAGCCGTAAATATAGGCCCCGGAAGTTTTACCGGTATAAGAGCCTGTGTAACAGTCGCCCGCGTAATGGCACAGCAGCTTAATTGCAGGGCTGTCGGGGTTTCATCTTTAGAAATCTTATCTAAAATTGCAGATAAAAATTCCCTTGTTGCGCTTGATGCGAGAAAAAATTGTGCATACCTTTATTGTGAAGGAGAAATTAAAGGTGCAGTACCGTTGGAAGAAGTCAAAAGCATTATCTCATCAGGGAAATACACAGTTGTTACAGATGACAAATTAAAGCCTGAACTCGGCGGAATTTCATATCAGGAAGGAGCTTACCCGTTAGGCGAAATTCTTGCAAATCTTGCGGAGCAAAAAAATGATGAAGGGAACTGGAGAAAACTGAAACCTCTTTATATTCAGCCGCCGCCCGGGATATAAAATACGCAAAATCGGGAATAATATAATTGAACAGGAATCCCCGATGGCACGTATGGAGAAGAAAGTAAAAAAAACAAAAATAACATCCTTTAAAAGCGAACTGCCCCAAATTCCGCTTACAAGGAAGGAACTGAAAAACCTTCTAAATTATCGTATTCCTTGTCTTTGCTGCGGGAAAGAAATGCTTCATCCCGATATTTATATGCGTCTTACAGAAAATAAAGAATTAGGGGGTAAAGCTTCCGATGTAATAAAACTGCTTGAACCTTTTGAAGGGATAATGCACCCTGTTGAAAGACAGGTATTTAATATGTTTAAGTCTATGTCCGTAAAATATCCGGATAAAGATTTTAAAGAACTTCTTTTAATGAAAAAAGATATTCATGAACTTGCGTTAGTAAAAATTCAAAGCTCTATATTCAATAAAATTAGTTTTTATAGAAGAATACTTCCTAAAAAAATGGCAAGACAACTAAGAAAATTAATGATTAAAACTAATGATATTATTTTTGCTCCCGAACCGCATAAACCTTTTTCTAGAAGAATTTTTATTTATAAATTAAAAAATATAATACGCAATCTTGAAAGTAAAAAAATTAAAGATGAAATAATTGAAATTGCCCGCAGGTTACCCCGTTCAAGTGATGAAGTATGCGCTTTTGTTGTCAAAAACGCAAGAAAAAGTCCCGAAGTTATTGCGTTAAACCTTATCCATCCTTCAGTAGGAACTTTTGAACATCTCACTCCGAAATGTATGCTCGGTTTAAGCAACTCCCTTAATTTTGCACTTGAATGTTCATACTGTAACAACTCCCGTCATCACTATCCGATAACAATTCAAATAGAAGAAAATCCTTATATGCCTCATAATGCACAACTTCAGACCGACAAGCTGATATCCCTTTGTAAAAAAGGGGTATGCAATAAAGAATACATCGAAAACCTGAGAGAAGTTTTATACTGGCTTTCAGAACGGACAATTAATCTTGATATTTCCAAATTGTACATTACGTAATATTTGTTAATAAACTAGCAAAAAATTTTAATCAGGTGTATTTTTACTCTATGAGGATTGCGCCTGTATTAAACAATTTTATTAAACCTTTAGGGTTTTATAAGAATAATCAGCAAGATTATTCTGTTTACAGATTTCCTGTAAACAACGACAACATAACAGGTGATATTTTTGTTAAAAGCCGGCCGACATTTACCGGAATTAACAGTGCATCCACTTTTAGAAATCTCGCATATCACAAAAAAATTCATTGTATTTACTGCGGAAGACCTCTTTTGAGCGACAAAGTTGTAAACAAATTAAAAAGTACAGGTGTTTTTTCCGGTCCGATTAAAAATTTTGTACAGGAAATGCTTAACTTTATAGAATACTTGCATCCAAACGAAAAAGAATTTGTAAAAAGGACTGCAATTATGGCTTTTGATAAACCAAACATAAGACTGTCAGAAGCTATTAAAATAATGTATCCTAAGGCAAATAAAGAACTTTTAGAAGAACAAAAACCAATATTCAAAGAACTCTCTGCTTTAAGTGAAGGGATGCCGCACGGTTATAAGACTAAATTTAAAGAGTTACTGAGAGTCTCAAAACTGAGGCTGGAAGAAAAAGGGTATATTCCCTCGGAATTCAGCGGGAAAGAATTTAAATATAAAATGTCACGATTAGGAGTCACAATCAAAGATGAATATATGGCGAGAAAAATTGAGCAATTAACAGAACCGCTCACGCACCCTATATTCAAAAAGGAAAAAGAACCTTTAACACCAAAATTTGTAGACAAAATTTTAAAACTCACTGAAACACGTGATGTAAATAAAAAAAGTCTTACTAAAAAAGACTTGCAGTTAATTATAATTAATAAAATAAGACAATACGGAGAAATTCTAAACAGAAAAGATATTTTATATCAATGCGATATTGCAATTAACACTCTTGAAAAACGACCGGTTAAAATCAAATTCAGTAACAAAGCTTTTAAATATGATTTAAATGAAACTTTGCAAGGAATGACGGATTCTGAATTAAGAGCAAAAATAAATACAATAGTTGCAAAACTTCCGACATCGCAAACAAGTGTAAATGCATTTATAACAAAACATGAGCTTTCTGCATCCGATGCTATAGGGTATAATGTTTTAAGGCCCTCAATTGCAACAATAGAACATATACAACCAAAATCGCTTGGCGGGCCAAATGAATTGGGCAACTATGCACTTGCGTGTGCCTTTGATAACAACAACCGTTCAAATGGAAGTTTGGTTGAATTTATTAAACAATTTGACATCAAAAATCAAAAAACCTATTTTAAAGAAATTTTTGAAGAAGCGTATAAAGGTAATATCCCCTTAAAAACTGCGCTACAAATGCTAGATTCATTTTTCAAAGAGAGCGGTAGAAATATTGATATAAGTCAGCTCGGTTTAAAAAACGGCAGACGCATTAAAGGTAATTATTAACAATTGTAAAAATAGGTAACAAATAACTGAATTTTTTATATAAATCTGCCGATAACTTAAATGTAATTGATAAGGATATAAAGATGGCAGATACAGGAGCATCATTTAACAGACCATATAAACCGTTCGGTATGAATGTAAAAGTTCCGGAAATAGGAGAAAGAACCCTTAAACAAGCCGGAGACACACTCGGACATATTGTAAAATCACCGACAGAACCTCTTTTCAAATTTCTGGAAGACAATGAAGAAGTATTTACAGGTGATATTAATTATAAAATTAATAAAATATATGCAGAAAGCTTTACTATAGGTTCTGCAATGCGTATGGAAGATGAAAAAGTAAACGGAATGCCTTCATCATTTGATATGCACTTCTAATTAAAATTATAAAGCCACTAATTCTACTTTGTCTATATATCGATAGAAAAGCCCCTAAAGGGCTTTTTTATTTTTGCTTAATTAACAAAAAACAATTTCTTGTCCTCTTTCAATTTTTAGTGTATAATTCAGATATATAAGAAAGAGATGAGTATGGGATACAAAATTTTATCAAAAAAAGAACTCTGCCCGAATCAGTTTGAAATTACAGTAGACGCACCCTATGTAGTCAGAAACGCTAAGGCAGGACAATTTATAATTTTCAGAGCAACGAAAAACAGTGAACGAGTTCCTCTGACTATAGCTGATGTTAATAAAGAAAAAGGCGAACTTACACTTGTATTTATGGCTGTTGGATATTCAACAAAGCAGCTGGCAGCCTTGAATGAAGGTGATGAAATACATGATATTGTAGGCCCTCTGGGACAGCCAACACATATAAAAAAATACGGCACTGTTGTTTGCCTTGCAGGCGGTTACGGTGCTGCTCCATGTTATCTGATTGCAAAGGCTTTTAAAGAAGCCGGCAACAAAGTGTACATGATTATGGGGGCAAGAACAAAAGATTTAATCTTCTGGCAGGACAAGATGAAAAATGCCTGTACGGAACTTTTTATAACTACAGATGACGGAACCATTGGCGAAAAAGGTTTTGTCACACAGGTTCTTGAAAGAATTATGAGTCAGGAAAAAGTAGACTATGCAATAGCCGTCGGACCTATGCCAATGATGAGAGCAGTGGCGGATTTAACACGTGATAAAGGGATTTATACTGAAGCAAGCATGAATCCTATCATGGTTGACGGCACCGGAATGTGCGGAGCATGCAGAATTACGGTCGGCGGAGAAACTAAATTTGCCTGCGTAGACGGTCCTGACTTTGATGCACACAAAATAGACTTTGATGAAGTTATAAACAGGACAAAAATTTACAAAGATCAGGAAAGAAAACGCGACGAAAACTGTAATTTGTTAAAACAGTCAATCAATAAATAGGAGAAAATTATGGCTAAAGATATTCCATATTGCCCGCTGATGAGTGCAGGTTCAGATATTGACAAAGTTTGTACGTTAGAAAGCTGCGCCTGGTTTGTTCCAAGTGTAAGAAAATGCTCAATGTATATGTTGGCATACAATGCTTTGCTTGAAACAACAGCAAGACAAAAAGCCGCTAAAGTACACAGATAAGGTTTTATATGAAAATTATTGTCTGCATAAAACAGGTTCCTGATACTACAGATATCAAATGGACAGAAAATAACACTATACAAAGGGAAGGGGTAGAAAGTATTATCAACCCCTTTGATGTATATGCAATTGAAGAAGCTCTGAAACTAAAAAAAATTATTCCGGATGTTGAAATTACCGCCATAACCATGGGGCCTTTACAGGCTGAAAAAATGTTAAGGCAGGCTATTGCACTAGGATGCGATAATGGCATTTTAATTACGGATAAAAAATTTGCAGGAGCAGATACTTACGCAACAGGCAAAACCATAACGTCAGCGATTAAGTCGAAACTTCCGGATTTTGATTTAATTATATGCGGTCAATTTGCAATAGACGGAGATACAGCCCAGACAGGCCCGAGTATTGCAAATCAATTAGACATTCCTCAAATTACCTTTGTAAAAGAACTGAAAGAATGTGAAAACACACATATCTGCGCGGTCAGAGAAATAGAAGAAGGCCTTGAAACCCTGAGAGTTGAACTTCCCGCACTGATTTGCGTATTAAAAGGTTTTAAAGAAACAACAAGAGCAAAAATTAACGGTTATATAAAAGCAAAAAATGCTGAAATTACTGTTTATTCAATGGAAGATATAGGGCTTACACCTGAAGAAACAGGGATTAAAGGATCCCCGACATTTGTAAGCAGAGCATTCCGCCCCGAACACAACAGGGGAGAATGCGAAATTTGCTCGGACTATAATGAACTGGCAGAAAAAATAAGCGAATTTGGAGGAATTTCTAATGAGTAATATAATGTTATATGCAGAAGTTACAAAAGAAAATTATCTCCACACGGTTCTTTTTGAATTGGCTTACAAGGCTCAGGAACTTTCAAAAAAACTTAATAATGCAGATGTTTCTGCTCTGCTTATATGTAAAACAGGATTGGCGGAAGAATTTAAAGAAGCGTTTATTAATTCGGGATTTGATTACGTTTATATTGCAGAAGATGACATGCTTGCTAACTACTCAACCGAGTTGTATTCAAAAATTGCCGTAGATGTTATAAATGAAGTTAAACCGGAAATTGTACTTATCGGCGCCACAACTCAAGGCCGTGATTTAGCCCCGCGAATTTCATCTTCACTTCATACAGGCTTAACAGCAGATTGTACAGGACTTGACATAAATGAAAGAGGACAGCTTGCAGCAACACGCCCGACCTTCGGCGGAAAGCTTATGGCAACTATTTTGTGCAAGACAAATCCTCAAATGGCAACTGTCAGACCGAAAGTTTTCAAACCGGCTCCCGAAAATATTGTAAAAGATACGAAATTCATCTACATTAAACCGGATATTGAAAATATTGAAACAAAAGTTAAGTTTGTTGAATTTGTAAAAGGTTTAAACACAGCAATAAACGAACTTGACAGTGCAGAAATAATTGTTGCCGGCGGTAAGGGAATGAAAAACGAGGCCGGGTTTGAATTACTGAAAAACTTTGCGGAAAGTATCGGAGCCTGTGTAGCCGCAAGCAGAGGAGCAGTTGAGATGGGACTTGCTCCTGCCGATATTCAAATCGGTCAGACTGGCAAAACCGTTACCCCGAAACTTTATATAGCCTGCGGTATATCGGGAGCCATTCAACACATAGTGGGGATGCAGGACAGTGACAAAATTATTGCAATTAATACGGATGAAAAAGCTCCTATATTTGACGTCTGCGACTGCGGACTTGTGGGAGATGTTTTTGAAGTTCTTCCAAAACTAACAAATATATACAAAAATGAGTAGTCTGCACAATAAAGTAATCTTGACAAGGGCTGTAAAATAGTAAATAATAAAAATGTTGTTAAGAATTAAGAGGAGTTTTATTATGGAAAAAGTCAAGAAGCTGAGAATCGCCCCCCCCCCGAAAAGGTAACTATAGCGAAGTTTGCTAAGAAATTATTTGCATTTACACTTGCAGAAGTTCTCATTACACTCGGAATAATCGGAGTTATTGCGGCTATAACTATGCCGTCACTTATTCAAAATCACCGGAAACAAGAAGCCATAACCCGATTAAAAAGAGCATATACTATTATTAATCAAGCCAAAAATGTATCAACTATTGATAACGGTGAATATTATTTATGGGATAATACATTATCAGCCGAACAGTATCTTAAAAAATATTGGATTCCATATTTTAAAGGAGCAAAAATTTGTATGGATTATGATGACTGCGGCTATAACAGCCACCAACCTTGGAAGGTACCTACAGGAAATTATAGTGAATTTTCATATACTTTCAGAATTCCGTTTATTACAGAAGATGGTATACTATATAGTGTATCACTGGGAAATACAGTAAATAGCGATATTGGTAAAAAATTAATTTTGATTGATATAAACGGTCCCCAAAGACCTAATGAATCAGGAAAAGATTTTTTCTTCTTTCTAAGAACCGACGAAGGGAAAATAATGCCTTACGGTTATGATAAATCAAGTGAAGAAATTGATACTGACTGCATATCAGGCAGTAAAGAATTTTGTGCGGCAAAAATAATAAAAGACAGCTGGACCATAAAAAAAGATTACCCATGGTAAACATTCATTTTCTTTTTATGCTAAAATAAATTAGTAATTGACCTGTTTTTCAAAGAAAGGATTTAAGGGATATGAATAAGGTTGTAGTCGGCGCTCAGTGGGGCGATGAAGGGAAAGCTAAAATTACTGATTTATTAGCTCAGGATGCTGATTTGATTATAAGATATCAGGGAGGATGCAACGCAGGGCACACTGTTGTAGCACATAACAAAACATTCAAATTTCATTTGATACCGTCAGGAATTTTATACAAAGGCAAAACATGTTTTATCGGCGCAGGAACAGTAATTTTGCCTGAATATTTTGAACAGGAAATACAGGGACTTATTAAAGAAGGAATTGATGTTTCAGGGTTAAGAATTAATCCGCTTGCCTCAATTACAATGCCTTATCACACCGAAGTAGACGGCTACACAGAAAATACTGCAGGTAAAGGGAAAATCGGAACAACCAAAAAAGGAATAGGCCCGACTTATACAGACAAAATGGCAAGAATAGGACTTAAAGTTCAGGATTTATATTCCCCGGAAGCCTTAAATGAAAAACTGGACATTATTCTGCCTTTGAAAAACAAAACTCTTGAAAAAGTTTACGGACTTGAACCTTATACAAAAGATTGCATTCTTGCATTATGCGAAAAATATGCGGAAATTTTTAAGCCTTACGTCTGCTTTGACTGGCAAAAAGAGCTTGAAAATGCAAAACGGGATAAAAAAGCAATACTTTTTGAAGGCGCACAGGGTGTTATGCTTGATATAGACTACGGAACTTATCCTTTTGTAACATCTTCAAATCCGATAGGCGGCGGAGCTGCCACAGGTTCGGGTTATGGTCCAACAATGATTGATGAAGTCATCGGTGTTGCAAAAGCTTATGTAACAAGAGTGGGCGAAGGTCCATTTGTAACCGAGCTAAAAGATGAAACAGGGGATAAAATAAGAGAAATAGGGCACGAATACGGAGTTACAACAGGCAGACCAAGACGCTGCGGCTGGTTTGATGCTGTTACAATGAAATATGCCGTTTTAGTCGGCGGTTTGACATCAATTGCATTAACAAAAATAGATGTATTCGATAGTTTTGATAAGATTAAAGTATGTACGGCCTATAAAGACACACGTGACGGGAAAATCTATACAAGCTATCCGACAGATGTATTTATCCATAAATATTTAGAACCGGTTTACGAAACACACAAAGGCTGGGGGCAAGATATTTCAGACATAAGAGAATATGATAAATTACCGGAAAATTGCAAAAAATATCTAACAAGGCTTGAAGAACTTCTTGAAGTTCCGATTTCAATCGTAAGCGTCGGCCCTGACAGAGAGCAAACCATTTTTAGAAAATAAACTTGACAAAATATAAAATATAATAAATAATAGAGAAAAAGTCAGGAGTATGAAATATGTTTAATAAAGAAGCTTTAAGAGTCCCCCCCCCCGCGAAGCATAGATGGTTCTAAGGGGTTCACCCTTGCAGAAGTTTTAATCACACTCGGTATTATAGGTGTCGTTGCAGCTATTACGATGCCGATTCTAATCAACCAGACAAGAAAGAAAGAACTACAGGTTGCTTTTAAAACAACTTACTCTGAGCTTAACCAAGTAGCTAAACTTTACTATGCACACGAGGGAATATCATTTCCAGAAGATTATACAACAAGGCACCAGGCAGATGGGAATTTAACTTCAACAATAAAAAAGTTAATGAAATATTTCCATGGTGGCAGTAAATATAGTTCTTCTTACTGGGGAAATGAAGAAGAAGTCTTGTCTTATGATATATACATTCTTAATAATAAAGAGAAGAATGATGGTACAATTTGTAATAACACCGGATATTGGACAAACAATTCAGGAAAAATATATTCATTTAATGACCCTGCGAGTGATACCTTAACGAATGGACCAATTATTTGTGTAGATACAAACGGGCAAAAAAAACCTAACAGATATGGATATGATGTTTTCTTATTTATGTTTACAGTAGATAATACTGTTATTCCTATGGGGATGAAACACCCAAATAACCCAACCAATAATAGCATTTCAATAAATGGATTTGTATCAGGTGCTGAATATTGTACATATTCTAAAAATACAAGAGCAGGAGGTTTCTCCTGTGCATCGTATGCACTAAGTGATACAAGTCCTGAAGATTCTGCTAAAAGCTATTGGAGAGATTTTCTTAAATAGTAATTAGCAATTTTTTTATACTTCATGTTTTAATATATATGTGGTTAGTATAAATTCTATTAATAGTGTAAATAATTATCAATACAGCAACAAGCAGATTTTCAAGGGAAACGAAGCAGTTCAGACAAATCCGCAAATTGAACAATTATCAAATGTACAGCCAGATTTTGCGGTAAAAACTCCTATGGCTTATACCAAAACCGGAGAAATGAACTTCCCTTATGATACAAAAGCTTATTGCTACAAACTTGCAAACGGTCAAAGGGTAATTATTGTCCCGCAGGAAGGCGAAACGGTTTTAAGGACTTATGTTAACACAGGTTCAATGAATGAACCTGACAAACTGCGGGGAATCAGCCACTATATTGAGCATAATTTATTTAACGGCTCCCAAGGACTTGAACGGGGTGACTTTTTCAAACAGGTAGATAAAATGGGAGCTTCAACAAATGCGTCAACAGGCTTTGCGGAAACAAACTATTATATAAGTTCAAATCTCCTGAATGAAGGTGATTTGGAGAACAAAATAAAAATTCATGCCTCAATGTTAGAAACTCCGCTGTTTGCGGCAGATAAACTTGAAAAAGAAAAAGGTATTGTAAATTCCGAGATTAACATGATTACCTCGGATCCCGAAAATCTCGCCGTAAATAAAATGCTTAAAAATTTGTACAATATCAAAACGACTTCAACTGACATGATTGGCGGAACAACAGATAATATAACAAATCTGACTCGAGATGATGTCATAAATTACTATAACAACAACTATTACCCCGCGAATATGGTAACAGTTATAACCGGAGATGTAAAGCCTGAAGAAACAATGAAATTAATCTCCAAATACTTTACATCTAAAAAACAACCATCCGGACAGCGAAATTTTGAAAAACTTATTCCCGTTCAAAAAACAGTAAGAGAAGATTTTATATCCGATAAAGCAACAGCTGCACATATAGCAGTCGGCTTCAACGGTGCAGACGCTCAAAATATTAAAGATAGAATTTACGAAGAAGCTCTTACAGAACTTTTATCAGGCTCATCGACTGCCCGTGTAGATAAAAAACTGAAAACTTATAATGCTTCTTTTTACACAGCAGAAGAAAAAATAAGTACAAATCCAAAAGACGGAAGAGCATTGATGTTTATTGCAGAAACATCCGATGAAAACTCCGAAAAAGTTCTGAAAATAATATTTAATGAAATCGCCAATGTTGCAAACAATCCGCCTACAGATGATGAAATGCAGATTATTAAAAAACGTATGCTGAATGAGTTTTCAACTATTTTTGAACACTCATTCAGAACTAACAACGCAATAGGTACAGCAATGTTGGAAAATAATGCAGATTATCTGAACAATTATCAGGAAATTATTAAATCAATGACAGCCGATGATATTGTTAACGCCGCAAAAAAATATCTTGATATAAATAAAGCGTCAGTGACAGTTGTTCACCCATCATCTGCAAATGCTGAAAGTATAAACAAAAATTACAATGACGCAAAAAGTATATCTTTTACCGGAAGAAAAGACGCAATTGATTTAAACAACGTAAAAGAATACACTATGCCGAATAATAATTTCAAAATAGTAACAAATAACGGCAGAACTGATAACTGTTACGTTAAGATGGAATTTTCAACAGAAGGATATAATACAGACAAATTTGCTGCAGTAATTGTACTCAATGAGCTTTTAAATGAAGGGACCTTAAATAAAAATCAAGAAGAATTCTATAAAAATCTTCAAAAGTCCGGTATAAATGCAAATTTTGAAAGTAACAACAAATCCGTTACAGTTTATTCTAAATTCGCATCCGAAGATATGGATAAAGCCTTAAAATCGGCAAAAGAACTTCTTGACAGCCCCAGATTCAATCAAGAAACCTTTAACGAAGTGAAATCAAGAATTATCAATAATATCTCGATTTCTCAAAAATCAGCCTTTGATAAACTTGATGCAGAAGTATACAAAAATCTTCCGCAGGGAAAAACTAAAAGTGATCTTTTGAAAGAATTGCAAACTCTGACACTTGATGACGTAAAAAACTTGTACAATACTATTATGACAAATTCAAAAGCTTCAATTGCAGTAACAGCACCATTTAACAAAAAGCCGGAACTTAATGACATCCTGTTCAAAAATATAGCTTCTTACAAAAAATTCAATGCTTACAGACCTAATGAAATACTGGATAAATATATACCAAATACTGAAACCAAAGTTCTCACAGATACTGATAACAAAAATCAGGCAGAAATAGTTGAAGCTTTCAAATTCAGAGCTGGTAATAATATAAAAGATGATATATGCCTTGAACTTTTAAATACAATTCTCGGCGGAAACGCATCATCCAGATTGTTTAATGACCTGCGGGAAAAACAAAAACTGGCATACCATGTCCACTCAAGCTTTGATATCACAGATAATACCGGCCTCTTTTATCTCAAAATCGGTACAACAACGGAAAATAAAGATACAAATGAAATAAGCTACGACAACGTTCAAAAATCAATTGACGGGTTTAACAAACACATACAAAAAATTAAATCTGAAAAAGTCACTGACGAAGAATTAAAAAATGCAAAATTAAATTTGAAAAATACAATTTTGAATGCTAATAACACAAACGCTTCCCAAACCGCAGGATTACTATATTCTCTTGACACTCCTTACGGAATTTCAAGGGATAACCAAATATTAAAAATGATAGACAATATCACTGTCGACGATATTTACAATACCGCAAACTACGTATTTGCAGGTAAGCCTGTCTACTCAATTGTGGCAACAGAAAACACTTTAAATGCCAACAAAGAATATCTTGAAAATCTGAAATTATAGTCTATTGTAGCGGCTTAATATCAAACTTCACACCTTTGCCACGGATTGTAAAGTCAATAGGAACACTGACAGGAGTTCCGCAAGCGTCAACAATCCATACTTCTGACCAGGTACCGGCAATTTCTCTGCCATTGCGGCCATATTCCACATTTGTTTTTGGTTTTGTAATTTTAGTATCTGTAAGATGAAATTTACGGCAGTCATCAACACTTTTATCAACTTCGGCATAAACTGGGCCAAGAACCATTGCATGCATTTTGGCTGGAAGCATCGTCGCCCCTGCCAAAGGAATTTCAGTCCTTAAATATGAACCTGCAAAAGCTTGAGAAGCCTGTAATAGCAGAACAAATGATAATATGATAAACATTAATTTTTTCATATAATACCCTTTTTTATAAGGATATCATACAGCATATAAAAAAACAAACTTATTTACAAAAAGTTAATTATTTTCAAATATATCGTGGTACGAAGAAAATACATAAAGAATTGCACTTACACCAATTAAGCCATAAACAATTCTGGCCCATAATGTCATATCCCCAAATATAAGCCGGACTAAATCAATATTAAAAAATCCGACTAATCCACAGTTTAAAGCCCCGGCTAAAATCAGAATATAAGTAATTATTTTTACAACTTGCATAAATGAGCCCTCACTTTCAAAACTATTATCAAGAAAAATAAAAAACTTTATATCGGTAAACAGAGCAATAAAAAAGAGTCCGATAAAAATATCAGACTCTTTTTTTTATTATAATTTTAAGAATTATAATTTAGAAGCAACCATCAAAGTAGTTTCAGCCAATCTTGTAGAATAACCCATTTCGTTATCATACCAAGAAATGATTTTAACCTGATTGCCACCCATTACACGAGTTAATAAAGCGTCAACAGTTGAAGATTGAGAAGTACCAACATAATCAGAAGATACAAGCGGTTCTTCAGTATAGCAAAGAACATGTCCATCAGCACCTTCTTTTAATGC
>CALUQH010000013.1 GCA_944322885.1 Candidatus Gastranaerophilales bacterium | reverse complement strand
AAAAAATGGAAAATATTTAAATTCATAATTCTTCGATTTTCAACAATTTTATGATACAACTTTTGAATAAAAAGTTCCAATGTCGTACAGTCAGCGGAGCCATAAAGGAGATGTCATTTGACATCTCCTTTATCTCTAGTTTTCCTGATTACCGGAGAACAACTGCAATTATCGAATTTATAGTTATAATATTTTTAACGATATATTGACAATAACAGTTCCTTATGTAATATATTTACTGCTTAGATAAAAGTAAAATAGATATAAAAATTTACAAATGTTAACAGCAGTTTATACAAATTCCCCTAATAAAACATTTAGCTCCTTTGGATTTAAGCCAAAACAGGATAATTTCTTTTCAATTCCAGAACGAAAACCATTAACTATATCTGAAAGACTTTCTATAGGCACCGGGACACTAATAGGTACAGCAATACCTATAATGTATTTTTGCAAAAAACAAAAATTACCAGTACAAAAACTTAAATATGCAGAAA
This sequence comes from Candidatus Gastranaerophilales bacterium, assembly GCA_944322885.1. Taxonomy (GTDB): domain Bacteria; phylum Cyanobacteriota; class Vampirovibrionia; order Gastranaerophilales; family Gastranaerophilaceae; genus Stercorousia. The sequence continues at coordinate 55,945 of CALUQH010000013.1, read as the reverse complement.
AAGAAATGATTTTACTCAGTACCGGGTCAATCACTGGCGGAGTATTAGGCGGGATGTATTCTGATAAAAAAGTAAAGCCTGAGTATAAAATTCATGAAGGAGTATTCCAGTTTTTTAACGCAGTAGTTCCAACATTATTAATTAAGCCGATATTGAAAACATGTGATAAAATTAAGTTTCTAAATAACACAAAGGCTAAAGCTGCAACTCTAATGAGCGGAATTTTTTGCGGAATGATCGCAGGAGCCAACATTTCAAATAAAATAAATGGGACTACATCAGCTGGTTCAAAAAGAAAAGTTAAATTTGTTGATACAATAGCAAACATAGATGTAATATCAGGAGCACTGGTAATGGCAAAATTTCCTTTAATCGGGAAACTCGGGATTGAAAAATTTTTGCCGCTATTTTATATGTGGACGGGATATGAATCAGGGACAATGAGATAAGCCTTTAATAAAAATACTAAATCCTGTCTTCATTTTATAAAAAAACTTCTTGCAATAAATTTTTGTCTGGATTAAAATATATTTGCAAATATTCCCGGATCGTCTAGTGGCAGGACTGAAGATTCTGGCTCTTCCAACGGTGGTTCGAATCCATCTCCGGGAATTTTTTGTTGTTTTATAGCAAAAAATTTTTTTATATGTTTTCTGAATATTATGAAGGTAAATTATATAAATTCACAGAGTTTTAAAAGTACTTATACAGTTGATACTGGAAGTGCGACTTCAAAACAGCAGATATTTACATTAGGTGCTATGATGAACAACTTCTGGATTAACAATGCAGCTACTACATTTAACAGAATCAAAAACACCGGAATTTACGGGAAAGTAGACATTAATGTCAAAGATTATAAAGATAAAGCTTTTGAATCTGTTATGAAATATAACGGAATATCTTATCAAAAGAAACAAAATAGTCTTTACTATACGGTTTAGTCTGAAATGATTAAAATTATAACAAGAACTCAAAATACATCGCTGCCGTTTTCTATCATTAAGGGAAGTGCACAAAAACGTAATAAAACGGCGGACGCTCTTAGTAAACAATTTTATACAAAACTGTTATCCGCTTCAAACGATAAAAGTTGCACTTTAGAAATATTCAATGTTCTTCTTAATAATTTGCTTCAAAATAAAATCAACTTTAAAGTATTACGAGAAACCAACCCGAAGTATAGAGGCACTATTAAACATAACGTTACAGGAACTGAATGTGATGATAACGGTATTATCAGCCTTCTGATTGACGGGTTCAAAATATTTTTACCATTAGATAAAAACGGCAAAAATATCACAAATAAGTTTTGCGCAATTCATGAGGCAAGACACCTTTTTGATGCAGTGTGTAACCCGAAAACAAACCAATTCAGACTTCAAAACTTATATGAAAAAATTGATTTTGAAGCACAAAAAGATAATATTTCAAAACTGTTTTTGGATACTCTTGATAATCCTACACGAATGAAAGACTTTAAAAGTTCAGTTAGGAAGTTAATAGAAGACATGCCTGATACCATATCAATAGATTGCTTGCAAACAATAAGGAACTCACTAAAAAGTAAAATTAATGCTTACGGGGATGAAATAAAAAGCATGGCTAAAGGTTCGGGTTTATTCTATAATTTGCGTGAAATTATAACAATAAAGCTTTTTTTACATCAAAATGCTAAATTTAAACAAAAACTAAAATTTGCAAACAAATTGCTTAAGGAAAAACTCACAAATGCACGAAACAATCACAGAATGTCATTAAACTCTTGAATAAGCGTGTCTTTCAAGGATTACCATTAAAATTGAGATATCAGCAGGTTTTACCCCGCCGATACGTGATGCCTGAGCCAGCGTTTTAGGACGGATTTTTGATAACTTATCGCGGGTTTCCGAGGAAATATGCTCTATTGATGAATAATCAATATCGTCTGGAATTTTGAATTTATCAAGTTTAGATGCCTGTTCAACCTGAAATTCCTGTCGTTTTAAATATCCGTCATATTTGACTAAAATTTCCACCTGCTCGGCAACATCAAATGAAATATTCAATTCTCTCGTAGTATCATCAATCTTTTTAATCACAGAATAATCAATATTCGGTCGTTTAAGAAGCTCCGCGATTTTCATACCGCGTTCCATGTGTTCTCCGAACTCTGAAAGAATTGAATTAACATCTTCGGTTGCAGAGATTTTTGCGTCTTTTATTCTCTGCAATTCCTTTTCAATCGCATCTTGTTTATCGGTAAAAATTTTGTATTGCTTATCGTCAATAAGTCCGTATTTATGACCGATTGGAGTAAGTCTTGCATCAGCATTGTCCTGACGAAGTAAAAGTCTGTATTCCGAGCGGGAAGTAAGCATTCTGTATGGATCCTGAATATCTTTTGTCACAAGATCATCAATTAATGTCCCTATATAAGATGAACTTCTTGAAAGTTCCAACATTTCAGAGTCATTCAAATAGTTAAAGGCATTTATTCCGGCAATAAGTCCCTGTGCTGCTGCTTCTTCATAACCGCTCGTACCGTTAATTTGGCCGGCAAAAAATAAACCTTTTACAGTTTTTGACATTAAAGAATGAGTTGTTTGAACAGCAGGGACATAATCGTATTCAACTGCATAAGCAGGTTTTATAACATGCGCATTTTCAAGCCCAGGCAGAGTTCTCAACATTTTTACCTGAACATCAGCCGGCAGGCTGCTTGAAAATCCCTGAATATAAACTTCATAAGTACCTAGCCCCTCAGGTTCAATAAAAATATGATGCGACGGATTTTCACTGAATCTTACAACCTTATCCTCAATTGACGGGCAGTAACGCGGACCGACACCCTGAATTAACCCTTGAAACATCGGCGATTTATCAAGATTTGCTTTAATTATCTCATGTGTTTTCTCATTAGTTCTTGTTAAATAACAGGGGTACTGGGGTCTAACCGGTCTGTTCGGTTTAAATGAATAAAAATGCAGAGTTTCGTCACCCGGCTGAATTGACATTTTCGAATAATCAATAGTACGTTTGTCAACCCGCGGCGGTGTGCCTGTTTTTAATTTTTTAATTTGTATTCCATGTTTTGTAAGCGATTCTGATAAGCCGTAAGCCGCTTTCTCACCCAATCTGCCAGCACTGTAGGAACGCAATCCGACAAAAATCTTTCCGTTCAAAGAAGTTCCGGTTGTTAATATAACTGCACGTGCAGAATATTCAATACCATATTCATCAATTGCACCGGTTATAGTATTATCTTTTACAATTAAATCAGTAATACAAGCCTGACGGAGATAGATATTCTCATTATTCTCGATAATATTGCGCATATAATCCATGTATTGCTTTTTATCCGATTGGGCACGCAGCGCTCTTACAGCCGGCCCTTTTGAAGAATTCAGCATTTTCATCTGGATATAAGTAGCGTCAGCAGCTTCACCCATAACACCGCCCAGCGCATCAATTTCTCTGACCAGAGTTGATTTAGCAGGGCCGCCTATTGCAGGGTTACACGGCATTAAAGCAATATGATCAACATCAAGAGTTGCAAGAAGAACCTTCGCTCCAAGCCTTGCACAGGAAATTGCGGCCTCACATCCTGCGTGTCCTGCTCCGACAACTATTACATCATATTTATTATTGAGATAATCCATATTTCATATTCCTAATCGGCTACAGCAAATATTATATTACAAATAAAAATCTTTTAGGACAAAAATTAAAATAGATTAACCAGATATCTACACCATGTAGATGATATTATTTCAAATTACTAAAGATTAATATAATTTATATCGACATAAGAAAATACATATTGAATATACATCTTATTGGAGCTCATTGATGTCAGAACAAATTTTACTACAGCCGATAGCGGCTAATACGGATAAAGCAAAAGAATCACTAGAAAAAGCTAGAATAGCACACGAAAAATATCTTATCCGCCAGCAAAATCAAGATTTGCAGGATGCTATAGAATATTATGTTGATGCGGTAAAATATGACCCTACAATGCCTGAAGCATATTACAGACTTGCTACCCTAATGTGGGAACAAGGACAGATAAGCATTGACACCGCAATTGAACAGTGTAAGACAGCAGTTTCTCTTGCTCCGCAGAATATCAATGCACATTTATATACCGGATTTTTTATGAAGATGGCACAGGATTTTAAATCGGCCGAATCAGAATTTAAATCTGCCATTAAAATGGGGAAATTAAACTCGGCACGCCCCCGTTTAATTCTTTCTCAATCTATTTTACAAAAAATTAATTCTAAAAACGGAAATGTCGGCGACTATTTAAGTTTCTTATATTATTTTCTTTCAGGAAGCCTTATGCTTGCTTGGGACAGACCTTCAATGAAAATGTTTTACAAAAACATGTCTGATGATTTTTCTGTCTTTACATACAATACAGTCGGGAAATTCTTAGAAAAATTTAAACTTTATCCGACAGCCGAAAACATCTACAGACAGGCAGTTGCCAAAACAAATCACAGTGAGATTTTTTATAACAAAATGGGAGATCTTGCACTTAAGAATAAAGAAATGGATTTAACAGTTGATTGCTACCGTAAGGTTTTGGAAGCAAACCCGCTTAACCGCGAAGTTTTAATAAAACTTGCAACCGTTCTTCAAACCTATTTCCCGGAAAATACGGATGAAGCAATCGATTGTTATGAAAAACTTTTGGAATTTGATATAGATGTACCGCAAATCTACTATGAACTCGGTCATCTTTACCTGAAAAAAGAAGACAAAATTAATTCTATGAGTGCATTTAAACTTGCGGTAGAAAGAGATCCTGAAAATCCGTTTTACAATAATTCACTTGCTTATGCTTATTCAAAAGCCGAATTATATGATGAGGCAATAGAACATTATCAGAAAGCAATTGCAATTAATCCGGACAAAGAATGGACATCAATTGTATGTCAGGCGCTAGGATCTATTTATGCTGAAGTTAAAGGAAATATAGATGCAGCTGTTTCTACTTATCAGGCCGGAATCATTCTTGACCCGAATAATTATGATTTATATTTATCCCTCGGGGATATTCACATGGCCGCATACGATTTGGACAACGCAATAAGAGCTTACTGTGATGCCATTACGCTTAACCCCGAAGACTACCGCGGTTATTCTAAAGCGGGAATTGCACTGTGGGAAAAAGATTATCTTGAAGAAGCGCTTGTTTCTTTTCACAAAGCAATTGATTTAAATCCGGATAATGAATACGCGCAAAATAATCTCGGTATACTATATCTTGACGGGTTGGGCGATGCTGAAGAAGCACTAGAATATTTTGAAACTGCAGTTGAATTAAACCCGAATTACACTCTTGCTTACTTCAACGCGGCGAGAGCATCTCAGGCAATGGGCTTTATAAATGATGCGGCAAATTACTATCAAATGGCTATTGATCTGAACAAAATTACTCAGGATTTAGACGAAGAAGATATTAGAACCCGCCTGCATAAATTATTTGAAATATAAGATATTAAAAACTCAATTTATTTGTAAAGATTATAAATACAATGAAAAGATGTTTTCATTGTATTTATTTAAAAATTTTGTTTTTGCGGTACAATAAAGAAGAACAATCAGAAGTGTATAACTAAATGCGCCAGAAAAGCGCAAAGCTCACAGAAAGTTCGCTGGGAGCAGGAAAGGAAAATTATGGTACCTGAAACAAAGAAATTTGAAATTGAGATTGGCGGAAAAACCGTTACCGTTGAAACCGGCAAATACGCACAATCTACAAACGGTTCTGTTACTGTAAGATGTGGTGACACAATGTTATTTGTTCATTGTGTTGTTTCAAAAGAACCGAGAGTCGGGATAGATTTTTTCCCGTTATTAATTGATTATGAAGAAAGAATGTCGTCAATCGGACGTATCCCCGGCGGTTACAACCGTTCCGAGGGAAAAGCCGGAGATAAGGCTATACTTATTTCAAGACTTATCGACAGACCAATAAGACCTCTGTTCCCGAAAGGTTACAGAAATGATATACAAATCGTAGCGCAATTATTCAGCTATGATCAGCAAAATCAGCCTGATACTCTTGCAATGCTCGGTGCATCTTGTGCTTTAATGCTTTCTGGCGCACCTTTTGAAGGCCCAATCGGTGCAGTTAGAGTTTCCAGAGATGAAAACGGCAATATGATTGCAAACCCGACACACCAGCAGGCTGACAAATCAGATTTAGATATCGTAGTTGCAGGTACACATGATTCTGTAATTATGGTTGAAGCAGGATGCAAATTCGTAACGGAAGACGATATAATGAACGCAGTTGAATTTGCACAAGCAGAAATAAGAAAACAATGCGAAGCACAAGAAGCTTTCGTTAAAGAATGCGGAGTTGTGAAAGAAGAATTTGTTAATCCTTATGACACAACAGAAATCAAAAAGATTATTGAAGAAACAGCTCACGATATGATTTTTGATGCTTATCACAACTTTGACAGAACATACAGACAGGAAAAACTTGAAGAAGCTAAAAAGCTTGTAAAAGAAAAAATAGACGCATTGCCTGAAGACGACTACATAAAAAAAATTATGGAAGAAACAGGCATTGACTTTGTTGCGGAAGAATTCAAAAATGCAGAAAAACACATTATGCGTACAATGATTCTTGACGAAGGCGTAAGAGCGGACGGAAGAAAACCAACCGAAGTTCGTCCTATATGGTGTGAAGTAGGTGTATTACCTAGAGCTCACGGTTCTGCAGTATTTACGAGAGGCCAGACACAGGTATTATCTGTTGCAACTCTTGCAGGCCCCGGAATGAAACAGGAGCTCGACGGTGTTGACCCGCAAACAGAAAAAACTTATATGCACAAATACATATTCCCCGGATTTTCTGTAGGCGAAGTAAAACCTTTAAGAGGTCCCGGAAGACGTGAAGTAGGCCATGGAAATCTTGCAGAAAGAGCAAATGTTCCCGCACTGCCTTCTCAGGAAGAATTCGGGTATACAATCCGCGTAACATCAGACGTTTTAGAATCAAACGGTTCAACTTCAATGGCTTCGACCTGCGGTTCTTCTATGGCTTTAATGAACGCAGGCGTCCCGGTAAAATGCATGATAGGCGGTGTAGCAATGGGTATGATTACCGAAGAAGGCAAAGAACCTGTTGTATTAACTGATATTCAAGGTATTGAAGACTTTTTAGGCGATATGGACTTCAAAGTAACAGGAAACGATACCGGAATTACAGCACTTCAAATGGATATGAAGGCTAAAGGCATTGCAAACGAAACATTACGGAAAGCTCTTGCTCAGGCCAAAGAAGGAAGACTTCATATTTTAGGAAAAATGAGAGAAGTAATTTCCGCTCCGGCAGATCATCTCTCACCTTATGCTCCTAGCATCACAACTATGACAATTCCTGTAGAAGATATCGGAACTGTTATCGGACCTGGCGGAAAACAAATCAGAGCAATTATAGATGCCTCAGGCGCCGAAATTGATATTCAGGATTCAGGTGTTGTAACAATTACATCTAACGATCAGGAAGGCGCTCAAATTGCTAAAAAGATGATTCAGGATCTCACGTTCAAACCTGAACCAGGAATGGTTGTAAAAGGTAAAGTTGTAAGAATTATTCCGATAGGCGCCTTTGTAGAACTTGCACCGGGCAAAGACGGCATGGTGCATATTTCACAGGTTTGCAACGAAAGAATTGATACAATTGAACCCCACCTTCATATAGGCGATGAAGTAATTGTTAAAGTAATTAAAATCGACGATAAAGGCAGAGTTAACCTAACAATTAAAGGCGTTTCAGAAGAGGAAAAAGCTCAGGTTGAATAAAAAAGAGGGCATCAGCCCTCTTTTTTTTAATAATTCATCTGCCACCCGTCATCCATAATTTTGCCAAATGCACCGGTATATGACCCTTTTGAAGAATCAGTAACTAATCCGTATTCTTCAAATGCATAATCTTTTATAGTACCGTCATTATCAATAAACATAACAAAATAATCCCTGCCGAAAATATTAGGTCCGCTTGTTCCATTAACATCAACCTCTATAGTAGCGACAGCACCTTTTAAATTAGTCGTACTGCCTTCCTGCTCGTCATCTTCATTAATACTGCCAGAACCATTCTCAACATCAATACAAAGTATGGCTCCACTTGCGAGTGTGATAACCCGATTACAAGTAGGATTACCGCCTGATATAACAGTTGAAGAATTTATATAGCCGTATTGCGAAGCAAAACAGTCTTTTACTGCACTACCGCAGTCTTTAACAACTTTAAGGTGAGAACTTATAAAATCATTCAAGCCGTCAATAGTATTAAATCTTGACTCCTTTAAATTGACAGCATTTTTTTTTGTAATGTAAAGAGATAAAGCCTGTGACATTTCACTATAGACTTTATGCAATTGCGTTACATAAACTTTTCGCTGGTAATTTTGCATCAATGTCGGAACAGTCATTGCTGATACAACTCCGATTATTCCTAAGGTTACTAAGACCTCTGCTAAGGTAAATGCACATTTCTTTAGACGATAGGACGTTAAGACGTTAGGACAATAAGTTCGTTTCAGTGAAGAGAGTTTCTCTGCATCCCTTCTTCGGGGGAGGAAAGTATTATTTACGATACTGGCTTTGCGACTTCGCGTCTTTGCATCTTTGCTTCTACCTAGCTGAGGAGTGCCCTCCCCCCCGACATTTTCAGTTTCAAATAATCTTTTCATTTTTTCCCCTTTCTTATTTAATGTACACGTCCACTATACACTATAATTAACAATTTTTCAATGGAAATAAATTAACAAAATAAATCTTTTGTGTTACGCTTTAATTAACTGGAGGATGAATATCATGTACGATGTTATAACGATTGGAAGCGCAACAATGGATGTATTCGTTGAAAGCGATGATGCAAATATAGTTTCTGTTTACACTAAAAATAAAAAATCAGAATTTATGAGCTACCCTTATGGTGCAAAAGTTGAAATTTCTGATTTTACTTCTCAGGTTGGCGGCGGCGGGATTAATACCGCAGTAAATTTTGCTAATCTTGGATACAATACAAGCGCAATATTTAAAATCGGAGATGATATATATTCTGACGGGATTTTGGAATCCTTTAAAAATAAAAAAGTTGATTTATCTAACATTGTACAGGATAATAAATTAAGTACCGGATTTTCTATTATTCTGGTCAGTTTTCAGGGAGATAGAACCGTACTTGCACACAGAGGCGCAAACGCTCAAATAAAAAAATCCGATATTAATTTTGAAGCAATAAAAAATGCAAAACTTTTATATATTGCACCTATGAACGGCGACAGCACAAAAGTTCTTGACGATATAGCAAATTTTGCAAGCGAAAATAATGTTTATGTATGCTTTAACGCAGGCTCAACAAGTATCAAAAAAGGATTTAACTACCTGAAAAAAATTCTTGAAAAAGCTAATATTGTTGTAATGAATAAGGAAGAAGCTTCTCTTGCAACTGATATACAGGTTCGTCCGGATACCAGAGATGAAAAATTTTCAGAAGAACTGATTCATCCGGATGTAAAAGAAATGTTTAAAAAATTAAAAGTCTGCGACTATCAGGTAATCGTAATTACAGACGGCGGGAAAGGTGCTTATGCATACGACGGTAAAAACTTTTACTACTGTCCAGTATTTGATGGGCCGGTTGTGTCAACACTCGGAGCCGGCGATGCATTTGCTTCAACTTTCTGTGCAGCTTTAGGCAGGGTAAACAACGATATAGGCAAAGCTTTAATGTATGCTTCTGTAAATTCAGCAGGTGCAGTATCTGAATTTGGAGCAACACAAGGATTATTGACATTTGAACAGATTGAAGAAAAGCTTAAAACAAATCCGTCCTACAAATATAAAAAAGTATAATAGAAATGCATTAAAACAAGTTTAACTGTTCCTGCTTTGCAAAATGCTTTTGAAGATATGATGGACGGTGATATTTACTTAAGCCGTATTTGTCAATAAGAGCCATGTGCTCTTTGGTTAAATACCCCGCATTTTCCTTCCAATTATATTGCGGGAATTCTTCATCAAGCTTTAACATATATCTGTCGCGGCTTACCTTTGCCAAAATACTTGCTGCTGCAATAGAAGCTGATTTGCCATCGCCTTTTACAACATACCTTTGTGAATAATCAAAATCCCAAATTCGCTTATTTCCGTCAATAAGTATCATAATTTCACTTCTTGAAAGCATACTCCTTGCAATCAACTTTTCTCTGCTATCGGATAAAGGATAAAGCTGGTTTATAACATCCTCAATTGCAAGACGCATCGCCTTCAATGAGGCATTTAATATATTTATACGTTCTATTTCTTCAACCTCAATACAAACAGTTGAATTTATTGAATTTTCTTTAATAATATCATATAAAGCTTCACGCTTTTTTGCAGAAAGTTTTTTACTGTCGTTTAAATCTTCAAGTTTTTCGATAAGCTCCTTTGAACGTTTATCAAAACAAACAGCACTCGCAAAGACACCACCGGCACCGCATCCTCTTCCTGCCTCATCAGTTCCTATAACAAATCTTCTCTTCTGGTTAAGATCAAACGTAAAAAGCTGAACAACTCTTGAATCAACCGTCAAAGTTGTATTTAAGCGTTTAGATGTTTTTTTATTATTTTTTTTTATCTCAATTTCATCTTCAGATGAATCATGACCAAATTTATTATAAGTATCCATTATATTTCATCCAATATAAACTTGCCTATTTTACCCTCTCTGAAATCACGTAAAAGAAAAACAGCAGTTCTTTCTATATCCGGATTTCCTCCTGAAGTAATCCAATTCCGCGATTTCGCGATATCTTCAAGAGACAAAGAATCTGTCTTATAAAAATTTTTAACAATCTCGGAATATTTCCCCTCTAATAAAGCCAGAAGCTCTTTTGCCACAATCTCGTTTGAATATGCATTTTCTGATACAGCATTGACAAACGCGAGTTTTTTAGCCCTCAATTGATCTTCCTGTTTCATCGGGATAATACCCGGAGTATCAAGTAAATCTAGCTGCGGATTAATCCTTACCCACTGCTGCTGGCGGGTTACACCTGCCTTTGCCCCGATTTTTGTTTTTGATGATTTTGTAAGCTTATTTATTATACTTGATTTTCCTACATTAGGCATCCCTACAACCATAACACGAGCAGGACGGCGCAAAAGTCCTTTAGCAATTATTGCCTGTATTCTCGGTTCTGAAAGCTCTATGATTTTTTTTACAATAACATTTAAATCCTTGCTGTTTTTAGCGTCGGATTTTAAGACAGGAAAACCGTTTTTCTCTTCCAGAATTCGTGCAAATTTATTCAACTCATTTGCATCAGTTAAATCAGCCTTATTCAGCAATATTAAACGGGGCTTTTCACCTAAAAGCCCCGTAATATTATCATAACTGCTTGAGAAAGGCAATCTTGCATCAACGACTTCAATAACGGCATCCACTAAAGAAAGCTGAGATTTTAACTGTTTTTCAGCTTTAGCAATATGTCCGGGATACCAGTGTATATGAAGCTTATCTTTTTTCAATTTTTTCCTTGATACGAGTTGCTTTACCAGAACGTTCTCTCAAGTAGTAAAGTTTAGAACGTCTTACATCACCTTTTCTGAGAACTGTAATTTTGTCAATTCTCGGAGAGTTGAGCAAGAACACACGTTCTACACCAACGCCCTGAAAAACTTTTCTAACTGTTATAGTTTTATTAACGCCTGAACCGTGTTTTTTAATAACAGTTCCTTCGAAAGCCTGAATTCTTTCTTTGTTTCCTTCAACAATTCTAACGAAAACTTTAACAGTATCGCCAGGATTTGTTTCAGGAAGATTTTCTCTTAAATAAGATTTTTCCAATTCATTAATAATAGGGTTCATTTCACAATTCCTTTATAACTTTATATTTCGTACTTTTTGAAATTCCTTAAATCGATGTTCCACAAATACATCGACACACGTGAAATTATCGTAAACCAAAGGGAGAAAAATTTCAAGCGATTTTTAAAATTTTGTAATATAATACAACTATGGCAGGCGATTACAAAAAATTGTTAAATAAACATAAAAAGAAGAAATTTGCCGACCCCAAAACTATGGGAGTCAATATTGATAAAAACGAGTATTATGAAATAATCCTTTCAAATTCTGCCCATCCTGAAAGGATTGAAAACAAATCTTGACTTTGGAATATTTTCAGTATATTGTTGATATACACGTTTAAAGTCTAAAGGACTGATTGACAATTTAATATGGGCATGTGGTGGAATGGTAGACACGCTAGTCTTAGGAACTAGTGCTTACGCGTGGGAGTTCGAGTCTCTTCATGCCCAAACTTTATTGATAATTTAATAATAATAGCATTAAGAGCCTCAAACTTGTATGTTGCTCATGATGTTCGCAACATACGGGAGTTCTGCCCTAAAGGGTATCCTGCCTCGTACGGCTCGTGCCACTCGCCTACGATGCAAGAGAGTCTCTTCATGCCCAAACTTTTTGAACATAAAAACCTTATTATATTGTATAAATAAGGTTTTTTATTTTCCGTGAAAAGAGGCTTTATGATTATTATACCCCACTTTGCAAATACAAATTACCCTAATTATAATCAATTTAAAATTAATAATAACAATAACTACCACCGCAGATACTATGACTGCAAAACTAACTTTACGGGTCTGGAAAACAATCTTGAAAAATTATCCCCGTTAAACTTTTATATGCGCAAAGTTTTTGACAGGTTTATGTACATATCCAAAAAACGAAAATTTGGTATCGATAATGATTTAAAAGACAGCATTAAAGTCATTAAATTAAAGATGAAAAAAAATAGTTCTGTTGCCTGGGATATCAATCCGAATAATTCTAAAAAATACATTATTTTTTATCACGGACTAGGGCAAAATATAACCTCAAATCAAGAATTATATAAAGCTATAATACAAAAAGGATACGGGGTTTTTGCGCCTGAATACGGCGGATTTGGCGAAAGTACAGGTAATGTTACCGCCGAATCAATAAAAAGAAATACAAAAAGTGCAATTAAATATTTGGAAAATAAAGGAATAAAGAAAGATGATATAGGGGTAGTCGGGTTCAGTCTGGGAAGTTTTCCGGCAATTACTCTTGCACACAAGAATGAAAATTTAAAATTTTTGGTTCTGATATCGCCTTTTAACTCTATGAAAAATGAAAAAGATATACTCCTAAAAGGAAATACCGTAAAATTACCGACATTTGCAAAATATATTATTGAAAAGTGTCCGTTTTTCGTGAATATGGTTGATTGGTCATTCAGAAATCTAAAAAAAATAAAATCTTTAAACTTGCCTGTATACTTCATTCACTCCGAAAATGACAAAATAATATCGACAAAATCTACTCTGGAGTTAGCAAATCATACCAAATATGTAAAAGAATTTATAATGTTAAAAACAGGCGGGCATTCCATAGACCCAGATAAAATCAAAGCATTTGACAGTTTAAACGGGATTTAAAATTTTAAATTTTTTCCCGACGCAATAATATTCAAATCCGCGTTGAATTAATCTTTCTCCGTCATATTGATTTCTACCGTCAAATATAACAGTTTTTTTCATTAATTCTTTTACCTTATCAAAATCAGGACGTCTGAATTCATTCCACTCTGTTAATAACAGAAGACAATCCGCATTGTTTAAGGCATCATAAGAATTTCTTGCGTAAACAATTTTATCTCCCCAGATTAATTTTGCCTGTTCAAAACCTTTTGGATCATAGGCCTGAATTTTTGCCCCGAGTTCAAGCAAGGCATTGATTATCGTAATAGAGGGAGACATTCTCATATCATTTGTCTTTGGTTTAAATGTCAATCCCCAAACAGCAAAAGTTTTACCTGACAAATCAGCACCAAATCTCTGTAAAATTTTTGTTATAAAAATTACTCTTTGCTCTTTGTTAACTTCATCTGCAGCCTCTATCAAACGATGTTCACAATTATGATCACAAGCAATTTTTAGCAAAGCTTTTACATCTTTCGGGAAACAACTTCCGCCGTACCCAAGCCCCGGGAATAAAAATTGCGAGCCAATACGCTTATCTGAACACATCCCGATACGCACCATCTCTGCATCAGCACCGACAGCCTCGCAAATATTTGCTATTTCATTGGCGTAAGAAATTTTTAAAGCAAGAAATGAATTTGCGGCATATTTTGTCATTTCAGCAGATTTAACATCCATAATTACAAATCTGCTCGCCGTTCTAAAAAACGGAGCATAAACTTCCTGCATAATTGCAGTAGCTTTCGGAGAATTTGAACCTATCACTACCCTATCCGGCTTTAAAAAGTCATCAACGGCAGCACCTTGTTTTAAAAACTCCGGATTGGATACTACATCAAAATCTCCGGAATAATATTTTTTTATAATCTTTGCGACCCTTTCAGCAGTGCCGACAGGAACAGTCGATTTGTCAACAATAACTTTATAATCGTTAATTGCTTTTCCTATACTTTCAGCAACCTGCTCAACATACTGGAGATCTGCAGAGCCGTCTTCTCCCTGAGGAGTTCCGACAGCAATAAAGCATACCAGAGATTTTTGAACAGCTTCGGACAGATTATCTGAAAAATTAAGTCTGCCCTCCATCACATTTGCCTTTATTAATTCCTCCAATCCAGGTTCATAAATAGGAACAACTCCGCTGCGTAATTTTTCAAGTTTATCTAAATCATTGTCAACACATATAACATCATTTCCCATATCTGCAAGACATGTTCCTGCAACTAAACCCACATATCCGGTTCCTATTACACAAATCTTCATCTCTACTCCTTACTAAATTTACTTTTTATAATAGAATAACACAAAAATTTTTTTTCATGAGATAATATAGATTATAAATTATACATAGAGAGGGATATTCATGGACTACAAACTTCAAAATACAGTATCAAAGGATGCTTTTAAATACGGTTATTTATTGAAAAAGATTTATCCGTATATAAAACCTGTCCTTGGCAGAGCGATTATAAATCTGATAATTGCAATACCTTTAGGTCTATTAGACGGGGTTGTAGCATTATCTCTGAAACCGTATTTGGATTTTGTTATTAACGGGGATCCAAATCATACCTGGTCATTTTTTGGAATAACAGTACACTCTCAAGCCTGGCTTGCAGCCGTAATTCCTTTCGGCATAGTTGCTTTTGCTTTATTCCAAGGGATTTTAAAATATTTAAGCAACTATTTGACTGACTGGACAGGACTTAAAATATCCAACTCTTTAAAAATAGATTTATTTAAAAAACTTACCATGATGGATCCGCAATTTTTTGATGTAAATTCTTCTGGTCTTGTGTTAACAAGATTTTTGTCAGACCCTGACACCGCATCAAAAAATATAATTGAAATGCTAAAATCTTTTATTGCTACGTTTTTTGGACTTGTGGGACTTGTAGCGGTTCTTTTGTATAATTCTTGGAAACTTGCAATTATTGGTGTAACAATTATGGCAATCGCAATAACACCTGTTACATTTATCCGTAAAAGAATTAAAAAAGTTTCTAACGCAACAATGGTTGTCGGCGGAAACATGACTACAAATTTTAATGAAACGTTTGCAGGAAACAAGATTATAACAGCTTATAATTTACAGGAAGACCAGAACAAAAAGTTTGAAAGCCAGATACACGAGCAATTCCATCTTGCCATGTCTTTAACAAAACGTGTAGGATGGATGTCACCGATTATGTATTTTGTATGCTCTATAGGTATTGCTCTTGTAATGGCTTACGGGAACCACTTAATTCTGAGCGGACAAATGACTGCCGGAAGCTTTGCGTCATTTGTAACTTCGCTGTTACTGCTTTATAAACCTACTAAAACATTAGGAAATACTTTAACAAACTTACAAACAGTGTTTGTTGCAATGGGCCGTGTATTTGAGTTATTTGACATACAACCCCAGATTAAATCTCCAAAAAATGCAATAACATTAACGGGTTTAAACAACTCTATTCAGTTTAAAAATGTTTATTTTGAGTACGAGCCGGGAGTTCCCGTATTAAAAAATTTGAACCTGGATATTAATAAAAATGAAACGATTGCGCTTGTAGGAAACTCGGGCGGAGGAAAAAGTACTGTTGTAAGCCTTTTACCGAGATTTTACGACGTAACATCAGGTTCTATAGAATTTGACGGGGTAGATATCCGTAAATTTGAATTAAATTCACTGAGAAATCAAATTTCATTCGTATTTCAGGATAATTTTTTGTTCTCCGGAACAATCAAAGATAACATTTTAATGGGTAATGAGCATGCAACAGATGCGGATATTGAAAGAGTTATAAAAATGGCTCATCTGGATGAATTTACCTGTACACTTGAAAATGGATTAGACACTTATGTAGGAGAACGCGGGACAACATTGTCAGGCGGACAAAGACAACGTGTAGCTATTGCTCGAGCAATGCTTAAAGATGCACCTATAGTAATTCTTGATGAAGCCACATCTGCACTGGATAACAAATCTGAAGCAATTGTACAAAAAGCATTGGACAACCTAATCCAAAATAAAACTGTATTTATAATAGCACACAGATTATCAACAATTAAAAATGCTGATAGAATCGCGGTCATCAATGAAGGAGAACTTGTAGAACTGGGTACACATGATGAATTAATGAACATAGAAAACGGTAAATACAAAAATCTGTATGAAATGCAGTTCAAAAATCAACAGGAAGCGGCTCAGGTTTAAATATGCATAAAATATTAACAAAATGGATAGAACCGTACGTTCTTCTGGAAACAATGAAAAAAGAATGTAATTTGGTAAAAACTTTTACATTCGACGGATTTTCAAAGAACAGCATAAAAAAAGAATTTCTTGAAGCACTAAAAAAAGAAAATACTATAGGGCTTTACATGAAAAATGTTAATAAATTTTATTTGTTCAGCGGAAATGTTGATATTGATAAAATCTTTAACCTTAAATCATCAGATTATATAACAACGGAAGATATTGAAAAGCCGTTTGATATGGTTGATATGGGCAAAGCCGAAGCCGGAATCATACTTTTATAAAAGACAAAAGTTCTAAATGGTCAGACAGTCATACTGTACTTGTTTAAGAATCTCATGATTTTAGTCATCTTGGTTATACCCGAGCTCAACAGCTTTTGTGTAAGACTTTTCAGCTTCTTTGTTTTGCCCGAGAGCACTGAGAATTTCTGATTTGATATAATAACCGTATTTATCAGCTCCGCCTAAGAGAATTGATTTATTTATACATACAAGAGCTGTTGAAAAATTTTCTAAACGGCCGTAACATATAGCCATTTTATAATATATGTATTCATTTTCTTGAAATTCAAGCGCTTTTTTACCTGTTTCAATTGCTTCTTCATATCTCTTTAAATCTAATAAAAGAGCCATTTTATACTTATAAATATTATAAGTTTTTTCTTTCAAAAGGTGTTTATTTATATACAAAAGAGCCTTGTTATAATCTTCTAGATAAGAATAGCAGTATGAAATATAATACGCAGTTTCATTTTCAGCTTCAGGATGTTTTTTATCAAAGTTTAAAAGCAAATCAAGCGCTTCATCAAATTTAAACAAAGCTGACAGATACATAGCCTTTGCAAAATATAATTCTGCATTTTCTTGATTATTCAAAATTGCCATATTTATATACTTTAAAGCATTTTGGAAATCGTCTATATCTCTATATTCACCTGCAATACGTTCATAACATTCAACAAAACTGTCATCTTCTTCCAAAACTCGTTTGTAAATTTCAATAGCTTCTTCATGGCATCCTAATATAGATTTTATATCAGCCATACGCATATAGTATAACGGTTTTGGCTTAATTTTAATAGCTTTTTCTATATACTTCAATAATTTTTTTGGCGGTGAGTCATTGAAAATAGGATCGGCAAGTTCATAATATCTTTCATCTTTAGGATAAAATATCATACCTAAATTTATGCGCAGATTATAAGAAGGCAATACCTTTAATAATTCAAAAATGTATAAAAATAATATAGCCATCAAAATCGCTATGCATGATGAATCAAATAAATATCTAATATCAGCTTTTAATGCCTTTAAGAGCTGTTTTAACGCAGATATAGATTCACCTTTCCCTTTCCATAAATAAGCACTACATTTTGCGATAAATAAGCAATTAGATCCGTCTTCCTCATAGCTAAGTATTTTTTCGCAATATTTGTCTATAATTTTTTGTTTACTGCCATCGTTATTTTGCCTTTTATACACCTCTAAAGCCAAAAAATCCGCAAAATAATAATCATCAGGAGCTTTTTCTAAAAGATTGTTCAAACACCTCTCAGCCTTAGAAATTTTTTCATCATTAAGATATATAATAGTCAAAAGGACATCAGCATAGTAATAATCTGGATCAAGTTTTTTTGACATAAACGCATACTTTAAAGCTTTTTTATTATCATTTTTATCACAATATGCGTTTGCAAGAAAAGCATAGTTTTGAGCAGTTACCTCACCTTCTGCAATACGTTTTTTTAGAAGCTTAATAACTATTCCGGCATTGAAGTGATTAATATGCATTTCTGCATCTTTATAAAAAATAGTGATATTATCAAACATAACTAACCTCAATATATCTATCGGCTTCTTCTCTATATACCTTTAGCTTTATTAAAATTTTGTAACAAAAGGCAATTTCTCAGACTAAAAATACTTTATATCTATAGAGGAAAAATCAAAGGGGAAAATTTTGAGTTTTGTTAATGTAAAATTAGCCGATAAAAAAATTCTGCTGAATAATTCTGAATATCAACATCAAAACCAAAGCAGTTTATCTTTGACTAATAATAGTATGCCGAGTATATTTAATTTTTCCAATTCTAACTATGGAATGAATTATTATACAAGCGGGCTGAACTTATGGAACGGTTTTTGGAATCCGATGTCCACAATGAATTTTATGCCTTTTAATTTTACATTTACCCCAAGTTTAAATTTATTTAATTTTACACCGTCCAATTTTTCTTTCATGCCGACAATTCCTAAATTTTCTTCATTATTTTCGGATTTCAACTTCAAAACACCATCATTAACAAATTTTAGTTCAACTAATAACAATAAAATATCCTTTAAAGATGCAGATTATAATAAACAGAAAGGTGAAAAATTAGCAAAAACTGTAAGAAGAAATGCTGTAGGTTTTCAGGGTGACTGTGCAAAATATGTACGAATTGCCCTTGAACAAAGCGGATTGGGAACCGGTGAACGGGGAGACGGCTATGAATATGCAGGTATACTTAGCCGTAACGAAAACTTCAAAGAAATATCTACGTCAGGAATAAATTTATCAAATCTTCCCGCTGGTTGTGTTCTTGTATATAACAGAGGTACATCCGGATACAGCAGGCAATACGGACATGTAGAAATAACATTAGGCAACGGTAAAGCAGTGAGTGATGGCATTACAAATAATATAAGAAAAGGCGCCAGAGTATTTGTACCTGTTTAAAGTTTTTGCAAAATACTGCACAATGATATTTCTAAATCCTCAACAGAAGAGTTATTATAAATTATAAAATCAGAAAAATTAAGTTTTTGCTCCTGAGGCATCTGTGAATTAATTCTGGCTTTTGCATGTTCAAGAGAGTATCCGTTACGTTTAATCAATCTTTCCAACCTTATATTATCATCAGCATAAATAAATATAATTTTGTCAAACAAATCTTCCATTTTAGCCTCAAATAAAAGTGGAATACCAACAAATAGCAATCTTTCAGATTTATTTTCTTCAAAAAAGTTTAAAATTTCCTTTTTTATTTGAGGATGCATAATCTCAGCTATCTTTAACCTTGCATTTTCATCAGAAAATATAAGCGTACCGACTTTATATCGGGAAAACTCTCCTTTTTCAGAAAATACATCATAATTTTTAAAAGCTTCAAAAAGCGGTAAATTATTAACCGTCAAAAGTCTATGGGAAACCTCATCAGTATCGAGAACTTTAAATCCACGTTTTTCAAGCAAATTTTGAACAGTAGACTTACCTGAAGCAATATTTCCGCAAACAGCTATTCTTTTCATGAATTTGATATCCTGTTTAGAAAATTCTTTAATTCTCTTATCTGAACAGGTTTTATCGGTTTAAATTCTCCGCGTTTCAAACCTGCAAGAGTAATTGTCGCATGCTGAATTCTTTTCAATGTTTTAACTTCATACCCGAAATATTCGAACATCTTTCTAATCTGCCTGTTCATTCCCTGATATAATGTAATCTGCATTTCAGTATGTTTACTGTCGATTTCCAAAACCTGAATATCAGCATACGCCGTTTTACCTGGTTCAATCTCAATCCCGTTTGCCATCTGTTCCAATTCTTGTTTCTGAACTCTTGCTGCAACAGTAACGAGGTAAACCTTCGGCACTTTTACCGAGGGGTGAGTAAGTTCATTAATCAAATCACCGTCATTTGTTAAAATTAACAAACCTGTAGAATCCTTATCCAAACGTCCGACAGGCTTTAATGACAGCATGTTTTCAGGCAGTAAATCATAAATAGTTTTACGTCCTTTTTCATCATCACAAGTCGTAATATAACCGGCAGGTTTATAAAACCTGTAGTATTCAAGTTTTGCAGGTCTTATAAGCTTTTGATTAACAAACACCTTATCTTTAGGCTGAACAAGATATCCAAGTTCCTTAACAATTCTGCCGTTGACATTAACAGAACCCTGTTCAATAAGTTCATCAGCTTTTCTGCGTGAACATAAACCTGACGATGCAATATATTTGTTTAAACGGATACCGGACATTTTTCCGAATCCTTTTCCATTGCACTGACAACAGCTTCCGGAAGTCTTCTGTAAAGTTTTCCGGCCTCATTTATTGCTACAACATCAAACAAAGCTTCAATAAACAATTTTCCTGTTTCCTTAGATTTTATAACCTGCTTAAAAGTAATCGACAGGCTATTATATTTTTCAATCCACGTTTCTATAATAATAGTATCATTAAGCCTTGCGGAAGCTTTGTATCTAACATTCATATTTGTAACAGGCATCAAAATATCAGAGTTTTTCAACGTAACTAAATCCAAGCCCATTGAATCACAAAGATCAACTCTGCCTTTTTCCATCCATCTCAAATATGCACCATGCCAGACAACACCGTAAGCATCAGTATCAGAATAATAAACTTTAGTTTCAAATACATTTTTCATAACAAAATTATTATAACACAAGGAGGTAAATAAATGAAGTACAAATGCAGTGTTTGCGGATATGTTTATGATGAAGAAAAAGAAGGTACAAAATTTGAAGACCTGCCGGATGACTGGAGCTGTCCGGTTTGCGGAGTTGGTAAAGATATGTTTAGTAAAGAAGAATGAATTTAGCAATTTTTAATATTTTCCTGTTTTAATAAAAATGTGAATGGTTTAAGTAGTGTACAACCAAATTTGGGCAACTATGGCTACAACAGGAGTTTTCCTGACAGCGGCCGTTCAAATATGTATATACAAGAAGAAATTCACGAACCAAATCCGACAAAAACAATAGTAAAAGCAGGTTTGTTACAAGCATTTGCAATGTTTCTTCAAAAAGCTTCGCAGTGGTGCGGTAATAAACTTATGCAGGGAAAAGAATTTACCTCTGCCGAAAATATTTATAAAACAGCCAAAAATATGGTAAAAGACAATAAACTTGATGTAGCGGTAGATTTTATCGACGACAAAAATATTCATAAATACGGAGAAGGGCTTAGAGAAGCGCTCAAACCTGTTGCCAGAGGAGAAAATGCTTTTTACACCGATCAATTAAAACTTGCAGTTGCACCAAAGAGCAAACCCTCATTAATTTTACATGAATTAGGGCACGCAATAAATGCGCATAAAGGGAAATTTTTAAAATTTCTTCAAAAGTCACGCGGATATGTTTCAGCTGTTCCAACGGCACTTTTATTGTTAAACAGTGCAATTCCGCAAAGAAAAGACAATAAAAAGAATTTTGTAGAAAGAAGCGCAGGACTTATAGGCTTTGCCTCATTTCTTCCGACAATTGTAGAAGAAGGACTTGCTTCAATAAGAGGTGTAAAAGCCGCAAAACAAACTTTAGGCAAAGCTGTAAATCTCAAACCTTTAAAAAGAAACTACTTCTTCGCATGGCTGACTTACGTAATAGCAGGTATAGGCCTAGGAGTTGCGGCAAAACAGAGTTTATTAAGCAATAAAGAATAAAAAAAGATTGGATTTAAATTGATGACAAAAATTATTTTAAAATCAAAAAATCCAATCTTTTTAAAAATGGTCGGGATGACACGATTTGAACGTGCGACCCCCTCGTCCCAAGCGAGGTGCGCTACTAAGCTGCGCCACATCCCGACGAATTATGTTGAATTTTCAAATGTTCCACATTTGAAATTGTGCGCTATCACCCCTCGTGAAACAATTCACAGGATTGTTTCACTCGGCAGAGTGCCACATCCCGTCAATCAACAGTGCATTATTTAATTTACACAAAAAATAACTTAAAGTCAATATGTAATTATTTAAAGTTGACTATCCTCTTCTTTTATAATAAACTTCTGGAGAAGAGATTTTACACTATTAAATGAGGATTAGGGAAATTGGATTTTACAACTTTAACTATTGAAGCATTAAAAGCTCTGGCTTCACTTGTAGGAAATTACGGACTTGCAATTATATTACTGACAGTTGTTGTCAGACTCGCAATGTGGCCGCTAAATGTATCACAGCAACGTTCTATGAAAATGATGCAGAATTTACAGCCAAAAATTAAAGCTATTCAGGACAGATACAAAAGTGACCCGCAAAAAATGCAGCAAAAACTTATGGAATTTTATAAAGAACATAAGTTTAACCCTATGGGCGGATGTCTGCCGTTGTTAATTCAATTACCTATATTCATACTTTTATATTCAGCTCTAATGAGCCCGCAGTTTATTCAGATTGCAGGCGATACATCTTTAGGATTTTTGGGAAGGCTTGATACTACATTAAGAGCTACCGCAGGACGTTCTTATGACGGAAGCTTTGGAGTATCGCAGGGTGACACATTTACATTAGGAAAAACTGCAACAGTATATTTACCGAACGAAACTCTGGAAAATGTTAAAATAAAAGATCCTAATAAAGCCATTGAAATTCAGGGAGAATTTAAACCTGGTGAAAATATTGATTTCAAAATTGACTTAGACCACCTGAATTTAAAGTTTGCACAGCTTGACCAGATTGAAAAAGCTGAAATTGCTGTTACAGATATGTCTAACAAAGAAATTGAAAATATTACATTCAAAAAAGAAGGAAGCATTTTAGCCGCATCTGTTCCGACTACAGTTGCCGAAAGAACTTTCCACTGGGATGTATTTATTCTGATTGCATTATTTGCTCTCACAATGTTTGCATCTCAAAAAGTTATGATGGCTACAAACAAGCCGAAAGACGGAGCTCTTGATCCGACACAGGAAGCTATACAAAAATCAATGGGAACATTTATGCCCATTATGATTATCGGCACATTTGTTATAATCCCGATACCTGCCGGTGTTTTATTGTATTTAGTAACAAGCAATATTATACAAATTTTGCAGACTGTAATTGTAAATAAACAGATTGATATGGAGCAGGAGAGAACTAAAAATATTGCAACGGATTCTGATATTGCAAATGCGAAACAAATTAAACCGAAAGAATAAAATATATGCTTTTATCAGACTATGATTATAATTTACCGGAAGAATTAATCGCGCAGATGCCTGCGGATAAAAGAGAAAATTCAAGAATGATGGTTCTAAACCGTAAGGATAGAACCATTTCTCATAAACATTTTTACGATATTGTAGACTTACTTGATAGCAATACACTTCTTGTAATGAATAATACAAAAGTTCTTCCTGCACGTTTGATAGGACACAAGGACACAGGGGCCAAAATTGAAGTATTTTTGCTTAAGCCTTCTTATCCTCGCCCCTTGAGGGAGATGGAAGAATTTGTTAATGAGCAGAATTGCGAATTTACAAATTCGGGTGAGGGGTGCTTGTGGGATGTCCTAATAAAGCCTTCCAAACGGGTTAAACCTGATACGATTATAAAAATCAGCGATGAATTATCGGTAAAAGCAATTAAACGCCTTGAAGAAAACGGAGAATGGCTTGTTGAATTACTCTTTGAAGGTGATAACATCCTTGATGTATTGCACAGAAACGGTCAAATTCCGCTTCCGCCATATATTGAAAGAAAAATTCCGAATGATGATTTGAAAAAACTTGATTTTGAACGATACCAGACCGTTTACGCCAAAGATGAAGGCTCGGTTGCTGCTCCGACTGCCGGTTTACATTTTACAAATGAGATTTTACAAAAACTTGAAGCTAAAGGGGTTGAACTGGCATACGTTACCTTGAATGTCGGACTCGGGACATTCAGACCGGTTCAGTGTGAAAATGTTGAAAATCACAAAATGCATTCAGAAACTTTTGAAATTTCTCAAAAAGCCGCCGAACAAATAAACAGGGCAAAATCTGAGGGAAAAAAGATTGTTGCTGTCGGTACAACAACTGTCAGGACTTTAGAAACAGCATACCAAAAATACGGTTGCATAAAAGCATGCCATGACCACTCTGAATTATTTATCTATCCTCCATATCAATTCAAGGTTATAGATAACCTTATAACAAACTTTCATCTGCCCAAATCCACTCTTTTAATGCTTGTAAGTGCTCTTGCGGGTAAAGATTTTATATTTGAAGCATACAAAGAAGCAATCGAAAATAAATATCGCTTTTTCTCATACGGCGATTGCATGTATATTTGTTAATTAAATTAATATATTGCACTTACCGGTAAAAAGAGTTATAATGAAAAAACAGGAGGACAAAAAATGTTTAACATCAAGGCTTTGAGAGTGCCCCCCCCCCGCAAAGGTCAAGTATAGCAAGGAATTTAGATAACTGTATTTATTTTAAAAAATTTGGATTTACTCTTGCCGAAGTTTTAATTACACTGGGTATAATAGGCGTAGTTGCAGCTATGACTATACCTGCGTTAATAAACAACACTAACAAAAAGGAACTAGAGGCGGTATTCAAAAAACAATATTCAATATTACAGCAGGCTATCTTGAGTATCAGAAGCGAAGATGAACTGGATTTTACTTATGAAAACTATGGACCGCGTTTTAGTACACGTCTTGCCGCACAGTTTAAAGCTACCGAATATTGCGGAGAAATAAACCATAACACTGGCTGTATATTGCTAGAAGAAGATGATACATTTACCTATTATAAAACTCTGAACGGTAATACTTTAAGCAGAGCATATTTTGATGATGGAGGGTTCCTAACCTCTGATGGAGTATTATACCTTTTTGAACAGGGAGAGCAATCCCAATTTTCCGGATTTCTGGTTTCAATAGATGTTAACGGTTTCAAAAGAAAGCCTAATAGAATGGGCTATGATTTATTTATGTTTCATATAACTAAAGACGGTCGTGTTTTACCTGTGGGAGCGGAAAATACATGGCTTTCCTATGGGAAAGACACCTACTGTTCTGAAACATCTACGAGTAATATGAATGGCTTTACCTGTGCATACTTTGCTCTGACCGATAATAATTATTTTAAAAACCTTAAATGAACTTATACAGCGATTGCCTTTTATAAAAAAATCATTAATACAAATAGAGGATACGGAAAACACAGATTACATGTAGAATATAATCGGAGGAAGGTTTTAAGAAGAAGGTATGTTCTCACAGTTTATTCAAGGCTTATTAAATACAGGCGGACAAGCTCAGGCTATGGAGCGTTATGCACAAATAGCAAGCAAAGTTAATAATTTGAATGCAAAAAATGAACCTCAAAATCCGCTTGATGCACTTTATCCCGATAATAAAGTTAATACCCCGTCATTTGAAAAAGTTTTGCAGGCCACTACAAAATCAAATTTCGGAACGCTTCTTTTAGATCCGCACTTAAAATCAGTCAATGCTGATATCATAAGGCAATCCCCGCAGACAAGTTTAACAAATGCACTGAATGAAGCGGCAGCAATTCAGGCAAATACACAACCGGCAAGCAAATCACAAATTCTGAATGTAGTATCGCAAATTTCAAAAAAACACGGGGTTGACGAAAAACTTGTACAGGCACTTATTAAACAGGAATCGGGATTTAATCCGAACGCTAAATCTAAGGCCGGAGCAATTGGGTTAATGCAATTGATGCCCGCAACAGCAAAAAATTTAGGAGTAAAAGATCCTTATAATATCGTCCAAAATGTAGAAGGCGGAGTTAAATACCTGAAATCAATGCTTGATAAATATAACGGCAACATGATTTTAGCTTTGGCCGCTTATAATGCTGGCCCAGGAGCCGTTGATAAATATGATGGGATTCCGCCCTACAAAGAAACTCAAAATTATGTAAGGAATATTCTTGCCAATTATCTCTAGGATTTCAAGCATTATTTAACAATTTTGCACAATTTTGTTGTTTTTGCTACAATAATTTTAAAGTAGGAAAGGCAGCAAATGAAATTTTCATCATCTTTTAAAGTAGGATTGTTGACATTAATTGCACTTGTTTTATTAATCGGTGCAGTGTTTAAAATTAAAGGACGAACTTTTTCGTCTGCAGACAGGGTTGAAGTTCAATTTAAAGATGTAAACGGCATGCGTCCCGGTGCTGGAGTTCAAATGATGGGACTTCGCGTAGGACAGGTCGAAGAAATCACTCCGGTTATTGAGGGTGAAAACAGTTACGTTAAAGTTAAATTTGTTATAACCGAGCCAAACGTTGATATTCCAAAAGCTTCAATGCTTTCTATCCAGCAATCAGGTCTTATTGGCGAATTATTTTTGGAAATAACACCGCCAAAAACAAGAACGGTTTATGTTCCTATGCTGACTAAAGATATTCTCTATAAAGATGATAACGTCCAGATGAAATTGGACAAAAAATATTATGATATAGGAAAAATTACAAATATTGAAGTTGTATCAAAGGATGTTTTACCTTATGCCATAAAAGACACAATAAAAACTAATTTTGCCTACAAAGTTGATTATGTAATAAATCTGCCTGGGCTTATAGTGCCTGAATTTTTAAAGGGTAAAGTTGTCAGGGAAAACGGGGCTAACACACTAAGAATATCTACTCTTGACGACATCACACTTCCATATCCTGCACAAAAATCTCCGTACACAATCATAGAACCTATGAGAATTGCAGATTTTATGGATTGGCAATACAGGGCAGCGGAATCATTAACAGAAACAAACAAAAAAATTAATGACCTGCTGTCTGATCAGGTTATTGCAGAGCTGAAAATGTCTGTTTCGCACATTAATGACCTTACAGGCCAGACAAGCGACACAATGGCAAAACTTAACGACTTGATTGATACTTCAAAAGGCGATTTAAATCAGCTTATGATTATGATGGATAAAGCAACTACCGATTTTAATATGTTATCATATAATATCAATAACATAATCGGAGATCCTCAATTCAAAACAACAATGATGTCTACAGCAGATTCTCTTGACAAGTTATCTCAAAATTTAAACAAAATTATAGGTAATGAACAGGAAGCTGAACAAATGGCTCAAGACATCAGAGCAATTACGCATAACTTGAATGAAATAAGCGTTTATGTAAATTCTCTGACTAAAGATGACCAGCTTAAAAATGATATAAACAGAGCAGTTGCAAACATTAACAATGCAATGGTTGAAATTTCTAAAGCACTTGAAGCAGTAAACAAGGTTACACCTGAAAACAAAACAGAACTTGAAGCAATAGTAGAAAACACAAGAACAACAACCTGCAATCTGCGTAAATTCTCCGAAAAACTCAATAAGAGATTTTTGCTCTGGAGATTGATGTTCTAAAAGTTACTCCATCTGCCTTTGGTAGAGGGTAGAATTTCAGAAATTCGGGTAAGGGTAAAATATAAATGAACCTGAAAACAGAAATAACTAAAATTCATTATAATAAAGATGCTAAAGGTTTTCCGGTAAAATTACTGGAATTTGCCTCAATATTTTACGGAATAGGAAGCGGCTTAAAAAATAAACTTTATGACAACAATATTATAAAACCCCAAAATGTTGATGCCTGTGTCATTTCTGTCGGAAATCTGACAACGGGCGGAGTAGGTAAAACTCCAGTAGTGTCGGAAATAGCGAAATATTTTATATCAAAAGGTGAAAAAACAGCCATTATATCACGCGGATATGGTGGCAAACTTTCAAATAAAAATATCAACGTAATTTCAGACGGAGAAAAAATTTATTATAATGCGCGGCTTGCCGGAGATGAACCGCTATGGCTGGCTGAAAATACAAAAGGCTCTATTGTTATAACATCTAAAAACAGATATAAAGCCTCGAAATATGCAATTGAAAAATTCGGAGTTACAAAAATAATACTTGATGACGGATTTCAGCATAGAAAACTATATAGGGATTTTAACATAGTCTTAATGGACAGCGAAAAAGGATTCGGTAACGAGAAACTTCTTCCGGCCGGTCCTTTGCGTGAAGGAACAGAAGCTTTCAAAAGAATAGACAGACTTGTTATTGTAAGCAAAAATACAGACCATACAAGAGCGGAAAAGCTTGCGAAAATAATGTCTAAAAAAATGAAGATTGAAACAATTGTATGTAAAACAGAACCTGACTACATTTACAACATAAAAACAGGCGAGAAGCTTGCAGATAATGCCGAAGTTACTGCAATATGTGCAATAGGACAGCCCGAACAGTTTTACAAATTCCTAAATAATTATAATGTAAAACAAACAATTTCTTTTGATGACCACCATATATATACAGAAGAAGAAATCCCGGAGGGAATTGTTATTACAACTGAAAAAGATGCGGTAAAAATGTCAGCCTTTAACCGTAATGATATTTATGCTCTGAAATTAAAAACTGTTATAGATATTGAACAACTCTTAAAAAATTACACTATTTAGCATGCCATGGATAATCATCAGGTATTTTCCAGTTATTCAATTGTATCCATTTTGTATAATATGCATATCTTGCATTACCAGCAGAAGAATTACATCCAAGCAAGCCGTCAGTTTTTAAAGTATTTACTTTCGGTGGATTATAATTCCCATTCCATTGAAATGTGTACGGTTCGACAATAGGTTTATTACTCAAATTTGCAACAGCATCATTACGTTTATTAAACTGAAAAGCAAAATAATTTTTAGGACTTCTTTCGGGTTTACTGTTCACATAAAAGACAATATCACCGCCATTACCATCAACTCTATATGTAAACATACCGTAAGACAAATATACGCAAACCTGTTGATTGTTACAGTTATCAACCTTAAAATATTTTATATACGGTAAAATGTATTCCTGTAAAAACTTAAGGTTTTCATTGTAATTATCAGGGCGTGCATCTTCCATCCACAGTTCAACATCTCCATTATCAACAACAGACATTCTGACAGCATTATTTATTTCGTTATAAAACTTCTTGACATAAGAAACCGTTTTTTCTTTCTGATAGTTGATTATAACAGATGGCAATGTCATAGCAGCAACAACAGCAATTATTCCAAGAGTTATTAATACTTCGGCAAGAGTAAAGGCAGATTTAGAGCTCAAAGCATACCACCTCCCTATATTCTTGAAGTAATTACAATATTTTTTCATACTAATACTCCTCATAAAACTATTATAACATCTATTATAAAAGAATTTTAAGTAATTTTCAATAGTAGACCATTTTCACCTGAGTTGATATATAATAGACTATATGAAAACAAAAACCGATATCAATATAGATAAAATAGTCGAATTACTAAAAAAGGCTGACCAGCCAAAAAGCGATTTTGTAGGTTTAATGGACTGCTTTAACGATCCATTTCTTGTTTTAATATCATGCATATTGAGTTTGAGAACAAATGACAAAACTACTTATCCCGCAACTTTAAGAATGCTTAAGCTCGGACATACTCCAGAAGATTTTGCAAATTGCGATGTCAAAGAACTGGAAAAAGCAATTTATCCTGTAGGATTTTATGCGAATAAAGCTAAACAAATTGTTGAATTATCCAAAGAGCTTGTTGAAAAGTATAATTCAAAAGTCCCGAATTCTATTGAGGAACTCTGTAAATTTAATGGAGTCGGGAGAAAAACGGCTAACTTAACAATATCAAGAGGATTTAATGAACCTGCGATATGTGTCGACGTCCACGTACACAGAATTTTTAACCGTCTTGGCTACGTGCATACCAAAAATCCGGAAGAAACAGAATTTGCTCTGAGGGAAAAACTTCCGGTTAAATACTGGATTGATATTAATACTCTTCTTGTAACCCACGGTCAAAATGTCTGCAAACCTATAAACCCAAAATGTGACGAATGCCCTATAAAAAATTATTGTAAAAAATTAATATAAATCTTAATATTTTTTTATAAAATAGCAAATATTTTTTTTCATCGATTTACTATAAAAAATGTAAAAGAAAAAAGGAGCATATTATGAAAATAAAACCGATAATATCACATATTGCAGAAAATATACAAACATCCAAAGCTAACAGATTTGAAAAACTTGCAAAAAAACATGTACAAATTCACGATAATTATTCTTTAAAAGACGACACTCTGGCAAAAATATATGAAGCTCAAACAACTTTAGGTAACTATGCCAGAAACAATAAGGTAAGAGTGGATATCTATAGCGGAGATCATATTTTAAACGAATTAACTACTGCAAGAGAAGAAGAAGCTGTAGCAAACAAACTTTTTGTTACTGTAACGGATTTATCTAAAAAATCGAGTCAAAAACAAGCCCTCGTTCCAGACAACACATCCGATACCTATTTATACAAAACAACAGGTTACAGAGTTTATGAAACAGGGGATGAAACACAATTTACGCGTACATATCTGAAAGAAAATCATGAAGACTCATTTTTGCGAAATTTATATAGAACAATAACCAAATTAACAAACGATTTAAAAGGTAACAGAACAAAATAAACTTGATTTAAAAGAACTTTTATGTGAAAATACTGTTAAGATTGTACTTTATTTACCTTTTCTATATATAATACAATCGGGGTTAAAAATAAATTACATAGGAGTTCGAGATGAGTGTAACAAATCCTCATAAAATCGACACATCCAAGTTAGATGAAATTATCCGGACTTATGACGGGAAAAAATCTAACTTGATTGCGATTTTGCAGAAAGTTCAGGAAACTTACCGATATCTTCCTGAAGAAGCAATGATTTATATCGGAACAAAAATCGAGGGATTATCACCTGCTACAGTTTTTGGAGTTGCAACATTTTATGCACAGTTTTCCCTTGAACCTAAAGGGAAATATGAAATAAAAGTATGTGACGGCACAGCCTGCCACGTACGCGGATCAATGCCTGTTTTAAATGCCATAAGAGCAAAATTAAATATCCCGACGGGGCAGCTGACAAGTGAAAACGGCCTATTTTCTCTTGAAACCGTAAGCTGTCTCGGGGCATGCGGTCTTGCTCCGGTTGTGGTAATAAATGACAAAGTATATCCTCAAATGACATCAGATGCTATTACAATTGTGCTTGACACATTGATGAAGGAGGGGAACTAATGGAAAAAACCGCATTAAATATAGATATTAAAGAAGAACAAAAAAAGGCACAGGAACTTGTTAAATCCCAAGGGCTTCGTGTTCTTGTTTGTGCAGGAACCGGCTGCGTTGCAAACGGAGCATTAAAAGTTATTGATAAATTCAAAGAACTCGGTGCTGACGTTTCAGTTTTAACTGATTATGACAAAATGACAATTGTACCTACAGGCTGCCACGGTTTCTGTGAACAGGGCGTACTGGTTGCAATTCCTGACAAACACGTAACTTATGTTAAAGTTAAAGAAAAAGATGTTGAAGAAATTTACGAAAGCCACATAAAAAATAACAAACCCGTTGAAAGGCTTCTTTATATTGACCCGAAAACAAAAGAACGTGTTCAGGATGACGAACACATAAACTTTTATGCAAAACAAACAAGAACAGCTCTTGCAAACTGCGGAAACATTAATGCAGAATCTATTGATGAAGCAATTGCCGTAAGAGGTTATGAAGCTTTATCCAAAGTAATAGAAGAAAATAATCCGGACGGAGTTATTGAAACAATCGAAAAATCAGGCCTCAGAGGCAGAGGCGGCGGAGGCTTCCCGACCGGACGCAAATGGAGATTTACAGCAGCCAATAAAGGCGGAAAATCTTATGTTGTTTGTAACGGTGACGAAGGTGACCCGGGAGCTTTTATGGACAGATCGGTTATGGAAGGTGACCCCCATAAACTCCTTGAAGGGATGGCAATTGCAGCTTTTGCGATAGGTGCAGACGAAGGCTATATTTATGTAAGAGCGGAATACCCGCTTGCTATTAAACGTCTGAGAAAAGCTATAAAAGATGCTGAAGAAAGAAATTATCTCGGTAAAAACATAATGGGAAGTAATTTCTCATTTGAAATACACATCAAAGAAGGAGCAGGAGCTTTTGTTTGCGGAGAAGAAACAGCTCTTATGGCATCAATTGAAGGCGAAAGAGGAATGCCAAGACCTAAACCGCCATTTCCTGCAAATAAAGGTTTGTTTGGCAGACCGACCTTAATCAATAACGTTGAAACTCTTGCAAATGTTCCTTTAATTATTCTCAACGGAGCAGACTGGTTTGCATCTATGGGAACAGAAACTTCCAAAGGTACAAAAACATTTGCACTTACAGGTGAGGTTAATAACACCGGTCTTATTGAAGTTCCAATGGGTACAACTTTAAGAGAAATCGTTTTTGACATAGGCGGCGGAATGAGGGACGGCAAAAAATTCAAAGCTGTTCAAATCGGAGGCCCATCTGGCGGATGTTTAACAGAAGAACATCTTGATATTCCGATGGACTATGACAACCTTATAAAAGCCGGTGCTATGGTCGGTTCTGGCGGTCTTGTAGTTATGAGCGACAAAACCTGTATCGTTGAAGTTGCAAGATTTTTCATGAACTTTACCCAGCACGAAAGCTGCGGTAAATGTGTTCCATGCCGCGAAGGAACAAAAAATATGCTGAAAATTTTAGAAAAAATCGTTGCAGGCAAAGGTGAAATGAAAGATCTTGAGACACTGGAAGAACTTGCCCATGCTGTAAAAGACGGTTCTCTATGCGGGCTCGGAAAAACTGCCCCGAACCCGGTTCTTTCAACTCTTAAATACTTCAGGGACGAATATATTGCGCACATAAAAGATAAAAAATGCCCTGCAGGTGTTTGTACAGCTATGAAAAAGCTTGTTATTAAAGAATCCGCCTGCAGAGGATGCACAAAGTGTGCAAGAATATGCCCTGTAGGAGCAATCGAGGGTACTATTAAGCATCCGCACCACATTAACCAGGAAAAATGTATTAAATGTGAGGCTTGTATGCAAAACTGCCCGTTCAAAGCAATTGTATTGGAGTGAAGAAGTGAAGTGTGAAGAGAGAAACGAATTTTTACTTCACTCATCACTCTTCACACTTCTCCATAAATAAAGGAATAACAAAATGACAGATAAAAAAACATTATTTATAGACGGAAGAGAAGTCGAATTTACAGACGAACCAAATCTGCTTGAAGTTATAAGAAAAGCAGGCATGAATGTTCCGACTTTCTGCTACCGTCCGGACTTAACATCTTTCGGTGCATGCAGAATGTGCGTTGTAGAAATTGAAGGCAGAGGCATTCAATCATCCTGTACAATGCCGCCTGAGGCAGGATTAAAAATTCATCTTAATACAGAAAGAACAAGAAGAATCAGAAAAACCGTTCTGGAACTTCTTCTTGCAAATCATGACAAAAACTGCTTGACCTGTGAAAAATCAGGAAATTGTGAATTACAGCAATACGCAGAAGAATACGGAATCAGAAACATACGCTACCCTGACAAAGAACTTGATGAATATCAGCTTATTGATGCTTCTAGTCCTTCAATTGTCAGAGATCCTAACAAATGTATATTGTGCGGAGCATGTGTAAGGGCTTGCAGTGAATTTCAGGGACATGCAGTACTCGGTTTTGCAAACAGAGGTTCAAAAACTGTTGTACAACCAATAAACGGCAGACCATTAGGTCAGGTAGATTGCGTAAACTGCGGTCAATGCGCTGCTGTTTGCCCGACAGGTGCGTTAACAATTAAATCCGATGTAGAACAGGTCTGGAATGAAATTACCAACCCTGATAAAACAGTCGTTGTTCAGATGGCTCCAGCAACACGTGTTGCAATTGGCGAAATGTTCGGACTTGAACCCGGAGTTAATTCCATAGGCAAAATGAATGCAGCATTGAGAAAAATCGGTTTTAACTTAGTATTTGATACAAATTTTGGTGCTGATTTAACTATTATGGAAGAAGCAACGGAGTTTCTTGAAAGATTAAAATCAGGAGAAAATTTACCGTTATTCACATCCTGCTGTCCCGCATGGGTAAAATATCTTGAAGAACAGCATCCTGATATGCTCAAACATCTGTCAAGCTGTAAATCACCGATGTCAATGCTATCGCCGGTTCTGGTAGAACTTGTGCCGAAACACTTCAATATTAATCGCGAAGATCTTGTCGTTGTTGCGATTATGCCTTGTACTGCAAAGAAATACGAATGCAAACGTTCAGAACTTTCTCATAACGGACATCCTGACACAGATTATGTATTAACAACGCAAGAACTCGGCAGAATGATAAAAGAAGCAGGTATAAATTTTGATAGACTAGAACCTGAAGACCATGATTCTCCTTTCGGAGAATACACCGGCGCGGGGACAATTTTTGGGGCATCCGGCGGTGTTGCAGAAGCTGCAGTAAGAACAGCTTATGAATATGCTACCGGAGAAGTTCTTAAAGATGTTGACATTAATCAAATGCGCGGAACTTCAAACAGATGCAAAGATATTCAGCTTGATTTAAAAGGAACAAAACTTGTTGTAAGAGTTGTTTCCACACTGAAAGAAGCTGAAAAATCTTTGAGAGAAATCAAAGAAGGAAAAGCTCAGTTCCAGATGCTTGAAGTTATGGCTTGCCCAGGCGGTTGCATCAACGGCGGCGGACAGCCTAGAAGCTGTGATAATTCGAAAATAAAAGAAGAACGTGCAGAAGGACTTTATAAAGAAGATTCTGAAATGCCGTTAAGAAAATCACATATGAACCCTTCAATTCAAAAGCTTTATCAGGAATATCTTGAACACCCGAATTCCCATAAAGCTCATGAAATACTGCATACAGTTTACTCGGACAGATTTGCAGGGTCATATAAGGATATATAATAATCTCACAACAAAACAAAAACTCCGAACTTAAAGTTCGGAGTTTTTTATTTATGAATAAATAACTGCTATTTCACAGCTTTTTTAACTGCATCAGTGATATCAGTACCGCCATAAAGTACAACACCTTTCGCAAGAACTAAATCATAACCGCCAGTTTTTGCTTGCTCAGTTATTTTAGCCGAAATTGTGCTGTCAATAGCTTTTAATTTTGATGCATAATTTTTATCCATTGCAGCTTTTTTGCTGTTTAACTCCTTATTATACTTTTCTTCAAGAGCTTGTTTTTTCTTTACATCGGTTGTTGCAGCTACTTCTTTTCTTGCCTTTTCAACAAATGCAACAATTTCTTTAGCCTTTGCTTCCTGTTCTTTCTTCAATGCTTTGACCTGTGATGATGAAGCCACAACCTGCGGGACATCTACTACAGCAATTTTAGAAGGAACATCAGACATAGCGAAATTATTTACAGATATTCCGATAACAAAAGCACTAAGCGCTACCGCTAAAAATTTAAGTTTGTTGTTCATATTTTCTCCCTTGTACACTACCTATACTATTTTTGTAAATATTGGTACACATAAAGATTGATATTTATCTTAAGACCTTTACAAGCACCTGAATATTATATATAATAATAGCAGGTTAAAATAGATTTTGTTAAAAGATTAATTTTTATTAACATATTGTAATAAAAATTAAAAAATCATTATTTATATCAACACCTAACGCAAAAATTTTTTTGACCGGATTTAAATATATATATTTTAAATTTTTAAAGGTGAATAATAAATGAAAAAGATTAGTTCGAGAAGAAATATTTTAAGTGCAGTAATGTGTGTCGCTATTGTGCTATCTGCATCAAATCTTGCAAAAGCTGATGCTTTTGGAGGAACGACAATTACCCCTTCTGTAATTCAGGAAGCCGGAATGCAGGGCGGTATGAACCAAATACATGATACAAACTATCTCAAAGAAAGATATCAAGATAATTACAGAAATGAAGATTATCAATATTACCAGCGAAAAAAAGAACTAGAAGAAAACCCCGGCAGTAAAGAAAATCAAGTTATTCAAAACTACAACGGCGGTTCTATGCAGCAGGCAACTGTTGAAGAATTAAATACAAAAGGAGTATTTGTAAATTCAGTTGAAGTTGCACCTTCTGAAATTTTAACAAAAGAAGAAATAAATAAACTTGTTCAGCCAATAGTAGGCAGAAACGTATTTATAGAAGATATCCAAAAAGTAATTGACAGCATCAATAACCTGTATGCTGAAAAAGGTTTTGTAACTGCAAGAGCCTTTTTGCCCGAACAAACGGTTGAAAACGGAAATATTTATATCGCCTTAACAGAAAGCCGTATCGGAAGCATTACGGTACAGGAAAACAGATGGACAAAAGATAAATACATCACAGACAGATTGCCCCAAAAAGAAGGAGATTTGTTTGATATTGTAGAACTTGAAAAAGATATCTTGGACTTCAACAGATATAACGAAGGCGTAAAATTATCAGCAAACTTAAAAGCCGGACAAAAGCCGGGTACTACAGATGTTGAAGTTGTTGCAGACGAAACATTTCCTTTCCACGTAATGGGTATATTTGATAATGCAGGCCGTTACAATACAGGAAGCCTTAGAGGCGGTGCCATGATTTATGCCGACAGCTTATTCGGCAGACGTGACAGGATGTCTTTAGGTTCATATTTTTCTAAAGGCGCTCAGAGCCCCTTCTTTGATTATAACATTCCTGTAAATAAACATGACGGACGTGTCGGTTTCATGTTCTCCTCAACTTTTGCCGATATCAAATATGGTCCTTTAGTTCCGCTTAAAATTGGTAGCAATGCATACCAATATTCATTGTATTATTCTCAACCAATTGTAAGAAAACCAGGCCTTGAGTTAAAAGCATATGGTGGTTTAAACTACAAACGAGCAAGAACATTTAGTGATATTGGAATTCTTGATGACTTTTTAGGAAGTACTGATAACATTACATCAGCAGAAGTTGCATTGATGTTAAGAAAAGATACCAAATATGGTATTTGGTACTTAAATCAGGATGCTTATTATTCATTCCCGATATTCAACAGCGACAGGGATAACAACTACTTTAAATACAGCGGCAGTGTTGTAAGATTACACGATTTTTCACATGGTATTATCGGGCAGTTAAGAGGCAACTACCAGATTGTACCGGGTGACAAACAAATTCCTTACCTTGATCAGATGCAGACCGGTGGTTTGGCAACAGTAAGAGGTTATTCAGAAGGTTTGATGATTGGTAAAAACGGATACTTCATCAGCGGTGAGTTGATGTTCCCGATTTTACCCAGAGAAATCACAAGTCCGAGAACCGGTGAAAAAATACCATTTATCGGTAAATACGTTAAAGGTGCAGTTTTTGCTGATACAGCAGGTATTTTCCCTGCAGCTTCCGAAGACTATATGGGCGGAAGTTACTTTGCAGCGTCACTCGGTATGGGCTTAAGAGTACAGCTTCCGGCAGACTTGAGTGCAAGATTATACTGGGGCTTCCCTCTAATCCGCAACTACAACGAGCCTTACAGCAAAATGGGACGTTTCCACTTTGAATTAACACTTGCACCTAACATTGACGCATTACTTGCTTCAAGAAGTACTGCACCGAAAACTCAGTTCCAGAAAAATGTTGAAGCCGAATACATTAATAACTATGATGATATAAGACACTATGATTACTTCTATGATGGCGGCGGCGGCTCATTATAAAAAATATTGAATATTATAAATTATGCGGTAACATAAAGTTACCGCATTTTTTCAGCGATAAAGAGGGGAAAAGTGACAAAAGGAATATTTATAACAGCAACAGGTACAGATGTCGGTAAAACTTATATTTCAGCGCTTATCGTAAAAAAGATGAGAGAACTCGGATATAATTGCGGATACTTTAAACCGGCTCTCAGCGGAGCAGAAATTGTAAACGGCAAACTTATCCCGGGCGACTGTGACTATGTTCTAAAACAGGCAGAAATAAACCTTAATCCTGATAATTATGTATCTTATATATTTAAAGAAGCCGTATCTCCGCATCTTGCATCAGAAATCGAAAATAATCCAATAAAAATCGAAAAAATAAAAACCGATTTTGAACGAATAAAAAAAGAATTTGATTATATAGTTGTAGAAGGTGCCGGCGGAATTTGCTGTCCCTTTAAT
Source organism: Candidatus Gastranaerophilales bacterium (assembly GCA_944322885.1). GTDB lineage: Bacteria > Cyanobacteriota > Vampirovibrionia > Gastranaerophilales > Gastranaerophilaceae > Stercorousia. The sequence continues at coordinate 17,424 of CALUQH010000013.1, read as the reverse complement.
CTTAAAGAGGGAAAACTTATACTTTCCGATGTTGTAAAAGCATTGGATTTAGATATTATTATTGTTGCAGATGCAGAACTCGGAACAATTAATTCGACAATTTTAACGGTTGAATACGCCAAACAGCAGCACATAAACATAAAAGGTATAGTACTTAACAGATATGATGAAAATAATTTCATGCAACAAGATAACAAAAAACAGATTGAAAACCTAACAGGGATAAAGGTTATTTCAACCGTATCAAAAAACGATAATGACATTTATGATTTGTCAAAAATTTTCAAAGAGGTATAGATGAATAATTTAGCTGAAAAAGATTTGAAATATATTTGGCACCCATGTTCACAGATGAAGGATTACGAAACACTTCCACCCATTGTAATTGACAGGGGAGAAGGGATTTATTTATATGACATTAACGGAAAAAAATACTATGATGTAATAAGTTCATGGTGGTGTAATCTTCTCGGGCACTGCAATCCGCATATTACTTCTGCCTTAAAAAAACAATCCGGCAAACTTGAACATGTTATATTTGCAAACTTTACCCATGAACAGGCAATAAGACTGTGTGAAAGACTAACAAAACTTTTACCGGAGGGGCTTTGCAAGTTCAATTTTACTGACAACGGCTCATCTGCTATTGAAGCCTCAATGAAGGTAAGTTTTCAATACCATCAGCAAACAGGCAGCCCGCAAAAAACGAAATTCATGGCATTAACAGAAGCCTATCACGGAGAAACCATCGGAGCTTTATCTGCAGGCGATTGCGACTTATACACTAAATTATATAAACCTATTTTAATGGATATTGTAAGAGTTCAGGGTCCTGACTGCTTCAGGTGCCCTTACGGCAAAACCCGTGAGAATTGCAGTTGTGAATGCTTTGAGCATGCTGAAAAGGCTTTTGCCGCACACGGAGAAGAAACCGCAGCAATACTTGTTGAACCTCTATTACAGGGGTCTGCAGGAATGAAAATCTATCCGCCGCTATATCTTAAAAAACTTCGTATTCTTTGCGATAAATATAATGTACACCTTATTGCAGATGAAATTGCCACAGGATTCGGCAGAACCGGAAAAATGTTTGCATTTGACCATGCCGGAGTTTCCCCTGATATTATGTGTCTTTCTAAAGGACTTACCGGCGGCTATATGCCTATGGCAATATTTGTCACGACACAAAAGATATATGATGCATTCTATGATGATTACAATACCGGCAAAGGCTTTATGCACAGCCACACATACAGCGGGAATCCGCTTGCCTGCTCATGCGCTAATGCCGTTCTTGATATACTGGAAGATGGAACGGTATTGGAAAAAGCACAGGAAAATGCTCTGTACTTCAATAAAATAATAAAAGAAAAATTCCTTTCACACCCCAATGTCGGAGAAGTCCGTCACATAGGTTTAATAAACGCTATAGAACTTGTAGAGGACAAACAAAGTAAAAAGGCTTTTGACGGTAATTTAAGGATAGGTTACCAAATTTACAAAAAGGCTTTGACGGAGGGAGTTATTTTAAGACCTTTAGGTAATGTCATATACTTTAATCCGCCACTTATAATTGATAAGAACGATATGGATTATGTAGTTGATACGGCCTTTGAATGCTTGAATAAAGTGCTGCCATATTAAGGTAAATTTTTAAAATATTCATCAGGATTTTTAAGTGCTTCAAAAGCACATGAAAGTCCGTTAAGTCCCGAAGTTGCATTTCTATCACAATATTCAGACGCTTTATCCCCTCTATTATTGTTACCATCATACCCCCTGACAGCACCTGTCTCTGAATCCAGCTCAAATAAAAATACATCATGCCCTAATAAATTTGGCGCCTTTTTGCCGTTTGTATCAACACCTATTAGCAAATTATCGGTATTTGAATTATCAAAAAAAATAAAACTTCCGTCAGCAGCAACAAACATACCATCATCAAACCACCAGTGAGCACTGCTTGCCAATGTTTTTTTATTATAAGTTTTATAAAAACTATCAAACCATGAAGAAAACTTTTCAGAACTTACACAAGATTCGGAGCTTCCTGACGATTTGTTAAAGCAATCAATAGCACTTATAAAATATTTTCTCAGAAGGAAAGTCTCAGCATAGCCAGTAATATTTTCAGCCTTTGGGATATATCCTTCTTCATTTATTAATCTTTGCATAGCTTGTGATATAACTGAATATGACTTTTTAAATGAGGTTTCAAGAGCCTTACGCTGATAATTTGCAATTAATGCAGGCATAGTCATCGCAGCAACAACACCTATTATACCAAGCGTAATAAGAACTTCAGCAAGAGTAAAAGCCCATTTCTTTTCCGATGAATAGTAAGCAATCCATTTTAAACCCTTACCTAGTCTGAGAGATGCCCCCCCCGAAATTGCAGTATAACCGAATTTTTGCATAATCAAACTCCCTTTCTATAATTTCAACATTATATTGTAATTATAACAATATTTCATAAAATTTTCAACCATCAAAAGGGATTTATACTTGACTATCCTAATTGAAAAAGACAGAATAAAAAGAGCGTTAAAACTTTTAACGTACAATCTACACTTTTTAAATCCGACACCTACACATCTGGCAAAATCTTTGACTAAAAAAGGAACTCTCAATCAAACACTTCGTCTTAAATTTTAAAAGGATTTATCCTTCTGTTGTTAATTCTTCCCAGATACTTGGTACTACGATTAACGCAGTATAAACAATAAATCCGAATAGAATTAAGTTAATAGCTTCCATGATATAACTCCTATCTGTTAGCTTTAGCGAACCGAAACGACATATATAATTCGCTACACTTATATTATTCCCATGCTCATTAGGAAATTAACATTTTTATTATAATATAAATATAAAAAAAGAGGAATTTATGAAGAAGAAAATAGAAAAATTATTTAATAATCTATGCTGCTCCCAATGTAAAAACAGTTTTGATGAGGATTCGGTTATTATCAAAAGAGAAGAAGAAGGATTAATGGTTATAAGCCTTCAATGCAAACACTGCGGAAAAAACTTCGGTGTCGCGTTTGTCGGTTTTACTGATATTGATATAAAAGATTATGAACCTTTAGATGTTCAAGAAGGACCTGAACCCATAAATTATGATGATGTAATTGACGCACACAGATTTATCCAGAGTCTTGATGCGGACTGGCAAAAACACTTACCCAAATAACCTACCAATCAGAGGAAATGTCACGACGCAAATAATCCATATTTTGCTTGCTTAATACCCAGGCAGTACATCCGGTACCATTACCGCGCCCAGTTCCTTTATACTGACATGTATAACCATTTGTCCCTCCATCATATCCTTTCATCCCAATAGGTAAAATTGCATTTGGAGTTATATAAAATCCGAAATAATCAACACCTGTCTTATTTGGGTATTTATAACCATTTAAATCAACATATAAAACAGCACAGATTTTCGGATATACTGGAGCGTGACTGAGTTGGCAGCCGCTTCCGCCACTTGCAAAAGCAAATGATACTCCATTAGCTAATATACCTCTTGTATACTTACTATGATCATAAGGGGCAAAACCATAATCCACACCGCTAAATGTTTTATAACTCTCAGCAAAGCATCCGGATTCTCCTCTACAGGATTGTACTTTACTTAAATATGGTTCAAATATATCAAAAACTTTTTCAGCTCCTTCCATAGTAGCATTTTCACCCAAGTCCCAAAAATCAGCCGGACCATTTTCTGCTATAGCCATCAAATATGCCTGTGAAAAAATAGAATAACTTTGTTTTAGTTGTTCAACAAAGACTCTTTCTCTATGTTTGGAAATCAAGGAAGGCATAGTCATTGCAGCAATAACACCTATTATACCAAGTGTTATTAACACTTCGGCAAGAGTAAAGGCAACTTTCTTTTTTAGTGAACTTCGCTCACTGATAACAACTTGACATGTTATCTTCTTGAGCTCTAACCCTCCTGCAAAACCTAGAGTGCCCCCCCCCCGACTTTCTCAAAATTTAAAATCTTTTTCATATCTGCTCCTTTATCGTGTACAACATATTTATTTTATCATATTATTGGAAAATTTTCAATACTAATTAAACAACACACCAACAATCGCTGCAGACATATAACAGGTTAATGTTCCGCAGATTAATGCCCGCACACCGAGTCTTGCAAGATTTTTACGCTGGTTAGGAGCAAGTTCGCCGATTCCGCCTAATTGAATTGCTATTGAGCCGAAGTTTCCGAAACTGCATAACGCAAAACTTGCAATTAAAAAGCTTTTATCAGAAAGCGCCTGAGGCAGAGTTGTTAAATCAAAATAAGCAACCATTTCGTTTAAAACAAGTTTTGTACCCATAAGACTTCCGACCGTTGTAGCCTCATTGAGAGGAACTCCCATAAAATATGCAAATATAGCAAATATTTTACCTAATATAAGTTTTAATGAAAGATGGGTTAAGTCAAAAGATGCAAAGTTTATATGCAGATATTTAACAACCAAATTTCCTGCACATCCCAAAATCCAGTCAATCATTGCAACAAGTGCAACAAGCGCCAAAATCATCGCTATAACATTTATAGCAACTTTCATCCCCTCTGATGCGCCTGCTGAAATTGCATCAAAAACATTTATATAAGGGCGTTTTCTTTTACTGTAAGTTATTTTAATATCTTCGCTGGTTTCAGGAGTTGAAGTTTCAGGATAAACGATTTTAGAAATAACAAGAGCCCCCGGAGCCGCCATTATACAGGAAGCTAAAAGATACTGTGCAGGAATTCCCATTCCGATATAAATAGGCATGGTTGCGCCTGAAATACATGCCATGCTTCCGGCCATGGAAGCAAGCAATTCAGAACGTGTCAGCTTTGCAAGATAAGGCCTTATCATAATCTGTGCTGCAATTTGCCCGACAAAAGCACTCGCAACATTTGATAAAGCTTCAGCCCCGCTTACACTCATCAATTTATTCATAGCTTTACCCAAAAGCGGAACAACTCTTTGCATTATTCCATAGTAGTAAAGCATATTTACAAGAATCATCATAAAAATAAGGGATGCAACAAGCTGCAATGCAAACACCTGAGCACCTTCTCCAAAAACAGCAGTAATTTTATGTTCGGTCATCAATGGCCCGAAAACAAATGAGCCGCCCTCTTTGGCAAATTCAAGGATTTTTTGGATAAACAGCCCTATATTAAAAAATATAGCTCTGCCTAACGGAACCTTAAATATAAAAACAGCAAGCAGAATTTGCAGAGCAAACCCTGTACCGACAGTTTTATAATTTATGGCTTTCCTGTTATTGGACATTAAAAAAGCTATCCCGAATATTAAAACAATTCCCAACAATCCAAAAAATCTGTCCATTTTCTTCCTTTTTCAACTAATGCTTTAATTTTACCTGAAACCGAATAAAAAAACTTAATTATTAAAAAAAACTTTACTTAATATTTCTTAATATAATAGTCTTTTGCTATTGAAAAAATATATGCCCACGCCTTATTATAAAAGGCAGGAATTTTTCTGCACAAAAGAGTAAACTACCGGACAAAAAATTAAGGGGTGTAATTATTATGCGTATAAGTCCAATTCAATCTTATCAAACTGCGCTTGCAGGGAGTGAAAACAACCGAAAATCAACAAGCAACATTACGGCCAATCAATATGGTAACAGCTATAATCCGGCAGCATATAATGTTGCCCCCCCCCCGATATTTTTCGGTAATAAATCACTAAAAACACATGGGATCTCATATATTACTTTTACAGGCGGCAGTAAAAACATAAATCAGATACTTTCACTGCCGTATGAAAATAAAGCAACAGGCTTGCCGGAAGATTACCAGGGCGGTCTCGGAGTTGTAACGGCAGAAGCTCCCGAAAGTTTCAGAAAAAATGAAGGATTGGATGTTAGGAGCATCATGCCTTTCCATGAATACAACAACCCCAAAGGCGGATACAAATTTGTTTACTTGAAAGACGTAAAACGAACAAAAGACGGTAAACTACCGGAGCAAATAGAAGCAAAATGGTTTTTATCCGGAGATCCGGGGCAAACTCTTGAAGAATTCGCAAAAGCTCATAATTTTGACCCGAAAAATTTGAGATACGTAATTCAAAGTGAACCAAACGGGAAAGATGCTGACAGCCTTTCAAAATATTGTATCATAGAACCGACAAGTGCTAAGGGCGAATTTGAAAGAATGTCCGATATAGATATCGGCAAAACCCAAACAGTCAGATATCACCTGTTTAAAATAGCGAAAGAAAATCCGAGCTACAATAAACTTGCTGATACTCCAAACTATTGGATGTATACAACAGAACTTGCAAAAATTCCGAAACCTTATAGTTACGGACCGGAAGGCCATGGGGGAGTGAATTCCGAAATAATAAATTCTGACTTCTGTCGTGCGGTAATTAAGGCCGGAGAGCAGATGAATACTGAAGAATTCGGGAACTTTAATCCTGCAAGCATCTGGGGACATGACAGACCGGTAGCAGCCGTTTTCAGCCATATTGCGGATGAATCGGCGAGAGGAAACAGCTTCTATAACGGAACTATTTCCCATTTTACAATGCATAATCCCAGAAGACCTTATCAAGGGACAACAGATGATCCTTTCGCATTTGCAAGAATGTTATTCACTCCTGAAGATGTTGAAAAAATAAAAAATCATCCGCAATATGAGCTTCTACAAAATTTTAACGCCAAAGGATGGAATAATTTAACGGAAGTTGAGAAAAATTTTGTAAGAAAAGCATTTGATCCTTATATCGGACAATTTAAAGATTTCTTCGGCACATACAATATTACAAAAATTGCAATTGTTGCCAAAAAAGTAAATCCTAATAATTCCTCCATCGGAACAGTATCCCCAAACTTTGACAGACAGATGAAAAATCCGAATATGGATGTAGCTCCCGGACTTGGCGCAGATTTAAGAGAAATTGAAACAATTAGTCCCTTAAACGGTTCAACGCCTGCCAGCCTCGGACTGGACAATAATACAGGTGATTTTGGCAGAGGCAACAATACTCTGTCTGCAGAGAAATCCGGCTTTACTCCTTTAAAATATAACGGACATAATATTGAAGAAATTATTGCAAATAGGGAAAAGAACGCTGTATGGCTTACCAATATCCTGAAAAAAGCAGAACAAAAGGGGCAACAGGCCTTGAACAAAGTATTTTATAACGATTTACAAATTGAACAGGGAAGAAGTGTATTCGGAAGTCTGGCCAATTTCAAAAAAGGCGCCATGTTAATAGTTGGTTGGGGCAGACCTGATGAACAAAAAGGTTTCCCGATTACGCTTATGGGCTTCAAAAAATTCCTTATGAGAGATGATGTCCCTGCAGAAATAAAACAACGTGTAAACCTACAAATAGGCTGGGGAGACTTGCCGTTTGATAAAAATTCAAGAGAATGGAAACTTATTCATGATACATTCAATGAAATCCAGAATTTAGAAAACGGAGCATACAAAGGAAGCCTAATGTTAGCGGATGGACGTTATCCTAACAAGCTTGTAGGCTGTGCAACTCATGGTATCTTCACATCAAGAGATGAAATTTGCGGTATTACACCGTTTGAATCAAAAGCCGGAGGTGTACCGTATCTTGCAACAGCAGCCGGCGGGCCCGTAGATTATACAAACAAAGAAAACGGTTGGCTTACCAAAACTGCTCCCGAAATGAATCCTACTTTTGATAAATTAAGCTGGGATACACCTGCAGATAAAATTGATGATGCAAGAATTGCAAGAGCATCAGATGAAGTTTCAGACTGTCTGAAACAAATGGCAGAAGAATATTTCAATGACAAACCAAGTTACATTGCTAAATGTAAAAAGAACATTGAAGAAGAATTTGACTGGCATAACAATGATGAATTTAACGGCGGGAAATCAGCTAATAAAATGTACAGTAATGATATATGGCACATAGATGAAGGCTGGGAAGCAAGGGATAAAACCCAGATGAAACGTCTTGTCGGTGCATCGGAAGAAGATTTAAAAAGAGGTATTATAGACAATACTGCAGAAACAGTCAAAAAAGAAACGGCCAAAGTTGTAGAAAATGCCAAAAAAGAAGTTACAAATGTAAAAAATAAATGGGTTAAAACAGCCGTCGGCGCGGGTGTTGCAGTTGTTGCACTATCTACTGCAGCATATATGTATATGAAAAAACATGGGAAAAAACAGACACAGCCAAAAACTGAAACACCTGTAATTTTCGAATCAGAAAAAACAACTCCAAAAGCAGACAAAATAGCTTAATTTTTATTAATAAAATCAATCAACTCATAAATTACGATGAACTTTTCAATAAATTCATCGTAATTTTTTAGATTAATAATTGACCTGAACAGATAACCGAATGGCATAGCTTTTCTTTGACGCATTGCAACAACTAAAGTATTATTTTTATAAGAAAAACTTAAACTCTTTGCGGAATAAACTTCTGAAAACTTCTTTAAAATTTGCCATAATTCATCAGAAATAAATTGTAAATTAGAATCATTTTTTATAAAAGTATATAAATTTTCATCAATTTCCTTAATATGGGTTTTATAACAATTATATTTATTATTCTTTTTCTCGTTTTTCGAAATTAATATGACATGATTTTTAATATTTTTTTCAACTTCAGCCTGAATGATAATTCCTTTAAATAAATCCGGTTTCTCAGAAGCTCTTACAGGCAATGTAAGACGGGTATCAGAAATTGTAACACTTTTACTTCCATAATATCCAAAAATACAAGAAGCATCTTCCTGTGTATCAAAATTAGAAAAAAGTTGAGAATCAAGAATCGCCGCAGTATTTTGATTTTTAGGCCAATTTTTAAAATTTGCAACAGGGTGTAAAATCAGAGTTAAAACTTCTTCGTTAAACTTTTGCTGATATTCTCTGTCGGTCAAAATTATAACACTCATGGACTTTAATAAACAAACATACAATCCAAACAGCAGCAGCGGAAATAATACAGGATTATAACCATTATTTAATATTAACAAAGATAGCACATATAAAATAAACAATGCGCATAAAAAGAACAAAACAGATTTAGAAATTGTCCTAAAAAGTAATTTCTTCCTATACTTTTCAAACGCCATAAGAGTTTCTATATTTTCGTTTAAAAAATCATAATATTTACTTTTACAATCTATTTGATTCATCACAGCTAATTTTATCATATATTATTTCAATAATACAATAAAAAATAAATATAAAATAAACCTGTTGACAACAAAAATTGTTCTTGTTAGAATAATTTTACTGGCGAAAATGAATAGCATTGATATTCGCGCTTGTAGCTCAGCAGGTAGAGCACTCCCCTTTTAAGGGATAGGTCGCGCGTTCGAATCGCGCCAAGCGCAAAATAAAAGGAAGGGTTTATCCTTCCTTTTATTTTGCTGTTTAGCTAAGATAAGAATGTATATTGCGTTCGAGCGACCTGCGAGCAGAGTGCGAAGGCTTGAGTGTGTAAAGAATGAAATTCTTGTAACACTCAACCGTAGTTACGTTTAACGCGAGCAGGTCAAGACAATCGCGCCAAGCACAAAATAAAAGAGGACATTGTGTCCTCTTTTATTTTTATCTAAACAAAATTATGTTATAATTATAATCAATGAAAAAAAATATTTATTATTGTCTTATATTAATTCCAGTTCTGTTATATAGTATTCTCTATTTTTATTATTTTGTCAGGGCAGAACATGCCAAAAATATTGGGGATTATAAATCTGCGGCATATTATTATTCTAAAAATGTACGGATGACCCTAATGTTAAATGAAGCTTCTGTTGTATTTTTAGCAAATTCTTATATTGACTCAGGGCAATTGCAAAGGGCAGAAATATTACTAAACAATGCAATAAAAAAGGCAAGCTTTATTTAATCATAAGCCTGATGCTAATCAACTTTTAAAGCTTACTCTGGCAGATTTATATTCTAAACAATATAAATACAATAATGCAATCAATACCTATAAACAAATAATCCCGTATTTAAATGACTATAAACTAAAATATACCGCAATCTCTGAATTAGCTTATAATCAAATAATGATAAAAAATTTTACAGATGCTAAAGAAAATTTAGATAGTGTTATAGCCTATCAAAAAAAACATAATATCCCGATATATGCATCTGAAAATTATTTAAATCTAGGAATTTGGTATTTTAATAAACAAGAGTGTGAATTATCAGAAAAAACTTATAATGAAATTTTAAATTTTTGCTCTGTAAATAAATGCTCAAATTCTCATATAGCTGCAACTTTATATAATTATTTCAATCTGTCAGTTCATAAAAAAGAATATGATAAAGGTATATCAATTATAAAAAAATATTATAACCCAAAACATTTTGATTACATGCAAAATGCGCAAATAAATATGTATTTAGGTATTTTACATATGTTTAAAGATGACAAAGAAACCGCAAACACATATTTATTAGATGCAAAAATGTATTTTCAAAAAGCAAATTTTATTGAAGGTGTGAATAAAGTTAACAGTCTCACCAATAAACTTATTTCAGATGAATAAATTTCTTTGCGCAATCAAACATTGAATTTACTAAAGCCGCATTTGAATATATATTCATGCCGTTAGTTTCCAAAACCTGTTTCATGCGTTTTTCCCACATTGAATAAATATCGTCCTTTGACAAATCCAAAACCTGTGCAATCATAGTCAATTCTTTGAAATCAATTGGTATTGGCAGAGTACCTCTTAACATATCAACAATATCAAGACGTTTTTTGCGAGGAAAAGCTTTAAGAAAATTCACAACAGACATTCCTTTTTCTTTCATTACACTTCTGAAAAATTCAACAGAATCATCAATCAAAATTGGTTCCTGAGGAATTTTATATTCTTCAAACTCCTCAGGTTCAATCTCCATTACTGTGGCAATACGCTCTAAAGTTGTAGTACGGGTCGAAAACGGTATAGTGTTATCTATAAGATTATATACATAAGAAAGAGTAACACCTATCATTTCCGCAAAATCTTTTTTATGCAAAGAATTTTTTTCCAAAAACTTTGCAACTTTCTCTGAACTTTTTTCCTGAATGATTTGTTTATTTTTCATAATTTTATCCTCATCTTTAAGCATTATCAACATAAAAGTTATTTATCTTTTTGTTAAGCGAAAGTATGGTAAATCAAGACGGCAATATTTATTTAAGTTAAAATAAGAAATATAAAGGGAAAGACGGGAACAAGCGTTTGAATTTAATTACAGCAGCTGATAAAATAAAACCATAAGCGCAGCGACTGACAAAATTTTTTTAAATATCACAAACAAACGGTAAAAAGGATAAAAAATGAAGTTAATCACAGGACTCGGCAACGTAGGCGATAAATATTGTTTTACAAGACACAATGCAGGATTTATGGTTCTTGATAAGTGGGCTATGGGCAGCAACATAACGTTCAAAGAGGACAAAAAACTTAAATGCTTTATTGCGAGAATGGGTGACAATATTCTTATCAAACCGACAACTTTTATGAATTTGTCGGGCGAAGCCGTTCGTGCGGTAATGGATTATTACAAAATTGATATTAAAGATGTTCTGATTATATATGATGACATTGCACTCGATTTAGGACGGATAAGGTTCAGGGCAAACGGTTCTGACGGAGGACATAACGGGATAAAATCAATTATAAAACATACGGGGACAAAAGAGTTTGACAGACTGAAAATAGGTATAGGCCCGCAGCCCAATATTCCGTCAGAAAACTACGTTCTCCAGAATTTTCCCAAAGAACAGCTGACCGATTTAAAAAATGTCCTGAAAAAATCTATCGAAGCTGTTGAATTTTATCTTGATAACGGAATAGAAAAAGCACAGAACAAATTTAACTGATTTACCTATATAATTAACCATTTTTAATATATAATTATAAAAAAAAGGAGTAAAAATGAGTTTACAGACAGCAGAACAGTTTGAAGAGAATGAACAATATACACAAGCTTTTGAAGAATATCAAAAACTTTATAACAGAAATCCGAAAGATTTGAGCCTTTTAGAAAGACTCGGGCATATTTCTATGCTTCTTGATAACAAAGATCAGGCTGCCGAGTACTACTCTAAAATCCTTGAATTTGATGCAACAAATATTCTCGCTTATGAACAGCTCATGGATATTTATGTCACAACAGACAAATATAAATATTACATTTACAGAGGGAATATGCATTCTGTAGAACACAAACTTGAACATGCGATAAATGATTACAAAAAAGCAATTAATGTTGCTCAGGAAGATAAAGAAATGCTCTCGGCCCGCTTTGTTCTTGCAACACTCTATGAGCAGGAAGGGAATAATTTAAAGGCAATTGATGAATATTTAAAAGTTCTTGATTATGAAGACGCCCCGCAGGAAGCTTATATAAGGCTTTCAAAACTTTACGTAAAAGAAAGTGCCGCTGCAAGTGCCGTTGAAGTACTTGAAAGAGCGATAAAAAACGGATTCGACTCTACAGATATAAAAGAACTTCTTGCAGATTTTTACATTAAAAACGGAAATCCTGAAAAAGCTATCGAAGTTACATCAGATGAGCTTACAAAAGTAAAATGTCTGCTTGATATGGACAAAAAAGACGAAGCTTTTGAAAAACTTCAAAAAATGGAAGATGAATACAATCATATTGCTCAATTCCATTCGCTAAAAGCACAATATTATTATATAAATAAAGAATTTGACAAAGCTCTTGAATATGTGAATAAGTTTGATGAATTTGAAAAAAATTCACCGCTTACTTATCAGATGCGCGCACTTATTTATGAAGAAAAGGATGATGACTTTAATGCACATCTTAACTGGGGCAAATACAATCTTGTCAGAGGCAACAAAGATATTGCAATAAATGAATACCTTAATGCTTACCAGATAAAAAATGATAATCTTGATTTGTTAAATACACTTGCCATGCTCTTAGAAGAATCAGGCGACAGAAACCATGCAATGGAATTTTATGAAAGAATCTCAAAACTTGATGAAACAGATAAAAAATCGTTGCAAAAACTTGCTGAATTCAGGGAAAGCATAGGCGACTATAAGGCTCAGGCTGATTATCTTTTAAAGCTTTACCATCTTGATAAAAGAAACTCTACAACAGTCAGAAAACTCGGGGAAGCCTATGAAAAACTCCGCAATAAACCTGCAGCTGTTGAATGCTACGAAAAATATTTAGAAATCGGCAAAGGAAATCCTGATTATTCCAAAATTCAGCATAAACTGGAAAAGCTTAACAACACCGAAATGCAGGAAGAAGAAGGGTTTATTGACAAAATTATGAAGTGGTTTAACAGGGATTAAAAAAGGGTTCCTAACATTCCGACATAAAGCTGATAGAACGCCATTGCAATAAACAGAACAAAACCGCCCATTATTACAATAATTGCCGGTTCAAAAAGTTTCAGCATAGCTTCCAATGCCATATCGACTTTCTTATCAATAACATCAGCAGCATCTTTAATCATTTTACCGAGAGTTCCGGATTTTTCACCGGTTGCAACCATTGTCATTAAAGCACCCGGAATTAAAGATGAAATCTGAAACGCTTCTGAAAGCGATTTTCCCTGTCTTGCTAAACTGGATGCATTTGCGGCCTGACGCTTTATTACCCAATTGCCTATAGTTTTGGCGGAAAGTTCTAATCCGGACAATACAGGCAGCCCAGCATCATAAGAGATATGTAAGACTGTCATGAAATTAGACAAATTTATATAACGAATAAATTCTGATACAGCAGGTATTTTTAATACAAACTCATCCCATCGGCTTTTAAATACAGGATTTTTAAAAAGTGTCGAACACAAATAGCACAAGGCGCCAAATCCGATAATAATAAGCCACCAGAAATTCCCGACAAAAGTACACAAACCTATTAGCGTTTGAGCCAAAAATGGAACACTTCCGCCGCCGAATTGAATAACACTGTAAAACGCTGGAAAAATCACTTTTGCAAACAGTAATAACACACAAAACATTATCAAAAGCAAAATTGCAGGGTAAATAGATGCCTGAATAATTTTTCCTTTTATATTGTCCTGGTTTCTCAAGAGCAAAAGCATACGCCCTAAAGTTTCCTCCAACTCTCCGGAATCTTCACCCGCTTTTACAAGAGATGTATAAACAGGACCAAAAACAGAGCCGTAAAGAGAAGTTAAAGCCTGCGCAAAAGTTTTGCCGCCAATAATTTGTTCCTGTAACTTAGAACAAATTGTTTTGAGTTTCACATTTGGTGCATTTATTTCGAGAGTATGCAGCGCTTCAAGAATTGGAATACCAGCCGACAATAAAACCTCAAGCTCACTGGTAAAATTGATTTTATCTTTTATGCTCAGAAATGTTATATTTTTAGTATTACTTTGAGGAGCACCTGCAATTGCAGAATCTACAGCATTATAACTTGCCGATTCCATATAAACTTTGGTGGGAAGAAATCCAAGCTTACGTATTTTTTCGCGGGCCTCACGAATATCTGCGGCTTCGACCTCACCTTTTATAATTTCCTTATTATTTTTTAACGCACTGTATTGAAACTTTGCCATAACAAAACCAATATAAATACTTTAAACTATTTTATCAGAAATAGCAAGAAAAAAATTCCGCCTATTTATCGGGCGGAATTTTTAATTATTATTGAACAGCTTCTGATGTTTCCTGACTTTCTTTTTTGGTCCGTTTGGCCTTTTTTTCAAAAGCAATCTTATCATCAACAAGCTTTATCACAATCGTATCACCCGGCGCATACTTACCAGAAAGAATTTCCTCTGCAAGCATATCCTCTATCTTGCGCTGGATTAATCTTCTTAAAGGTCTTGCACCGTAAGCTTCAGAGTATCCGTTTTTAGCGAGATGATCTTTAACTTCATCTGTAACCTCAACAGACAATTCTCTTTCAGCCAGACGTTTGAAGAGATCTTTCAACATCAAATCAACAATCTGTCTGATTTCTTCCTGAGACAGGTGAGAGAATACTATCGTTTCATCAATACGGTTCAAGAATTCAGGTCTGAATGCTTTTTTCATTTCTTCAGTAACTGTTTCTTTAAGTTTTTCGTATTTATCTTTTGATTCATCGTCACTTGTTGAGAATCCGAGTTTTGATGTTGTTGTAATCATACTTGCACCGACATTTGATGTCATGATGATAATTGTATTTTTGAAGTTAACATGACGACCTTTAGCATCTGTCAAACGTCCGTCATCCAGAATTTGAAGCATGATATTGAATACATCCGGATGAGCCTTTTCAATTTCATCAAACAGGATTACGCTGTAAGGTTTTTTACGAACCAGCTCTGTCAAATGTCCGCCGTCGTCATAACCAACGTATCCCGGAGGAGAACCGATAAGTTTTGCAGTTGAATGTTTTTCCATAAATTCAGACATATCAACTCTTATCATGTTATCTTCGGAACCGAATACAGCTTCTGCAAGAGCCTTGGCAAGTTCAGTTTTACCAACACCGGTAGGCCCGCAGAAGATAAAGCTTCCGATAGGTCTGTTAGGACTTTTCAAACCAACCCTTGCACGTCTGATTGCCTTTGATATCGCAACAACAGCATCATGCTGACCTATTACACGTTCATGAAGAGTATCTTCAAGTTTAAGAAGTCTTTCACTTTCTCCTTCTGTTAATTTTGTAACAGGAACACCGGTCATTGTTGAAATAACTTCAGCAACATTTTCAGCTGTAACAGTCGGCTTGTTAGCCTCATGTTCTTCTTTATATTTTTGAGCCATTTCGCGAATTCTTTCTTTCAAATCAGCCTCGTCATCTCTTAATTGTGAAGCTTTTTCAAATTCCTGATTTCTAATAGCCTCTTCTTTTTCTTTTATTAGAGTTCTCAGTTCTTTTTCAAGTTCCTTTCCTTCCGGAGAAAGATTAGAAACTTTTAAACGAACTTTTGATGAAGCTTCGTCAATAACGTCAATTGCTTTATCCGGTAAAAATCTGTCAGTAATATATTTATTAGATAATTTTACAGCAGCAACAATAGCTTCATCAGAAATTATTAATTTATGATGTTCTTCGTACTTAGGTTTCAATCCCTTAATAATTTCAATAGATTCTTCCTCAGTCGGTTCATCAATAATTACGGGCTGGAAACGACGTTCAAGAGCAGAATCTTTTTCAACATATTTTCTGTATTCATCAAGTGTTGTTGCTCCGATAACCTGAATTTCACCTCTCGACAGCGCAGGTTTTAATATATTTGCAGCATCAATAGCGCCTTCTGCGGCACCTGCACCGATAAGGGTATGCATCTCATCAATAACAAGAATTATATTTCCTGCCTGACGAATTTCGTCCATAATTTTTTTCAAACGTTCTTCAAATTCACCGCGGTATTTAGTACCTGCAACAAGCAACCCCATATCAAGCTGGATAACTTTTTTACCGTCAAGAATATCAGGGACTTCAGCATTAACAATTCTTGTTGCAAGACCTTCCGCAACAGCTGTTTTACCAACCCCCGGCTCACCGATAAGAACAGGATTATTTTTGGTACGTCTTGCAAGGATTTGTATAACGCGTTCAATTTCTTTTTCTCTGCCAACAACCGGATCAAGTCTCAGTTCTTGTGCGGCAAGAGTTAAGTCACGGCCAAATTCGTCCAAACTTGGGGTTTTTGTTTTCCCGCCGGACGAGGAAGATGAACTTGAGCTACCGGATGATACGGTTTGCGGCTTAGATTCTCCAAGCATTTTCACTACATTGCTTCTAACCTTGTTCAAATCAACGCCCAAATTTTCTAAAACTCTGGCTGCAACTCCTTCACCTTCTCTTATTAAACCTAATAATAAGTGTTCAGTGCCTATATAATTATGTCCTAACTGTCTTGCTTCATCCCATGATAATTCAAGAACTCTTTTAGCTCTCGGGGTAAAAGGTATCTCAACTGCAACAAAACCGGAGCCTCTGCCGATTATTTTTTCCACCTCGGCTCTGGCATCTTTAAGTGTTACGCCCATAGACTTCAAAGTTTTTGCAGCAACGCCTGTGCCTTCTCCGATAAGTCCGAGTAAAACCTGTTCGGTTCCCACAAAATTATGACCTAAACGTCTTGCTTCTTCCTGAGCTAACATTATAACTTTTATCGCTTTTTCGGTAAAACGTTCAAACATTTTAAATATTTACTCCTATCTCTCTCAAATTATATATATATTTTACATAAAAAACAAAAAACTTTCAAGGGGTAAATCCATATCTAAAAAGCTGAAAAAACTCTCCATTTTTTACATGCAATAAAATATAAAAAAAATGGTTGACATTTAATTTTGCTTCATGTAGAATTGAACTTGTCGAAAGAAATAAGCCCCCATCGTCTAGAGGCCTAGGACAACACCCTTTCACGGTGTAGACAGCGATTCGAATTCGCTTGGGGGTAC